>CAYJLW010000146.1:0-1536 GCA_964370965.1 uncultured Acidimicrobiia bacterium | reverse complement strand
CTTTGGAACCCCCCTGCAGAACCGGGCGACTTGGCGCCGGGCCGCCGTTCCGGGGCGGCGAAGCCGCCCCTCCGACCCCACTCTGGCGGAGACTTGTCGCCGACGGACAGCGGATTCCGTGTCTGTCCGGGGGGCCTGTGCGGGGCGGGTATCGTGCGGGGCAGTCCGGCCGGGGCGCAGGAGCGGAGACGTGCATGCCTCAGGTGATCGCAGAGGAGCTCAAGGCTCTGGAGGACAAGGGCGACTACGACACGCTCATCACCTCCGTGAGAGAGCTCGTGACGTCCGACCGTCGCTCCCTCACCGACCCGTGCGTGAAGGCCTGGCTGGGACGACGCTGGCGCAACCTCTTCATCGCCGAAGGCACCAAGGACCCGGACGCCCTGAGCGAGGCCTCCCGTGTGGGCGGCGTGATGGCCCACCTCGCCCGCCTCCCCAAGATCTCCGTCCTCGACCACCGCCCCGACCGCCAGAAGATCGCCGAGCGCTTCCTCAAGGGCGAGGCCCGCGACGAGTGGAAGACCGAGATGCCCGACGCCGTCGCCGGCCCCGTGGAGAACACCACGCTCCTCTTCGCTCCCGGCCTCATCCACGCCCAGGTTCCCGTGCCCGCGTTCGCGGACGCCTTCCCCAACCTCGAGAAGAAGCGCGGCTGGAGGGTCCTGCAGGCGGACGCGCACCCGGTGCGGGGTTGCGAGGCCAACATGGCGGACTACCTCGCCACGCTCGACCGGGGGGTGGGAGCCGACGCCGCCAAGACGCTCATCCCGGAGGCCGAGGAGGCCGCGCCCCGCGACGTCGTCTTCGTGGGCTACAGCAAGGGCACACCCGACGTCCTCACCCTCCTCGCCCACCACCCCGAGGTCGCCCAACGCACACGCGCGGTGTTCACGTGGGCCGGCGCCGTGGGAGGCTCATATCTCGCCGACGGCATCTACGCCGCCGTGAAGAACCTCGACCTCGGCATCGTGGGTGACAGGCTTTCCGCCACCGTGGAGAGGGTCCTGCGGATCCTCGCCCCGTTCGTGAAGCTGGACGAAGGCGCCCTCCGCCGCCTCGACGAGTTCGACGTCAAGCAGGCGATCTACGACCTCACGACTCCCCGCAACGACGAGTTCCTCAAGGAGCACGCCGCCGCGATAGACGCCCTCGACGTCCCCATCTTCAACATCACGGCCGCCACGACCGCCCTGGAGGTCCCGGACTTCCAGGTGCAGGGCTACCTGCAGCTCTCGCAGTTCGACGCGAACAACGACATGCAGCTCACACAGGACCGCGCCCGCATGCCCACTCCCATGGCCACGCACCTCGGCGTCCTGCACGGCAACCACTGGGAGATCTCCTACCCGAAGTTCCCCTGGGAGATCCGGGCCGTGTCACCGAACCTCGACAACGACTTCCCCCGCGAGGCCGCCATGACGGCGATCATGCAGCTCTGCATCGAGACCGGCATCGCGGATTGATGGCCCTTCGGATCTTGCCCCGAGTTGCGGCGCGGGCCGAACTGATGCCGTTTCCCCGGGATACCGGGAGAAC
>CAYJLW010000145.1:0-2056 GCA_964370965.1 uncultured Acidimicrobiia bacterium | reverse complement strand
TGCCAGAAGACGTCGGCGACGCCGTTCGTGTCGGACTCGTCGACCCCGGGGGTGGCCTCGGAGTCGACCACGAGGTTCGTGGCCGAGGACGTGAAGACCACGAAGCGGCCGTCCTCGCTCAGGGAGGGGCCGGTGCTGTGTTCTCCCTCCGCCGCCCCCCCCGGCCCGGTCGGGACGCTGACCAGGGCGGTCGTGGCGGCCTCGCGGTCGTAGACGAAGACGTGGCGGCCTCCTCCGGCCGCCTGGGGGCCGCCGACGAGGTTCTCCGCGTCCGAAGCGAAGGCCACGTAACGGCCGTCGCCGCTCAGCGCGGGCTCGTCGCTGTCGCCGACGGCAGGACCGCCGTCGGGGTCGCGGGTCACCCGTTCGACGGCCCACGTGTCCAGGTTCCGCACGTAGACCTGGTCCCCCGTGAGGCCGGGAGTGAGGCTGCCGGGCACGAGATCGACGGCGTCGGACACGAAGGCCACGAGGCGCCCGTCGTCGCTGAGGTCGGGGTTCCAGCCCCCCGCAGAGCGCCCGTCCATGCCGCTGGACACGCGCATAGTGGTCGCCGGGCCCTCCACCCAAGCTGCCCCGGGGTCTCGCCAGGCCCCCCACGGGTCGTCGAAACGGCCGTCGCCGTCGACGTCCCGGTCCCGCACGAACACGTCCCGGTCGCTGTGGTCGCCCGCCACCAAGGGGGCCGTGGACTGACAGGCGCGGTGACGTGTTGAAGCTGAAGGAGCCCCCATGGCGGTCGCGCCCCAGGCTCTGGCGGACGGCGGTGCCGGGGCCCTCGATGCTCTCGACGGCGGCGGCGGCGGTCCGCCCGAACGCAACAGACAGGACCGCGACGGCGACGAGGAGGGCGACACTCGCCATGACAGCACCGACGATCCGCTTCCGCAGCCCCGTGTTCGTCCCGTTTGCCCGCATCGCCAGCCTCCGCGGCGAACGGCGCTCCTGCAGCCGTCCGCCGGGACCAGCTTCGCCGCACACCCGCCGGAGCGCCTAGTGAAACGGCCCAAGTCGCCGGATCTTGCATTCTGAACTGCGGGAAACGGGCCTCCGGCGCGCCCCCGGCTCCGGACTCCCCGTTCCGGGGAGCCCAGGCACGGCTATGGGCCCGGGCTCCCCAGGACGCTCATACGCCCCCGCCACACCCGGCTACGCTGCCCCGCCGTGTTCAACTGCGACCTCCCCCACCTCATCGAGGGCTTCCGGCGCCAGAACGGGATCTCCTACGCCCAGCTCGCCGAGCGGATGGGGTGGCCCGTGGGGACGCTCACGTCCTACATGCACCGCCTCCGCGCCGGCCGGCCCGCCACCAGGGAGGACCTCGACGACTTCGCCCGCGGCCTCTCCGACCCCCGCTTCGAGCTCGGTGACGAGGTCGTCGTGCGCCACCACCTCCACGCCGCGGCGGGCGTCACCCCCACCCCCGAGGAGGTCGCCGACTTCCTGTCCGACTACTTCCCGAAGGCACCCGAGGACCCGAACCCGAGCTACCTGTTCGACATCCGCGGATACGTCCGATGGGTGAACCCCCGCATGGCATCGCTCACAGCCGCCATGGGCGGACCCCCCGCCGCTGAGATCACCGTCCGCGCGCACGCCTGGGTGCTCGCCGACATCCGGGGGCGGCTGCCGGAGCGCCTCGCCCTCCCCAAGGTCGTGGACGCCGCCCCCGACGCCTTCCGCCTCGACGCAGACACCGTGCTCAGCCTCCGGGACCGCCTCGCGGTCGAACCCTTCCACACCTTCGAGGTCCTCGTCCACCCCGAGATCGGCGGTATCTTCGGCGACGAGGACTCCCGGGAGGAGACCGTGGGGCTCTTGGAACAGGCCCTGCGCATCCAGAACGCCGTGATACCGGGCTTCCTGAAGTCGACCTGGTACGGGCCCGTGAGCCGGCGCCTGTCGGGCAATCCCCTCTACCGGGAGGCGCTCCGCCGGGCGGCCGTCTCGTTCCGGGACGCGCGACGCCCCATCCCTGCGGACGCCAGCCGGGTCGTGGAGACCCCCTTCGGCCGCCTCTTCCTCGCCGACGCCGTGCCCATCCACGACCCGCGCA
>CAYJLW010000144.1:0-2383 GCA_964370965.1 uncultured Acidimicrobiia bacterium | reverse complement strand
CCGCCACCAGGCCATTCCCAACCTCACCAACGGCTATCCAGGAAACTCGGGCTAGCCGCCCGGTGTTGTGGCGCGGAAGGCGCGCGACCCTGGATGTGACGGCATGCGTCAGGGGCGGGCGCGGCGGATGTCGTCGATGTGGTGCCGGGTCTCGTGTGCCAGATCCTGGGCCACCTTCGAGATCGGGACGGGGCCGAGGCCCGTGTGTTCGACGAGCCGTTCCCACGTCTCCTCGGGCAGCGACGCGACCGTCCCGGCGAGTTCGAGGGCGGCGACCTCGAAGCGTTCCAGGGAGCCGGCGACCTTCCAGAGCCTGTAGCCGTGCTCCCGGGCGAGGTGGTCCTGGTCCAGGTCGCGTATGCGCAAGGAGGGATTCGCCACGGCATGCCCCACGCGAGCGGCGATGATCTCGGCCCAGTGTGCGAGGTGGGCGAGGTACTGGCGGGGCGACCAGCCCCCTTCGGCCAAGGGGACGTCGACTCGGACTCCCAGGTGTGCCACGGCCCGGCGCAGATCCGCCCCGGCACCTTCCAGGAACTCCCTGAGCGTCTGTGGCGTGAGGTCGTAGACGAAGCCGCATCCGTCACACGCCCAGACCCCGTCATGTCCCCGGCTGCTCGCCACTGCGCAATCCTCCCTGTCTCCCGGCGTGTCCGACGCCGCCACGCCGCCTGCCCGGCCCATGCCCCGCCCCGCCCCGCCCTTCAGGCTGCGGAACAGCGGCCTCGCAGGACGTTACCCCTCATTCTTCCGGGGCGGCGCGCCGATGACAGGGGCATGGGACGGACTACAGACCGGGCGACCGCGTTCGAGGGTTCCGACGCGTGGGCGGGCCCCCATGCCTGCGCGCCCCCCGGGGCCGGGGCGAGCTTCCGGGACGAGGTCGAGGCGGCCCCGCCGTCTTCCAGGCTGATCGCTCTCGGCGCCCTGGCCGCCGGCGTGACGCCGCTCTGGCTGGCACTAGCGGCCTTCGGCGTCCTCCCGGCGACCAGCCGCTGGGAACGCCCCGGCCAATGGGTCGGCCTCCTCCTCCTGGTCGCGGTCACGGTCACGGCCCTCGCCCTCGTCCGGGTGGCGGGTCGCATGCGGGACGGGCGCACTGTCGTTCTCGGCCTCGGTGTGGCGACCGGCTGCGGAGTGGCCGCAGCGGGGATCGCGGCCGGCCTTCGCCTCTCCAGCCCCCCCACGGGGCTGGGGCAGTGGCCCCCCGTCGCCGCCTGGCTGGGGGCTCTCGCCGTTGCGCTCGCCCTCTGGTTCGCCACGGCGCCCCGGTCCGTGAGCGTGGTCGGGACCGCCGCCCGCCATCCGCTGCGCATCTCTCTCGCCGTTGTCGCGTTCCTCGCCGCGTTCGCCACCCTCTCCTGGATCACCGCCGCCGTCCTGTTCCCGAGCGTGCTCACATGGGTGCGGGCGGGTGTCGCCGCCCTCGGGGCGGTGGCGCTCGCGGTGATCGGAGCGCGGGCGCTGCGCGAGTACCTCCGCACGGGGCGGTCCCGGCACCTCGGGGGTGCCCTGGGCTGCGTGCTCGTCGCCGAATCCTGGGTGTGGACGTGCGTGGACGTGCGTGGTGGGATGGCCGCCGGGGTGTTCGTTGTGGTCCTGGTGGGCGCGGCCGCCGTGACGCTCGGCCCACAGGTCTGGGAATACCTGCACGGGAGAGGAGCAGCCGTGGCCGTCGACGGGATATTCGAATGGGCGAAGGCCGGAGAGGCGGCCGACCACCTCGGGGAGGCCGCCGACGCCCTCCTCGTCGCCATGGACCAGGAGTCCCCCGCCATGCGGGAACGGGCGAACCGCGTCGTGGAGATCGCCGTGGGGATCGCCCGTGAGCTCGATCTCCCCCCCGGGCGCCAACGCATAATCGGTCTCGGTGCTCTCTTCCACGACGTGGGCCACGTCCGCATTCCGAAGGAGATCCTGGAGAAGCCGGGTGAGCTCACCGAGGCCGAGCGGCGCATCGTCCGCGGACACGCCGAGGTGGGATACAACATGGCGGTGCGGGCACAAATCCTCATGGAGGCCGCCCAGGCCATCCGCCACCACCACGAGTGGTACGACGGCTCCGGGTACCCCGATGGTCTCGCCGGCGAGACCATCCCGGTGGAGGCACGCGTCATCGCCATCGCCGACATGTACGACGCCCTCACCTCTCCCCGGCCGTACCGCGAGGCGCTCGAACCCCAGGACGCCCTCTTGCTCATGCGGGCCGAGACGGGCACGCACCTCGACCCGGAGTGCTTCCGGGCCTTCAGCCGGTACTTGGACAGCCGCCGCAGGGTCGTCGTGGCCCTCCGCCGCAAGCGCTGAGGGTCCGGGACTCCGAGGTCGCCGGGCCGGGGCTGGGGCCGTTGGGGCCGGGGGCCGAGGCCGATGGGGTTGGGGG
>CAYJLW010000143.1:0-2832 GCA_964370965.1 uncultured Acidimicrobiia bacterium | reverse complement strand
AGGGGGTAGTGGGCAGCGTCGGCGGCCGCCAGGTCGCCCTCGGCAACCTCGCCCTGTTCGCCGAGCTCGGGCTTCCGGTCGCGGCTCTCGCGGCGGAGGCCGAGGGTCTTCGCGCCGGTGGGCAGACGGTGGTGATGGTGGCCGTCGACGGCCGGGACCGCCAGGACTCCGACGCTCTCAACACCGGGAGCGACGTGGCCGTGGACGCGGCCGCGACCCCACTCCCCGGGCGCCTCACCGTCGAGTCGCGCACGACCCCGGTGCGCCCCGTCGACGTCACCTACCAGGCCGACGTGGCGACCTCGTTGACGGGGACCGCCCACGCCCAGCTCCGTGGACCCACCGCCACGGTCGTGGACGGCGCCTTCGAGGTGGGCAACCCGGCCGGGGGCGGAGGCGTCGCCACAGCGGCCGCTCTCAGCTTCGAGAAGTCCGCCGTAGCCCAGGGGACGCGGAGCACCCTGGCGTACTCTGCGTCGGCCACGTCCCGCGTGCGCGCCGGGGCCGAGGTCTCCACCCGCCCGGAGCGCCTCTTGGGTGAACGGACTCGCTACCACGCCACGGCCACCGTGCCCACGTCCCTCACGGCCACTTGGGTCGAGGACAGGAGCAAGCTCGTCGACGCGGCAGCGGACGTGTGCCCGGCCCAGGGCGGCTGCGACGTCGACTTCGACGTCATCTCCGTGAGTGGGCGCCTCGCGGCGGCCCTCCCCGGGACGCTTCTCACGCCCCCGGCCCTCCCGGCGGACCCCGCCTTCGCGCTCCCCCCGACGACGGTGTCGCACTTCGTCGTGTTCGCAGACGAGGGCCGCCGACCGCTGGACAAGGTGGACCGCCGGATCTCCCGCGTCGCCGCCCGCCTTCCGGGTGTCGCCCGCGTGCACTACGGGCCCGCCGCCGGCGACCCCTCGGGCGTACACGTCGATGCGACGGCGCGCGCCGGCGTGCCGTCCGTGCGTGTGAATGTGGGCATCGACCGCCGGGACCGCCAGCGCGACCAGGCCCTCAACACGGGAACCCACGTGCGGGCGGACGCCACTGTGACGCCCTTTCCCCGCCAGCTCGCCGTGGACGTCACGAACACCGATGCCCAGCCGCTCGACCTCTCCTGGCAGGCGCCGCACGCCATGACGATCTCGGGCTTGATGCACGTCCAGCGCCCCGGGCCCGTCGCCGAGGTCATGGACGCCAACATGAACATCGGGGGGGCGGCGAGCGCCCGGGTGCGCTATTCGGAAGCTCCCGTCGCAGACGGCACCAGGTCGTCCCTCCTCTACTCGGCGTCGGGTGCCGCTTCCCTTCGGGTGGGCCTCGAGGTGTCGGATCTCGCCGAGCGCCTCTTGGGCAGGCGGACCCGCGTCCGGGCCGTGGCGGCAGCCCCGACCACGCTGGACGCCGTCTGGGACATGCAGGGGGGTCGGCTCACGAACGCGGAGGCGAACGTCTGCGCTGCCGCGGGCGGCTGTCAGGTGGACGCCGACGTGATCGTCGCCCAGGGGGCGCTCCCCGGCCTCGCCGCCAGCCGCCTCCTGGACATGCCGGCCCTTCCCGCCGACCCGGCGTGGGCCCAGCCCGCCGGGAACACCCCGTTCGTCCACTTCGCCAGTGAGGCCGCCCACCCCCTCGACGGGGTGGACAGGGACCTGTTCCGCCTCGGCGCCCGGCTGCCCGGCGTCACACAGGTCAGGTACCGTCCGGCGCCCGACGACGGGGACGACGCCGACGTGGACGTCGACGACGGCGGCCTCGAGATCGCGGCGACGACCCAGGCGGCCGTTCCCAGCGTCGCCGTCAGAGTCGGCATCGACGGCCGGGACCGCCACGCCGACGAGAGGGCCAACACCGGCAGCCACATCCGCGTGGACGCGGTGGCCGCCCCCCTTCCCGGCCAGATCAGTGTCACGGCCTCCACGACAGCGCTCCGGCCCCTCGAGATCGACTACCGGGCCGGGGCCGTCATGGCCCTCTCGGGAACGGCGCACACCCAGCGCCCCGGACCCACCGCCACGGTCGTCGACGGCGCCTTCGAGATCGGCAGCCCCCTGCAAGGAGCCGGTCTCGCCGCCCGGGCGCACGTCCTCTGGGAGCGGACTCTCATGGCCGACGGCGCCCTGAACCACGGGGTCTCCTACGTGGCTTCGTCGCAGACACGAGTGAAGGCCGGAGCTGAAGTGTCCAGCCTCCCGGAGCGTGCCGCGGGCGACAAGACGCGGGTGTTCCTCCAGGCGACCGTGCCCACGCTGCTCGTGGCCACCTGGGAGACCGTCGACGGCGTCGTGCGTGACGCGCACGCTCGCGTCTGCCCGGAGCTGGGCGGATGCGACGTCGACGTGGACCTCGTCGTGATGAAGGGTCGGCTCCCGGCGCCCCCGGCCGGAGGCCTGGCGTCGCTCCCGGCCCTCCCCGGGGACGCGGCCTTCCAGATCCCCCCGGGGAACACGCCCTACGCTCTGTTCGCCTCGGAGGCCCGTCACCCGGTCGACGAGGTGAACCGCGAGGTCTTCCGTGTGGCGGCGCGGCTGGCGGGCACGATCCGCCTGGACTACCTGGCGGGGCCCGCGGGCTCCGTCCTGGACACGACGACCCGGGCGAACGTCCCGGCGGCCCGCATCAAGGTCGGCGTGGACAGGCGGGACCGCCACAACGAGGAGCAGCTCAACACGGGGCTTCGCTTCCGCGCGGACGCCACCCTGGTGCCCCTGCCCACGTGGGTGAGCCTGACCTCCCTCAGCCAGGCCGGGCGACCACTGGACGTCCGGTACCGGGCGGCGCAGCCGGTGGCGGCCACCGGCCCCGCGTTAGGGGAGCACGCCGCGGCCCGGGCCGGCCGAA
>CAYJLW010000142.1:0-2892 GCA_964370965.1 uncultured Acidimicrobiia bacterium | reverse complement strand
TCGCCCCGCCTACGGCCGCCTCCTGCGGGCGTGTGGGAGTTTCGCGCTCAGGCGCCCGCTACGGAAGCTGCGAACCTGTCCCGGCAGGCGTCTCCGACACGCTGAGGCGGGAGAAGAGGACTGCGGGCTGGCCGACACCGACCAGGACGTCGCCGGAGCGGCTGCGGCAGAAGCTCGCCCCCATGTCGAAGTCATCCGACACCGCCGATATCTGCGAGAGCGCCTCGGTCGCGGCACCCGTGATCCATAGCGGCCGGACCGGACGGCGCCGGTTGCTCTCGTGCCAGTCGCCTTCGAGCACTTCGACGGCGAAGCGGCCTGTCCTGTGGTTCACCTGTCCCCGGCCGAGCTTCTTGACGTGGAGTCCCGGGTCGAGGGCGTCGAGGAGATCTCGCGGCCGGGCCCGGCTCGGGAGCAGGAAGGTGTTGCTCATCCGGGGAGCGGCGCGGAACCGGAAGTCCTGGCGGCGGGAGCTTCCGGTGGACACGGTTCCCATCCGGGCCGCGCTGACGTCGTCGTGGAGGAGCGACACGAGGATTCCGCGGTCGATGATCACTACTCTCCGGGTCGGGTTCGCGTCGTCGTCGACACGACGGCTTCCCGGTTTCCCCTCGAGCGTGGCGTCGTCCACGACCGTGACGTCCGGGGGCGCGACGCGGCGTCCCAGGAGGCCGGCGAGCGGGGAGCTTCCGCCTCTCGCGCCAGCCGCCTCGACGAGATGCCCGCAGGTCTCGTGGAAGAAGGTGCCCCCCAGGCCGTTGGCGACGAGAACCGGGTACTCGCCCTGAGGCGTAGGGGAGGCGGAGCGCGCATCGACGGCAGCGCGTCTCACGTGGCGCCCTGCTTTGTGGAGGGCCTCCGCCGACGGCGGGGGGTGGGCCCCCGACCAGGCAAGCGATCTCTCCGCCCAGGCTGCGGGGCCGGGCCCCGGAGCGGCAGCCTCGACACTGAGGCCCACGGAGTGTCGCTCCTCGATCGCCCAGCGTCCGCTTGTGGAGGCCACCTCGACGAATTGGCGGCGCCCCGTCCAGATGATCGTGGGCGAGTCGTACCCCCGCCAAGCCCGGTGCTCGATCTCCGTTCGCAGCAGGTCCTCAACACGCGCTTTCGGCGTCGGAGGCGTCTCGAGAGTCAGGCTCACACGCTCGGCGAGGCCCTCGAACAGCGCGCCTCGCCGCGATCCGCTCGCGGCGGTCCCGGCCTTGCGGCAAGCCGCCTCCAGGCACTGGAGGAGTCCCTGTCTGCCTACCGCAGCGGTGGCGGCATACCCGTCTGCTTCGCCATCACTCACGCGGATTCCGATCCCGGTGATGCGGAGCGTCTCGTGGGTGCTCTCCCCGGTACCGGTGAAGGACGCCGTCGTGAGGTCGGTCGCCTCCGTGAACACCTGGCAGTGTGCGGCCCCGGCGTCGATGGCCCGGCCCAGGGTCTCTTCGAGGTCGGAGCGCCCGATCAGCGGTCTCATGTCCGGGGCCGGGCGGCTAGGACACGGTCCGGGACGCGAGTGTCTCGGGGTGCGCATCGATGTTGCTACGCGCCTCGACGGGCACCGGATCGAGCGGGAGGCGTTCCGCGCGGCGTGATGCGAGGAGCGAGAGGACGCCCCCGGTGCCGACGGCTACTCCGGCAAGCCCCATAGCGAGGCCGAGTCCCCCTCCCCGGATGAGAGCGCTCGCGAGTGTGGCGCCCGCCGCTATCGACACGGTCGTGGTCGTGTCGATGGCTCCAAAGACCGACCCCATGCGGTCTTCCGGTGTGGCGAGCTGATACGCCGTCCAGATCGGGGCTTCCAGGACGTTGGCGAAGAGGCCCATGGACAGGCACGTCGCCAGGCTCATGAGGGGGCCTGTGGACATGCCGAATGCGACCACCGCTGCACCGAGGACGATCGCGCTGAGGGCGGCGATGCTGAGTCCATGGCGGCCCACGCAGCCGCCCAGAACCATGCCTGCCATGGAGCCCAGCCCGATGGCGCTCGTGAGGTACCCGGTGCCGGCCTGGCCGTCCTGGAAGACGGCACCTGCGAGGACGACGACACCCACGAGCGTGGCCCCCACAGCGAAGTGGCTGGCCACGTGTGTGCCCAGGGCGGCCCGAATGCGCCGGTCGCGCAGCGACTCCCGCACGGTGTCGGTCCACCGGGGGCGTTCTTCAGGCACCGGGCAAGCGCTTTGCGGGGCGGATCCTTCCTTCTTCTCGCCTCCGGCCCGGTCTTGGTCGGGCAGGCGGAGGCCCGCTGAGCAGAGGGCGGACACGAGGAATGTGAGGGCGTTGACAAGGAACAGGCCGCCGGACCCGAGGGGGGCGGCGAGGATGCCGGCGAGGCCGGGGCCGACGGCGACCGCGAATGTGCCGGCGGTGCCGTCGAGGGCGTTCATGGCCGCCCACTGCTGTGGATCGACGACGGACGGGACGATGGCGAGGCGGGCGGGGCGGAACGCGCTGCCTGCGAGCCCGCCCACGATGACGAGAGCGAACACGATGGGGAGCCCGAGGCTGTCGGCGAAGACGAGCCCCGCGATCGTCAGGGAGACGCCCGCCAGGCAGATGTCGCTGGCGATCATGATCGTGCGGCGAGACAGGCGGTCTGCGAGGCGGCCGGCCACTGGGGTGACGACGAGGGCGAGCGCTACACGCACGATGTTGAGCGCACCCACGGCGCCTACGCCACCGAGGCGGTAGAGCAGGAAGCTGAGGGCCACGAAGGCGAACCAGTCGCCCAGCAGTGACGCCACGGATGCGCTCAGGAGGAGGCGGGCGTTGCGGTTTCGCAGGACGGTGCGGAAGTGGGCGAACCGGTTCACGCTGGTACTCCTCGGGCGGTGGCGATCTCCGGGGGCAGGTGGGCGCCGAGGTCGTCGGGGACCCCGATCGTCCTGTCGAGGAGGTAGA
>CAYJLW010000141.1:0-3104 GCA_964370965.1 uncultured Acidimicrobiia bacterium | reverse complement strand
GCGCCGCCCCCCCCCCCCGGGGGGCCCCCCCCCCCCCCCCGCCCCCCCCCCCCGCCGCGCGCGCGGCCCCCCCCCCCGGGGGGGCCCCCCCCCCCCCCCGGGGCGGGCGGGGTGGGGCCAGAACGCGAGAGCGAGCAGGCAGAGCAGGCCGATGCCGCCGAGACGCGCTCGGCGTCGAAGTCTCCCCGAGGCGGGGGGTTCAAGGGGGGAGCCTGGCCCCCCCTTGGTTAACATTCGCCCGGCCATGGACCTCTCGACCTTCCTGGACAGTCGCGTCTGCATCGTGAGTGGCAAGGGAGGCGTCGGAAAGACCACCGTCTGCGGGGCCCTCGCCGTCGCCGCCGCCGCCGCCGGCCGCCGCGTGCTGCTCGTGGACGTCGAGGGCAAGAGTGGCCTCTCCAACCTCTTCGGCGCCAGCCCGTTCGACTACGAGGAGACCGAGTTGGAGGCCCGCCTCGACGCCCGCCGCATCACCGCCGAGCGCGCCCTCCTGGAGTTCCTCGACGACCACAGCCTGCACTGGCTCTCCAAGCGCCTCACGTCCATGAACCTCCTCGACGTCATCGCCACCGCAGCCCCGGGGCTGAAGGACATCCTCATCCTCGGGAAGGTGAAGCAACTCGAGCGGCGCGGCGAACACGACCTCGTCATCGTCGACGCCCCCGCCGCCGGGCACATGCTCACCTTTCTCTCCTCCGCGTTCGGCGTCGAGGACGCCGTACGCGTGGGGCCCATCCGCACCCAGGCCCGGGAAGTGCACGAGATGCTCACCGACCCCGCCCGGGCGGCGGCCGTGCTCGTGACACTCCCGGAGGAGACGCCCGTGAACGAGACGGTCGAGACCGCCGACGCCCTGGTGGACGTGGGCATCCGGGTCACGGGTGTGATCGTGAACGGCTGGTACCCGGCGGGGAATCCCACCGACACGGCGGCGATCCTGGCTGCCGCCGACGCGGCCGGCGTCATGGTGCCCACCGAGGAGGCCGCCGCCCTCGCCGAGGCGGCGAACTTCCGGGCCATGCGCCACACCCTCCAGGAGCACCAGATGCACCGCCTCGAGGACCACCTCGCCCTCCCGTTCGCCCGCTTGCCGTTCCTGTTCACCACCGAGCTCGACCGGGACCGCCTCGACATCCTCGTCCGGGAGCTCACCGGCGCCGGCCGGGTGGCCTGATGCAGGAGCTCGTCGATGACCACGCCACGCTCGTCTGTTGCGGCTCCGGGGGCGTGGGCAAGACCACCACGGCCGCCGTCCTCGCCATCCACGCCGCCCGCAGCGGCCGCAGTGCGGTGGTGGTCACGATCGACCCCGCCCGGCGCCTCGCCCAGGCGCTCGGCCTCGACCGGCTCGACGACGTCGCCCGCATCATCGACCCCGCCATGTGGGACCCGCACGGAGAGCGCCGTCCGGGCGGATCCCTTTCGGCGGTGATGCTCGACGTGAAGGCGACCTTCGACAACCTCGTGCGCAAGTACGCGCCGGGCGCCCAGCAGGCGGAACGCATCCTCGCAAACACGTTCTACCGCAACATCTCCTCGGCCCTGTCGGGCACCCAGGAGTACATGGCGATGGAGAAGCTCTACGAGCTCCACCAAGAGAGTGAGTACGACCTCGTCGTCGTGGACACCCCGCCCACGCGCAACGCCCTCGACTTCCTCGATGCCCCCAACCGGCTCACGAAGTTCCTCGAGGGCCGCACGTTCCGGTTCCTCACCGCCCCCGGCCGGGGCGGCATGCGCATCGTGAACGCCGCCGCCCGCGGGTTCTTCAAGGCGATCGCTCGCATCATCGGCAGCGAGGTGCTCGAGGACGTGGCGGAGTTCTTCACCGCCTTCGAGGGCATGTACCAGGGGTTCCACGCCCGGGCCTCCAAGGTGCGCGAACTGCTCGGCTCCGGGGACACGGCGTTCGTCCTCGTGGCCTCCCCCCGGCGGGACGCCCTCGAGGAGGCCGAGTTCTTCGGGGCCGCGCTCGCCGAGATGGGCTTCCCCGTGAAGGCGGCCATAGTGAACCGCATGCACCCGCCGTTCTCCCCCGCCCTCGCCCAGGCCACCCGCCTGCGGGCCGAGACGTTGGGGGAGAGCGCCGCCGGCGCCGGAGACGACCGCGCCGGCAGCGACCTCCGTCTCCTCGCCGACCTCTACGCCAACCTGGCCTCCTTCCAGGAGGTGGCCCAGCGCGAGGAGAGCCACCTCGAGGCCCTCACCCGTCTCGTGGCGCCCGCCCCGGTCGCGCGGATACCTTTCCTCGGCGACGACGTCCACGATTTCGCCACTCTGCGCCAACTCGAGGCGCGCCTCTTCGAGAATGGGGGGTAGTCCATGCCGAGGATCCTGGTCATCGCTGACGCCGCCTGGGTGCGCGACGAGGTCGTGGGATCCCTCTCGCGCCCCGGATGGACGATCACCGACGGAATCGACGGCCGCGACGCCGTCGACCTCGCCGCCGAGGACCGTCCCGACATCGTGGTCGCCGACAGCCAGGTGGGCTCGATGGGGGCGATGGCCGTCGCCCGCACCCTCCGCTCCGAGGTGGAGGCCGGCCGCCTGAACGAGTTGAGGGTGCTCGTCCTCCTCGACCGCCGGGCGGACGTGCAGCAGGCCCGCCGTGCCCTGGCCGACGCCTGGCTCGTGAAGCCCCTCGTCCCTGGCGCCCTCGCCTGGACGGTCGAGTCGCTCCTCGACTCGCGCCGCACCTGGAGCGAGGACGACCTCTTCGCCGCCCTGGGCGTCGTGAACGGAGTGGAGGTAGATCCCGGGCCCGGGGAGGCAGTCGCCCCCGAGACCGACACCGCCGGGGAGGCCGAGGCCCCGGCGCCAGCGGACGCCGGGGCCGGCTGACGCCCTATCCGCCGGCCCGCCCCGGTCTCGAACCCCAGCGGGGCGCCCGCCACAGCGCCAAACTGATGCTGGTTTCCCGGGATACCGGGAAACCAGCATCAGTTCGGCCTCTCAGCAAGGAGCTTCACTTTGCACCGGTGCCAGGGCGGCCCTCCTGAGGTCGTGCCCTGGAGCCCTGGGCCCCTCCATCGCTCTTCACTACACTGTCCCCGCTACGGGACGTAGCGCAGTTTGGTTAGCGCGCAGCGTTCGGGACGCTGAGG
>CAYJLW010000140.1:0-3113 GCA_964370965.1 uncultured Acidimicrobiia bacterium | reverse complement strand
ACGCCAACACCGCCGAAGCCGCCTAGAACTTCCCTCTTGACATAGGAGCTTCACTCTGGCGCCCAGGCATGCGACGTCAGTGCTAGTCGGCGGGCGGCCGAGGCGGCTCCGCGGCGGCTGTCAGGCAGCGGCGCCCCGTCCCCGGAGGGCGGCGATCTCGGCCCCGGTGAGGCCGAGGCCGCCCAGGACGGCGTCGGTGTGCTCCCCCGGGAAGGGGGCAGGCAGTGTCACGGCGCCCGGTGTGCGTCCGAGGCGGGGCGCCGGGGCGGGCTGGCGCTGGCCGTCCGGGGTCTCCACGAACACGCCCCGCGCCTTGTTGGCGGGGTGCTCGGGGAGCTCGTCGATCTCGAGCACGGGCACGGCGCAGGCGTCCGTCCCGCTGAAGACCCCTTCCCAGTCGTCCCTCGCCCTTTCCTGGAAGCGGGCGGCCACCCGCGCCTTCTCGGCGGGCCAGTTGTCCCTGTCCATCTGGTTGGCGGGGGGGTCGATCTCCAGGAGGCGGTAGAGCTCGGCGTGGAACTGGGGCTCGATCGCGCCCACGGAGAAGTAGCGGCCGTCGGCGCACTCGTAGACCTCGTAGAAGGGCGCGCCCGTGTCGAGGAGATTCGTGCCCCGGGGGCCGGTGACGCCGGCGGAGAAGAAGCCCCACTGGAACGACGTGAGATTCAGGGCGCCGTCGACCATGGCCGCGTCGATGAACTGGCCCTCGGCGGACCGCTCCCGCTCCAGGAGGGCGGCAAGGATCCCGAACGCAGCCATGAGCCCGCCCCCGGCGAAGTCCGCGACGAGGTTCTGGGGCGGCAGGGGGGCCTCGCCGGCGCGCCCGATCACGCCGAGGGGGCCGCCGATGGCGATGTAGTTGATGTCGTGGCCCGCCATCGAGGCATACGGGCCGTCTTGGCCCCAGCCCGTGAGGGCGCAGTAGACGATGCGGGGGTTGCGAGCCCGAACCGTCCCGTAGTCGCAGCCGAGGCGGGACGTGACGCCCGGACGGAACCCCTCGAGGAAGACGTCGGCGGTCTCGGCGAGGCGCAAGAGGACGTCCTGGGCGGCGGCGTCCTTGAGGTTGAGGCAGACGCTCTTCTTGCCCCGCGAGAGCGGGTCGCGGCTGCGCCGCCCGGATGGCGCCATGGTCGGGATCGTGTCCACGCGCACGACTTCGGCGCCCATGTCTGCTAGCAACATCGAGCAGTACGGCCCCGGTGCCAGCCTGGAGAGGTCGATGACCCTTGTTCCGTCGAGCGCTCCCATGTCCCTCCTCCGAGAGGTCAGGCCCAGACGAGCCTGCAGACTAGGGGCGGCGCTCTGCGTCCTGGCCATCGCCCTCGGCGGGTGCACGGAGGGCGCCGACACGGACACGAGCTCGCCCCGGCCCCGCCGGAGCGCAGCGACCCGCCCCCGGCGGTCGGCGTCTCCCACCGCCACGGCGACTCCGACACCGGGGAGCCCCGAGCGCGAGGCGACCGCCAACCGGTTGCGTGCGGTGAAGAGGTGGGCCTACCTGCTCTACCCCGACGACCCCGCAAAGGCCGTCGACGAGCTCGCCGCCGGGCCCTGGGAGATGGTCGTGATCGACGACTTCTCGACGCTGCGCGGCGGTCCCCGTACGGACACCCCCGCCCTGGTCCGCAAGCTGCAGGCCAAGGGCAAGTTGGTGCTCGGCTACCTCGACGTGGGCGACGTCGAGGCCGACCGCACCTACTGGCAGAAGGCCTGGAAGAGCGGGAGCCCCGCCTTCGTGGGGCCCTCCGACCCCGACGGGGGGGAAGGCCTCTACCTCGCCCGTTTCTGGGAGCAGGGCTGGCGGGACCTCACGCGTGAGCGCGTGGGCGGCCTCGTGGCGGCGGGTTTCGACGGCGTCTGGGTCGACCGTGTGGATGCGGGCACGTACGCGCAGGACGAGAAGCTCGAGCCTGACGGGCGCGCCCGGATGGCCGACCTCGTCGTCGACCTCGCTGTCACTGCCCGCTCCCGCAAGTCCGGCTTCCTCGTCGTCCCCATCGGCGAGCCGGACCTCGTGGAGTTCGCCGACTACGTGGCAGCGGCCGACGGCGTCGGCGTCGACGGTCTGTACTACGTCGACGGCCAGTCCCAGGATCCCTCGTTCACGACGGAGGCGACCGCCGCCCTGGCGACGTGGAAGAAGGCGGGGCGACCGGTCTTCAGCGTCGACTACACCGACGACGGCCAGCAGGCGGCCGAGGCATACTTCCGGGCTGGCGAGGACGGCTTCGTGGAGTACGTCGCCCCCCCGGAGCTCGCCACCGTGACCGCTCACCCGCCCCCCGACAAGGCCGGGTCGTCCGACTGATCCGTCACCACCCAGAGAAGTAAGCAAGCGCTTACTTAGTGTGTCGGTGGTGTGGTAGGGTGGCCGGGTCCGGCGGCAGAGAGCTGCTGGTGACCAGACCCGCACCCAAGGGGGAGCGCCTGATGAGTGACGTCCCGACCGCACCGGCCGAGTTCTTCACCGAGTACCTGCCCGGCCAGTTCAAAGAGGGCCTGGGCGATGCCCAGAGCGGCCCCGGTGCCATCTGTTTCGAGGTTCTCGACGAGGGCCAGTGGTCCCTCTGGATCGACAGTGGCGACATCAAGACACAGGACGGCCGCCACGACGACACCCTCGTCCAGATCTCCATCCCCAAGGACGACTGGGCGGACGCCGCCAAGCGCATCTCCGAGGGCGGCATCGGCCCGATGGGCGGCGGCGGTGGCGCCTCCATGCTCACCAACCCGGCGGCGGCCACGACCCTGAAGGCCGCACAGGGGACGCTGAAGTTCGTCATCAAGCGGGACGACGTGGACCACTGGATGGCGATCACGTTCGGCGGTGCCGACCCCAACGTCGACGCCCCGCGGGCGACGCTTTCGATGACCCAGGAGGTCGCCGAGCAGCTCGGGTCGGGCAACGCCAACCCGCAGGAGCTCTTCATGGCCGGCAAGATCCAGATCGCCGGCGACATGATGATGCTCATGCAGCTCGCCCCGATCATGAGCTGACCTCAACAACTGCGAGTGGTCGCCGCGCCGCGGGCGGGGCGGGGGGGGCGGCCCGCCCCCCCCCCCCCCGGCCCCCCCGCCGCGCCCCCGCCGGCCCCCGCCCCCCCCCCCGC
>CAYJLW010000139.1:0-3254 GCA_964370965.1 uncultured Acidimicrobiia bacterium | reverse complement strand
CATGCCGTGTCTGGGCTCCCCAGAACGGGGGGCGTTCCCGGTCAGTCGCGTCGTGCGTGTTCGCGGGCTGTGGCCGGGGGGCCGGGGTCGAGGCGGGCGACGGTGGTGAGGAGCCCGCGCATGACGAGCTGGAGGAGAGCCTTGAACCGGTCACGGTCGAGGCCGCCGTGGGTGAGCCATTCCACCGTGGCCTCCTCGACGAAGCCCTGGTAGCCCATGATGACCACCCGCAGGAGGGGGTTCTCGGCGATGCCGAGACCGCCGAGGATCTCGCCCATGATCTTCCGGCGGGCCTCGTCCGCCAGCGCCGCCACCCGGGGGTGGGCGGCCGCCTCCCGCAGCACGTTCAGCACGCCGCCGGACTCCTGGGTGACGAAGTCGAGGTAGGCGTCGAGGGCGGCCTCGAAGCGGGTGACGAGGGGGAGGTCGCCCGTGGCGCGAACGCGGTCGAGGAAGAGGTCGAGCTCGACGCGGGCGCAGGCGAGGAAGAAGTCGAGCTTGTTCGGGAAGTAGTGGTAGAGGAGCCCCGGGGAGATGCCCGCCTCCCGGGCGATGTCCTCCACGGGGACCTCGCTGTAGCGCCGCTCGTTGAACACCCGCCGGCCCACGCGGAGGAGTTGCCGGCGGCGCTCGTCCACGGAGAGGCGGGTGCGGGGGGGAGGGGACTCGGCCATCTCGGGCCCGACTCTAATCCGGTATTGAAGTGCGTTCAACAACGTGGCAGTATTGAACCGGCTTCAACAGAGACGGTCGACGGAGGCACATTCGATGCGGTCCACGACAAGCGACGCGGCTGTCCTCACAACGGACCTCCCGGGCGAGCTCGCCCGGGTCACGGGCCAGGCGACGCTCCCGCCCGGCGACGTGCCCGGCACCCACGTCCTGGCCCCGCGGAGCGGGGAGGACGTTGGTGCCGCGATCCGCCTCGCGGTCGCCCACGGCGTCGGGCTCTACCCCCGCTCCTCGACGGGACCGGCCCGCCTGGGGCGCTCCCGTCCGGAGGGACCAGGCGTAGTCGTCGACCTCTCGGGCATGGACGGCGTCCTCCACGTCGAGCCCCGGGAGCGGGTGGCGATCGTGGAGCCCGGAGTCACCTTCGCTGCCCTCCAGGGCGTCCTCTCCCCTCACGGCCTCCGCACCGGCCGGCCGCTGCTTCCCCCGGCAGGCAAGTCCGCGCTCGCTGCCGCCCTCGACCGGGAGCCCGCCTTGGTGCCGAAGTACCACTGGGACTTCACCGACCCCATGCTCTGCGCCGAGCTCTACCTGGGCACGGGCGACCGCTTCCGCACCGGGGGTGCCGCCGGGCCGGGCCGCACGCTGGAGGAGCAGTGGGCGGCGGGCATGCACCAGAAGAACCCTCTCGGTCCCGCCCAGACCGACATCGGCAAGCTCGTGCAGGGCGCTCAGGGCACACTCGGGATCGCCACCTGGGTGTCGCTCCGCCTCGAGCCGGCCCCCGTCCTGCGCCGGGTCCTCCTCGCCACGGCGGACGACCTCGCACCGCTGGCCCGCTTCGTCCTCGCCGCCACCCGCCGCCGCCTCGGCGACGAGATCCTCGTCTTCGACGCCGGCCAGGTCGCCGCCCTCTCGGCCGCTCTCGGGGTGGCCGCCCCGCATGTGGGGAAGGGACGCTGGGCCCTGGCGTACGTCGTGGGGTCCCTGGCGCTGCTGCCCGAAGAGAGCATGGGGTTCCAGCTCGCCGAGAGCGTCGAGCTCGCCGCCGAGGCCGGCATGGATCTCGTCGACGTCACCGAGGCGGACGGCCGGGCCTGGGTGGACGCCGTCACCGGCCTCGACCCCGGGCCGGGGTACTGGAAGGACCGTCCCGCCGGTGCCTTCCGGGAGGTGCAGTTCCTCACCCATCTCACCCGGGCGGGGGACCTCGCCGCGTTCGCCCGCTCACGCTGGGAGGGCCTCGGCGTCGACGCCGGGGACGTCGGCGTCTACGTGCAGCCCGTGAACCAGGGCCGCACCTGCCACGTCGAGGTGAGCGCTTTCGTCACAGGGGACGTCGCAGCGCGCGTCGACTCCGACCTCCCCGGCCTTGTCGAGGCGCTCGCCGGGGCGGGAGCGTTCTTCTCCCGGCCGTACGGGCCCGCCGTGGCCGCGGCCTACCGGCGTTGCCCCGATGCCGTCGCCGCCCTCGGTGTCGTGAAGGGGATCCTCGACCCCGCCGGGATCTTCGCGCCGGGCCGCCTCTGGACCGCCCCCGAGATCACTGCATGAGGAGGACGCAAGTGGAGAACACCGTGGAGACCGGGATCGCCCCGACGGCCGACGTCGCCGAGGCGCCCTCCCCCCGGCCCCTCGCCCTGGAGGACTTCCGCCCGGACATGGAGGGCTGCTCGCGCTGCTCGAACTGCAAGTGGATCCCCCTCGACCTCGTCCAGAGCCAACGGTTCTCCGCCGTGTGCCCCTCGATCCAGCACTACGACTTCCACGCCTACTCCGGGTCGGGCAAGCTCAACGTCGCCCTGTCCGTCCTCGACGGGCGCAGCGAGTTCGACGAGGCCGCCGCCGAGATCTTCTACAGCTGCACGCTCTGTGGGGGCTGCGACGTGGGCTGCAAGGTGTACCGCAACGACATCGACTCCACGGACGCCTTCGTGGAGGCCCGCGCCCGCGCCGTCGAGCTCGGTCTCGCCCCCTTCGAGGCGCAGATGCTCGTGGAGTGCATGCGGGCCGAGAACAACGTCTTCGGCGAACCCAAAGCGCGCCGGGCGGACTGGGCGGAGGGTCTCGGCCTCCGCGACGCCAACACCGAGGAGGTCGGCGTCCTCTTGCACGCCGGCTGCCGCTACTCCTACGACGGGTCCCAGCGCGACGGCATCCGGGCGGCGGCACGGGCGCTGCTCGCCACGGGCCTGCGGGTGGGGATCTCAGGGACCGCCGAGGCGTGCTGCGGGCTGCGGGCCTACGAGTCCGGCTTCAAGGCGGAGCTGGCCAACTTCGCCGACGACATGGCCGCCCGCGTGCGGACGTGCGGGGCGAGCGTGGTGGCCGTCGCCTGCGCCGACTGCTACGGCTGCTTCAACTACGCGTACCCGAAGAACGCCAAGGCCCTCCCGGTCCCGGTGAAGCACATCGCCCAAGTGCTGGCGGAGCAGTTGTCAGACGACGTGCCGCGTCCGGCGAGTGGCGACCTGCCGCGTGAGGGGCGGTTCACCCGCCCCGGAACCATCCTGGGACGAATGAACGTCGAGAAGGGGGGGCCCGGGGGGGGGGGGGGGGGGGCCCCCGCCCCCGGGGGGAAA
>CAYJLW010000138.1:0-3508 GCA_964370965.1 uncultured Acidimicrobiia bacterium | reverse complement strand
CCCCCCCCCCCCCCCCCCGCGGGCCCCCCCCCCCCCCCCCCCCCCCCCCCCCCCCGCGCCCGGTTTCGTCGGAAGCGTGACGGGTCGGGCTCCCGCCCTATATGGTGAGGCGCAACGGCGGATCGGCTGACGAAGGGGCCCGCAGAGTGGAGATCGAGATCGGCATCGGCAAGAGCGGCCGGCGGGCGTACGGCTTCGACGACATCGCCATCGTCCCCAGTCGCCGCACCCGGGACCCTGACGACGTCGACATCTCCTGGGAGGTCGATGCCTTCAACCTCGGCCTGCCGCTCATGTCCGCCGCCATGGACGGCGTCACGTCCCCGGACACTGCGATCGCCCTGGGGCGTCTCGGTGGCCTCGGGGTGTTGAACCTCGAGGGTCTCTGGACCCGCTACGAGGACCCCGAGCCGGTCTACGCCGAGATCGCGGAGGCCCCTCCGGAGAAGGCCACCCTGGCGATGCAGGAGCTCTACCAGGCGCCCATCCAGGAGGAGCTCGTCGTCCGGCGCATCCAGGAGATCAAGGCCGCCGAAGTGCCCACGGTCGCCTCGCTCACGCCCCAGCGCACCGTGCGCTTCGCCAAGACCGTCCTCGACGCCGGCCTCGACATGCTCGTGATCCAGGGCACGGTCGTATCCGCCGAGCACGTGAGCTCCCGGGAGGAACCGCTGAACCTGAAGGAGTTCATCCGCACCTACGACCTCCCGGTGATCGTGGGCGGTTGCGCCTCCTATTCCACGGCGCTGCACCTCATGCGTACCGGCGCCGTGGGCATCCTCGTGGGCGTGGGTCCGGGTGCCGCCTGCACGACGCGGGGCGTGCTCGGCATCGGCGTCCCCCAGGCCACAGCGCTCGCCGACGCCGCCGGCGCCCGCATCCGTCACCTCGAGGAGACCGGCCGCTACGTCCATGTGATCGCCGACGGTGGCATGCGCACCGGGGGCGACGTCGCCCGGGCGATCGCCTGCGGCGCCGACGCCGTCATGCTCGGCTCCCCCCTGGCCGCCGCCCGTGAGGCGCCCGGTCGGGGCTACCACTGGGGTATGGCCACGTTCCACCCCGACCTCCCCCGGGGCACACGGGTGAAGACGTCCACGATCGGGACGCTCGAGGAGGTCCTGCTCGGCCCCGCGCACGAGAACGACGGCCGCCTCAACCTCTTCGGTGCTCTGCGCACGTCCATGGCGACCTGTGGCTACGAGACCGTGAAGGAGTTCCAGAAGGCCGAGGTGATGGTGGCGCCCTCGCTGCAGACCGAGGGCAAGTTCCTGCAGCGCTCCCAGGGCGTCGGCATGGGCTGAGGCCGGTTCCGCCGATTCAGACGTACGGCCTCTCGCCACGGGGAGCACTGTCCGCAGGTCGGCTGGTAGCCGGAGTCGCATTCCCGCCCTCGGTGCCGGGCGTCCCTTCCGGTACGCTGCGGGCGTGACCGACCACAGTGACCGCAGCGACTACGACCTCGTCCTCGTCGTCGATTTCGGCGCTCAGTACGCGCAGCTCATCGCCCGGCGTGTCCGTGAGGCCCGGGTCTACTCCGAGATCGTTCCTGCCACGATCACGGCTGCCGAGGTGCGTGAGCGGCGCCCGAAGGCCCTCGTCTTCTCCGGCGGCCCGAAGTCCGTCCACGTCCCCGGGGCCCCGGTGATCGACCCGGGCGTCTACGACCTCGGCATCCCGATCCTCGGCATCTGCTACGGCCACCAGCTCGTCGCCCGGCAACTCGGCGGCGACGTCGCCGCGGGCGCCGCCGGGGAGTACGGCCGTGTGCGTCTCACCGTGCGGGAACCGCACGCGGCGCTCTTCGCCGGCCTCCCCGTCGAGCAGGACGTCTGGATGAGCCACGGTGACGCCGTGTCCCGCCCACCCGCCGGCTTCGTCACGACCGCCTCCACGCCTGACGCCCCCGTGGCCGCCATGGCCGACGGCGAGCGGCGCATCCACGGCGTGCAGTTCCACCCCGAGGTCGTGCATACGCCCAAGGGCCAGGAGGTCCTGAAGCGCTTCCTCGTCGACGTGGCAGACTGCCGGCCCACCTGGACACCGGTGTCGATCATCGAGCACGCCGTCGACGCCATCCGCTCCCAGGTGGGCGAGACGGGCAAGGTGCTCTGCGGCCTCTCCGGGGGGGTGGACTCCTCTGTCGCCGCCGCCCTCGTCCACAAGGCCGTCGGCGACAGGCTCACGTGCGTGTTCGTCGACCACGGCCTCCTCCGCCTCGGCGAGGCCGAGCAGGTCGAGGAGACGTTCGCCCGCAACTTCGGCGTCGACCTCGTCCACCAGAAGGCCGAGGACCGCTTCCTGGAACGTCTTGGGGGCGTCAGCGACCCGGAGGCGAAACGCAAGATCATCGGCGAGACGTTCATCCGCCTCTTCGAGGACGTCGCCCGCGACCATCAGGACGCCCGCTTCCTGGTGCAGGGGACGCTGTACCCGGACGTGATCGAGTCGGGGCCGGCGGGGGCGGCGAAGATCAAGAGCCACCACAACGTGGGCGGCCTCCCCGAGGACATGAACTTCGAGCTCGTGGAACCGCTGCGGGACCTCTTCAAGGACGAGGTCCGCCAGATCGGCGTGGAGCTCGGCCTCCCGGACGAGATCGTCTGGCGCCAGCCCTTCCCCGGTCCCGGTCTCGCCGTGCGCATCATCGGCGAGGTCACGGGGGAACGCCTCCACATCCTCCGCCAGGCCGACGCCGTCGTCACCGAGGAGGTGCGGCGGGCGGGCCTCGAACGCGAGCTCTGGCAGGCCTTCGCCGTCCTGCCGGCGGTCCGTTCGGTGGGCGTGATGGGCGACGAGCGCACCTACGCCTACCCGATCGTCGTGCGGGCCGTGACGTCCGACGACGCCATGACGGCCGACTGGGCCCGCCTCCCCTACGAGCTCCTCGAGCGCATCTCGTCCCGCGTCATCAACGAGGTGCCCGGCGTGAACCGCGTGGCGTACGACGTCTCCTCCAAGCCCCCCGCCACGATCGAGTGGGAGTAGGCGGGGAGTAGCGGTCCCCGGAGCGACGCGGCTAGTCGCACGGTTATTGCCGGGGATCAAGCCGGCAGCGAGCCGCGCCTCTACGCTGGCCGCATGAAAACGACGATTCCGATTTGTGCCTGGGTGCGGGCCTGGGTGCCCGCGGTGTGCATTGCCGTTGCCGGGCTCGCGACCGCCGCGCCCCCGGCCGAGCTGGTCAAGGGAAGCATCGACGATCCGAAGGGGGCCGGTGCGGTCTCGAGCGGCGTCGCCCTGCCCGCCATTCCGCCGGCCACCGGCAACCGCAATTCGCCCGTTGCCTCCTGGGGCAAGCCATTGCCGTGGCCGATCCTCATCGCCGACCGCCGCAACAACCGCCTCCTCGAGGTGACGCCGGACAAGCGAATCGTGTGGGAATTCCCGACGCCGAATCTGACCGTCTATTCGGGTAACGAGGACGTGAACTTCTCCGAGGACGGCAAGCGCCTCGCCGTGAGCGAGGAGGACAACTACGACGTCCACATCGTCGACTACGAGAAGC
>CAYJLW010000137.1:0-3879 GCA_964370965.1 uncultured Acidimicrobiia bacterium | reverse complement strand
GGGCCGCCACCGGGCCGCCACCGGGCCGCCGCCGGGTCGCCGCCGGGCCGCCGCCGGGTCGCCGCCGGGCCGCCGCCGGGTCGCCGCCGGGTCGTCTCCCCACGGAACTGGGCGCGGTGCGCGTCATATCCGACGCGTGGCGCGCCCGGAAACGTCGGGGGAGCCGTCACCTGCGCCCAGTCCGGGGGATTCCTGCACCCACTGTGCAGGCGCGTACCGTTGGGGGATGCAAGTGGAGCGGCCCGAGGCCGCTGTGGAAACGCCGGGGGGCGCCGACGGCGAGGCGATGCTCGACGCCCGCGGCGTGCGCAAGATCTACCGCACCGGCTCCGTGGAGGTGGAGGCGCTGGCGGGCGTCGACCTCGCCGTGGACGCCGGTGAGCTCGTCGCCGTCATGGGGCCGTCCGGCAGCGGCAAGACCACGCTCCTGAACTGCCTGTCCGGCCTCGACGACATCGACGCCGGAGAGGTCTTCATCGACGAGACCGACATCCAGGCCCTGCCCGACGCCCGGCGCACCGAGCACAGGGCACACCACATGGGCTTCGTGTTCCAGGCGTTCAACCTCATCCCCGTCCTCTCGGCGGTGGAGAACGTCGAGCTCCCCCTCCTGCTCGTCGACACGTCGGCGAAGGAGTCCCGGGCGCGGGCGATCGAGATGCTCGAACGTGTCGGCCTCGGCCACCGTCTCCACAACAAGCCGGCGGAGATGTCCGGCGGCGAGCAGCAGCGCACCACCGTGGCCCGGGCGCTCGTGGCCCAGCCTGCGATCGTGTGGGCGGACGAGCCCACCGGGAACCTTGACACCCAGACGGCGGCCGCCGTCCTCGACCTCCTCTGGGAGCTGAACGACCAGGGCCAGACCCTCATCGTCGTCACGCACGATCCCGCCATCGGGGAAGCGGCGGGCCGGCTCGTGCGTATGCGCGACGGGTGCATCATCGACGACACGACGGGCACGAGGCGGCCCGTCGACGCCTCCAGGTAGCCCGTGAGCACCGGCATGCTGCCCCTGGGCGGGTTCGTCACGGCGGTCGCCGCGCTCTGGCTCGTCTACACCTTCCTGCGCCGCCGCTACCTGGCCCGCATGGGCTACCGCCACATCACCCGCCGCCCCTACGAGACCGTGCTCGTCGTGGCCGGCTCCGTGCTCGGCACCGCCCTCATCGTGGGGAGCTACATCACCGGCGACAGCCTCACGAACTCCTTCACCGCCAGCGTCTACCGGCGCATGGGCGAGGTGGACGAGCAGGTTGTCCTCTCCACCCCGGCCGCCCGGCAGCGAGCCGAGAAGGAGACGGAGCGCCTCCGGTCCCAGCCCGGCATCGACGGCGTCGTCATGGTCGACACGGACACCGCCTCGGTCGTCGTCGACGGGACGGGTCACAGCGAGACCGAGCCGCGGGCGGACGTCTACGCCCTCGACCTCGCCGACCTGGACGCGTTCGGCGGCGAGCGTTCCACGCTCGCTGGAGCGCCGATCGCCCCGGGGGACGCCGTCGTCTCCCGTGAGCTCGCGGACGACCTCCACATCGCCGCCGGCGACCGCATCGAGGTCACCGTGGGCCGGCGCCACGTGAAGCTGCGGGTCGTGCGCGTGGCCGAGGGCGACGGTCTCGCCTCCTACCGCGACGGCCTCGACGTCTTCGTCGCCCCCGGCACTCTCCCGGAGCCCGGCACTCGCCAGCTCGGCACGACGAGGGAGCTGTGGGTGTCCAACACCGGCAGTGACCGCACGGGGTACCGCCGCACGTCGGAGGTGCGCGACCGCATCAAGGACGTGCTCGGCAGCGACGGCGTCACGATCGTGCCCATCAAGAAGGCGGGGGTGACGGCGGCGGAGGACGGCGCCGAGAGCCTCGAGCAGCTCTTCCTCGTGGTGGGCACGTTCGCGATCATCGCCGGGATCCTGCTGCTCGTGAACATCTTCGTCATGCTCGCAGAGGAACGGAAGTCCGAGCTCGGCATGTTGCGCGCAATCGGGATGAAGCGCGCCGACCTCGTGCGTGTTTTCACCCTCGAAGGCGTGATGTACGCCGGTCTGGCCGCGCTCTTCGGCGCAGTCGTGGGCGTGGGCGTGGGCGCCGCCATCGTGCAGATCGCGTCGAAGATCTTCGCGAACAGCGTGTTCCGCTCGGACCTCCGTGTCGAGCTCACGGTGCATCTCGTCTCGGTCGCCGCCGGCGGCCTCGTCGGGTTCGCGATCAGCTTCGTGACCGTGCTCCTCACGTCGTTGCGGATCAGCCGCGTGAACATCATCCGTGCCATCAGGGAGCTCCCGGAGCCCACGGGCCGGGCGGCCCGCCGCCGCACACAGGTGATGGGCGCCCTCGCCGTGTTCGGGGGCGGTCTCATGACGGCGTCCGGGGTCTCGGCCACCCAGGCGCTCCCGGCGATGGTGGGCCCGGGGCTGGTCGGCCTCGGTCTCGTGCCCCTGCTGCGGCGCCTCGCTCCCGCCCGGGCCGTGGTCACCGTCATCGGCCTCGTCGTGATCGCGTGGGAGATCTTCGCCCCGTCCATCGTCCCGGACCTCATGAAGGACTCCAGCCCGTACACCTTCGTGGTGAACGGCCTCGCCCTCACCTTCGCCGGCGTCGCCGTTCTCACCGAGAACCAGGAGCTCGTCGCCGGCGGTATCCGGGCGGTCGCCGGGGGCCGCTCCCGCCGGGGCCTCGCCGCCCGCCTCGCCACCACCTACCCGCTGGCGCGGCGCTTCCGCACCGGCATGACCCTCGTCATGTACGCCCTCGTCGTCTTCACGCTCGTCGTCCTCTCCGTGATCACCCACGTGCAGAACGAGAACGCCGAGGCGTTCGCGCAGGACGAGGCCGCCGGCTACGACGTCCTGGTGCACACCAACCAGGACACGCCCGTCGACCTGCGGGACCTCCTGCGCGAGCCGGGCGTGGTGGGGGCTACCAGCTACCGCAGGGCGGCCGTGTCGCTGAAGAGGGGCAGCCGCCAGGCGTTCACGACCGTGTACTCGGTCGACCGTCGCTTCCTGGACGCCACCCGCTTCGCGCTCGCCGACCGCGACAAGACCTACCCCGGCGACCGGGCCGCGTGGGACGCCGTGGCGCGGGACGCGTCCCTCACGATCGTCGACCGCTCCTACGAGGGCCGCCGCAGCCAGGGGCCGCCGGCGCCGGTGCAGGTGAAGTTGGGCGAGAAGATCCGCATGCAGGATCCTGTGACCGGGCGCACGGTGTCGCGCCGGGTCGTGGGCTTCAGCCAGCAGTTCTTCGTGTTCCCCGGGGCGTTCGTGGCCGACCGGGCGATGGACGAGCAGTTCCCCGCCGCCAGCCGCTCGCAGTGGCTGGTGAGGGTGGACGCCGACGACGACCCGCTCGCGGTCGCCGCCGCCCTCGAACGCCGCTACGTCGATCTCGGTCTGCAGGCGGACGGCATGGACGACCTCATGGGGCGGGCGCTGCAGACCCAGACACAGTTCCTCGGTCTCATGCGGGGCTACCTCGCTCTCGGCCTCTTCGTGGGCATCGTGGGCCTGGGCGTGATCATGATCAGGGCGGTGCGCGAAAGGCGGCGGGCGATCGGCGTCCTGCGGGCCCTCGGCTTCGGGGCCTCCACGGTACGGCGGGCCTTCCTGGGGGAGGCGGCCCTCGTGGCCACGGAGGGCATCACGCTGGGCACCGTCCTCGGCCTCGTGACGGCGTGGAACCTCTTCAACTCCGGATTCGCCACCGTCGACGTGGAGTTCGCGATCCCCTGGGCGACGGTGCTCCTCCTCGCTGCCGCCTCCTTGGCGTTCTCCCTCCTCGTCGCCGTGTTCCCCGCCCGGGCGGCGTCGCGCATCCGCCCTGCCGTCGCCCTCCGCATCGCCGACTGAGCTGATCGAAGGGGGACTTCGTCCCCCCTCGA
>CAYJLW010000136.1:0-4067 GCA_964370965.1 uncultured Acidimicrobiia bacterium | reverse complement strand
CCACAACACCCCCCCCCCCCCCCCCACGACCCCCCCGCGGGGGGGCCGCGCCCCCCCCCCCCCGGACCCCCCCTCCTCGCCGTGGACGACCCCGGTGTAGCCCCGGGCCGGCGGAGCCGGCCCTCACGCGACCGGCCGCCCGTCGCCGGACGTGGCGATCGAGCGACCCCGTCGCCCGACAACTGAAGGAACTGAAGGAGCGGAGATGGACACGAGCTACGACGCCGTCGTCATCGGGGCGGGCCACAACGGCCTCACCCTCGCCGCCTACCTCGCCCGCTCCGGGATGAAGGTGGCGGTGCTGGAGCGGCGGGCAGAGGAGGGCGGTGGCCTCTGCACCGAGGAGGTCACCCGACCCGGGTTCCTGCACAACATCCACGCCAACTACCACACCTTCGTCGACCACGCCCCCGCCTACGAGGACCTCGACCTGTACGGCCACGGCCTCCGCTACGTGCGCCCCGAGGTGCAGATGGCGTCCGTCTACGACGACGGCACGGCCCTCACCGTCCACACCGACCTCGACGCCACGTGCGCGTCGATGGCACGCTTCTCCGAAAGGGACGCCGAGACGTACCGCCGCCTCTACTCCGAGGCGAAGGGCTACGTGGAGCTCCTCCTGGAGACCTTCATGTACAACCCGCCCATGACCCTGAACGAGCTCACGAAGGCCCTCGCCGTGTTCGGGGTGGAGGACAAGAGCGAGTTCCTGGGCGTGAAGCTGCGGCGGATGTCGATCAACGAGTTCCTCGACGCCCACTTCGAGCACCCCAAGGTGAAGGCCCACCTCGCCTTCCACGGGGCGGTGTGCGGCTACACGAACGACCGGTCCGGCCTCGCCGCGGGCTTCCCGCTCCTTGTGGGCAAGATGGACAACTGGCACGTCTGCGTGGGCGGCTCCCACCGCCTCGCCCACATCCTGTGGCGGGACCTCTGCCGTCACGACGGCGTCGTCCTCGTGCAGCAGGAGGTGGAGAAGATCCTCGTCGACGGCGGCCGCGCCGTGGGCGTGCGCACCCTCGACGGCACCGAGATCACGGCGTCGCAGCTCGTGGCGTCCTCGGTCGACGTCGGCCAGACGTTCCTGCGCATGGTGGACAAGGAGCACCTCGACGCCGAGTTCATCGGCGAGGTCGAAACCGCCGAGGCGACCAAGCACAAGGACTGGACGCTGTTCTCCGTCCACCTCGCCATGGAGGAGCCGCCTCGGTACGCGGCGGCGGCCTTCGACCCCGACGTCGACCGCGCCTGGGTCGTGAACCTGGGTTACGACTCCCTGGAGGCCTTCGACGCCGACTGGGCCCAGATCCGCGCCGGCGTGGCCCCGCCGCCCCGGCCGAACGCCGCCGTGAACACGCTCTTCGACCCCCTCGACGCCCCCGACGGCAAGTTCACCGGGCTCCTGCGCCAGTTCGCCCCCTACAGCCTCGCCGGCGGCGGGCCGGGCCACTGGGACCTCTACAAGGCCCAGTACGCCGACGACTGCCTGGAGGCGTGGCAGCGCTTCGCCCCCAACGTCACCGGCGACGTGATCGTCGACCGCTTCGTGGACACGCCGCTGGACATCGAGCGCAAGCTCGTGAACATGGTCCGGGGCGACTGGATGATGGGCGAGATCGACATCAAGAACCTCCTCGAGCGCCGGCCCACGGAGTCGCTCTCGCAGTACCGCACCCCGGTGGAGCGCCTCTACATGTGCGGCGCCACCCAGCACCCCCACGGCTTCATCACCTTCGGCCCCGGCTACAACGCCCTCCAGGTCATCGCCGAGGACCTCGGCATGAAGAAGTGGTGGCGGGTCATCTGAGGGGCGGGGGCCCCGTTCTGGGGAGTGCAGTGAGGCGGAGGCGCTCCCTACATGCTTGCACATGCCATCGCTGGTTGCAGCATGCTAGCATGTGAGCATGTCCGACCCCTCTGCGATCAGCGCCATGATCGACCACCTCCGACGTATCGGCAACGACACGGGCACTGTGGAAGCCAAGGCGGCAAGACGGGAAGCACCCAGGGATCTCTGGAAGACGCTCTCTGCCTTCTCGAACAGCGAGGGGGGGACGATCCTCCTGGGCATCGACGAAAGCACTGGCTTCGCGACCACGGGAGTCGAACGCCCCCAATCTGTCATCGACGGCGTCCGCACGCTCTGTCAGAAGATGGAACCGAAGGTGCGGCCTGTCATCACCGAGATCGACGTCGACGGCAGACGAGTCGTCGCCGTAGAAGTGCCCGCACTCCTGTCGGGGGAAAAGCCGTGCTACTACACGCCTTCGGGAATCGTCACAGGGTCCCACAGGCGGGTCGGAGACGCCGACGTCCGGCTCAGCGACTACGAAGTCGGCCTGCTCCTCGCCGGTCGGAGCCAGCCGACCTTCGACGTGGAGCCGGTGCAGGAAGCGAGCCTCGCCGACTTGAACGCCGAGTCGGAGCGGGCCTACCTCGCGGCGGCGACACCGGCGCCGTTTCGCGGCTCCGACGTGGACGAGTTGCGTCGCCGGATGCGTGTCACCGCCGGGGCAGACACGCCGACCCTGGCAGCACTGCTTTCCTTCGGGGTGTACCCGCAGGAATTCCATCCGGGCCTCGACATCACCGTGGCCGTCCACCCCACCCCATCGGTGGGCGCCTCGACCCAGCGATTGGCCGACTCCCGCAGCCTCGTGGGACCCGTCCCCACACTCGCCTCCGAGGCAATCAGGGCGACGGCAGCCCACCTCGCGCGGCGAACGGTTATCGAAGGGGTCGCCCGGCGCGACATCTGGGAAGTCCCGATCGAGGCGCTGCGCGAGATCATCGTCAACGCCCTCGTCCACAGAGATCTGTCTCCCTTGGGGCGCAGCACCCCCGTGCGTGTCGACGTCTTCCCGGACCGGGTCGAAGTCGTCAACCCCGGTGGTCTGTATGGCGGGGTCACCGTCGCGACACTCGGCAGCCGGGGTATCGCACCGGCCCGCAACGCCGTGCTCGTGCGAATGCTCCAGGACGTGCTCGGCCCCGACGGCGTCGTGGTCGAGCATCGGGCGACGGGGATAGCGCGCGTCCGAACGGTGATGGCCGAAGCCGGTCTCCCCCCTCCGGAGTTCGAGGACGGGATCGGCTACTTCCGAGCGACCCTCCGCAGACGCATCGACGTCACGGTCTCCCCTCCCACGGTCAGGGTAACCACTCGGGTACCCTCGCCCACCCTGGCCGGCCCCCGCGTCGACATCCTTGAGCGTCTCCGCTCCGGCCCGGCCACGCGCCGCGACCTCGAGCAGGTCACGGGGCTGTCGAGAGCCGCCGTGCAGAATTGGCTCCGGACCCTGCTCGCCGAGGGCGTGGTCGTGAGGGTCGGGTCGGCCCGCTCACCCCGGGTCACCTACGGCCTGGCCGAGTCCGAGCTGCCGTGACCGTCCCGCTCCTGTCACGGCGAGGGTCATCGGAGGTAGATGATTGATGCCCGCCCCCGATCCGACCGCAAGTGCGGGGGCCCGTCCGCCAGGGGCGGCAGCGCGACGTCGTGCCTGTCTACCACCCGCAAGTCGGCAAGGGGGGTGAAGCATGGAGCGTCAGGAACCCGTGTTCGTCCGGAACTGGAGGCAGGCGCTGGGACAGCTTGCGAGCGCGACCGGAGCGATCGTGCGGACGTTCGGAGCCATCGGCCGCGACCAAGGCAACCTCCCTGTGGTCTCTTCGCCCGCAGCGCGCGAGGCGGCTGACGCCGAGGCGAGCGCTCCGGGGACCGCCCGTCAGGTCGAGAGTGCCCGGCGTACAGCAGACCTGTTCCTCTTTCACGCCTCGGACCATCTCGTTGCGTTGGGACGCCTGCTCCAGAATGGCCCCACAGCCTTTGCCACGACCGCCGTGGGCCGTGCCGGTACGGAAGGGGCGTCGATCGCCTGGTGGCTGCTGGACCCCGACATCACGTGGCGCATCCGTGTGGCCCGGAACCTCGCCCTCAGGCTCCATTCGCTCAAGGAGGCCGCGACCATTCCTGACGCGGGATCGGTCCGCGCCGCGGAGGAGATGCGTGCGCGAATCCAGACCTCCTGACATAGGGTGGCGGGCACCTCGTATGACCAGGGACTATC
>CAYJLW010000135.1:0-4622 GCA_964370965.1 uncultured Acidimicrobiia bacterium | reverse complement strand
AGGTCGTCCACGCGGGCGAAGCCGAACCCGCGGGCGCGGAGACCGGCGATCGTCTCGGCGAGGTGAGCGGCGTCCTCGATCCGGTCGTGAAACAGGATGATCATCCCGGGTGTGGCGCCTTGCACGATGCGGGCCACACGTTCGCCCGCCGGGACTCCCCCGTGAGCGGACCCGAACGCACGGGACCAGAGCACCGGCAGCAGACCGTGAAACGCCATTGCGGCGGCCTGGGCGGCGCTGAGGAGTCCGTACGGCGGTCGCATGTGGCGGGCCGGGAGGCCGAGCTCCCCGAGCGCCCCCCGGCAGGCGAGCTCGTCGTCGACGGCCGCCTGCAGGGGTCTGAGCAGGAGCAGGATGTGGTCGCGCCCGTGGCACTCCACCTCGTGGCCCTCGGCCACGGCCTGCCTCACGATCTCACGGCCCGGCGACCGGAGGTGTCCCTCGGGGGTGAGGACGAAGAACGTCGCCGGGACGTGCTCGCGGGCCAAGACTTCGAGGATGCGGGGCGTGGCGACGGGGTGGGGACCGTCGTCGAACGTGAGCGCGACCAGCGGCCTCGGCGTGTTCACCGAGCGCACGGCCATCACACCCTGGACGCCACGGGGTCCGAGGGCGCTGTCGACGCGCCGTACCGCGGCGACGTTCAGGGGCTGGCGGCGGCGGTTTAAGGGACCGTTCCGGGGCAGGGCGGCCCCCGCCGGTGCCACGAGTGCCGTGACGACGCCGGCGACGACGAGCGCGCCCAAGGCGCCGGCTGCTCCACGGGACGGCGCTCGACTCATCTCCACTTCCTCTGTGTCCACCCTGCTATTCCGGCGGGAGACCTTAGGCGAGTGAGCACAAAAGCCGGGAGTCGCAGCGCTTGGGGACCTCCCGTCAGGTTCTCGGACGGCGCTCCGCGCTGATGATCCGGACGAACGCCAGGACGAGGATCGCCCCGATCGTGGCCCCCAGGAAGCCGACTCCCCCCCTGGAGTCGAGGAGGACGTCCGCAAGGAAGCCGGCCACGACCGCTCCGGCGATCCCGAGGGCGATCGTGCCGAGACAGCCGATCGGGTGCCTACCGGGCACGACGAGTCGAGCGATCCCTCCGGCGACGAGCCCTATGAGAAGCCAGATGATCCAGCGCATGGAGCCTCCGGGCAAGAGAGTACGTCGCGTCCCGCCCAAAAGCCTCAAGCCGGGGCCGGGACAGGACGATTCGTGGTCCGGGGGATCGAACCGGGAGTCCCATGCCCAGCCATCGCAGCCTGCTCGTCGCACTCGTGACACTCGCGATGCTCGCCTTCGTCGTACCCGCACCCGTTGCGGCCGCGGAGCCGGCACCCGGAGACGGGCTCACCACGGTTACGCCCCCCCCGCCCGAAGTCGTGGCTGTCCCGGCCGACCCGGCGCCCGACCCGCAACCGGTGAGCGTCCCAGACCCGCCGCCCCCGCCCACTCCCGAACCGGAACCCGAGCTGGACCCCGCGCCGGCGCCCGCTCCCGCTCCCGGCGTGCCGGAGGCTCCGAGCCCGACGGCCCCGGCGGAAGCCGCTCCGCCGCCCGCCGCCGGGACCGGCGGCTCGGCGGAGGTGCCCGCCGGCAGCATCTCCCTCCCCGGGCCCCCAGCCTCGCCTGCACCCACCCTGCCGTGGGCGTACGCGCAGCAGCCCACCCCGGCCGAGCTGGAACCGGGCCTCCGCGTCCTGGGCGGCCTCGCTACGCAGGCGGACGGGAGCGCGGTGCTCTACGGCGGCGAGCAGTGGACGGGGGACGGGACGCACGGCGACACGTGGGTGTGGCGGGACGGCGTCTGGGCCAAGGTGTGCGGCGGGGCCGCCAACCCGTATTTCCTCCGGTACAGCTCGGAGTGCGCGCCCGGCGTGCGCAGCGGCCACGCCATGGCGTCCGGTCCCGGCGGCGTGTTCCTCTACGGGGGGGCGGGCACGGTCATGGGCTCCCCGGGCAGTCCCGCGAACCCCACGGCCGACACGTGGCGCTTCGACGGGGCGACTTGGAACGAGGTCACCACCGACACGAATCCCGGCGTGCGGGTGATGGCGGCGATGGCGGGGAATGCCGCCGAGATCCTTCTCTTCGGCGGCCTCACGACGACGAGCGGCTACGGGAGCCTCTTCGGGCCACCGGGCCCCGGGTTCGAGATGAGCGACGACACCTGGCGCTTCGACGGCACGAACTGGTCCCAGGTCTGTGGGGTCTCCATGGGGAGCACCTGCGGACCCAGCGCCCGGGTGGGCAGCGCCATGGCCTGGGACGGCGCCAACCTGGTCCTCTTCGGAGGAGAGGCGGTCGAGAGCGGGAACGCCGTCGCGTTGGCCGACACCTGGATCTGGACCGGATCCGCGTGGTCTGCGATCTGCGGCACGGCGGGCAACCCTGCGTGCGCGCCGGGCGGGCGCACGATGGCATCCCTCACCCAACTCGTCGCCCCAGACCCGGCCTGGAGCGGGGCCTTCATGACCGGCGGCAGTCCGCTCGCAGCGAGCCGGGACCGCCCCGGCGAATCACTCCTGTGGGCGGACGCCTGGTTCTGGAGCGCCCGTGACCACACCTGGAGCGCCCTCTCGGTGCCGTGGCCCTCCAGCGACCCCTCCTGCAACCTCGTGTCGGACCTGTCCTGCACCCCCGCCACCAGCCCCGTGTTCACCACTACGACGACCCTGCCGGGCTCCTGCCAGGTGCTCGTCACGGGGACGACTCTCACGGGCACGCTCTCCGGAGGAGCGGCGACGCGCCGCACGTACGTCGCCGGGTGGGACTGGAACCTCGACGGGGCCCCCGACTCCTGCCCCCTGTCCTCCACGCTCCCCCCGCCGGGCACCCCGGTGGCCGACACACCCGGCACGCGCCGCTCCAGCCCGGACGCCGGCGACGGGGGCAGCACAACCGTGACAGACGCCCCGGGGGCAGCGGTTCCGACGACACCGGCCGCGTCCGGGCCCGTCCCTTCCCGGATCGGGCCCCGCCACACCCCCCGCCGCAGCCTGCAGGCGTCAGCCGCGAGAGGGACGTTGACGGGCGGGGGTCGGGCGCTCCCCCAGTGGCTCTGGTGGGCGACCGCCGGGGTCCTGGCCGGCCTCCTCGGCCTCCTTTGGCTGGCGCTCCTCCTGCTCTGGCGGCGCCGGGACGACAGCGACGCCGAGGACGCCCTGGCGGAGGACGGCGACGTCGCGCCCGGCAAGGCCGGGGAGGACGCCCTCGGCGAGGCCGCCGCCACCGAGGGCTGAGCGGGCAGGGCCCACCCGATCAAGGAATCGTCCAGGTGAACGGCGAATGAACAGGGTGAACTCGCCATGTCATCGGGGCACTCTCGGAGGAGGCTCATGCGCCGCGTCGCCGTCTCACTTCTCGCCGCCACGTTCATCGTCCTGGCCCCGGTCCTGCCGGGTTCGGCGGCGCGGGCGGCGTCGTCCGACCAGGTCTCGATCCAGATCACCGGAGGCGTGAACTACACGAACTCGGGAACGCTCACCTCCGGGAATCTCACCGTCGGACCCCTGCTCGGGCCGGTGGGTTCGGTTACGGGCACCGGCACGATCCCCGGCACGAACGGCGGCGAGGCCACCGTGACCTTCGACGTGGCGAAGTTCTGGATCTTCTCCGTGTACCTGGGCCACATCGCCGTGAGCGACCCGGGCGCCGGCGTCAACACCGACACGCCCGTGCTCTTCGCCCAGGTGCCCCGCGTGGGCCAGCTCGGGGCCACGAGCACGTCGACGTGGATCTGGTGGGCGACGTTCCCCTGGCAGCTCTACACCCTCACGTGGACGGTGCAGGACACGGATCTCCCGCCCACGACCGATCCCGTCCTCGTGGGTGCCGGCGACGTCGCCGGCTGCCTCAGCTTCGGTGACGAGGCCACCGCGGACCTCCTCGACAACATCCCGGGTACGGTCTTCACGGCCGGCGACAACGCCTACTTCAGTGGGTCCGCCTCGGAGTTCGCGAACTGCTACGAGCCGTCCTGGGGGCGCCACAAGGCCCGCACCTACCCGGCGGCGGGCAACCACGACTACGTCACGGCCGGCGGTCCCTACTACCACTCCTACTTCGGCGCCGTCGCCGGCACACCCGGCCAGGGCTGGTACAGCTACGACGTGGGGGCCTGGCACGTCGTGGTCCTGAACAGCAACTGCTCGGACCCGAACGTGGGCGGCTGCGGAGCCGGTTCCGCCCAGGAGCAGTGGCTGCGGGCGGACCTCGCCGCCCACCCCGCGGCCTGCACGGCGGCGATCTGGCACCACCCCCGCTTCTCCAGCTCGTCTCACGGCAGCTCGACGAGCGTGAAGCCGCTCTGGCAGGCGCTGCAGGACTACGGCGCCGAGATCGTCCTCGTGGGCCACGACCACACGTACGAGCGCTTCGCCCGCCAGGACGCCGACGGCAACGCCGACCCGAACGGCATCCGGGAGTTCGTCGTCGGCACCGGCGGCATCAGCCACTACGCCTTCAACGCCACGCTGCCCAACAGCGAGGTGCGCAACAACGACACCTACGGCGTCATCAAGCTCACGCTCCACGCGACGAGCTACGACTGGGAGTTCGTCCCCGAGGCGGGCCGGACGTTCACCGACTCCGGCAGCGAGACCTGCCACTGATTCTTCCTTCGAGGGGGGGAC
>CAYJLW010000134.1:0-4738 GCA_964370965.1 uncultured Acidimicrobiia bacterium | reverse complement strand
GGGGGGGGCGCCCCCCCGGGGGGGGGGGGGGGGCGCTCGGCGGGACGGCGGAGGTCGTGGTCGTGGTCGTGGCGGAGATCGTCAGCCTCCCTGGCCGCCGGCGGCCTCGTCGAGCTCGGACTTCTCGGCATTCAGGGCCTCGTTGTCGAGGGGCGTGTAGCCCACGTCGCCCACGAGGGTGTTGGCGTTGTCGAGGTAGAACTGCACGAACGCCTTCACCTCGGGCCGCCCCAGGGCGGACTCCTTCACGTACACGAACAGCGGCCGGGACAGCGGCTTGTACTCGCCGCTCTTCACGGTCTCGTCGCTGGGCTTCACGCAGCCGCTGCCGCCGTTCACGCCGAGGAGCTTCAGCTTGTCCTTGTTCTCCTTGTAGTAGGCGTAGCCGAAGTAGCCCAGGGCGCCCTCGTCGCCTTCGACACCCTGCACGAGGGTGTTGTCGTCCTCCGAGGCGGTGTAGTCGGAGCGGCTGGCGCCCTCCTCGCCGTTGACCTCGTCCGTGAAGTAGTCGAACGTCCCCGAGTCCGTGCCCGGCCCGTACAGCTTGAGCTCCTTGTCGGGGAAACCCGGGTCGACCTGGTTCCACTTCGTGACCTTGCCCTGCGCGGCGGGCTCCCAGATCGTCTTGAGCTGTTCCACCGTGAGGCACTTCGTCCAGGTGTTCTCCGGGTTGGCGACCACGGCGAGGCCGTCGTTGGCGACGGTGAGCTCGACGTACTTCACGCCCTTGGCCGCACAGGCGGCCTTCTCCTCGTCCTTGACGGGCCGGGAGGCGTCCTGGATGTCGGTCTCGTCGTTGCAGAACTTCTTGAACCCGCCCCCGGTGCCCGAGACGCCCACGGTCACCTGCACCTCGGGGTTCTCCTTCTGGAACTCCTCGGCGACGGCCTCGGTGATCGGGAAGACCGTCGAGGACCCGTCGCCCGAGATCGAGCCGGAGAGCTTCGTCTTGTCGTCGCCGCCGCCGCCGCCGGAGCCTTGGGAGTCGTCGGAGTTGCCGCAGGCCGCCGCCGTGACGGCCAGTGACAGCGTGAGCGCCGCCACCGGGAGGGCGCGGCGGAGTCGTGATGTTGTTCTCTGTCGTGTCGTTTCCATCGGGGGGCACGCTAACGGGCGGCGTTGACCGGGGGCGGTACCGAGCGTTAACGGCGGGTGAACAGCGGGGGAAGGACCGCCGCCCTGCTCGGCGGCCGGCCGCTCGACCGCCCGGAGAGGCGGAGGCACCAGATCTGGCCGGGCCGGGCCCGTGATCGCCGGGTTGTTCTTGCGGATCAGCCCATGGCGGTGAGGGCCTCGTCCATCGCCTCGGTGAACGCCTGGACCTGCGCGCTCTCGAGGATCAGCGGCGGGTACAGCTTCATGATGTCGAAGCGCTGGCTGGAGGGCACGATGAGGACGCCGCGCAGGAAGATCTCGTCGAAGAAGCGCAGGCCTTCCTCGATGCTCGGCAGGTGCAGCGCGAACATCATCCCCGCGCGGCGGACGTCGAGGAGCCGTGACGAGTGGCGCTCTCGCAGGGTGCGCAGGTTGGCCTCGATCTCGTCGCCGAGGGTGGCGAGGCGCGGCAGGAGCTGTTCTGTCTCCTGCAGCGCCGCCTTGCTGACACGGGCCCCCAGGTTCGACCACGCGAACGACGAGATCGTGCGGAATGGCGAGTCGCCGAAGAAGTCGAGGCATTCGGGCCGGGTGATCACCGCCGACATCGGGTAGACGCCGCCGCTGAATCCCTTGGCCGTGACCAGCATGTCCGGCTCGACGTCCCAGTACTGGCAGCCCCACAGGGTACCGAGGCGACCCATACCGCAGACGACCTCGTCGATGATCAGCTTGGCCCCGGTTTCGTCACAGAGCCGCCGCACTTCGGCGAAGTAGCCCTCGGGCGGTACGGCCATGTCCGCGTCGGTGCGGATCGGTTCCAGCACGACGGCGGCGGTCCTCTCGGAGATCTTCGCGGCGAGATCCTCGGCGTCGCCGTAGCGGACCTCTCGGAAGTCGGGCACGAGCGGCTCGGCGAAGTCGCGCATCCCTCCGGGGGCCATCATCGACAGAGCGAAGCCGGTACACCCGTGGTAGGCCTGGTCGGCGTAAAGGATCTCGGTGCGTCCGCTGCTGCCGCGCGCCACCTTGATCGCCAGGTCAATGGCTTCTCCCCCGGTGACCACGGGGTGCGTCGTCTCCAGACGCCCGGGCGTGCATTCGGCCAGCTTCTGGGCGAGCTCGCCCTTGGCCTCGCTGAAGAAGAAGAGGCTGCCGAAGTCCTCGTCCCGCATCGCCGCCTCGGCTGCGGCGACGACGGCGGGGTTGCGGTGGCCGAGGCTGAAGGTGCCGCCCATGCACCACATGTCGAGGTAGCGCTTTCCCTGGGAGTCGTAGAAGTAGGGCCCCTCGGCGCTGCCCTCCACGAACAGGAAGTCCAGGTTCTGGATGGACTCGATCCGTTTCCGGTTGAAGAAGCGTCCGTAGCGCTCGACGAACTGCTCTGGCGTGAGTGCGGGATCCGTGGTCATGGGCGGTGACTCTAGCTGTGACCTTCCCCTCTTGGCCTTCTTGTCCACCATCCACGCGTAACCGGCTGCGTCCAGGGCGACGGGCCCCCCCGACTGTCGCCGACTCCTCCAGACGCCAAGACCCCAGCGGCGCCTCCCGGGCCACCCCGCCGATTCGATCGCGACGGCCCCCAACTGCGCCGGGGCAGAACGACCGAACGCGAGCGCGGCCTCCTCCAGTGCCCTGTTGGAGGCGTGATTCCGTGACCATGTGGGCTGCCGGCATCCGGGTCGGGGCTGTTCGCGTGCGCGATGGAACACAGACGTTACATCCTGCACGCGAACACCGTTCGGCCATTGGCGGGGGGGCACCACAACTCCACGGGGCGCCAACCTGCCCGATGGTAGCCAGATACTCCTACCCGAGGTAGTATCCAGGTATGAAGGTCAGTGTGAGTCTCCCAGACGAGGATGTCGAGTACCTGGACTCCTACGCGCGGACACAAGGTCTGGAGTCGCGTTCGGCCGCGGTGCAGAAGGCGGTGCGGCTCCTCCGGGCCTCCGAGCTCGGTGCCGCATACGAGGACGCCTGGGCCGAATGGGCAGACAGCGAGGACGCCGAGCTGTGGGATGCGGTGACGACTGACGGTCTCGGCTGATGCGCAGGGGGGAGATCCGGTGGGTCGATCTCGATCCGGCGCGCGGCGCGGAGTCCGACAAGCGCCGGCCCGCGGTGATCGTCAGCAACGATGGAGCGAACGCTATGGCGGCTCGCTTGGGTCGCGGAGTCGTGACGGTCGTGCCGGTTACCGCCAACATCAAGCGCATCTACCCGTTCCAGGTACTGCTCAGACCCCAGCGCTCAGGCCTCCAGCGCAACTCCAAGGCGCAGGCAGAGCAGGTTCGATCCGTCGCGATCGAACGCGTCGGCGCCCGAGCCGGCGTGCTCTCGAGCGCGAACATGGTGGCGCTCGACGAAGCGCTGCGCCTCCACCTCGCGCTCTGAGAACTCGGCGAATCCGGTGGTGTCGGCCCAGCCAGCCGTAGTCGAGGTTCCCCGAGCTGGTGTGCGGGACGCCCGCGAGGGCCCGACCGTAGGGGTCGTAGGCGAGGGTGGCGCCCTGTTTGGTGCCGGTGCGGTCCGCGGTGGCGACCGTGTCGCCGTGGACGTCGGGGTAGGACCACACCTCGGTGCCGCCCCCCCGACGGGTGACCGTCACCCCCCCGGGGAGCGGGACGCTGCGTTCCAGGGGCGCCCCCGTGGCATCAGAGACCACGTCGGGGCTGTCGCCCCCGCCGGTGTAGCCGTAACGCAGGGTCGCCTGCCCCGTGGCGGCCCGGGCCACGACACGCCCCGTGGCGTCCCGGGTGTAGCCCACCGTCGTCGCCCCGTTCACAGTCGTGGTGTGACGGTCCGAGCTGTCATAGGCCAACGTGTGGGCCCCGCCGCCCCCGCCGAGGGTGGTGGTGTTGCCGTGGGTGTCGTAGCCGGGCGTGGCCACGGTCGCATCGGTCGTGGCCGTGAGGCGGTCCGCCCGGTCGTAACAGTAAGTCGTGGTCACAGCGTTGTCCGTCACAGAAGTGCGGTTCGTGTTCCGCCCCGACGCCGACGCCCCCCCGGGACAAGAAGACCCCTGGTCCCCGTACCCGTAGACGAGGGCGTGGCCCGCGACGTCCGCCGTGGCGAGGCGCCCCACGCTGTCATAGCCGTACGAGGCGAACCGGGCAGTCTCGCCCGTGGCCGCCACGCTCTCCGCGGTCACCCGCCCCGCCTGGGAACGCGTCACCGTGTCGCTCACCGTCACAGCCCCACCCAAGGTCCAGGTCAGCCCCCCCACACGCCCCTGGGGGTCCCGGGCCACCACCACCGACGAGGCGTTCCCGCCCGCGGCCAGGCCCGCCCGCCGGTGCGCCCCCACCGCCCCGGGGCCCAACACCCCGTCATAGACCGCCACGTCGTCGACGCGCCCCCCGAAACGGTGCCAGGCGTCCCCCGGCCAGCCCCCCACCGCCGCCACCTCCGACGTCCACGTGTCCGCATAGGACACCCCCGTCCACTGCGACAACGCCCGCTCCGTCCCGTCGAGGAACAACCGGTTCCGTGTCAAGTCCCCGTCGTGGAACACCGCCGCCACGTGCACCCAGCGTCCCGCCAGCCCCGCCGCCGCCAGCCCCCACAACTCGCGCCCCCCCAACCAGAACCCCCACGCGCCGGCCATGACCCCCACGACGTAGCCGTCGGCCTTTCCCGC
>CAYJLW010000133.1:2238-5095 GCA_964370965.1 uncultured Acidimicrobiia bacterium | reverse complement strand
CCCCCCCCCCTCTTCTCCCACAACCACCCCCCCCCCCCCCCCCCCCCCCCCCGCGCGGGGGGGGGCGGGGGCGCGCCCGGCCGCGCGGGACACGGCCAGTTGCCGGCGCGCCGGTCCGGCCGGGACGGCGGCTGCGGTCCCGGCCCGAGATCGGGGGGGCCCCATGAGTGCCGTCCACCTGCGAGCGTGGGGCGCCTACGTCCCGGCGCGGCGCCTGCCCCGGAGCGAGATGGCGGCGCTGTGGGACGGCCCTGCCGTGCCCGGCGAGCGCTCCGTCGCCGGCCCCGACGAGGACACCGTCACGATGGCGGTGGAGGCGGCGCTGGACTGCCTCGCCGGCCTCGACCCCGCCGAGGTGGACGCCGTCTACTTCGCCTCCACCACGGCGCCCTACGGCGAGCACCAGGCCGCCGCCACGGTGGTCGCCGTCCTCGGTGCGCGCCGGGACGTCGTCACCGCCGACGTCACCGACACCCTGCGGGCCGGGACAACGGCGCTGCGGATGGCCGCCGACGCCGTCGCCGCCGGCACGGCCCGCCGGGTCCTCGTGGTCGCCGCCGACGCCCGCCTCGGGGAACCGGACTCCCTCTGGGAGCAGGTCCTCGGGGACGCCGCCGCCGCCGTCCTCGTCGGCACCGACGGACCCGTCGCCATCCGCGAGACCGCCGCCGTCGCCCAGGAGTTCCTCGGCCCGTGGCGGCGCAGCGACGAGGCGATCTTGCGCTCCTTCGAGGGCAAGTACGAGACGGAGTACGGCGTCCGCCGCCCGCTGGTCGAGGCCGCCGAGGCCGTCCTCGCCAAGGCCGGGCTCGGCAGCGCCGACGTGGACCGCTTCGTCCTCGCCGCCCCCGACCCCCGCAGCGCCCGCCAGGCCGGCGCTCCCCTGGGCACCGACAGCGGCGAACCCCACGACGAGCTCTTCATGCAGGTGGGCTACACGGGCGCCGCCCACCCGCTGCTCTGCCTCGGGACGGTCCTGGAGCGGGCGGCGGCGGGAGAGCGGGTCCTCCTCGCCGCCCATGGCGAGGGGGCCGACGCGTTCCTCCTCGACGTCGTCGCCGACCCGGGCGCGGCCCCGGCCCCGGGGCGCCGGGGCGTGGCGGGTTCTCTGGCCCGGCGGCGTCCGGCCCGCTACGGCGACTACCTGAAGTCCCGGGGCCTTCTGCACCGACTCCCCGTCGACCGGCGGGCGTCGCCGGTGACCTACACCCGCGACGTCCCCCGGGAGCTGCCCCTCACCGGCACCCGCTGCGGCGCCTGCGGGCTCGTGCAGTACCCGGGGGGCCGGGTGTGCGACGGCTGCGGCGCCTACCGCACGCAGGCCGAGGTCGCCCTCGCCCGGCGGGGCCGCGTGTTCACGTCCACCCTCGACCACCTCGACCAGAACTGCTACCTCACCGACCCCGTCCCCCGGGCGGTCGTCGACCTCGACGGGGGCGGGCGGATCTTCTGCGACCTCACCGACTGCGACCCCGACGTCGTGGGCCCCGGCCTCGCCGTGGAGCTGGCGTTCCGCAAGGTGCACGACGGGGGCGGGTACCGCAACTACTACTGGAAGTGCCGGCCGGCGGAGGTGCAGTGATGGCCCAGGGGATCCGTGACCGTGTCGCCGTCGCCGGCGTGGGGGCGACCGCCTTCGGCGAACGCTGGGACGACCGCACCCCGGACCTCCTCGCCGACGCCTGCTTCGAGGCGTTCGCCGACGCCGGCATCGCCCCGTCGGACGTGGACGCCATCTGGGTGGGGTCGCTGTACCCGTTCACGGGGCTCTCCGGCGGCATCGCCGTCGATGCCCTGAAGCTCTTCGGCAAGCCCGCCACGCACGTCGAGAACTACTGCGCGTCCGGCCTCGACGCCTTCCGCAACGCCTGCTACGCCGTCGCCGCCGGGATCTGCGACGTCGCCCTCGCCTGCGGGGTGGAGAAGATCCTCGATCAGGGCTCCTCCGGGCTGCCCCTCGACATGCTGGGCGGCCACCCCGTGATGGGGACGGCGTCCGCGCCGGCGGTCTTCGCCCTCGCCGCCACCCGGGCGATGCAGGTGTGGGGCTGGACGCGGGAAGACTTCGCCCGCGTCGCCGTCAAGAACCACGACAACGGGGCGGACCACCCCAAGGCGCACTTCCGCAAGCGGGTGAGCGTGGAGCAGGTGCTGGGCTCCCCCTGCCTCGCCTGGCCGCTGGGGCGCCTCGACGCCTGCGGGATCTCCGACGGCGCCGCCGCCGTCGTCGTCACCCGCCCCGAGGTCGCCCGCGACCTCGCCCACCGGGACGACTTCCCGTGGGTGAAGGCGGTACAGCTCTCGGTGCATACGGGCTGGCCGGTGTACAAGTCCGACTTCGACTACGAGGGGTTCCCCGCCACCCGCCAGGCCGCCCGCCAGGCGTACGCCGAGGCCGGGATCACCACGCCCCGGGTCGACGTCGGCCTCGCCGAGGTGCATGACTGCTTCACGATCACCGAGCTGCTCAACATCCAGGACCTCGGCCTCTGCGACCAGGGGGACGCCGCCGCTTTCGTGCGCGACGGCCTCGCCGACGTGGGCGGCGAGACGGCGGTGAACCCGTCCGGGGGCCTGAAGAGCTTCGGCCACCCCATCGGGGCGACGGGCTGCCGGATGCTCTACGAGGTCACCCGCCAGCTCCAGGGCCGTGCCGACGGCCGCCAGGTGAAGGACCCCCGCTTCGGCCTCGCCCACAACCTGGGTGGCCAGGGCTCCGCCGTCGCCGTGGCGATCCTCGGCGCCCACGACACCGGGGGCTGACGACAGTGGTGGGGGGGGGGGGGGGCGGGGGGGGGGGGGGGGGGGGCCCCCCCCCGGGGGGGGGGGGGGGGTGGGGGGGGGGGGGGGGGGGGGG
>CAYJLW010000133.1:0-2228 GCA_964370965.1 uncultured Acidimicrobiia bacterium | reverse complement strand
GAAGCGTCTGTTTTTTATATGAGACAGCCCACCGAGTGTGAGGAGAGGAACATGGGGGACGAGAGCTTCGACGTGATCGTGGTCGGGGGCGGGCCGGGAGGCCTGGCGACAGCGGCGCTGTGCACGAAGTGGGGCCTGCGCACCCTGGTGCTGGAGAAGAACAAGAGCACGGGCGGCAAGGCCGTCACCGTGGAGCGCGACGGGTTCCGCTACGAGCTCGGCCCCAAGCTCCAGGTGCCCATGCGCAACCCGGCCTTCGAGACCCTCTTCGGCGAGCTCGGCATCGGGGACAAGCTCGGCCAGATCCTGCTCGACGAGGCCTGCATCGCCTACCGAGCCCGGGAATGGGACGACTACAGGATCGTCGTCACCCCGCAGAGCTCGGGCATGGACCCCCAGCCCTTCTTCGACCTCTGGGAGCTCGAGCCCACGGACCAGGAGAAGATGATCGCCGTCATGGGGGAGATGGTGATGACCACCCCCGAGGCCCTCGACACCCTCGACGACGTCACGATGGCGGACTACCTCTCCACCCGGGACGTCCCCTGGCGGTTGCAGAGCTACCTCTCGATGCACGCGAACGCGTCCCTGGCCGAGCCCGTCGACCTCGTGGCGGCATCCGAGCAGATCAAGATCATGCAGCAGATCGCCGTGTCGGGCGGGGGCGGCTACTACGAGGGCGGCTTCGGCCGTGTCCTCGACGACGTCGCGGGCGCCGTCCGGGCGAACGGGGGAGAGATCCGTACCGGCGTCCGGGTGGAAGCGATAGAGGTGGACGGCGGTCACGTCACCGGCGTCCGCACCGACACCGGGGCCTTCACCGCCCCTGTCGTGGTGAGCGACGCCGGCATCCAACCCACCGTCCTCAAGCTCGTGGGCGAGGAGAACTTCGACCCCGGCTACGTCGAGCACGTGAAGGGACTGCAGCCGGGATGGGGCTGGGCGAGCGTGCGCTACTTCCTCTCCGAGCCCGTCATGACCGAGCGCATGTACATGGTCTATGCGGACGACTCCTGGCTCGACCTCGACCGCTACCGCCGGGTGCGCGGCGGTGCCGAGCCCGACGAGATCATCATGTTCGTCACCGTCCCGGCGAACTTCGACCCCACGATGGCGCCGGCGGGCAAGCAGTGCCTCGTCACCGGGACGATCTGCTCGCCCGACCCGGACGCCGCCGAGATCGACATGCTCTACCGCAAGCTGGACGAGACCCTGGAGCGGCTCTGGCCCGAGGCCTGGGCAGCCGTGGAGCGACGCGAGTGCGACGGCCCCGCCGAGGTGTCCCGCCACACCCGCGACCACGTCCTCCCCGGCCAGGGCGGCGAGTGCGTCGGCATCGGCCAGATCGCCGGGCAGTGCGGGACGATGAAGCCCGCCGCCCAGACCCCGCTCCCGGGCCTCTACCTCGCCGGCTGCGACGCCGGCGCCGCCGGCATGGGCACCCACCAGGCCACCGTGTCCGGGATGGCCGTGGCGGCGATGGTGCGGGAGTACCTGGGCGCAACTGCGTAGCGCGGGGCGAGCGGGGCGAGCGGAGTCGTCTGCGAACGGATACGCTGCGTCCGCCGGGACGCTGCGGGCAGTGGGCGACCGGCGGGCATGCCGCCAATGGCTGCCGGGCGCACACCCGGCCGGTACCGGGAGGTACGGGGATGCAGGGAGGACCTTCACTTCTCGGGCGCCGAGGTCGTCGTGGCCTTGTCGCCGCCGTCACGCTCGTCCTGTCGACGGTCGCCGTGGTCGCCTCGCCCGCCCCGCCGGCAGGGGCGGCGGCGTCGACGGAGGGTGAGCATCTCTGACACCGACGCCGAGCTCGCCGGGGTGAGCGCCGAGTCCGTGGTGAGCGCCAACGGCCGCTACGTCGCCTTCGTGTCCGTCGCCCCTGCCGTCGCCGGCGACACGAACGGCACGCTGGACGTCTTCGTGCGCGACCGGATGCTGGGCACCACGGAGCGGGTGAGCGTCGCCGACGACGAGGCCGAGGGCAACAACTTCAGCCGCCGACCGGACATCAGCGCCGACGGCCGCTACGTGGCGTTCATGTCGGAGGCCTCGAACCTGGTGCCCGGCGACTGGGGCGGCGCGGACGTCTTCCTGCGCGACCGCCGGCACTTACGACTCGTTCCTGCGCGACGCCGGCAACGCCCCGCCGGTCGCCGCCGCCGTCGCCCTCCCCCCCTCGGGCGACGCCCCGCTCACGGCGGTGCTCGACGGAAGCGGCTCCACCG
>CAYJLW010000132.1:742-5187 GCA_964370965.1 uncultured Acidimicrobiia bacterium | reverse complement strand
CTGGCCAGCCGACGACCGCATCGACCAGGACCCACAAATCAGCAACAGGCCCATATCCGTGCCGTGGCTCCCCAGAACGGGGCAGGGGGGCGACGGGGCGGGATAGCCTGCAGCGATGGTCGGTGCCGGAACGGACGACGCGCTGGTCGCCGCGCTGGCGGGGGTCGTGGGCGAGACCCACGTCGTCACGGACGCGGGGGCGCGGGCGGCCTACGAGACGGACTGGACGGGCCGGTTCCACGGCGCCGCCCGCTGCGTCACCCGCCCGCGGGGAAGCGCAGAGGTCGCCGGTGTGCTCGCCGTCTGCGCGCGGGCGGGCGTCCCGGTCGTTCCCCAGGGCGGCAACACCGGGCTCGTGGGCGGGGGAGTGCCCCGCGGAGGCGAGGTCGTCCTCAGCATGAGCCGCTGCGACGACGTCGCCCCCGTCGACGCCGACGCCGGGGAGGTCGTCGTGGGCGCCGGAGTGCCCCTCGCCGACGTGCAGTCCGCGGCGCGGGCCGCCGGCCTCGACTTCGGGGTCGACCTCGCCGCCCGGGGCAGTGCCACGATCGGGGGGATGGTGGCAACCAACGCCGGCGGGGTCCACGTCCTGCGCTACGGGTCCATGCGCGACCAGGTGATCGGGGTCGAGGCGGTGCTCGCCGACGGCAGCGTCGTGGGCCGGGTCCCGGCGCTGCGCAAGGACAACACCGGGTACAACCTCGCCGGCCTCCTCTGCGGGAGCGAGGGGACCCTCGCCGTCGTGACCCGCGTGCACCTCCGCCTCGTACCCCACCTGGCCGAGCGGGTCGTGGCCCTGCTCGGCGTCGCCGGAACCGCCGAGGCCGTCGCCCTCATGGGTCGCCTCCGCCGGGCCCTGCCCTCGCTCAGCGCCCTGGAGCTCCTCTTCGACGACGGCATCGACCTCGTGTGCGCCCACCGTGACCTGCCCCGACCCCTGTCCACGCCCGCGCCGGCCTACCTGCTCGCGGAGTGCACCGGTGTCGCCGGCACCAGGGCTGACATCCTGGCCTCGCTGTCCTCCGCCCTGGACCACGACTCGGTCCTCGACTCGGCCGTGGGCGACGACCCGGGAACCGCGGAGCGCCTCTGGGTGTACCGGGACGGCCTCACGGAGGCGCTGAACGCCGCCGGCGTCCCGCACAAGCTGGACGTCACCGTGGCGGTGCGGCGCCTCCCGGCCTTCGTGGCGGACGTGCGCGACGTCGTCGCGGGCGTGGCTCCGGGTGCCCGCACCGTCCTGTTCGGCCACGCCGGGGACGGGAACGTGCACGTGAACGTCCTCGGCCCCGCGTCCGGGGACTTCGGCGCTGACCATGCCGTCCTCCGCCTCGTCGCCGAATACGGTGGGAGCGTGAGCGCCGAGCACGGCATCGGGGTAGCCAAGCGGGACGACCTCGGCCTCAGCCGCAGCAGCGCCGACGTCGCCGCCATGCGGGCGATCCGCCGTGCCCTTGACCCGGAGGGCCTCCTCAACCCCGGCGTCCTCTTCGCGCCGTAGCCGCGACTCCGGAGGCCCGCCCCGCACGCCGGCGAGGTCCCGGGCCCCCGAGGTCGTCACGAAGCCGCGGGTGGGGGGGCCCCGGGGCGCGGGGGGGGGCGGGCGGGGCCCGGGCCCCCCGCGGTGCCCACCCCCCCGGGGTGGGCGCCCCAGGGCCCAGTGGCGGGCCCGGGGGGCCTCAAACCGCGTCGTGGCGCCGGGGTTGTAGGGTGCCGGGCATGTCAAGCGGCAAGACAGCCCTCGTCACCGGGGCCTCGACCGGCATCGGCCGGGCCTGCGCCCTGCACCTCGACCGCCTCGGCTGGCGCGTGTTCGCCGGCGTCCGCAGCGAGGTCGACGGCCGGGACCTCCAGGACCACGCCACGGGGCCGCTCACGCCTCTCATGCTCGACGTCACCGACGCCGACCAGATCGCCGCCGCCGCCGGCGCGGTCGCCGAGGCGGCGGGTGGCGCCGGCCTCGACGGCCTCGTGAACAACGCCGGCATCGCCGTCCCGGGCCCCCTCGAGTTCGTGCCTGTCGCGGAGTTCCGCCGCCAGCTCGACGTGAACGTCACCGGCCAGGTCGCCGTCACCCAGGCGCTTTTGGCGCCGATCCGGGTGGCGAAGGGCCGCATCGTGAACATCGGGTCCTCGAACGGCTACCTCTCGATCCCGCTCCTGGCCCCGTACTGCGCCTCGAAGTTCGCCATGGAGGCCGTGAGCGACGCCCTCCGCATGGAGCTGCGCCCATGGGGGATACGTGTCGCCCTCGTGGAGCCGGGCAGCATCGACACCCCCATCTGGGAGCGCACGCAGCGCTTCGGCGAGGAACTCCGATCCCGGATGCCGCCAGAGGCCGAGGCCCTCTACGGCGACGCGATCACGGCGCTGGAGGAAGGAGCGCAGCGCTCGGCGGCGTCCGGGATCCCACCGGAGGTCGTCGCCCGCGCCGTCGGCCACGCCCTCACGGCCCGCCGCCCCCGGACCCGCTACCCGGTGGGCACGGACGCCAAGACGGTCAAGGTCCTCGTGCGCCTCCTACCCGACCGGGCGCGGGACTGGCTCGTGCTCCGCATGATGCGGGTGTGAGGATGGCGACGCCGTTCCTGCCCGCGGCCCGGGACCGAGTCGAGACCGCGTTCCGGGCGCACGCCGACCCCGGCGCCGCCCCGGCCATGGCGGCCTACATGCGCGACGGCTTCCCGTTCCTCGGGATCAAGTCCCCGGAGCGCCGCCGGCTCACCAGCGAGGTCCTGGAGGGCCTCGCTCGCCCGAGCCAGGCGGATCTCAGGGGGCTGGCCACCGCCATGTGGGAGCTGCCCGAGCGGGAGTTCCAGTATTTCGCCGTCGACGTCCTGGCCCGCTGGGTACGCGTGTGCAGACCGGGCTTCCTGCGCACCGTCCGCCGCCTTGTGACGACCAAGCCGTGGTGGGACACAATCGACGCCCTCGCCGCCAACGTCGTCGGCCCCCTCGTCGTCATCCACCCGGATCTGGTCCACGAGCTCAACATCTGGGTCGCAACCCACAGGATCTGGCTCGCGCGCACGGCGATCCTGCACCAGTTGCGCTACAAGGAGGCGACGGACGCGCAACGGCTCTTCCGCTACTGCCTCTCCCGGGCCGGGGACGACGAGTTCTTCATCCGCAAGGCGATCGGCTGGGCGCTCCGCGAGTACTCCAAGACGGACGCCGCCGCCGTGCGCACCTTTGTCGCCGACCATGCCGACGAGCTTTCGGCGCTGTCCCAGCGGGAGGCCCTGAAGTGGCTGGAACGGCAGCGCCCCGGGGCGTGAGCCCCCGGCCCCGGGGCGTGAGGCCTCGGCCCCCGGCCCCCTTCCGACGATGTGTCCTGAAATGACGGTATGCCGTCATTTCAGGACCAAACGCGGGAGGGGGCCTCAGTCACACTCCGTCGGCGTTCCCGTGGGAGCGTGAGGCGCGTGCCGCCAGGGCGGCGAGGATCTGGCGGCGGACCCAGTGGGGACGGCGCATGACGTCGTCGTAGGTAAAGACGAGGACGACCCAGCCCAGGGCAGCGAGGCGGGTGCGGCGGGTGCGGTCGGCCTGGAAGGAGCGTCGCCCGGAGTGGGGCCCGTAGCCGTCGACCTCGACGGCGAGCCGTGCCGGGACGCAGGCGAAGTCCAAGCGGGCCACGAAGCCCGGGCCGTCGCGCACGACGTGCTGGCGTTCCCAGTCGAGGCCGGGGACGGAACGCAGGATGCGGGCGAGGCGGTCCTCAGCGAAGCTCTCGGAGCGGCCTCTCTCCCCGGCGCGGGCCTGCAGCATCCGTGCGGTCCGGCTGGCTCCCGGGCGTCCGGCGAGGGCGTCGATCGCCGCGACGAGACGGGGACAGGTGGTGAGGCCCCTGCGGAGGGCGGCGTCGAGGACGTCCTCGTCGGCGAGGTGGACGACGGCCCGCTCCAGAGTCACGGTGGGGATCCCCAGCCTGCGCGCGAGCTCCGCCGGGGCGAGGTCGAGGCGTCGCACCCGCGCCTTCACCCGGCGGGGCCGCTGGTCGAGCCGGACAGCCACCTCCGGCAGGGCAGGCGACGCCACGAGGTCCCAGAGGGCCGCAGCGCTGCGGGCGAAGGCGACCCCGCCCGTCCTCAGGACGGCGGCCATGAGCTCCCGGTGCGGCGGCGGCGCCCCGCCGACGACGTCGAAGACCCCGGGGGCGAGGCGCTCCCACTCGTCGCTGCGGGCCTTGTCCGTGATCGTCGTCGCCGGCACCCCGAGGCCGCGGAGCTGGGCCCGCGTGGCCAGGTTGTGCTGTGCCAGAGCCATCTCGCGGATGGCACGGAAGCGCTCGGGTGCGGCCATCTCGGCCCCATCCTGCCCCCGGGGTGCGACACGAATCCGGGCATCTCACCGTTCCCGCCCGCGGCCCCCTCCCGCGGGGGGGGGGGGGGGGGGGGGGGCGGGCGCCCACCCCCGCGCCCCCCCCCCCCCCCCCGCCCCCC
>CAYJLW010000132.1:0-732 GCA_964370965.1 uncultured Acidimicrobiia bacterium | reverse complement strand
GTCCTGGAATGACGGCACACCGACATTCCAGGACCAAACGCGGGACGACCAGCCCCGAGCGCGTCTACGGTCACGGCGTGACAGGACGTGAGATCGGGCCGCCGAGTGAGCGGGCGACCGTGCGCCGGGGCCGGGAACAGGCGCTCTACGACCCCGCGGTCGTGCGCGAGATCCTCGCCGCCGGCGTGGTCGCCCACGTGGCCGTCGCCGGTCCCGACGGCGCCCCGCGTGTCGTGCCCATGTCCTACGGCCGCGCCGGCGACCACGTCTACCTGCACGGGTCGGTGGCGAGCCGGCTCATGCGGGCCCTGCGCGACGGGGCCGACGCGTGCGTCGGCGTCACCGTCGTCGACGGGGTCGTCCTCGCTCGTTCGGCGTTCCACACCTCGATGAACTATCGCGCCGTGGTCGTGCACGGCCGGGCCGAGGAGGTCACCGACCCCGACGAACGCCTCGCCGGGCTGCGGGCGATCATGGAGCAAGTGGCGCCGGGCCGCTGGGAGGAGGTGCGCCCGCCCACGGACGCCGAGTGGCGCCAGACGACCGTGCTCCGCCTCCCGCTCACGGAGGCGTCGGCCAAGGTGCGCGCCGGCGGCCCCAACGACGACGCCGGCGACCTTTGCCTCCCGCAGTGGGCCGGCGTGATCCCTCTCCACACGACCTCAGGCCCTCCGGAGCCCGACGGCACCTTCCCCCCGGACGTCGGGCCGCCCCCGCCCCGCTGGTAGCGCC
>CAYJLW010000131.1:0-5187 GCA_964370965.1 uncultured Acidimicrobiia bacterium | reverse complement strand
CGGGGCGCGCGCCCCCCCCCCCCGGCGCCGCCCCCCCCCCCCCCCCCCCACTTCGGGTGGTTGGCGCTGCTAGGACTCCCCCTACTCCGCGCCCGCCCCCGCACCCGGCTCCCGGTCGTCGCACACCCGCCGGACGAGGGCGGCACCCAAGTCGGCAAAGGCGGGGGTGGCGTTCACGGGGCGGACACGCGTGAACGTCCCCCCCGCGGCGTGGATGCGGGCGGCGAGTTGCACGTCGGCCTCGACGAGCGTCTCGAGGTGGTCCTGCACGAAGGAGATCGGGACGAGGACGAAGTCCCGCGCCCCTTCCTCCATCAGCCGGTCGACGACTGCCACGGTGTCGGGCTCCAGCCAGCGCACGGGCCCGGAGCGGCTCTGGTAGCCCACCTCCCACGTCGCCAGGCCCGCTGCCACGGCGACCGCCTCCGCCTGGGCGACCACCTCGCCGGGGTAGGGGTCGCCTGCCTCCACGAAGCGCATGGGCACGGAGTGGGCGCTGAAGACGACGACGGGATCCCGGGCGCCCAGGGCCACCGTACGCGCCAGCCTGCCGGCAAGGAGAGCGACGTACCTCGGATCCGCCCCGAAGGGCGCCACGACCCGGTGGTCGAGGCCGGCGGCACCCGCCACGTGGCCCTTGGCCCGGTCGAGCTCGGCGAGCACGGAACCGACGGTCGTGGCGGAGTACTGCGGGTACTGGGGGAAGGCCACGACGCGCCGGGCGCCGAGGGCCACGGCGGCGGCGAGGGCGTCGCCGATGTAGGGCGGGTAGTACCGCAGGCCGATGCGGACGTCGACGCCGGGGAGGCGCGCTGCGAGGTCGGCAGCCTGGGCGTGCATGTAGCCCACGAGGGGGGAGCCGCCCCCCATGTACCGGTAGAGGTGCGCCACCCGGGGCGCCCGGCGACGCCCGATCAGGCGGGCGAACCCGCGCTGGAGTCCCTCGCCGCCGGGCAGCCGGATGATCTCGCGGTCCGAGAAGATGTTGCGCAGGAACAGCTCCACGCCGGCCGCTCTGTCCGCGGCGCCATGGTTCAGGAGGAGGACGGCCGTCCTCACGCCAGGCGGTCCAGGAAGGGGCGCAACGCGCCCACGACGGCGGCGGGTTGCTCGAGGACCACGGCGTGGCCGGCCGCCGGGACCACCACGAGCCCGGCCCCGGGGACCGCCGCCGCCAGAGCCCCGAGCCGCTCCGGCGCCACGATCTCGTCGTCGGCACCTCCGACGACGAGGAGCGGGCAAGCGATCTCCCCGAGACGCTCGGCGAGGTCGGGGCGCCGGGCGAGAGCCGCCCAGAGCGGGACGACGAGAGCGGCGCGCAGCGCGTCCCAACGGGCCCGTTCACCGACGACGAGACCCGGTTGGGCGGTGAAGGAACCGGGTGAGAAGAGCTGCGGAAAGACGAGGTCGACGAACTCCCGGTCGCCGCTCCCCCATGCGGCCAGACCGGCGTCGAGGTCGCCCGGTCGGGGCTCCGCGCTGACGTCGGCCGCAACGAGGGTGAGGCTGCTCACGGCATCGGGGAAGTCCAGGGTGAGCGCGAGAGCGAGCGCCCCTCCCGTGCCGTGGCCCACGACATGGGCGGGGACCACCCCGAGGTCGCCCAGCAGGAGCCCGAGGTCCGCTACGACGTCGTCGAAGCCGGAGCCCTCCGTCAGCGGCCCGGAACGACCGTGCCCCGGGAGGTCCACCGCTACCGTCCAGTAGTCCTCGGCGAGGCGCTCCGCGACGGAGTCGAACGCAGCGGCCGTCATGGCGACATCAGGGAGGAAGACGACAGGGACGCCTGCTCCCAGCTCGACCACGTGGTAAGAGCCGGGCTCGGCCTCGGCCGGGAGCCCCTCGGCCGCGGAGATCTCGGCGGCGGCGGCAGGGTGCATTGGCGGAGTCTACCCAGGCGGTCGGGACGCCTTCGGGGGGCCCCGGGCGAGGATACGGAGGCCGGCGCCGTGCGAGGTTCGGGATGTCAGGCGTAGGTCCCAAGGCCTACAGGGAACCGGGCCCCGCGACCGATGGATGGGCATGCGCCGTCCCGCCCGCCGCAGCCTCGCCCTCGCACTCGCCGCTGTCGTGGGCCTCGCGGGCGCCGAAGCCGCCGGGGCCGACCCCCGGCCCTGGCCGGACACGACCCGCGGCGTACATGTCTTCAACGACCAGCTCACGCCGTGGATGACCGACGCCCAGGCCGCCTTCGCCGCCACGCACTACGCCGGCTCCCAGAAGCTCACCCGCTCCCTCGCCGATCGCCTGCGGGGACACAACCCGGCCTTCCTGGTCCTGCACTACCGCCTCGGCGCCGGCCTCGGCTACCGGCCCACGAGCGGAGGCTGCTCCCCGTCGGACGACTGGATCCGCATCGTGGACGGGGACGCCTGGGTCCCGGAGTGGCCCGGCGACGACGTCGTGGCCGCGTCGTGGTTCTTCCCCTACGCGGGCCAGGCCCGGGTGCTGATGTGCGCCTGGGGCTGGTACCTGATGGACCTCGACGACCCCGGGTACCGCTCGTGGTGGGCGGGCGAGGTCGCCGGCCAGCTCCAGCGCAACGACGACGACGGCGTCTTCCTGGACAGCCTGAGCGTCCCCAACTACTTGGGTGCAGACCTCTTCTCCCCCGCCCTGGCGGCCTACGACCCCACCTTCGAGGCTGCCTGGGCGGGACGCATCCGGCGCTGGCTGGAGTGGATGCAGACCACCGCTGTGGGCGGTTACCACGTCGTCCCGAACGTGGGCGCATGGATCACGACCCGCGACCCCACCGACTACTCGGGGGTGGACGGCGTCATGGTCGAGGGCTTCGCACAGTGGGGCGACGACAGCCCCTTCGACCCCTCGGACTGGGCGCTGCAGGTGGACCGCGTCCTCCGCCTCGTCCGCTCGGGGAAGGCTGTCCTGGCGCAGTCCTACGCCTCCGGGACCCGCGGCCGCCTCTTCGCCCTCGGCACCTACCTCCTCGTGAAGGGCTCACGCGCGTTCTTGAACAGCGAGCTCGACCTCGAGCCGGAGTGGTGGCCGGAGTACGACGTCCCCATCGGCGCCCCGCTCACAGGCCCGGCTGCATCGGCGGCCGCCATGTACGACGCCGGGGCGGGCGTCTACCGGCGCGCCTTCGACAACGGCGAGGTGCTGGTGAACCCCTCCGGCACGACCCGTGAGGTGGCCCTGGGCCGCACCCGTCGCCTCCTCGAGGTCTCAGGTGGAGGCACCCTGCCCGCCTCCGGGGTGCCCACCGGCACCTTGTCGTACCGGCTCGTCACACACGTGACGCTGCCCCCGCAGTCCGGCGCAGTCCTCCTCGACGGCGACGGGACGTCGCCGGACCCGCGCACCCCGCCGCCGGCGCCCCCCGGTCCCCCCACCCCGCCGCCCTCCGCGGCACCGCCCCCGCCTGCCCCGCCGTGTTTGCGCCACGGCCGCCGAAAGACCTGCCGGCGACGCGCGCCGCGGCGAGGGCGGCGGGTCCGGCGGGTGAGACGGGCCCGCCGGCCCGGGCGGCGTTGACTGTCCACGCGGAGCTCACCCACCCGTCGACTCCGACGGCGCTGCGCTTGAGGCCGCGAGGGGGGAGACACGGCCTCCTGGCAGGCATACCATGGGGCCCGCGCAGCCGGCCGTCGTCTGGGGGCGAAGATGAGCAACGAGATCCACTTCGATCGCCACATGAGCTACGAGGACTCCCTCATGTGGCGGGTCGAAAAGGACCCGGTACTTCGCTCCACGATCACCGCGGTCACCCTTCTCGACAGCGGGCCCGACCGCGAAAGGGTGGAGGAGAAGATCCGCAGGGCGGCACTCGTCATTCCGCGCCTCCGCCAGCGTGTCTTCCAGGCGCCCCTGGGCCTCTCGACGCCGGTGTGGGCCTACGACCCGGACTTCGACATCCGCTGCCACCTCCAGTGGGTCCGCGCCCCTGGTGACGGTTCGTTCCGCTCCCTGCTCGACATGGCGTCGTCCCTCGCGATGGTGGGCTTCGACCGTTCCCGGCCCCTGTGGCACTTCACCGTCGTCGAGGACCTCGCCAACGGGGAGGCCGCCCTCATCCAGAAGATCCACCACTCCGTCACCGACGGCGTGGGCGGCGTCATGCTCATGCAGCGGGTCTTCGACGTCGCCGCGGACGCCGACCTCGCCGAGGAGGACCTCGCCGAGCCCGACGGCGAGCGCTACTCCGCCCCGCACCTCGCCCTGGAGTCCTTCACCCGCGGCGCCCGCGGGGCCGTCCCGCTCGTGCGACGCGGCCTCGACCTCGCCGGGCACTTCGCCCGCCGCCCGGTGCGCACGCTGCGGGAGTGGACCGCCGACCTCGACTCCGTCGCCCGCGCCGTGGCCCCGATCCGGGAACCGATGAGCCCGATCATGCGCGACCGGTCCTCCCGCCTGCGGTTCCAGGCGCTCACCGTGCCCTTCCCGGACCTAAAGGCGGCGGCGAAGCGGGCGGGCTGCAAGCTCAACGACGCCTTCGTGGCGGCGCTGTCTTCCGGCTGGCACCGCTACCACCTCGCCCACGGCGCCGACCCCGACGAGCTCCGCATGACGATGCCGATCAACCTCCGCGACGAAGCCCACGCCAACGACCCGGGCAACCACATCATGCTCGCCCGCTTCCCGGTCCCGGTCCGCAGCGGGAACCCTGACGAGCGGATGCGGGCGATGCGCAACATCGTGCGCCGGGAGCGGGCCGAGCCGGCAAACAACTACGTGGACCGCATCGCCTTCTTCCTCAACCAGCTCCCCACCGCCGCCCTCACCACCATCTTCGGCGGCATGCTCAAGCACGTGGACTTCACCGCCAGCAACGTCCCCGGCCCGCCCGTCCCGCTGTACCTCGGCGGCGCCCGGGTGCAGGGCATGTTCGCCTTCGCCCCGCCCAGCGGCGCCGCCGCGAACCTCACGTTGCTGAGCTACCTCGACCAGGCCGGCGTGACCCTGAACGTCGACCCCGCCGCCGTCCCCGACGACGCCTTCCTCCTCGAGTGCATGCAGGAAGGCTTCGACGAGGTTCTGAAGGCCACGTAGCGAGGACGCCGCCCCACCCCGTACCCCCGGGTCCCCCCGCCGACCTGCGCTACACTGGCCGTCCCGCGGGGCCGTAGCTCAGTTGGTAGAGCGCTTGCATGGCATGCAAGAGGTCGGCAGTTCGATTCTGCTCGGCTCCACCGTTGTCCTGTAGCAGCGGGGACCCGGGACGAA
>CAYJLW010000130.1:0-5310 GCA_964370965.1 uncultured Acidimicrobiia bacterium | reverse complement strand
GTGCCGAACCGTCGGGGTGCCGGACCGCCGGGCGACCGAGGGACTGGGGGACCGGGGCGCCGGGGCGCCGGGCCCTCAGCAGGCGCTGAGGCCGTCCTTCCCGTGACGGCGCAGTTCGGGGCGGGGAAGGCGGCCGCCATAGACTCGCCCGGATGGTGCTGCCCGCCGAACCCAGCGCGCTCTTCGCCGCCGCCCGTGAGGGCAACCGGGCCGCCGTCGCCAAGCTCATCTCCCTGGTGGAGGGCCCCGGGGCGGGGCGGGTGCTCGAGGCGGTGTTCCCGCACTGCGGCCGTGCCCACGTCGTCGGTCTCACCGGGGCGCCCGGAGCGGGCAAGTCCACGCTCGTGGACGCCATGATCACCCGCATCCGCCGCGACGGCACCGAGGTCGGGGTCCTCGCCGTCGACCCGTCCTCGCCCTTCTCCGGCGGCGCCATCCTCGGGGACCGTGTGCGCATGCAGGACCACGCCCTGGACCCGGGGGTCTTCATCCGTTCCATGGCCTCCCGGGGGGCCCTCGGCGGCCTCGCCGGGGCGGCCCCGAACGCCGTGCGGGTCTTAGACGCCGTGGGCAAGCCCGTCGTGCTCGTGGAGACCGTGGGCGTGGGCCAGGTCGAGATCGAGATCGTGGAAACCGCCGACACCGTCGTCGTCGTCGTCAACCCGGGCTGGGGCGACGCCGTGCAGGCGGCCAAAGCCGGCCTCCTGGAGATCGCCGACGTGTTCGTGGTCAACAAGGCCGACCGTCCCGGCGCCCCCGAAGCCGTCCGGGACCTGGAGCAGATGCTGGACCTGTCGCCCGTGAGCGACTGGCGGCCCCCGGTCGTGACCACGGTCGCCGACCGCGCGGAGGGCATCGACGAGCTCTGGGACGCCGTCCGCAGCCACCGGGCGCACCTCGGCGAGGGCGGCCGCCTCACCGCCCGGCGGCGCGCCCACCTCGTGGACGAGGTCCGCAACGTCGTCGTGGAGCGTCTCGGGCAGGCGATCCGCCACCGCTGCGAAGGCCCCGGCTTCGACGCCCTCGTGGACGAGGTCGCGGCCCGTACGCTCGACCCTCACGCCGCCGCGGGCCGCCTCATCGAGGCCGCCGGCCTCGGGAACATCCTGGAGGAGCACTGATGGAGCTCATCGCCACGCACGACCACGGCGACGGCGTCGTCGCAATCAGGCTGCAGCGTCCCCCCGTCAACGCCCTCAACTCCCAGCTCCTGGCCGAGCTCGCCGAGGCGGTGAGCGGTCTCGGGGACACCAAGGCGGTCGTGGTTTGGGGCGGCGACTCGGTCTTCGCGGCCGGCGCCGACGTCAAGGAGTTCGACCCCGTCGACTGTGAGACGGCCCGGCGCGTGGCCGGCGGGTTCCGCGCCGGCCTCGACGCCCTCGCCGGCTTCCCCCGCCCCACCATCGCCGCCGTCACCGGCTACGCGCTCGGCGGCGGCCTCGAGCTCGCCCTCTGCTGCGACTTCCGGGTCGCAGGCGACAACGCCCGCCTCGGCCTCCCCGAGATCCAGCTCGGGATCATCCCGGGCGGGGGCGGCACGCAGCGTCTTCCCCGCCTCGTCGGTTCCGGGCGGGCCAAGGACCTCGTCTTCAGTGGACGTCACATCCGCGCCCAGGAGGCCCTCGACATCGGCCTCGTGGACAAGGTGGTCGAGCCCGACGATGTCTTGCCCGCGGCCCTGGAGTGGGCCCGCAAGCTCGCCGGGGGGGCCGTGGCGGCGATGGGGGAGGCGAAGGCGGCGATCGACGGCGGCCGCGACCGTTCCCTCGCGGAGGGCCTCGACCTCGAGGCCGTCCACTTCGGGCGCGCCTTCGACACCGAGGACGCCGGCACCGGCGTGGCATCCTTCCTCGATCACGGCCCCGGCAAGGCGAAGTTCGCCGGCCGGTGAGACAAACGGGGGTCGGGTTGCGGCTTTTCGGACAGGTTCTCGGGCTGGCGGCGGGCGGCGACAGGCCGCGTGAGGACGGGCTTTGCCCGCCCAGAACCGCTGTTCCGGGGCAAGCGGTCAAGCCAGGGGGGGCCTGTGGGGGGGACGGAGTCCCCCCCACGAGCCTGGACCCTAAGACGGCGAACATCCTGTACCACGACAGGGCGGCCGCCGACTACGACGACAAGTGGTCGATCGACTTCGACGACCGCACGCTCGCGTACGTCGAGGAACGCCTTGGCGGCGTCATGCCCGAGAAGGTGGTGTTCGAGCGGGCGCTGGAGATCGGCGCCGGCACGGGCTTCTTCCTCCTCAACCTCTACCGGGGCGGCTGGGTGAAGGAGGGCGCCGCCACGGACATATCCTCCGGGATCCTCGAGGTCTGCGCCCGCAACGCCGAGAGCCTCGGCTGGGAGATCGAGACCGAGGCCGCCGACGCCGAGGCTCTCCCGTTCCCGGACGACAGCTTCGACCTCGTCTGCGGGCACGCGTTCCTGCACCACATCCCCGACCCGGCGCTCTGCCTGCGGGAGATGGTGCGGGTGTGCCGACCCGGCGGGACGATCCTGATCGCCGGTGAGCCCACCAAGGGCGGTCACGCCCTGGCCGAGGTGGTGAAGAGGACCACGGGCCGCGGGCTGCGGGTCCTTCGGCGGGTCCCGGTTCTGGGCGCGGGCTGGAGAAGGCCGCGCAAGACCGCCGAGGAGGCCGAGCTCTCAGCGCTGGAATCCGTCGTGGACCTGTGGGAGTTCGAGCCCGAGCGGGTCGCCGGCATGGCCGAGGGCGCCGGCCTCGCCAACGTCCGCTACGTCACCGAGGAGCTCCTGGCGTCCGTCTTCGGCTGGACGTGCCGGGTCATCGAGGGGAACGCCCCGGAGGGCTTGCTCGGGGAGCGCTGGGCGTGGTTCGCGTACACGAACTACCTCCGCCTCTCGGACCTCGACGCCAGGGTGATGCGCCGCATCGTGCCCGCCCGCTGGTTCTACAACGTCGTCCTTGCCGGGGAGAAGCCTGCGTGACGCCTCCGCGGGCGTGGAGCGCCGAACCGGGCGGGGCCGAGGCGGGGCCGGTGGGGCGGGCCCGGGACTTCTTCGTGCGCAACGTCCGTTGGGCCCGCGCCCACGACGCCGTCACCGCGAACCACGCCGTACTCCTCGCCCGCTACGCCCAGATGCGCCTCACCCAGCCCTGGATCGAGACCGACGGCGTCGTGTTCATGGGCCGGAACGTCGATCTCACGGCGCGCCGGGGCATGGGCCACATACGTGTGGGGCGTTTCGTCTGGATCGGCAACGGCAACGCCATCCGCTGCCACGAGGGGCACCTCGGCATCGGAGACAAGACCGTCTTCGGGTCCAACAACGTCGTGAACTGCTACCTCGACGTCGAGATCGGCGCCGAGTGCATCTTCGCCGACTGGATCTACCTCACGGACTTCGACCACCGCTTCGAGGAACCGGACGTCCCCATCCGCTCCCAGGGCATCGACACCTCACCGGTGCGCATCGGCGACGGCGTCTGGATCGGGGAGAAGGCCACGATCCTGCGCGGGGTCACGGTGGGCGAGGGCGCCGTCATCGGGTCCCACGCCCTCGTCACGGCCGACGTCCCTCCGGGGGCGATCGTGGGCGGCGTGCCCGCCCGGGTGCTCAAGACCCGCAAGGGCTGGGAGGACGGCCCCCCGCCACAGCGTCACGGGGGGTCGGGCTGGTGAGGATCCCGCGGTCAACCCCCCTCCTCCGGGTCTGCCCCACCGGACCCCCCACCGGACCCCCAACCGAACTGGGCGGGGGGCGGGGCGGCGGTGGAGGGGGGGGGGGGGCCGGGGGGGGGGGGGGGGCTCCCCCCCCGCCGCCGCCGCCATCCCGCTGGTCGGCGCCGGCGTGCCACCGCTGTTCGCCTGGACGGCGATGGCGCTGACCGCCATGCTCACCGGTGGCGCCTGGGTCGGGCTAACCGGCTGGCTCAAGCATGCGCGCGGCGTCAACGAGACGATCGCCTCGCTGCTGATGAGCTACATCGCCATCGCCATCATGAACTTCTTCGTCGAAGGCGTGCTGCGCGACCCGGCTTCCGCCAACAAGCCCTCGACCATGCCGATCGGCGATGCCTACCGCGTCGGCAACATCCCGGGCATGGACGTGCACTGGGGCCTCGCCGCCGGCCTCATCCTCGCCGTCGCGCTCTACGTCCTGATGAGCCGCACCACCTTCGGCTTCGCCGCCCGGATAACTGGCGGCAACACCCGCGCCGCGCTGGCGCAGGGCTTGCCGGTCGGCTGGCTGATGGTCGTCTCCTGCGCCCTGGCCGGGGCGGCAGCCGGCCTCGCCGGCTTCTTCGAGGTCGCAGCCATCCACGGCCAGGCCAATGCCTCGCTGGTCGCCGGCTACGGCTTCACCGGCATCCTGGTGAGCTTCCTCGCCCGGCACAACCCGCTGGCCGTGGTGCCCGTCGCCATCCTCTTCGGCGCCATCCCCGCCTCGGGCGGCGTGGTGCAGCGGCGCATGGACATGCCCGACGCCACGGTACTGGTGCTGCAAGGCATGCTGTTCGTGGTGCTGCTGGTCTCGGAAACCTTCTACGGCCGCATCAAGCTGTTCCAGCCCCCCAGCAGCGGAGACCGCACCTGATGGACGCCGCCCTCGTCACTGTGCTCGTCGCCATGCTCGGCGGCGCCATCCGCGTCTCGACGCCTTTCATGTTCGTGGCGCTGGGGGAGACGCTGATCGAGAAGTCTGGCCGCATCAACCTCGGGCTGGAAGGCAATCTGGTGCTCGGCGCCATGGTCGCCTACGCCGCCTCCTATCTCTCGGGCAGCCCGTGGCTCGGCGTGCTCGCCGCGGGCGGCTCAGGCCTGCTGCTCGGGGCGCTGCACGGCTATATCTGCAAGCTGCCCAAGGTGAACGACATCGCCGTCGGCATCGCCATCATGAGCTTCGGCACCGGGCTCGCGTTCTTCTTCGGCAAGCCCTTCATCCAGCCCACGGCGCCCCGGCTCGAGGCCATCCACCTGGGCGACTGGACCGGCAACCCGGCGCTGGCGCAGGCACTGCAGGTCAACCCGCTGTTCTTCGTCGGCATCGCGCTCGCCGTCTTCATGTGGTGGGCCTTCCGCAACACCCGCTGGGGCCTCATCGTCCGCATGACCGGCGACAGTGCCGCCTCGGCCAAGGCCATGGGCGTCTCGGTCGACCTCGTGCGCTTCCTCGCCACCGCCGCCGGCGGGTTCCTCGCCGGCGTCGGCGGGGCGTTCCTCTCGCTCTACTATCCCGGCAGCTGGAACCAGGGCCTGTCGTCGGGCCAGGGCCTGATGGCGGTGGCGCTGGTCATCTTCGCGCGCTGGGACCCGATCCGCTGCGTCTACGCCGCGCTCCTGTTCG
>CAYJLW010000129.1:0-5589 GCA_964370965.1 uncultured Acidimicrobiia bacterium | reverse complement strand
GGCCACGCTGCCGCCGCCGAGGGCGACGGAGCGGAGCAGGATCCACGGGGTCTCCAGCGGGATGCCGAACATGTCGGTGCGCTCGGCCATCGCCGCCCGGCCGTCCAGGATGACGCCCAGCTTCGCCGTGGTGCCGCCCACGTCGAGGGCGAGGACCCTGTCGTGGCCGTAGCGCCGGGCGGAGTAGGCGCCGGCGGAGATCCCGAAGACGGGCCCGGACTCCAGGGTGTCGAAGCCCTTGGTCTTGGCGACGCGGGCGACGCCGCCGGAGACGTGGCCGATGTAGAGCGGCCGCCGGTAGCCGTAGAGGTGCATGAGCTCCTCCTCGGCCTTGAAGAGCGACACCGCCAGGGGCGTGTGTACGTACGCGTTCACGAGCGCCATGTGCGTGCGGGTGCGGTCGTCGGGGTGGACGATCATGTCCGTGCCCGCGAGGACGGGCACGGCGCCGAGGAAGTGGTCGGGATACTGGTCTGCCACCCACTGCTTCACGTCGGTCTCGGGGCCCGGATCGGCGTAGGCGCCCTGCAGGCTCACGCAGACCCGGCGCACCCCCTGTTCGAGGAGGGCCCGCACCTGGGTGAGGACCTCCTCGCGCTGGAGGGGCAGGGCGACCTCGGTGATGCTCGACGGGTCGAGGATCGTGTCGACCGCCGGGCTCGTCTCCGGCCCGTAGAGCGCCGTGCCCATGCCCGGGCTCCCCAGGAGGCCGATGCGGGGGCCCTTGCGTTCGGCGAGGACGTTGGTGGAGATCGTGGACGACCAGCGGATGACGGCGACCCGGTCGAGGAAGGACCCGATGTCGGTGAAGCCCAGCTCCGTGGCCGCCTCGCGCAGGCAGTCGAAGAAGCACACGGTGAAGTCGTGCGGGGTGGTGTCGACCTTGACGGCGAGGGCGTCCGTGGCGTCGCTCACGAGGCCGTCGGTGAGGGTTCCTCCGATGTCGATGTCCACGGTGTACACGGTCAACCCCGCAGTCCGGCGGTTTCTGTGTGCCAGAACGGCATTCTGGTCACCATAACGACTTCCCCCGTCCCCTGTCAACGCTCGCGATCCGCCGTGGGCACCCCTTCGCTCTCACCCTGTGTACCACCGGTGCGGGTCGAGCTCGTCCCGGATGAGGCGGAGCTCTGCCGCCGTGGGCGACACGGTCTCGGCGACGCCCGCGCTCCCCACTGCCACGGTCATGGGCGTGTCGGCGACGACGGCGTCGGGGTCCTCCCCGGGATGCACGCTGTGGAGCACGACGCCGTCCTCGGTGACGTCTAGGACGGCCCGGTCCGTCACCACCGCCACGGTCCCGGCGCCCCGCAGGCCGAGCTCCCCCCGGGTGCGAGCCCCGACCCGGCGGCCGGGGCTCGTCACGAAGTCCACCGCCTCCCGGAACTTGCGGGGCTGGTGGGCCATCACGATCACGTTGCGCCCGGCCACCGACGCGATGTCGTTCGCCCCCCCCGAGCCCAGGAAGCGCCGCGGGCCGCCGTCCTCGTCCAGGACCTGGGTCGAGTTCACGTTCCCGCCGGAGTCCACCTGCAGGGCCCCGAGCAGGCCGAGGCTCACCCGGCCCCCGTGGAGCATGTAGCCCAGGACGTCCAGCATGCTCCCGAAGGCCGTGGAGCCCTCCCAGATCCGGGGGTCGGCGACGCCCATCGCCGGCACGCGGGGCTCGGCCTCGAAGACCCCGATCTCGAAGAGCAGCGTCGCCCCGGGGGCGTGGGTGTGCTTGGCGAGGAGGGCGGCGATCTGGGGGACGCCGAGGCCCACGAGCGCGACGTCGTCGTCGGCGACGAGCTGGGAGGCGGCCACCGCCATCATCTCCCGGCCGGTCCACTCACCGGCCTGGGTCACGCCGCCCTCCCCACGAGGTCGAGGTACTCGCTGTGGCCGCCCACGCCGAGGACGTACTTCTCGACGTAGGCGGCGACGCCGTCGAGACCCGCCCGGGCCATGGCGGCGTACTCCGTGAGGTGTTCGCGGTCGTAGTCGTAGCGGCCCAGGACCGCCGTGGGGTGGGCGCCCCGGGGCACCTCCACGACGGCGTTCACGATCGCCGCCGGGACGAGGACGTGGTCGGCGTCGAGGTCGCCCGTGGGGACGATCTCCTCGGCGGTCACGACCACCCGCCGGGCGGCGAAGGCGGTCTCCCGGATCGTCCACGTGGGCCCGGACACGACCGCGTTGCCCCGCTCGTCGGCGACGTCCGCGTGCACGAAGGCGACGTCGGGGCACAGGGGCGGGAGCACGACGGCGGGCTCGCCCGTGAAGGGGTCGTCCATGACGCGCACCTCACCGCTCTCGCGCAGGGGGGCGAGGAGGTCCGAGCCCAGCATGGACTTGCAGGATGCGAAGGGCATCCCCATGGCCCCGGCGTGGAAGCGCAGGGTGAGCGCGAGGCTGGAGTACTCCCGGGCGACGACCTTGCGGGCGAGGACGGCGGCGTTGAGGCCGTGGAGGAACCCGAAGCGGTCCAGGGACCCGCCGGAGTAGGTGAGGTGCGCCACGGCGCCCGCGCCCACGAGGACGTCGGTGTCCATGCCGCCGATCACCTGGCTGAGCGTGAGGTCGCGCCGGCCGGCCCGCACGATCTCGTGCACCACGGCCATCGAGTTCCGGGTGATGGCGAAGCCGCCGAGGGCGACGTGGGAGCCGTCCTCCACGAGGGAGACCGCCTCCGCGAGCGACGTGACCCGGGACACGCCCTAGCCCTCCAGCGGGAGGCCGAGGAGGGCGGCGGGGGCGTCGCGCACGATCGTGACGAGGTCCGCCTCGGGGAGGCCGAAGCCGAGCAGGGCGCGGATGAATATCCGCATGCCGTCGATCGTGTCCACATGCAGGACCTGGCCGAAGTCGCTCCCGGCCACGCAGCGGGCTGCGCCCACGGCCTTGATCGTCTCCAGGGTCTCCATCGGGTCCACGACCGGCTGGTAGAGCGACGGGATCATGGGCTGGCAGTACGTCCCCACGTAGGAGCCGAGGTCGGCCAGGGTCTGCATCTCCTCGACCGTGAGCTTGTTCAGCTCGAGGAGGGGGTGGTCGAGGACTGTGCGGACGCCGATCTCCCGGGCGAGGGTGGCGAGGGGCAGGAGCTCCTCGAAGTCCGTGTGGCCGAGACCGATGCAGACGTCCGCCTCGGCGGCCATCTCCATGATCGCCCGCACGTTCGGGTACACGTTGGCCTCGTCGTCGACGAGGCGGACGTAGTCCTCACGGTCCTCGATGCCGGCGAAACGGGCCCAGCCGTAGGAGCGGAACGTGGGGAACCACACGGTCTTGAAGTTGGGGTACTTCAGGCCCGTGCGCACGGCCTCGGGGTTCGCCCCCAGGTTGAGGCCGAGGCCGCCGTAGACCTCGACGCGGTGCTCGAGGCGGCCGTCGGCGACCATGTCGTCGATCTGGCGCTGCACCATGTAGGCGACGCCTGCGGTGAGGTGGAAGTGGTCCTTGAACACCACGGCGCGCATCCCCGCCCGGGACGCCTCCACGGCGATGCCGAGCATGTCCTGGGAGCGGTGCACGAAGTCTGGGTAGGCGTGGATGTGGCAGTCGATCGCCCCGACGAGGATCTCGTTCTCGACACCCGGCGCGATCCTCGTGATCTCCGGGTTGTCCTTGAGCATCTTGTAGAAGTAGTCCCGCGCGTTCAGCTCCCGGACCCGGTCGACCGTCAGGACCCGTCCGAGCATCTCGGGGTCACCGCACACGTTGCCGTCTCCTCTGCATGGGACTGCGCCATTTCGTTCAGCAGAACACGCTTCTGCGCAACAGAAGGATACGTTGCAGCCCGGGCACGGTCAACACTCGACATCCCCGGGTCCGGCATGAGTTGGACGCGCCCCGCGGCGTCCCGCCGGAGCTCCCCGCCCCTCCTACGCGAGGCGTTCGCCCACCTCGGCGGCGGCGTCCTTGACGAGACGGGCCGTGGCCGGGAGGTCCTCGGCGTGCATCCGCTGGTCGGGGGCGGCGACGGTGATGGCGCCCCGGACGCGGCCGGCGCGGTCGACGATCGCGGCCGCTACCGCGCTGAGGTCCGCCTCGCTCTCGCCCTGGTTCGTGGCGTAGCCGTCGGAACGCACGCGCAAGAGCTCGTCGTGCAGGCCGGAGCGCTTCGTGATCGTGGCCCCCGTGACACGGGGGAGCTCCTCGCCCGGGTAGAGCTCGTCGACACGCTCGTCGCCAAGCCCCGCGAGCATGGCCTTGCCGGCCGCCGTGCAGTGCGCAGGCAGGGTCTGGCCCACGCGGGCACCGGCCCGGAGCGCCCTGGACCCCTCGACGCAGTCGATGAAGAGGACGTCGGTGCCCTGCAGGACGCCGAGGTGGGCCGTCTCCCCCACCTCGGCCACGAGGCGTTCCAGGGACGGGTGGGCCTGGGCGCGGATGTCGATCTCGCGCATCGCGGCAAGGCCGATCTGCACGAGTGCCGGCCCCGCCTTGTAGGTCTTGTGCGCCGGGTCCTGCTGCACGAAGCCGTGGTGGCCGAGCATGGCGAGAAGCCGGTGGGCGGTGGAGGGCGCCACGCCCAGGAACTCACCGGCCTCAGAGACGCCGATCTCCCCCCTGTCGCCGAGGACCAGAAGGAGCCGGAGGGCGTTGTCCACCGACTCGATGGGGTACTTGGGGAGCGGGGCCTGCTTGTTCATGAGTGTCACCGGCGCGGAAGTGTATCCCGGCGCCGCCGCGCGGAAAGCCCTTCTGGCACCTCGCCTCGACGATTCCACCGGGTGTATCCAACGGCCGCACGACGCCCGCAACCCGCACCCCCGACGGCGCGGCAACCCGGAAGCCCGGACTCACGGACCCAGCGGGTCTCCCGAAGGCGGGCGGGCGAGGGGTGCCACTGCGGCGAGACGGGCGACGAGGCCCGCGGCGCGGCGGACGGCGGCGGGGTCGGCGCCCCAGGCGACGAGGAGGTCCCCGGTGAGGCGCCCGGCGAGGCTGGGGACGTCCGGGAGGCCGGCGTCGAGACGGGCGAGCTTGGCCGAGGCCAGGACCCCGGACAGCCCCGCCAGCCACTCCACGGCCCGGTCCCGGGCGTCGCCGCGGACGAGGGCTCCGGCGGCGGCCCCGTCCCGGAGGAGCCCGGCAACCACCCCGAGGAGCTCGGCGGCAGCAGGAGCGGCCACGGCCACCTGGTCCTCCGGGACGACGGGGCGCGGGTCGCTCACCAGAAGAAGGAGCAAGCGGGACTCCTCGGGGAGTCCCGTGACGGCGTCGGCGAGGAAGGCCCCGAAATGGACGGCGCCCGCGAGCACCCTGGCCACCCCGTCCGGGCGCCTCCCGATCGCGGCGTCGAGGTCCGCCCGGCTCTCCCGGTAGGCGCCGAGGAGGGTCTCGATGGCGTCGCGCTGCAGGGCGGCGACGAGGGCGTCCTTGGAGGGGAAGTACCGGTAGGCCGAGCCCACGGCGACGTCGAGCTCGTCGGCGAGACGGGCCATCGTGAGGGCGTCGAGGCCTTCGGCCCCCACGATGGCCATGGCGGCATCGAGGTAGCGCCGCGTGCGGGCGGCGCGGGTGCGCCGGCGCCGGGGGCTCGCAGGCTCGCGCACGGCGCTCACGCCTGCCCCCGGGCCCGAGCGGCCCTCTGAGCGGGGA
>CAYJLW010000128.1:0-5952 GCA_964370965.1 uncultured Acidimicrobiia bacterium | reverse complement strand
CGCCGTATACTGAGGCACCGGCCGGTCGCAGAGGGGGCCGGCCCCTACGTTCGGGAGAGGGGGCGGAGTGCCGCTTTCCGAGGACGAGCAGCGCATACTCCGTGAGATCGAGGCGCAGCTCTACGCGGACGACCCGAAGCTCGCCCGCGAGGTGGGCGAGACGAGCGTCTACCGCCATGCCGGGCGCCAGCTCAAGCTCGCCGCCGTCGGTGTCCTCGTCGGCCTCCTCCTCATGGTCGTCCTGCTCGGCGAGAGCGTGTTGCTCAGCCTCGTCGGCTTCGGGATCGCCCTCGCTTCAGGCGTGTGGGCGTACTACGCGTTCCGGCGGGTCACGCGGGCGGGCATCAACGACCTCCGCCGGGGGGACCGCCCCGGATGGCTGCGCGGGTTGACGAGCGATCGTCCCCGCCGCCGCTCCGACGACTGACGCGGGTCGATCCGGCTCCCCTGCCCAGGGAACGCCAGGACAGGCCTGCGCGCAGCACCCGGAAGGGCTCCTGGCGCCAGAGGCGACGCCGGACCTGGCGCTCCATCTCCCACGCCCTGGTGCCCTGTGCCCGGGGCCGTCCCGTGGGCCCGTAACGGGAGCGGGCGTGGAGTCCGGCGAGGTCGTCGAGGGGGATCCCTCCGCTCGCCGCCCGCTCGGCGAACTCCGCGGGCGTGTCGGCGGCGCCCGGGTCCACCCCGAGGTCCACGGCCAGGTCTCGCGCCTCGGCCCAGGCGCCCGGGGGGCCGGTGCGGAGGCGGCGGCGGCGCCGCACGAGCTTCCAGAGCACCGGGGTGAGGACGACCAGGGCGGCGAAGACGACCAGGAACAGCCACACCGGGGGGCGGCCGGCTTCAGGCGTGGGGGACGGCGACACCCCGGGGAGGCTCGCGGGTGGAGTCGGGGACGCCGCCGGTGTGGGCGACGAGGTGGCGCCGGGGACCGGAGCAGGGGCCGAGGCCTCCGGGGTGGCGGCGGCCGTGGGGTCGCTGCCGGGGCCGCTCGCAGGGGGGGCGGCGTAGCCCGCGGTGGGGTTGGACCGTGACGGCGTGGGCTCGAAGGCCAGCCAGCCGTATCCGTCGAACCAGAGCTCGGGCCAGGCGTGCGCCTCGGCGGTCGTGACCGTGAAGAGCTCCTCGGTGACGTTGGCCTTCCCGGGCGTGTAGCCGATCGCCACGCGCGCCGGGATCCCGAGGGAGCGGGCGGCGACCGCCATCGCGGCGGCGAACTGCTCGCAGTAGCCCCGACGGGTCTCGGTGAGGAACCGGGCGAGGTCGTTGCCGCCCGCGCCGGCGGGCACGTCGAGGTCGTACTCGAAGTCCCGGAGCGTGTTCTGGACCGAGATCGCCGCCTCGAAGGGGGAGCGGGCGCCACCGGCGGCGCGGCGCACCCAGGCCGTGACGTCCTTGGGCAGCGGGGGCAGCGTCGTGTAGTGCGCGAGCTCCCGCCGCGACGCCCCGCCGCGCGTGGCCGGCCCCACCTTCGCGAGTTCCTCGGGGCCGGGGGACGCCACGGCGGACTCCACCCCGTAGATCCAACCTCCCTTGCGGGGCCGGGAGGTGCGCAGGGCCCCGACGGCCGGGTCGTAGGCGACGTCCCTGGAGGCGGCCACGGGGGCGAACGCGGCGGGCAGCCACTCGCTCCGGAGCGCCGTGATCTTGACCTGCTGGCGGAGGCGCAGGGTGCGGATCCCGCCGGAGGGGCCCGGCAGGGCGGGGGGTTGCGCGGACATCGTCCAGCGACGGCCGTCGAAGACGTCGAGCGCCGTGAGGCGCCAGTAGGTGGGGTTGCGCGTCTGCACCTGGACCCGGAAGACCTCGACGGGTTCGCTGCGGCGGAGCTGGGGGCGGACGTCGACGTCGGGGGACACGCTGATGTTGGGCGTCACCTTCTTGCGCCACCGCACGACGGGCCCCGCGCCCCATCCGGGGGCGAAGGGGGCGACGAGGGTGCCGGCCGCCACGAGGACGGCGAGCGCGCCGGCGGCGGCGACCGTCTGGGGGCGCACGGGGCGCGAACGCGTGAGGCGTGAGGAGGCGACCGTGGCGACGGCGAGGGCGACGACGAGGGCGACGGGGGCGCCGCCGGGCCGGCCGTCGGCGAGGGCCTTGACGCCGGCGTACAGGGCGACGGGCGGGGCCACGGCGAGGCCGGGGCTGGCAGCCGTCCACAGGCAGGCGGAGGAAGCGGCGGCGCACCACCAGGCGGCACCCGCGGCGAGGGTGACGAACGCCGCGGTCGCCTGCGTGGGCGGCACGGTCGCGCGGGACGAGACGAGACCCTCGGAGAGGCCGTGGGCCACGGCGGTGACGGTCGCCGGGGTGGGCAGGACGCCGAGGAGCATGGTGTGCGGGTACGACGCCCACCCGAGGAGGGCGAAACACCCGTACACCTGAGCGCCGAGTGTCACGAGGCGCACGACGAGGCGGGCCCGGGAGGGACGGGTGGCGGCCAGGCGGCTGTTCGCGGCCTCGATCCCGAGGGGGGCGAGGACGGCGAGGACCACGGGCACCGTCCATTCCCCACCGCTGAAGAGCGCCCCGAAAGCCGACACGGCCCCCAGCCAGAGCCCGGCGAGCAGGACGCCGCTCACCGGCGTACCCCGGTGACGTGCGCGGCGGCGAGCAGGGCGCGTGTCCAGGCGGCGGCGACGTCTTCGGGCCCGACCGGCGTCACGACGAGCGCGTCCGTGAGGGGCGGCACGGCGGAGGGCTCGAGCACCAGGACGGGCGCGACCCCGGCGCGCCGGGCGAGGTGCAGGACACGTCCGACACCTTCGTCCCAGCGGCCGCCGCAGTACACGAGGGGCCCGCCGTTCCAGCGCCGCAGGCACTCCCCGGCCTCCTCGGGGCGCACCCCGTCGTGGGTGCGGGCTCCGGCGAGGAGGTCGAGTGCGGGGCCCAGGGGACGGTCGGGGCGCAGCTCTGCGGAGGGCCGGCCGGGCGCGGCGAGGGCGACGCGCAGCGGACGGCGCTCGCGGGCGCCCGCCCCGAGGGCGGCGGCGGCGGCCCGCACGGCGGCTTCGAAGGTGGCGTCCCAACCGGACGTGTCCGGGGTGTACAGCTCGGCGCGGGTGTCGAGGATCACGGTGAGGGGGCCGGGCGGGGACTCGTCCTCCCTGACCACGGGCCGGCCGCGCCGGGCCGTGGCCCGCCAGTGGATGCGACGCATGTCGTCGCCGTCGCGGTACGGGCGCAGCGCCCGCAGGTCGGGGTCTTCCGGGGCGACGTCGGGGGGGCGGCGGGGCGAGAGGGCGTCGTCCGGGAGGAGCGGGACCTCGGGCCACACCCGGAGCTGAGCGCCGCCCCCCGCTCCGTTGCGGCGCTCGAAGAGGCCGAGGGGGTCCGCCCGCACGACGAGGGCGGGACCGAACTCCCAGACGCCGCGGGGGAGCCCCGTGAGGTCGACGGCGCCCGCGTCGGGGTCGGGGACGAGGATCTCCCCGGCGTCGGCGCCGGCACGCGTGAGGGCGTCGGCGACGCGCACCACGGGCCAGGCTCCGGGCGCCCGCCCCGCGATTTCGTAGCGCAGGCTGGCCGAGCCGCCCTCGTTGACCCGCAGCGGGGTGACGGTGCGCGCCACGGTGGCCGGGGGGGCGACGGCGGCCACGAGGAGGCCGGCGAGGAGCGTGGCGCCCCCCGCGACGGCGAAGGCGAGGAGTTCGTCGCTGCCCACGACGCGCCCGAGGGCGTAGAGCGCCGCGGAGGTGATCAGGAGGGCGACGGCCCGGCCGGTGGCGCCGAAGGGGCGCCGCCTCACCGCGCCCCCGGGACGGGGAGGGCGTTGAGCACGGCGGAGAGGACGTCTCTCACCGTGACCCCCGCCAGGGCGGCGGCGGCGGAGAGGACGAGACGGTGCTCCAGCACGGGGTGGGCGATGGCCTTGACGTCGTCGGGGAGGACGTAGTCGCGGGCGGCGAGGACGGCGCTCGCCCGGGAGGCCCGGAGGAGGTGCAGGCAGGCCCGCGGGGACACGCCCAGGGAGAGGTCCGGTGTCGCCCGGGTGAGCTCGGCGAGGTCCACGACGTACTCGCGGATCTGGGGCGCCACGTAGCAGGCGTCCGCCGCGGCGGCGAGCGTGAGGACGTCGCGGGGGGTGCCGACCGCCGGCACGTCCTCTGGCGTGGCGCCGTTGCCGTGGACCTCCAGCATCGCCAGGGTGGCGTTCCGTGACGGGTAGCCCACCTCGAGGCGGAGGAGGAAGCGGTCGAGCTGGGACTCCGGGAGCGGATGCGTGCCCTCGTGCTCCAGGGGGTTCTGGGTGGCGAGGACGCAGAACGGCGGCGGGAGCGGGTAGGTGCGGCCGTCGACGGTGACCTGGCGTTCCTCCATGCACTCGAGGAGCGCCGACTGCGTGCGGGGCGACGCCCGGTTCACCTCGTCGGAGAGGAGGATGTTCGCGAACACCGGCCCCGGCCGAAAGACGAATTCGCTCGTGTTCCGGTCGAATACGCTCACGCCCAGCACATCGGACGGCAGGAGGTCTGGCGTGAACTGGATGCGGCGCCACGTGCAGCCCACAGAGCGGGCGAGCGTCTTGGCGAGCAGCGTCTTGCCCACACCGGGGACGTCCTCGATGAGGACGTGGCCGCCGGCGATCATGGCCACGAGGGCGAGGCGGACGACGTCGGGTTTGCCGATGAGGACGCGCTCGACCTGCGTGCAGACGCCCTCCATGCGCGCATGCGCGTACGCGACGTCCGCGGTGTCTGGGGCCATGTGGCCTGTCCTTCCTGGGGCAGCTCTCCCGCCAAGGGTATTCGGCCCGTGAGGGTCGTCGCCCTGGACGTGGGCGGTACGAAGGTGGCCGCCGGCGTCGTCGACGACGCCGGTGCGGTCCACGGTCTCGTGTCTCGTCCCACGAGGGGCGGGGCGGGGCCCGAGGACCTCTTCGCCGACGTCGCCGGACTCGTCGCCGGTGTGCTGGAGAACGCGGGCGGGCCGGGGGCCGTCGCCGGTCTCGGAGTGGGTTGTGGCGGCCCCATGGCGGGGGGGTTGGTGTCCCCCTTGAACATCCCGTCATGGCGGGACTTCCCTCTCGGCGGGCGACTCACCGAGCGTTTCGGGCTCCCCGTGGTCGTGGACAACGACGCCAAGGCGATGGCGTTGGGGGAGGGCTGGGTGGGCCGGGCCGCCGGCTGCCGGGACTTCGTGGGCCTCGTCGTCTCCACGGGTGTCGGCGGCGGCGTCGTCCTCGACGGCCGCCTCCTCGACGGTGTCGACGGCAACGCCGGCCACGTCGGCCACGTCGTCGTGAATCGCGGCGGTGCCCCCTGCGCGTGCGGCGCCCGGGGTTGCGTGGAGGCGGAGTCCTCCGGCACGGCGATCGCGGCGAAGGCCGTCGCCCGCCGGGGCGGGCGCTGGGACGCCCGCGCCGTCGCCGCGGCGGCCAAGGCGGGGGAGGCGTGGGCGGTGGACCTCTACGCCGAGGCGGGCCGGTTCCTGGGGCGGGGGATCGCCGCCTGCGCCGTCCTCCTCGACCTCCGTCTCGCCGTCGTCGGCGGCGGCGTGGCGGCGGCTGGCGAGCTCCTCTTCGCCCCCGCCCGCACCGAGGCTGCCGCGTGCGCCACCATCTCCTACGCGCGGGCTCTCCGCGTCGAACCGGCGGCCCTGGGTGCTACGGCGGGCCTGGTGGGCGCCGCCGCCCTCTTCCGGGGGGCGGGAGCCCGTGGCTGACCTCGGCGCCCGTGACCTCGCTGCCGTCGCCGTCCGCCCCGACCTCTGGGGCGAGGGCCTCCGGGTGCTTCTCCGCCTCGCCCGCCGCCGCTGGTGGTGCCGGCCCCCGTTCCTCCCCACACCGGACCCCGCCTACCTGCGCTGGCGGATGGAGACCGCGTACGGCAAGGCCGCCCCGGCCGACGCCGGGCGCCGGGCGGCGGACCTCGTGTCGTACCTGGAGTACTGCCGGGCGCTGCGGCGGGGGTGAGGGGGGCCCGGGACGGCGGGGCCGGGTGTGCTTGACGGTGT
>CAYJLW010000127.1:0-5975 GCA_964370965.1 uncultured Acidimicrobiia bacterium | reverse complement strand
GGGGGGGGGCCCGGGGGGGGGGGGGGGGGGGGGGGGGGGGGGGGGGGGGGGGGGGCCTCAGGTCGCGGGGCCGTGGAGCAGACCTGCTATGTCCGGGGCGTCCACGGCCACCGCTCTCTCGATGTCGGCCGCGGTGCGCTCGCCCCAGAGGCGGGGCCCCCAGAGGGCGAGCTTCGCCGCTGCCACGGCCTCGGGGCCTTCGGTGGGGTGCCCGGCGGCGCCCCGGGGGACGTCCACGCTGGCCTCGCGCATCGTGCCGTCACGGAGGCGGACGCCGACCTGTGCCGGGAACGCCATGGCGAAGGTCTCCAGGGCGCGCGGGTCCCACACCCGCCCGGAGCGCTGCGCTCCTCCGGGGCTCCCGTGGCCCAGGGGCCGGAGGAGGCGGAGGAGCTCGAGGGCGTCCCCGGGGCCCACGCGAACACCGGTGTGGGAGGCCCGGGTGGCGCGGATCCCGGCGAGGAGGCGGCGGGGATCGACCCCGCGGGTGAGCGCGGCGGGGGGGAGGAGCGTCCGCATCGCCGCCAGAGTTCTGCGGGTGAGGGGCCAGGAGTGGCGGAGGCGGACCCCGCCGGCGAGGCGGGCGAGGTCGCCGGCGTGCGCTCGCAACCAGGGCCCCGCGACCTCGTCCGCCGTCACGCGCCCGGCGACGACATGCACGGCAACGTTCCAGGGCACGGAGAACGTCACCGTGACGGGGGTGGGGTCGGCGCGGGCGTAGCCGGCGGACATGGCGTCCATGCCCACCGTGAGGATGCCGGCGTCCACGTCCACCCCGGCGACCTCGGCCGCGGGGACGGGGCCGATCTCGCCCAGGGCGTCCAGGGTGGTGTCGAGGTAGGCGCAGCCCGGGTAGGGCTTCACGCAGAGGGTGCGCGTCGCCCAGCCGGCGCCCAGGGCGTCCAGCAGGGCGGGGAGAGGGGCGTAGGCGAAGGCAGAGAAGAACCCCTGGGGGTGGTCGAGGACGTCGAGGGGGCCCGTGACTCCGGCGGCGGCGAGGCGGGCGGCCCGCAGGCCCGCCACGGCCGGTTCGGCGGCGGTGAGGAGCTTGGAGTCCGGGGCCATGAAGCCCGGCACCGTGGGGCGGGGGGCGGCTGTGAGGGCGAGGGCGAGGCCGTGGGCGAGGCGGACGGCGTCGAGGCCCAGGACCCGCCCGGCCGCAAGGGCGGCGCCGGCGGCGTGCACGAAGGACCAGAGTTGGCCGTTGAGGGGCCCGACGAGGCAGGCGCCGCCGAGGCGGCCGCCCACCTCGTTGGCGATCACCTGGGCGGCGAGCTGCTCCCGCCCGGACGCCGGGTGCTCGGCGGCGAGGAGGAGGGGGACGAGCACGCCGGAGTGGCCGGTGTGCGCGAAGCAGAGGTAGTCGTCGAAGTCGAGGGCGACGGAGAGAGCGGCGGCGGCGTACAGGGCGTCCTCGACCCGGCCCCGCACGTCCGTGGCCGGGACGGGGGCCGGCCCCGGCGTCGCCCAGGCGGACACAGCGCCGAGCACCCGCCTGGAGGCCTCGTCGGCGCCGGAGGCGGCGACCGCTCCCAGCACGGAACGCCGCTGCGCCCGGGCGAGGCGGAGGACGTCGTCGGGGATCGTGGAGGGGTCGAGCCCGGCGGCCCAGCCGGCGATCCGTTCCACAGTCGTGTCCGCAGCCATGGCCGCGTCTCTAGCACAGGGCAGAGCGGTGCGGGCGTACAGTGGGAGGCTTCAGCATGGAAGGCGCCGACGACCGCCACGGGACGCTCGCCCGCCTCACCATGGAATCGGACCTCCACCACGCCCTGGAGCGGGGCGAGCTCTTCCTCGAGTACCGGCCGCAGGTCGCGCTCGGGAGCGGCGCCGTGACCTGCGTCGAGGCGCTCCTGCGCTGGGAACGCGATGGTCGGGGCCGTGTGGGCCCGGCTGAGTTCGCCCCCCTGCTGGAGGAGAACGGCCTCATCGTGGCCGTGGGCAACTGGGTGTTGCGCACCGCATGCGGGCAATGCCGGGACTGGCGCGACGAAGGCCTCGATGACATGCGGGTGGGCGTGAACGTCTCCCAGCGCCGGCTCTACCAGGGGGACCTCGACACCACGCTCGGCTTCGTCCTCGGCGCCGCCGGCGGCGGGTCGGGCCCGCCGCTCCTCGAGATCGAGATCACCGAGAGCTTCCTCGCCCGGGACCTCGACCTCCTCGTCGCCGCCCTCGCCGACATCCGGGCGGCGAACGTCCGGGTCGCGGTGGACGACTTCGGCACGGGCTACTCGGCCCTCGGCGCCCTGGGGCGGGTCCCGGCGGACGTGCTCAAGATCGACCGGGCCTTCGTCGCCGGCGTGGACGCCGACCGGCGCGCCCGGGTCCTGGCCCAGGCGGTCGTCACCCTCGGCAAGGGCCTCGGCATGGAAGTCGTCGCCGAAGGGGTCGAGACGCCCCGCCAGCTCGAGATCCTCCGGGAGATGGGCTGCGACGCCGCCCAGGGGTACCTCCTCGCCCGTCCCCTGCCCGTGGGCGAGGTGGCCGCCTTCGTCCGCGACCACCGGCCGCCGGGCTAGCCCGCGAAGGCGGCTGGGTCAGGGCGGGGGGACGTCGGTGCCGGCGGGACCGGCCCAGGGCGGGGGGCCCTCCAGGGGCTGCAGCGGCGGGAGCGGGACGGCGGCGGCCGCCCGCAGGACGTCCATGGCGTGGCGGCCCGGGTCGTGGTTGGCGACTCTCTCGATCCACGCCAGGTAGTCGGCGGCACCGTCGAGGTGGCCCCCGAGGCGGCGGGCGAGGTGCTCGAGCGCCCCGACCACGAACGTGCGGAAGAGGACCTTCACGGCCGCCGGATCGATGCGCTCCTCGTGCATGGCCGTGATGGCGCCCCGGAAAGCGGTGGCGAGGCCGAGGTTCACGGCCCGGCGGAACGGGGCGAGCTGGGGCGCGATCTCGTGGGCGAGGATCGCCACCACCTGGGTGATGTCCTCCTCGTCCGTGTCGGTCTCGGGCAGGATCGGGACCCACTCCAGGAGCGCCATGGCTTCGGGGTGGGCGCCGTGCCAGTCGACGAAGGCGTCGATCACACGCACGAGGTGCTCGGCGGTGCTCCCCGCCCCCGCGGCGGCGTCGAGCATCGCCGCTTGGCTCTGTGCTCGCGCCGCGTTGCGGCACTCGATGAAGAGCGCCTCCTTCGACGGCCAGTGCTTGGACAGGAGGCTCTTCACGACCCCCGCAGCGGCGGCGACGTCCTCCATGCGGGTGGCCTCGTAGCCGTTCTCGGCGAATGCCGTGGCGGCGGCGGCGAGGAGGAGCTCGCGCCGGTCGGCGGCGCGCATCCGTGTCGTCACCGGCCGCCCCCGGCTCCGGCGGGCGTCTCGTCCATGCCCCACAGGCCGGTGCCGCGCAGGAGACGGGAGATGGCGTCGATCCCCCCGCAGACGAGAGTCGTTGCCAGGGCGGCCGTGATCTCCGGGGCGAGGGGCGAGGGGGCCTCGTCGTCGGGGGCGGACTCCCGGGACGCCACGGCGAGCACGCCCTTCGTGGTGCCGGCGGAGACCGCGCTCAGGAGGCGGAAGAACGCCGCTTCCTCCCTGGGGTCGACGCCCGGGACCGGCCGGCGGAACCCCGTGGCGAGGCGCTCGGCCTCCAGGCGCAGGAGGTCCACGTCGGAACGGTGGGTGTCGGGGCCCCGGCCGGAGCGGATCGCCGCCAGGACGAGGTACGCCCCCGGATGGTCGGCGAAGAACCACGCCGCCGCCGTGATGCTCTGAGCGATGGCGTCCGCCTCTGACGTGGCGCGCCGCACGGCCTCCTCCTGGCGGCCCCGGTAGCGCTCGTAGAGGCGGTCCCGGAGATCCTCGAAGAGGGCGTCCTTCGACGGCCAGTGCTTGAACAGCAGGGACTTCGCCACCCCCGCTTCCGCGGCGACGTCCTCCATGCGCGTCGAATGCCAGCCGAGACGGCCGAAGGCGCGTTCGGCGGCGTCGAGGAGCTGTGGGCGGCGGACGCTGGCGTCCATGCGGCGGGCCATGTGGGGGACTCTAGTGGCCCGCCGGTCACATCCGGGTGCCGGCGGGATCCAGGCCGGCGTCGTCGAGCAGGGCCTCCAGGGCGGGGCCGATGCCGTCGGGGGTGTAGACGGGCGGCTGCAGGAGGAGACGCGTGACGCCCTGGTCCTCGAGCATGCGCACGTAGGCGCCCGTCGGGGGGCCGCCGGTGGTGATCTCCACGGCGTCCGGGTCGCGGCCGGCTCCGGCGGCGGCCCCGCGCAGCACGGGGAGAAGCTCGGGGAGGCGATCGGGGCGGGCGGGGAAGAACCCGTCGCCGAGGCGCCCCGCCCGGCGGGCGGCGGCGGGGGTGTGGCCCCCGATGACGACGGGGACGCTTCCCTGGGGGGGCTTCGGGTAGCACTTCGCCCGCTCGAAGGCCACCGTCTCACCCCGGTAGGTGGGCTCGGCCTCGGTCCACAGGGCCCGCAGCGCTCCGATGTACTCGTCGGCCCGACGCCCCCGGCCCTCGAAGGGCACGCCCAAGGCGGCGAACTCCTCCCGGAGCCAGCCCACGCCCACGCCCAGGATCGTGCGGCCCCGCGAGAGGACGTCGAGGGTGGCGACCTGCTTGGCCAGCACCAGCGGGTTGCGTTGGGGGAGGATGACCACACCGGTGGCGAGGCGGACCGACTCCGTGCGCGCCGCCACCCACGTGAGCCAGATGAGGGGATCGACCATCGGGGCGTCCTCGCCGCCGGGCATGCGACCGCTCCTGGAGTACGGGTACGGGGACCGGAAGCCGGCGGGGAGGACGACGTGCTCGATGGTCCACACGGACTCCAGGCCGCAGCGTTCCGCGGCTCCGGCCACGGCGTCGGCGCCTTCGGGTGTGCCCAAGAGGCCGGCGTTGGCGTACATGAGGCCGAACCTCATCGGGCGTCCCTTGCGGCGTCCACATGAGCGGGCGTGGGGGCGGGCTCGGGAGTGGCGGCGTCCATCAGCGGGTGGCCTCCACGAAGTCGACGACGACCGCGGCGAGAGCCGGGCCCCTGTCCTCCTGGAGGAAGTGGCCGCCGCCGGCGATCGTGGTGTGGGCCTGGCCGGCGCAGCCCGGGACGAGGTGGCGGAGGGCGGCGTCGGCCCCCCGTGTGATCGGGTCGGAGTCCCCGAAGGCTGTGAGGAAAGGCTTCTCCCAGCGGGACAGGACCTCCCACGCCGCCCGGTTCGCGGGTGCCGCGGGATCGTCCGGGGTCGTGGGCACCAGCATCGGGAACTGGCGGGCGCCCTCCTTGTGGGACTCGTCCGGGAAGGGGGCGTCGTAGGCGGCCACCACCTCGGGAGCGAGGTCCGTGGTGCAGCCCATGTTCACGATCGCTCCCGTCGGGAACTCCGCCACCTCCTGGGAGAAGCGCTGCCAGGTGAGGAACGCTTCCCCGGGGTGTTGGTCGCCGGTGGGGAGGAACGTGTTCGCCGCCACGACACGGGCGAAACGGTCGGAGTGCTCGGCGACGAGGCGGAGGCCGATCAGCCCCCCCCAGTCCTGGCAAACGAGGGTGACGCCCTGGAGGTCGAGAGCGGCGAGCCAGGCGGCCATCCAGTCGACGTGGCGCTGGTACGTGTAGTCGCTGCGGGCGGCAGGCTTGTCGGAGCGCCCGAAGCCCACGAGGTCCGGGGCGACGGCGCGGAGGCCGGCCCCGACGAGGACCGGGACCATCGTGCGGTACAGATACGACCAGGACGGCTCGCCGTGCATGAGGAGCACCGGGGGAGCGCCCTGCGGGCCCTCCTCGATGTGGTGTATGCGCAGGGTCCCGCTGCCGTCGCCGTCGGGGACGTCGGTGTAGTGCGGCGCGAACGGGTAGCCCGGCAGGTCGTGGAAGCGTTCGTCCGGTGTGCGCAGCACCTGCATTCTCGGCCCCTCCGTTCGGCGCGCTGCAGGGACGCTACCAGCGCCGAGTCCCACCGCCCCGCCCCCCCCCCCCGGGGCCCCCGGGGGGGGGGGGGGGGGCCAAATGGAGCCCGGGTACCCGGGTACCCGGC
>CAYJLW010000126.1:0-6829 GCA_964370965.1 uncultured Acidimicrobiia bacterium | reverse complement strand
GCCAACACCGCCGAAGCCGCCTAGAACTTCCCTCTTGACATAGGAGCTTCACTTCGGCCAACCCCCACCAGGACACGCCCCCAAAGTGATGCCGTCGTCCCGTCCCGGAACACCGGGAAATCGGCATCAGGTCAGACTGCCGGTCCCGGTGGCCACCTGGCTCGGGAGCTCGCGCCGAGCGCATTCGGAGCGCCGGCTCTCCCGTCTGCGCTGACCTCAGCGGCTCGTCCGACGCGTCCGGCGCGTCCGGCGCGGACGCGTCCGGCGAGACCGGCGGGAACGGCGGGAACGGGCGCGGCGGCAGACCTTCCGGCGTCTGCCCTTGCGGCTCCGGACGACGCGGCAGCGGCGCCGCTTCGGCTTCGCCGTGGCGCCGGCGACACCCCCGGCGGCAGGCGGGGGGGACGCAGGAGGGGCCGGGGGCGGAGGTGGGGGCGGTGACGAAGGCGGCGGCGGGCAGTCGGGGCCCACCGCCAGCAAGTCGGAGAAGTTCGCCGTGAGGCCGGGCGTGCGGCCGTACTGCGGCCACTCCGTGAGACTGCTCGCCCGCGCCCTCGTGTGCCACACGAGCAGGACGCCGTCGCGGCGGATCTGGGCGAGCTCGGCCCGGCAGTCGCCGTCCCAGTCCCCCACGCCGGGGGTGCCGACCGTCCATCCGCCCGTGAGCTTCGGCCAGCCCGAGGCGTCCGCGCCCCCGAAACGGACGGCGTCGATCGTGTACACGCCGTTGCCCACGATCTCCTCGTTGTGGCCGTCGTCGTCGACGTCCACGATGCCCGGCGTCACGAAGAACGCCACGTCCGCGGCGGTCTGCGGGAAACCCGCGAGCGTGGCGCCCGTGCGGCCGTTCCAGGCCGTGACATGGGGATCCGCCGGGGACTGCTTGTCCGGCAGGAGGTTGTCCGCGCCCCGGCCGAGACCGGCCGTGGGCATGGCGACGTCGGGCAGGGAGTCGCCGTCGAGGCGGCCCAGCGACGGGCCCCCGAAGTCGCTCATCATCGGCGTGTCCGACGAGGACGCCCCGGCGCCCGGGGCGTTGGACGCCGTCACGGCGTTCCCCAGGAAGTCCGTGCCGTACGCGCTCGTGCCGTCCGGGTTCCAGACGTAGAGAGGGGCCAACGGCGCCGTGGCCACGACCTCTGGGCCGCCGTCGCCGTCGAGGTCCCCGATGGCCGCCGGGGCATTCACCCCGTCGCCGATGGAGGGCAGCATGTCGAGCTGGAACATGCCCATCCGCACGGGCCACCCCGGCAGGTATGCCTGCGGGTTCGGATGGCGGCCCACCCGGAGCGGACCCCCGGGGTCCGCGGGGCCGTCGGTGTGGGCGGCGCCGTCGGGACGGATCGCGTACAGGCGGGTGTTGCCCCCGCCGATCGGGAGAGGCCCGTAGTTGGGCGCCTCCTCGTACTGCTCCTGGGCGCCGATCACGATCTCGGGGCGACCGTCGCCGTCGAGGTCCCCGATGGCGGCGGCGGCCACTATCTCACCCCCGAGCTCGGGGTCCGCGTCCTCCCGGAAGGCCACGTGGTGGGACACCGGGTCGACGGCGGCGACCTTGGCCGGGTCGACGAGGAGAACGGGGAACCCGGCCGCGGGCGTGCCGTCTTCGTGCCACGCGTAGACGTGGCGGTCGAGCGCCCCCGCCACGAGCTCGAGGCGGCCGTCGGCGTCCAGGTCGGCGGCCACGGGCGGCATCACCATGCCGGGCTTCATGCGGTTGAAGCGGTTCCGGGCGTCCTGGGTGGAGAAGCGCCGGTCGATCCCGACGGGGAAGCCGGGCCGGGCCGTGCCGTCGTGCTCGAAGACGTGCACCTCGCCGTCGAGGTCCGCCACCGCCACCTCGGGCGTGCCGTCGCCGTCGAGGTCGGCCGTGTTCGGCGTGCCCACCAGGATCGAGGCGTACGGCCAGGCGATGCCGTCGGCCTCCGCCGTAGGGCTCGCCGCCGGCCACCACGACGCCGGCTCCGTGTGTGTGGGCCAGCCCGGCGCCTCGGAGCCGTCCGGGTGCCAGGCATGCACGAGGCCGTCGTTGTCCGCCATGACCATCTCCGGGCCGCCGGCGCCGTCGAGCTGCGCGAAGGCGGGGCCCCCCGTGGACCCGGCGACGGCGCGAGCGGGGAAGCCGTCCACGAGGTCGGGGTCGTCGTGGACGAAGACCTGCTTCTGGTCGACGCCGCAGGCCGCGGCGCGGGCACCCTCGCAGTCGACTGCGTCACCCGTCGTCACGACCACGCGGATCCGCACGGAGAAGCGCTCCTCGTCGGGCCTGCCGTCCGGCGTCAGCGGCGCCCCGGCGCCCCCGCCCGGCAACACGCGCGCCACGTCGGCGAGGTCGAGAGTGGCGAGCGTCCCCTCCACGGGGGCCGTGAGCCCGTGGGCCTCGCCCACGGCGTGCCAGGTGTCGCCGCCCGGGTAGGGCGGCGCCTGCAGGCCCGGCGTCCACTCGACCCGGTAGGAGTAGGAGCCCGACCGCAGGGCGGCCACGCGACCCGTGACGGGGACGGCCCCGGAGACGGGCAGGTAGTCGAACCAGAGGGGGGTGTCGATCTCGGCCTCCGGGGGGACGACGCCGGCCCGGACCATCTCGACCATGCGGCGGGCGTTCACCCTGCCGTAGCCGTGGGTGGCGTCCCAGCCCTTCGTGGACGGGTACCGGGTCGTGGTCCGCAGGAAGTCGAGAAGGGCGCCCACGAAGAAGTTGTTCGCCGTCTCCGGATGACCCGGTTCCGGTGTCGAGAAGTCGATGTCGTCGGCCGACGCCCGGAACACCTGGTAGGCCTCGTTCGCCGAGATGGGGTTACGCACGCGCGGATCTCCCGCGAGGTCGCCATAGGACGCCAGCCCACCCGTGGCGACCGCGTCCCGCGCCGCGGACTGGAGGAGGCCCATCATCCCGGAGGAACGACCCGTGGCCTCCGACGAGCAGCCGTCGGAGGGTACGGACACGAAGATGTGCCCCCCGTAGTTCGTGCAACCGTTCAGCGAGAGGTACTGCTCGGGGGCGAGGAGCTCGGATTCGGTGTCCGTGATCGAGTTCACCGCCATCGTGCGTTCGAGGTTCACGGGGAGGTTCGGGTGCTTGGACGCCTCGTCGGCCATGCTCGCCACCACGGGGACTCCCCGGTCGTAGGCGGCGTCGACGGCCTGTTGGGTCTGGGTCGTGTTCGTGAGGAGGCCGAGCGCCTCCTGGACGACGTGGGCGCCGCTGTCGAGCGCGAAGAGGACCCCGGCGGCGAACCGCTGCGCCTCCGTGATGAAGGAGTCCCCGACGCGCACGGGCAGGAACATGCAGTTCGGGCAGGTGCCCACGCCGTGGCCGTTGCCTGCCTCGGCGGCGGAATCCTGTGCCTCGCCGGTGCCGTGGCCGTAGTTCACCTCGTCGAGCGGATCGTTGTCGCCGTAGAGGAAGTCCCAGCCGGAGATGTCGTCGACGTAGCCGTTGGCGTCGTCGTCCACGCCGTCGCTGAAGGCGGGGTCGAGGATGAGGTCCTCGGGGTCGGCGAGGCCGTTGGCGTTGCGATCGGCGACGTCGCCGAAATCCGCGATGTTGAAGACGCCGTCGCCGCTGCAGTCGCCCCGGCTCCCGACGCCGCACGGCGGGACGGCCTCCCCGAGGTTCACGTGGGCCTTCCGGGCGAGGTCCGCCATGTCGTCGTCGCGCCACATGATCCCGGAGTCGAGGACGGCGATCAGGACGTCGGGGCGGCCTGTCGTGGTCTCCCAGGCTCTGTCCAGCGAGGGGCCGATCACACCGTCGAGTTGCTGGGGATGGTCGCGGAGGGCGGGATTGTCGGACTGCTTGGAGGACGACTTGTAGTCGTCGTGGTCGTATTCCTCCGGCAGGCCCTCTGGGCCTACGACGTGCGTGTAGGCGGGGTAGTCGGCGGGGTCCGTGCCTGCCGGCGGCGCCGGGTACGGCACGTCCGCGCCGGCCGGCGTCACCCCCGTCACACCCACGATCACAGCCATCAGAGCCGTCGCCGCCACACGCCACCACCCGAACCCTGACGCGCACGCCCCCATGTCACTGCCCCCTGGATCGCCGTCGCCCCCCCACTTGGTCCCCCGGGACGCACAGAGTGTACGGCATCGTCCTATAAGACGCCCGCCGCCGCGCACCCGTCTTCCCGTTGACCGCCGTCGCGCACCCCGCTAGCCTGTAAGGCGATGTCTGACCAGTTCCGCTTCGCTGAGAGATCCCCGGCCGGTCCGGGTTCCAGCGTGAGCCCCTGCGCGGGCGACACAGCGGGCTGGCTCTTGGGTGCCTACCTGCCCGGCATGCGCTGTCGCTGATCAGCCACATCACCACCCGCTGATCAGCCCGCTCGCACACTCCGCAGGAGGAACCCCCCAGTGCTCGACCTCGCACCCGAGACCGTCCCCTCGATGCTCGCCGAGCTCGACGGCGCCGAACCGGCCGACGTCGTCCGCTTCGCACACGACCTCTTCGGCGACGAGCTCACCCTGGCGTGCTCCGCTCAGGACATGGTGCTCGTCGACGTCGCCTCACGCGTGGCGCCCGGCCTGCGGGTGTTCACGATCGACACCGGCTACCTCTTCCACGAGACCGAGGAGACCGTTCGCCGGGCCGTGAGGCGCTACCCGCAGCTCCGTTTCGAGGTCGTGCGGCCCCGCGACGGCATCGGTGCCCATGTCGGCGCCCACGGCACCGCCCTCTACCGCCGGGACCCCGACACCTGCTGCGCCCTCCGCAAGCTCGAACCCATGGAGCGCGCCCTGTCCGGCTACCGCGCCTGGGTCACGGGCATCCGCCGCGACCAGTCCCCCACGCGGGCCGACGTGACGCCCGTGGCCTGGGACGTGCGCTGGAACATGGTGAAGTTCGCCCCCCTCGCCGTTTGGACGTCGGAGCAGATCTGGACCTATGCCCGCCTGCACGGGGTCCCCTACAACCGCCTCCACGACCGGGGCTACCCCTCGATCGGCTGCGCCCCCTGCACGGAACGCCCGCTCGACGGCGACACCCGCTCGGGCCGTTGGGCCGGACAGGACAAGCTCGAGTGCGGCCTCCACAGCCCCTGCACGGAGGTGCAGTGATGACACAGGTCTACGCCCGCCCCGCCACCGCCGCCGACGTCGTCGTCGACCTCACCGCCGTCCCCGAGGTCGAGGAGGCCGAGACCCGCGACTTCGAGCGCTACAGCGCCGAGCGCGACGCCGGGACGCTGGACGAGGAGGACTTCCGGCGCATCCGTCTCTGCAACGGCATCTACGGCATCCGGGGCGAGACACGCCTCCAGATGGTGCGCGTCAAGGTCCCCCAGGGCGTCGTCACGGCAGAGGGCCTCCGGGTGATGGCGAAGATCGCCGACGAGAAGTCCCGCGGCTTCGGCCACATCACGACCCGCCAGAACCTGCAGTTCCACCTCGTACGCATCGAAGAGGTCCCGACCGTCATGCGCTGGGTCGCCTCCGTCGGCCTCACGACCCGGGAGGCCTGCGGCGACACCGTCCGCAACGTCGCCGCCTGCCATCTCGCGGGCGGCTGCCCCGAGGAGATCCTCGACGTCACAGCCTGGGGCCAGGCCGTCACCGACCATTTCCTGCGCAACCCGATCGCCCAGCGCCTCCCCCGCAAGTTCAAGATCAACTTCTCCGGCTGCGTCCAGGACTGTGGCCAGGGTGCCATCAACGACGTGGGCGTGATCGCCGTCCGCCACCCCGAGACCGGAGAGGCCGGGTTCCGCATCATCCTGGGAGGCGGCCTCGGGCCCACACCGCACGAGGCGCTCCCCCTCGAGGACTTCACCCGACCCGAGGACGTCCTCATCACCGTCGAGGCCGTGATGCGTGTCTTCGACCGCGAGGGCGAGCGCAAGAACCGCAACCGGGCGCGACTCAAGTGGCTCGTGGACAAGATCGGCATCGACGCCCTGCGCGAGAAGGTCGTCGCTGAGCGCCGTGCCGTGATCGCCGTGAGCGGCGTCAACGCCGGGATCCCCGACGTCGTGGCCCGGGTGGACGCCCACCTGCCGGCCCGGCCGGCGGGCGCACCGGCAGCCCTCCCGCAACCGAACGGCAACGCCGCCTTCGCCCGCTGGGTGGAAACCAACGTCGTCGTCACGCGTGACGGCCTCACGGCGGCGTACGTCACCCTGCCCCTCGGAGACGTCACGGCCGCCCAGTTCCTGGGCCTCGCCGACGTCGTCGAGGACTTCGGCTCCGACTGCCGGACCACCAACCGCCAGAACTTCGTCCTCCGGGGCATCCCGGGCGGGCGCCTCGGAGAGCTCTTCGCCCGACTCGACGCCGTCGGCCTCGGCGAGGCCGATGCCCACGCCGCCGCCGACCCGGTGTCCTGCCCGGGCGCCGACACCTGCAACCTGGCGATGACGCAGTCCCGCGGCCTCGCCCGAGCGATCCGATCGGGCCTCCAGGACGCCGGCCTCGGCACCGCCCCGGTGCGCATCAACATCTCCGGCTGCTCCAACTCCTGCGGCCAGCACCATCTCGCCGACGTGGGCTTCTTCGGAATGGAGCGCCGCCTCCACGAGCGCTCCGCCCCCGGCTACCAGACCCTCGTCGGCGGAGGCATCGGCGACGCCGGAGCCGTCTTCGGGCGCAAGGTGGGCAAGCTCCCTGCCAAACGCATCCCAGAGGCTGTCGTCGCTCTCGTGGCCCGTTTCGAGACCGAGCGTGAGGCGGGAGAGGACTTCCGCTCCTGGTCCGGCCGTGCCGGCACCGACGCCCTCGGCGCCGCCCTGGCGGCCTTCGACAACGTCCCCGACTACGACACCGATCCAGAGGCCTACGTCGACTGGGACGAGACCGGCGCCTACGAGGTCCAACTCGGCCAGGGCGAGTGCGC
>CAYJLW010000125.1:290-6915 GCA_964370965.1 uncultured Acidimicrobiia bacterium | reverse complement strand
CAACTCGACCTCGGTCGGCATAACCAGGCGGTCGGCATAGTGCGCCCGCCACCACAGGCTCTTTCACGAAGGCGGCTACCGAGTCCGAGGCCAGCCCGACCGCGACCTCCGCTTCCTCCGCCCCGACGGCGAACCCCTCCCCCACGGGCCCCCCGGCCTCCACCCCCGCCTCCACCACATCGTCCCCACCGGCTGAAGCTCCGCTCGGCCCCGCCCGCCCGTCCTGGCGTCAGTCCCCCCTGGGCACGTACGTGAGGCGGACGTCGTCGCCGAAGCGGGTGACGTCGACGAGTCCGAAGCGGGCGAAGTCCTTCAGCGTGGGGAACGCCGGGCCGGCGAAGAGGGGGCGGGCGTCGTCGCCGCCGGCGCAGACGGCTCCGACGTAGAGGACGACCCTGTCCACGAGATCCTCCCTGAGAAGGGAGCCGGCGAGGGTGGCGCCGCCCTCGACGAGGACCTGGAGCATCCCCCTGTTCCCGAGCGCCTCCAGCAGGGGACGCAGCGCCACGCCCCCGCCGGGTGCCGGGGGGAGGTCGAGGACCTCGGCGCCGGCGCTGCTCCAAGCGGCCCGACGCTCCTCGGCAGCGGCCGCCGTGGCCACGATCAGGGGCGCTCCGGGAGCGAAGAGAGCGGCCTCCGCCGGGACCCGGCCCGTCGCGTCCACCACCACCCGGGCCGGCTGGGACGCCGCCGGGGGGTCGGTGCGGGCCGTGAGGCGGGGGTCGTCGACGAGCACCGTGCCCGCTCCCACCACGACGGCGTCGGAGGCCGCCCGCAGGGCGTGGACGTCGCCCCGGGCCTCCTCGCCCGTGATCCACTGCGACGAGCCGTCGGGGGCGGCCGTGCGCCCGTCGAAGGTGGCCGCAGCCTTGAGGACGACCAGCGGCAGACCGGTGCGGCGGTGGTGGAAGTAGGCCTCGTTCTGGGCCGCGGCGTCCGCCTCGCAAACCCCCACGGTGACCTCGACGCCGGCGGCCAGGAGGACGGTGACGGACTCCCCCGCCATCTTCTCGTCCGGGTCCACATGGGCGACGACGACCCGGCGCACGCCGGCGGCGAGGATCGCGTCGGTGCAGGGCGGCGTGCGGCCGTGGTGGCGGCACGGTTCCAACGTCACGTACAGGGTGGCGCCCCGGGCGGCCCCGCCGGCACGGTCGAGGGCGACGACCTCCGCATGCGGCCGGCCCGCCGCCTCGTGGTGGCCCTCCCCCACGACCGCACCCCGGGCGTCGACCACGACGGCGCCCACGAGCGGATTGGGTGCCGTCGCCCCCCGGGCCGTCTCGGCGAGAGCGAGGGCGCGCTCCATGTGGTTGTCGTCGGTCCTCGTCATGTGTGCCCCGTCCCACCCATGCAGGCCCTTAGACTCCCCGCATGGGTCAGTTCATGCAGCCGTCCTACACGCCGCTGCCCGCATCCGAGCGGGTCCGCATCGCCTGGCAGCGGCGATCCGAAAGCGACTACGTGTTCGACTTCTGGACCTCCTTCGGCTGGATCCTGCTCAGCTGCGGCGTCTACCTCTACTACGTCTTCTATCAGCTCATGCGTCGCGCCCGCGACCACAACCTGCGGCGCCTCGAGTTGCTCGACGCCGCCGCCGCCCTCGCCTGGGAACGCGCCGAGGCCGAAGGGCTGGCCGAGGAGCTACGGCCTCACTTCGAGCGTATGAGCGTCGGGTTCGCGGAGCTCCGTCGGCTCACGACCGAGTTCCGTGACCCGACGATATGGCTCGTCCTCGCCATCTTCACCGGAGTCGCCCTCTGGGTGGGCTACGTGCTCCTGGACATGGACCTCATCAGGCACCAACAGGCCGAAGCCGTCGTCGAGTCCGAGCTGGCGGCCGTCTACGCCAGGCTGGAACACCCCCTCCCCTTCCCGCCTCCCAACGCGGTCAAGGGCCCGCACAACTACGCCGGACGCGTCATCGCCGCCATCTTCAGTTGCGGCGTCTACGGATACTTCTGGCTCTACGACATGGAGACCGAGGGAAACGTCCACTACGCGCAGAACTGGACATGGGAGGACGCCCTCGCCTCCGCTGTCCAGCAGATGAGCTGACCCCCGCCCCGTGCTCGCCCTCGCCCGCTTCGCAGTCTTCGTCGCCTGCACCGCCGCGGTCCTGGCCGCGGCCGTGCGCGTGTCCGGCCGGCTCTACCCGGAGCGACCCTGGGCTCGTCTCCTCGCCGCCGCCGTGCTCGCGATCACCTTCGTGTGCGTCCTCGAAGAGGTCCTCGGCGCCGTCGGCCTCCTGGCGCCCCTTCCCGTCGCCGCCGGCGCCCTCCTGGGCGCGGCGGCCGTGCTCCTGTGGGTGCGCCCGGCCCCCGGTCGCCGACCGCTGCGCTGGCCCCTCGCCACGGTGGCCACCATCCTTCTCGCCGTCGTGGGGACTTCGCTCCTCGCGATGAGCCTGGGGCGGCCCACCCTCGGGCTGGACTCCCTGCAGTATCACTACCCGATGGTGGCCGGCTGGCTGGCGCGAGGCGACCTCGTCACCCCCAAGGGGTTCGGCGTGGGGTCCTTCATGTGGTTCTACCCCTCAGACACCGAGTTGCTGCACACCTGGACCGTGGTGTGGGTCCGGGGCGACTACCTGATCTCGCTGGTGTCCTTCGTCCTGTACGGCCTTTCGATGGCAGCGGTCGGAGGGCTCGTGCACCGTCTCGGCGGCCGGGCCTCCACCGCCGTGGTCGCCGCCCTGGCCTGGGCCACCCTGCCCGTGCTCGTGGGCAGCCAGATCCGGGCCGCCGGGTCAGACGTCGCTCTCGCCGCGTACGTGGGTCTCGCCGTGTACTTCTCGGTCGCCTACTGGCAGGGCCTCCAGGAGGGGGGGGAGGGCCCCGGGGGGTTCTGGCGGCGACGCCGGGACGTCGTCCTCGCCGGCATCTCCCTCGGCCTCGCCCTGGGGGCGAAGTACACGGCGCTCTACATCGCCGTGGCGCTCGCAGCGGTCTTCACCGGGGCCCTCGTGGTCCGGGCGGCAAGGCGCCGGGACACGGGACCGTCCCCCGTCGGGAGCGACGCCGAGGCCCCGGAGCCGCAGGGGTCGGGCTCCGGGCCGTCGCCGCGACTCGCGTGGTCCACGGTCCTCGGTGTGCTCCTGACGGGGGCGGCGGGTGTGGCGCTGGCAGGGGGGTTCTTCTACGTCCGGAACGCCGTCGTCGCGGGCAACCCCTTCTACCCGGTCGGGATCCTCGGCCTTCCCGACGGCTACGTGACGAGCGGCATCCGGGACATACTCAGGTTCGGCGACCACAAGGTGATCGAGTATCTCCTCCCCCCACATCCCTGGCTGGTGAAGGCGTGGATCGGCTACGCGTGGGCGGGAGCCGTCCTCTTCGCTGTCGGCCTGGTGGCGACGCCGCTGCTGCTCGCCGGAGATCGACGGCCCCAGCGGGCCCTCCGTCTCGTCGTCTGTGGCCTCGTGCCCGCGCTCCTCTGCGTCCTGTACCTGACGACACCCACTTCGGCAGGCGGCCCGAAGGGCTATCCCTACCAGATCGGCTCCAACGTCCGCTACGCCCTCCCCGCCCTCCTGATGGGGACAGTCGGCGCGGCCGTGGCCCTCGACCGCCTCGGTGGCCGCTGGGCCGCCGGCCTCCTCGGCGCCGTCGTCGTGCTCGACCTCGGCCACAGCGGCCTTCTGGCGATGGGCGTGGGCCTCGGGGGGGGCCCGCTCTCGGGGCGCACGATCGCCATCGGCTACATGCTCGGCACGGCGGCGGTGGCGGCCGCCGCCCTGGGCGTACGGCTGGTGCGCCGCCTCTGGGACCGTCTCGAACGGCCGCTGCCGGTCCTGGCCGCGGCCGTGGCGGTCGTCTCCGTCCTCGCCGGGGCCGTCGCCGCCCGCCACTACGCCACGCAGAACCGCTACGCGTATTCCGAGGAACTCTCCGAAGTGGCCTTCAACCGCGCCCGCACGTGGCCCGAGGGCACCGCCGTGGCCTACGCAGGGCTCGACGAGAACTACCCCCTGTACGGGCCCCGGCTGGCGAACAGGGTGATGCTCGCGGCCAAGGAGGTCGACACGGGCACCTACTGGTTCTTCGACGACGCCGAGGAGCTCGTCGGCTTCATGAAGAGGAACCGCCTCCGCTGGCTCGTCGTGAAGGACCGGGACGTCGACGACCTCGCCCGCCGCGCGGGCATCCCGAAGAGCGTCGTGGACGCGAGCGGGGCGAGGGCGCTGGAGGGCAAAGAGGCCCGCTGGGCGAGGTCACGGCCGGACCACTTCCGTGTCGTCGCCCACGAGGACGACGTCTGGCTCTTCGAGTTCACCTGACCGCCGCCCCGCGGAACCGATCAGCAGTAGACGTCGAGACAGCTCCGCTGCCACGTGAGAGACATGCGTTCCCGGCTCCCCCGGTACTCGCCGTCGACCTGCACGTCGAAGGGACGAAAACCGATCGCCTCGGCCTCCGTGAACTCCCGGTGGTACATGACCCTGCTCCGCTCCAGGTGCCGCTGCGTGCCGAACGCGGAAAGGACCGCGCCCACTGCTGCCGTGAAGGTCATCTCGGTCATGCCCATCACCATGAGCGGGCGCCCGTGTGCCGCCCTGGGTGACACCACGAAGGGCCGTGTCCCCAGGTACGTGAAGGGGCTCGACTTCGAGAAGATGGCGAAGTACAGCGGCGGGCTCTCCTCGCCGTCGGAGAACCGCACCCGGAGGAGGGGCTCCGAGCGCTCGTAGCCCTTCTGGAAGACCGCCCAGAACGCCGCCACGTACACCGAGGGCCCGATGGCCCGTTTCAGCATCGAGCGTTCCTCGACCTCTTTCACGATGGCGGCGTCGAAGCCGGCGCCGGCGGCGAACGTGAAGAAGCGCTCCCCCGCCTTGCCGAGGTCGATGCGGCGCCTGCGGTCCTCTGCGAGCCATTGCAGCAACTGCCCCGTCGCCCCGGTGACGTCGTTGGCGACGCCGAGAGTGCGGGCGGTCACGTTCGTGGACCCGCCGGGGATGATCCCGAGGCCGACGTTGCTGCCGGCGAGACCGTTGGCGGCCTCGTTCACGGTGCCGTCGCCGCCCCAGGCCACGACGGCGTCGAATCCGTCGCTCACGGCGCCCTGGGCGATGGGCAGGCCGTGGCCGTGGCGCGTGGTCTCGACCACCTCCAGCTTGTGGTCGGCGGAGAGCGCCTTCTCGACGACCCGGCGGCGGGTGAGGTCGTAGTTCGTCGCGTACGTGTTCACGATCAGGAGGACGCGCACGGACACTCCTGTCAAGGGCGGGGGTTACACACGGAATCTAACCCCTGCGCAGGAAATCGACCGTATCGGCGAGCTCATCGAGGCTGGTGGCGAGGGCGTCGAGAGCGGTATCCGTCATCCCCGCCCACGGGGACGCCGCGAGCTCGTCGGTGAGCACCTCGATTTCGTCGCGCTGCGCGACGCCGGCCGCGACGAGGGATCCCCCCGCGACGAGGCCGGCGCTCTCGAGCTCGGCGACGACGTCGGTTGCGGGCACGCCCCAGAACGCGAGGAGGAGGTTCCCGGCCGGATCGGCGCCCCGCCACAGCTCGGAGAGGGCGAGAGCCTGCGGAGAGGTGAGACCGGCCCGGCTGAGGGCGACGAGGTGGCCGGCGAAGCGGTGCTCGCGCAGGGTGTGGGCCGCCGCCGCCAGGCGTCCCGCCGGGGAGGACGCCCTGGGTGTCGTGGCGAGATGGGCGAAGCCGGCCGGGAGAGGACGCGCCCGCATGTCCGCGCTGTCGACGGCCCCGTCGAGGGCCGCGGCGAGATCGTCGAGGCCGTCGACGTCGGCCCACATGCGCTCGGCGCAGGACACGACGGCACCCAGGTAGCGGCGCGCGAACTCCATGGGATCGGTCTTCGTCCAAGCGCTCTGCAGGAGCGCCTCGGACAGGGCGGGCGGCAGGAGCCCGAGCGCCGCCACAGCGTCGGCCTCCGGTGCCGCGCCGAGCCCGCAGGCGCGACTTGCCATGTAGACCTCCCCTGGGACGGCGAGGCCGAGCTCGGCGCTGAGGTCCTGGATCTCGGGGGCGTCGTAGCGGTACCAGACGAGGCCGAGGCGGTAGACGGCGGCGCCGACCCTCCGCACTGTAGAGAGATTCGGCGTGGGCACGGGCGGCCTCCTTGGCGGCGACGTCGAGAGGGCGACGGAAGTCTCGCGTGACGGGCTAAGGTACCGCCACAGTCGCTAGAGCCTCGCAACGGGGGAGAACCACATGGGTTTCATGGACAAGGTGAAGGGCGTCATCGACCAGGGAGCGGCGAAGGTCGACGAGACCCAGCACCGCCATCGGATGGACGGTTTCGCCCGAGAGCTCGGCTACCACGTCTACCGGGAGCGCTGCGGGACGCCGGTCCCCCCAGGCGAGATCGACCGGCTCGTCGGCGCCATGTACGAGTGCGACGTGCAGATCTACGAGGCGCAGGTGGAGGCGGAACGGGCCCGCCAGGCGGCGCAGGTTCCGCAGCCCGCGCACCAGCCCCCACCCGAGCACGCCCCCCCCGGCTACGAGGCGGCGCCGGTTCCCGGCCCCGCGGGCGCGCCTCCGGGGGCCTACCCGCCCCCCGGCGCCCCGGCTCCCGGCCCTGCGGCACCGCCTCCGGGGGCCTACCCGCCCCCGGGCGCACCGGCGCCGGGCGGGTACCCGCCCCCCGGTGG
>CAYJLW010000125.1:0-280 GCA_964370965.1 uncultured Acidimicrobiia bacterium | reverse complement strand
GGGCGCGCCCGCCCCGCCGGGGCGCGCGCCCGGGGGGGCCCCGCCTCCGGGTGCGTATCCACCACCTGGTGCGCCGGCTCCGGCCCCTCCCCCGGGAGCCCCGCCAGCACCGCCGCCTCCTGACGCGTTCCCGCCACCAGCGGCCCCGGCCCCCCCTCCGGGCGCCTACCCGCCCCCCGGTGCGCCGGCCCCGGCCCCTCCCCCCGGCATCCCGCCCGCCGCACCCCCGCCCGGAGGCGGCTGGGACGCTCCTCCGCAGGCTCCCCCGCCAGGCGCCTAC
>CAYJLW010000124.1:0-7843 GCA_964370965.1 uncultured Acidimicrobiia bacterium | reverse complement strand
TCCGAGACGAGCTCCATGCTCGTGGTGCTCCTCAGGGGCAGGGCCCGACCCGAGATCGACAGGAGGGATCCGGCGTTGGCCACCTCGTACTGGGACGTGCGGGCGTCCGCGAGGACGAGGATTTGCGTGTCGGCGTTGTCCTGGGCGGCTTCGGCCGTGAGGCCCATCCGCGTGCCCCCGGGGGGCGGGTTCTCGCGGTCGAAGACGACGTGGCGGAGACCGTCGAGGTCGCCGCCGAAGCGGTACAGGTCGACGGCTGCCGCAGGTGGGGCCGCGGGCACGACGTCTCGGGATCCGTACACGAGGGACCGCCCCTCGGCGGGGACGCCGGGGAGGTCGGCCGTGAGGACGGCGGCGGCGGCGTCGTTCGGGGCGAAGTTCGCCACGGCGAGACGGGCGTTGGATGCCGCCGGGCGGGCCTGGCACGCGGCCCGCACCGACGCCGGGTCCTCGGTGCGTTCAGGCGGGAGGGCGGGGTCGCCGGCGACGTCGGGAGGGCACAGGGCGACGTCCGCGTACGCGATCCTGTCCCGGTCGTCCCTGCGGACCCGCCACCGGAAGTGCGCCGGCAGGTCCGCGAGACGCCCCGAGACGTGGAGCGGGAGGTCTGCGTAGTCCTCTTCGCCGGTCACGGAGGCCGCCAGGAGCTCGTCGATGCGCAGGGTGGGAGAGGTGTCCCCTGAGTGCACGGCGTCGATGCGGTCGGGCTCCATGAGGATGTGGACCCGGGAGGGGAGATGCGAGATGGCGCCCCCGAGGTGCAGCTCGTCGGCGCCGTGGTAGCCCTTGCCCAGACCGGAGCGGACGTCGAGGTCGAGGTCGGTGCCCCCCGCCGGCATGTTGCGGAGGCCCTCACCACTCAGGTCCGGGACGCTGGTCGCGATGTGGGTGAACGAGGTGGCGGCGTCCGCCGAGCAGAGGTGCTTGGCGCCGATCGTGAAGAGCGCCGGTGTGGACGAGAACCCGGTCCCGAAGGCCATGACCGGGCTCGTGGAATCGATCACGGTGCGGCCCGCCTCTTGGTGGTGCACGACCTCGTCCACCACCAGGGAGACCTTCAGGGGCGGCGGTTGCGCCGGGTCGGCGAGGGCGTCGAAGCGGCTCCTGACACCCACGACGAGGTATCCCTCGGGCACACCGCCCGCACCGGCGCGGTTCTTCATGAAGATCGTGACGTCGAGGCGGTCCGGGAGGCGGGCGCCGGCGCCAAGCGCATCGACGACCACGCGCACGTTCATCGTCTCGGTGGACCCGTCGAGGAGGGTGTAGTCCAAGAAGACGCCCATCTCGGCCCGATAGGGGGTACGACGCAACGCCGGGGCCTGCTCCGCCTTCAGCTGCAAGTACGCGTTCACGCCCGCACCCCAGTGGTCGCCGGCCCACGCGTCGCCGGGCAGGCCGAGGACGTCACGCAGCATTCCCAGGACCCCGACGTTGATCCGGGCGGGTCCGGGAAGCTGGTTGAAGATGTCCTGGGAGCCGAAGAGCTCCTGGAAGCCGAAGTCGGCGTCGGCGGAGCCGTCCCCGTTCAGGTCGGGCGTGAAGTTGCGCAGCATCCCGGGCTGGTAGCGCGTGTCCGCGACGGGATCGGCGCCGGCCCCCGTGGTCCCGCGGAAGGAGACCCCGAGGCCACCGAATGCACGCGGGGGCCCGGGTTGCACGGCCGCCTCCCCGTCCGGTGTGCAGAACACCTCCAGGCCCCGGGCTCCGGCCGCGTCGGGACGGCCGCCGAGCAGCGCCGCACCCCCGAGGACCACTACCAAGACCAGCGAAACCCGAAAGACCCTGCGGGGCGAGCGGTGCATGTGGACGTCCCTTCCCTCTTGGGCACCGAGTGGGCCCAGGGAAACAGGAGCACCTTTCACCGATCTTTCTGTCGGGAACGGGGCCCCTCGACCCGCTCCCCCTACCGGTACACCTTGCGAGGGAAGACGCGCTCGGCGGACACGACCCGGTCGAGGAACGTAAGGCCGTCGAGGTGGTCGAGCTCGTGGAGGACGGCGCGGGCCTCCAACGCGTCCACCTCGAGGACGCGGCGTTCACCCTCCGGGGTGAGGCCTTCCACGACGACCTCGGTGCCACGGGCGACGTCGCCGGTGAGGTCGGGCACGCTCATGCAGCCCTCACGGGCCACGAGGGGACCGCGGGCAACCACGACACAGGGGTTGAAGAGGACGAAGAGGCCGTGGCAGGACCGGGCCTTGCGGTGGCCGGTGACGTCCACGCAGAAGGCCCGCAGGGAGACCCCGATCTGAGGCGCGGCGAGGCCCACGCAGGCGGGCGACGCCCGCATCGTGTCCACGAGGTCGTCCGCGAGCGCCCGGGCGGCGGCGTCGATCCCGTCGACGGGGACCGCGCGGCGACGTAGCACGGGCTCGGGGAGAGCGACCACGGGGCGCACGGCCATCAGCGGATCAGAGGACGTCGGCCTCGGTCTCGTGCAGCGAGCAGTCCACGCCGAGCTCGCCGGCGAGCGTCCGGAGAGCCGCACCCAGCGTCTCCGCGTCGGTGCCGGCGGGCACCTCCACGTCCAGGAGGAGGGCGTAGACCGGGGCCGCCGGATCGCCCAGGACGTGCGTGCGGAGGTCGACGATGTTCACCCCCCGGTCGGCAAGGCACTTCGACACACCGTGGACGATGCCCGGGCGGTCCGCCCCGTAGACCGACACCGTCCAGGTCTCCCCCGGTGCGGGCGGCGGGGCGGCCGCCGGCACCGCACGGACGCTGACGTCGAGGTCGAGGCCCGCCGCCGAGCCCGCCAGGGCAGCTTCGAGGTCGGCGGCGGCGACGTGGGAGGGGGCCTCCAGCATGAGCAGGACGGCGAAGTGGCCCTCGAGGATCGTCATGGCCGAGTCGCGGAGGTTGCAGCCGGCATCGAGGAGACCGCCGGTCACCGCGGCCACGATGCCGGGGCGGTCGCTGCCGACGGCGGTGACGACGAAGCGCGCCACGCCTACTCGACGATCTTCGTGACCGCGAGCTCCAGGATGTCCTCGGCGCCGGCGGCCTTCAGGAGCGGGATGAGCGTGTTGATCTCGGCCTTGGCCACGACCGTCTCCACCGCGTAGCCGCCGCCGTGGGCGAGCTCGTTCACAGTGGGCGACTTCATCGAGGGCAGGACGGCGAGCACGTCCTCGAGGCGTTCGGGGGCGCAGTTCAGCTTCACGAGCACCCGGCCCCGGGCGTTGAGAGCGCCCTGGAGGAGGATGCGGATCTCCTCGATGGACCGGCGCTTCGCCGGGTCCTCCCAGGCGACCCGGTTCGCGATGAGCTCCGGGTAGCTCCGGCAGAGGTCGTACACGATGCGCATCCCGGCGCGGCGCAGGGACGACCCGGTCTCCGTGAGGTCCACGATGGCGTCCACGATGTCCGGGACCTTGGCCTCAGTGGCCCCGTAGGACATGTAGATGCGCACCTTCTTGCCGATGGAGTCGAAGAGGCGCCTGGTCATCTCGGGGAACTCCGTCGAGATCTTGGCGCCTTCCGGGAGGTCCTCGGGGCCCTCGATGCCGCTGTCGGCGGGGACGGCGAGCACCACCCGGACGGGCCGGGGCGTGGCCCGGGAGTAGGGCAGCTCGCACACGGTGACGACGTCGGAGTCGGTCTCGGTGATCCAGTCGCGGCCCGTGATGCCGAGGTCGAAGATGCCCTCCTCGACGTACTTGGCGATCTCCTGGGGGCGCAGGATGCGGACCTCGTCGACACGGGGGTCGTCGACCGTCGCCCGGTAGTCGCGGTCCGAGGAACGGAAGATCGTGAGGTCCGCGTCCTCGAAGAGCTGCAGCGTCTTGGCTTCGAGGCTGCCCTTGGGGACGACGATACGGAGGCGGGCCGCTTCGTTCACGTCGTTCACGATGTTCACGCGTCCTTGGCGAGACGGCGGACGGCCCGCAGCAGGTTCGCCGACTCGATGGCGGCGATCGCCGCGTCCCAGCCCTTGTTGCCCGCCTTCGTCCCTGCCCGTTCGGTGGCCTGCTCGATCGTGTCGCAGGTGAGGACCCCGAAGACCACCGGCACCCGGGTCGTACGGGACACGTCTGCGATCCCGCGGGCGGCCTCGGAACACACGTAGACGTAGTGGTCGGTGGCGCCCCTGATAACCGCTCCGAGGCACACGACGGCGTCCACGGCGCCGGTCTCGGCGAGCTCCTGGGCGACGAGGGGGAGCTCGAAGGCCCCCGGCACCCAGGCCAGGACGACGTCGTCGTCGGCGGCGCCGTGGCGGCGCAGGCAGTCGGTGGCGCCCTCTGCGAGGTTGTGCACGATCGCCCCGTTGAAGCGGGCGGCCACGACCCCGAAGCGGAGTCCCGTGGCGTCCAGGGGGCCTTCAAGCGTCGGCACTGTTCTCCTCCGGGTCGTCGTCCCCGCCCGCCGTGGCCGTCTCGGGCAGCGATCCGGCGAGGTCGTGGTCCTCGAGGCCGTCGAGCAGGTGCCCGAGCTTGGCCTGCTTGGTGCGCAGGTAGGCGAGGTTCTCAGGGGTGGGGCGCACCTGCAGCGGTACGCGCTCGACGATCGTGAGGCCGTAGCCCTCGAGGCCGTAGCGCTTCGCCGGGTTGTTCGTGAGGAGGCGCATCGTGGTCACGCCCAGGTCGGAGAGGATCTGCGCCCCGATGCCGTACTCCCGCTTGTCGGCGGGGAAGCCGAGCTCGAGGTTCGCCTCCACCGTGTCGCGGCCCCGTTCCTGGAGCTCGTAGGCGCGCAGCTTGTGGAGGATGCCGATGCCCCGGCCCTCGTGGCCCCGGAAGTAGAGCAGGACGCCGGCGCCCTCCTCGGAGATCATGCGCAGGGCGGCGTTGAGCTGGGTGCCGCAGTCACAGCGGCGGGAACCGAACACGTCCCCGGTGAGGCATTCGGAGTGCACCCGGACGAGGACGTCGTCCTCGCCGCCCACGTTGCCCTTCACGAAGGCGATGTGCTCGACCCCGTCGATGATGCTCTCGTAGCCCACGCAGCGGAAGTCGCCGAACTCGGTGGGGATGACCGCTTCGGCCATGCGGCGCACGAGCTTCTCGGAGCGGCGCCGGAACTTGATGAGGTCCGCGATCGTGACCATGAGGAGGCCGTGCTCGCGGGCGAAGCCGGTGAGGTCGGGAAGGCGGGCCATCGTGCCGTCGGGCCCCATGATCTCGCAGATCACCGCTGCGGGCGGGAGGCCGGCGAGGCGGGCGAGGTCGACGGCGGCCTCGGTGTGCCCGGCGCGGCGCAGGACGCCGCCCTCGACGTAGCGCAGCGGGAACGTGTGGCCCGGTCTCCGGAAGTCCTCCGGGCGGGAGTCGGGGTCGAGGAGGGCCTTGATGGTGGCCGCCCGGTCGCCGGCGGAAATCCCCGTGGACGTGGAGCGGTGGTCGACGGCCACGCAGAACGCCGTGTCGTGCGTGTCGGTGTTGTCGGTGACCATCTGGGGGATCTTCAGGGCGTCGAGGCGCTCCCCCGTGACGGGCGTGCACACCAGCCCCCGGCCGTGCGTGGCCATGAAGTTCACGGCCTCGGGTGTCACCTTGGACGCGGCACAGACGAGGTCGCCCTCGTTCTCCCGGTCTGCGTCGTCGACGACGATGACCATCTTGCCTTCGGCGACGGCGGCAACGGCGTCGGGAATGGAGGCGAAGGCGGGTCCGTGCGCCTCAGGGGGGCCCACGGCGTGCAGGTCGGGGCGGCGAGGTGACATCAGCAGCCTCCCGGGACCAGTCGCTCCACGTACTTGGCGATCACGTCGGCCTCCAGGTTCACCGGGTCGCCCACCTTCTTGGTGTGCAGGTTCGTGACGTCCCACGTGTGCGGGATGATCGACACGCTGAGGGCGTCCTCCCCCACCTCCACGAGGGTGAGGGAGATGCCGTCGAGAGTGACCGACCCTTTCGGCACGCAGTAACGGAGCACCTCAGGCGGTGCTTCCACCCTGATCGTCGTCTCGTTCGTTCCGGTGTCAAGGGCCCCAATTGTACCGACACCGTCGACGTGACCCTGCACGATATGGCCGTCGAGGCGACCGCCGATGCGCACCGGCCGCTCCAGGTTCACCCGGTCGCCCGGGCGCAGGGACCCGAGGCCGGTGACCCGCAGGGTCTCGGCCATGACGTCGGCGCAGAACCCACCCGGCACCATCTCCGTGACCGTGAGGCAGGTGCCGTTCACAGCCACGGACGCGCCCGGGGCGGCGTCCTCCAACACCGTGGTGGCAGCGACGTCGATGCGCACCCCCGCCGCCCGCTCCGTGACGTCCCGAACCGTGCCCAGCTCTTCGATGATTCCGGTGAACATCACCCAAGTCTGGCTGTTGCGTGACTCCGCAGCCAGCGCCGCTCCGCTGTGCCCGGGCTCTCGGCGTGAAGGAACTGCTGACCATTGACGTGGGAGCGACCGAAGAAGAAGCGATGGAGCTACTGTGATGCGACGGAGGGGGGCCATGATGACCAACGTGAACGTGACGCTCCGCCGTGATCCCGGCAACGAACGACCTGGTGAGGTATGGTCGGCGGACTCCCCACACCTGCCCGGCTTCACGGCCGTCGGCGACACGCGAACAGAGGTCGTGGAGCGCGTGCTCGCCGCTGTGGGCGAGATCCTCGGCGACGTGGGCGTCAGCTTCACCGACGAGACGTCCTCCGAGAGCCCCGAGGCCGCTCCCTGCAGGGCTGGGTGCTCCTGCCAACCCTGACGTCCGGCACGGGACGTGGGCGCGGATCGAGAGGGGGGCGGGCGGAACTTCTCCGGGCTCCTTGCTCCCCGCTCCCCCCCGACGTGGTTTGTGTCGTAGGTGGGCTGTAGGGTGAACGTATGTTCGATCGGAGCGAGCTCGACACCTGCCCCCTCGACGTGCTCAGCACGGCGATCGGCCAGCTCGCCGCCCTGAAGGCCCGCACCGAGCGCGTCATACTCGCCTACATCGCCGCCTACGAACGCCGCGACGGCCACAAGGTCGACGGCGCCACGTCCATGACTGCATGGGTGGCCGCCGCCACCGCTACCACCCACAGCCACGCCGCCGAGATGGTCCGCGTCGCCCGCAGCCTCGAAGACCTCCCCGCCATCGCCGACGCGTACGAGGCTGGCCTCCTCTCCTGGGACCAGGTCCGCATCCTCGCCCGCTTCGCCACCCCCGCCGACGACACCCACCTCGCCGAAGACGCCCAGTGCTACAGCCTTGCCCAACTCCAGGCCGCCGCCCGGCGCTCCCGCAGCCTCACCGACACAGAGAACGCCGCCGCCCACGCCCGCCGCAGCCTGCGCTGGTGGGTCGACACCGACTCACACTGGCTCAACATCGCCGGGCGCCTCCCCGTCGACGACGGCGCCCAGGTCGTCGCCGCCCTCGAAGCCTCCGCCGAATCCGCTGGCCCCGACCCCGCCACCGGCGCGTGGGAGCCCCACGAGTCCCGCCTCGCCGACGCCCTCGTCGATCTCGTCACCACCGGCGGCGCCGTCACCCACACCGACCACCCCAGGGCCCAGGTCGTCCTGCACGTCGAGGCCGCCGCCCTCGCCGACCCCACCGGCACCACCCCCGGGGTCGAGACCACCGCACCCCTCGACACCGTCCTCACCGCCGAGACCGCCCGGCGTCTCACCTGCGACGCCCAACTCGAAGCCTGCATCGACGACCCCCACGGCCGCCCCCTCGGCGTAGGCCGGCGCCGGCGCACCGTCCCCGCCTGGCTCGCCCGCCAGGTCCGCCGCCGCGACCGGAGCTGCCGCTTCCCCGGCTGCGGCTCCACCCGCCTCCTCCAAGGCCACCACATCATCCCCTGGGTCCCCAACGGCAAGACAGAACCCGAGAACATTGCGACTCTGTGCGCCTTATGCCGACGTCGGCATAAGGCGCACTATGCCGACCGCCTGGTTA
>CAYJLW010000123.1:6176-7876 GCA_964370965.1 uncultured Acidimicrobiia bacterium | reverse complement strand
GAACCGGTTCGTCCGGGGCGGGCTCCGGCTCCACCTCCACCTCGGGGGTGGAGCCCACCGGGACCGGCTCCTCGACGACGGCCTCCTCTGCCACGGGCGTCGGCTCCGCCCAATCGGGAGCGTCCTCGACCACGACGTCCTCGACCACGACGTCCTCGACCACGACCTCCTCCTCCACGAAGACCTCCTCCTCGACCACGACCTCGGGGGCGGAGCCCTGCGCGTGTGTGTGGGCGTGCGCCTCGTGGACGTCCGGGCCCGGCGCCTGGCCGGCGGGGGGCGGTGGGGGGGGAGGGGCGGCGGCGTCGGGCTCGATCGTGAGCGAATCACCCAGGAGGCCGAAGCCGCCGGCGCCCGCCTCGTCCGAGAGCACCACCGTGTCGACGTCGCCGTCGGCATCGACGTCGGCCAGGATGTAGTCGGCGACACCGTCCTCGTCGGCGTCCACGACCGCCATGTCCATGGTGCCGTCCTCGTCGAGGTCGACGAGAGCCGTGTCGATGACGCCGGACCCGTCAGTGTCGAGGTAGACCGTGTCGACGACACCGGTGGCGTCCGTGTCGGACACGACCACGTCGACGACGCCGTCCGCGTCACTGTCGCCGAAGGCGGTGTCCATGACCGTGTCACCGTCGGTGTCGGCGAAGGCCTGGTCGGCGATCCCGTCGGCGTCACTGTCCGAGACCACGGCCTCGATCTCGGCGTCGTCGCCCGCCATGAAGTCGCTGTTGTCGTCCACGGGTCCTCCCCGGTCTCGGCGCAGAGGGTCACAGTGTCCCACGCGACGCCCGGCACGGGCCAGGGGCGTTGGTCACGGCGGCGATCGGGCCGAGGGGCCTCCGAGCGGGCAGAATGCCCCCGTGGGAAACACGCTCTGCGAACGCATCCAGGGTCTCTGTGACGGCGTCGGCGGCCGTCTCGGGCCGGGACCGGCGCTCCAGGCCGTCGCCGCGGTGCGAAGCCGCCTCACCGAGCCTCTCCGTGTGGCCGTCGCCGGGCGCGTGAAGGCGGGCAAGTCCACCCTGGTGAACGCGCTCCTGCACCAGCAGGTCGCCCCCACGGGCGTCGGCGAGTGCACGAAGGTCGTGACCTGGTACCGGTACGGGCACCCCGAGCGGATCCGGATCGTGCCCAGGCAGGGGTCTCCGGAGGAGGTCCCCTTCGGCCCCGACGCCCTTCTGCCCGAGAGCCTCGGCCGCCCACCCGAGGAGATCGCCGCCCTGCACGTCTGGCTCTCCAACGCCGCCCTCCGGGACATGACGATCGTCGACACACCCGGTCTCGCCTCGGCACACGAGCGGTACTCCCGGGCCACCGAGGATCTCCTCGCCACCGACGACGCGTCCCGCCACGCTGTCTCCGAGGCCGACGCTGTGGTGTTCCTCCTCGCCCGTGTCGCCCGCGAGGACGACGCCACGATCCTCGAGGGGTTCCGGGGACTCGTGGGCGGCATCTCGGCGTCGGCGGCGAACGCTGTCGGTGTCCTCAGCAAGGCCGACAAGGTGGGTGGCAGCGGTGACCCGCTGACGCGGGCGGGGGAGCTCGCCGCCCGTTACGCCGCCGATCTGCAATCGGTGGTCGCCACCGTCGTTCCGGTCGTCGGCCTCTTCGCCGCGCCTGCCGAGGCCGCCGGGTTCACGGAGGCCGCCGCCGCCCCCCGCCCGGGGCAGGCGGGGGTCGACGCCACCCCCCGGGGCCTC
>CAYJLW010000123.1:0-6166 GCA_964370965.1 uncultured Acidimicrobiia bacterium | reverse complement strand
CCCCCCCGGCGGTGCGGGGGGGCGCCCTCTGCCCCGATAGGGCCGTGGCCGCGGTGTCCCGGGCGCCCCACGCCGCCGCCCTCCGGGGACTGGCGGGTCTCGACGCCACCCGCCGGGAACTCCTGTTGCTGTCGGCCGACCGCTTCACGCGTTCGGAGTGTCCCGTGCCCGCGGAGTCACGGGCCCGCCTCCTGCGCATCCTGGACCTCCACGGCGTCACCGTCTGCCTCGACGCCGTCGACGCTGGCTGCGACGACGCGGCCGTCCTCGTGGAGCGGCTGCGGGACCTCTCCGGTTTCGCCCGGCTGCGCGCACTCCTCACCGACACCTTCGCCCGGCGCGCCGACGCCCTGAAGGCGGCGGCGGCGGCGACCGCCCTGGAGCGTCTTACCTACGACGGTGCCCGCCGGGAGCCGGCCAGCGCGGCGGTCCTCGCCGGCCTGCGCGACGACCTGGAACGTCTCCGACTCGACCCGGCGATGCACCGCCTCGGGGAGATCGCCGCCCTCCAGGAAGTCGCCGCCGGCCGGGTGCACTTCGGGGGAGCCCTGGAGGACGAGCTCCGCCGCCTCGTGACGGCGGAGGCTTCCTGGGAACGTCTCGGTCTTGACGGACCCGTGCCCGCCGGCGACCTCGCCCGCGCCGCCCTGGCGGGGGCGGCCCGCTGGCGGGCCGTCACCAACGACCCGGCGCTCACGCCCGAGGCCGTCCGGGTGGCGGCGGCGGGCCTGCGCTCTTTCGAGGCCATCTGGGAGGAAGCCGACCGGCTCTCGGAGACGGCGCCGTGAGCGACCCACAGCCCGGGCCGGGGTCCCTCACCGAGCGCGTACAGGGCCTCCTCAACAGCGTGCTCGCCGTCGTCAAGGGCGCCGGCCGGGACGACCTCGACCGCGACCTCCGCGAGACCGCGGCCCGCTGGGGGGAGGGCGAGGTCACCGTCGTGGTCGCCGGGGAGGCGAAGCGGGGCAAGAGTTCCCTCGTCAACGCCCTCCTCGCCTCCCCGGGGCTGTCGCCCGTCGACGAGGAGCTCTGCACCACCGTCCACGTCGTGGTCCGCCACGCCGCCGCCCCGGGAGCCCGGGTGCATTTCGAGGACGGTCGTCCGCCGCGCGACGTCGCCGCCGCCGACGCGCCTGTCTGGGTCACGTTGCGGGACAACCCCGGGAACACGAAGGGTGTGCGGGCCGTCGAGATCGGTCTCGACCACCCCCTGCTCGCCCGGCACCTCGTCCTTGTGGACACGCCCGGGGTGGGGGGCCTCGAGGCCGCGCACGCCGAGATCACCCTCGCCGCGCTGGGTGGCGCCGACGCCCTCGTGTTCGTGATGGACGCCGGCGCCCCGTTGAGTGGGCCGGAGCTCTCGTTCCTCGCCCGGGCGGCGCAGCGCATCGACGCCGTCGTCCTCGTGATGACCCAGACCGACCTGTTCTACGGGTGGCGCGAGATCCGCGACGCCGACCGGGACCTCCTCAAGCAGAGGGCTCCCCGTTTCGCCCGCTGTCCCTTCGTGGCGGTGAGCAACCGGGTGAAGGACAAGGCGGACGAGGTCGCCGCCGCCGGCGACGCCGCCCTGGCGGGGGAGCTCCTCGCCGAGAGCGGCTTCCCGGAGCTCGAGGCCGTCCTGGGCGAGGGTGTCCTCGGCCGGGGGCGGCTCCTGCGTCAGGGGAATCTCGTGCAGGCGATGAGGGCGGCGCTGGCGAGCATCGAGCTGGGACAGCGGGCGGCGCTGGCGGATCCCGGCCAGGGGGTCGGGCTCGCGGAGGCCCTGGCAGCCGTGCAGGGCGAGTACGAGCAGTTCACGCGGGCCGGGAAGTTGGGGAACACGGACTGGAACTACGAGTGGCAGCACCTCGACGCCCTCCTCAACCGTGAGCTGGGCCGTCTCCTGGACGAGATCTCCACCCGCTATGCCGCCCGGATCGCCACCGCCGACCGCCCCGGGCTGGACGCTCTCCCCTCTGACCTCGACGCCGACCTGCGGGGGCTCGCCGCCCGCCTCGAGCTCGTCCTCCAGGGTGAGGTCGCCGCCATGCTGGGGCGCATCGGGGTGGCCTTCGGCGTCGGTGCCTTCGACCCCGCGGCTGACCCCCTGGAGTTGCAGCCCGTCCTGGGCGCGGCGGAGATGCCGGCATCGGGAGCCGCCCCGGAGGCGAACCCGTGGCTGCGGATGCGCTCCGCCGTGATGGGCGGGGCGTCCTTCGCCTCGATCGCCGGTCTCGTGGGGGGCCCCCTCGTCCTCGGGGCGGTCGCCGGCATCCTGGTTGGGGGCCTCAGCGAGTACTTCGGGGGCCGCCAGAAGGCCGCCCTGGTCGACCGCCAGCGTGCCCAGCAGTACACGCGGGACACCGTCGCCAGGGCGCGATCTGCTGTGACCAACGAGCTCCGGCGTACGATCGTCGTCCTGAAGCAGGATCTGGAGCGCCGGGTCGCCGCTGCCCGGGAGCGGCGCGAGCGGGAGCTGAAGGATGCCCTCGCGGAGCAGCAGCGGCTCGCGGCAGCAGACAAGGTGACGCGCGAGAAGGACCGCGCCGCCGGCCGGGAACGGCTGCAGCGGACGTCCGAGCTCGAGAAGGCCGCTGACGCGCTCCTGGCAGACGTGCACCGGGCGGCCGCCGGCCTCTCCGCTCCGGGGGGGCCCAGGAGGGAGACGACATGACGGAGCGAGTTCTCGCGATCGACTTCGGGACGAGCTTCACGACGGCGGCGATGCGCGTCGGGGCCGAGCCGGTTCTCGTGGAGATCGACGAGAAGTCGCGACTCCCCTCGGCTGTGTTCCTGGAGGACGACGGTCGCATCGCCGTGGGTTGGACGGCGGAGGCGCACGCAGCTGGGGCCCCGGATCGCTTCGAGCGGGCGCCGAAGCGCTATCTCGGGAAGCGGGCGATGATCCTCGGGGGCGAGCCCGTCCGGGTCGCGGAGGCGGTCGGTGCGGTCCTCGACGTCGTCTGGGAGGAGTCCCTGGCCCGCTTCGGGGGCACGGCCCCCGGCGAGGTGCGCCTCACGCACCCGGCGAGCTGGGGGGCCGAGCGCAGGGGGGCGCTGGGCGAGGCCGCCGGGGTCGCCGGCATCGCCGACCCGGTGTTCGTCCCGGAACCGGTGGCGGCCGCCGTCCATCTCGCCGACGAGCACGTGCACGAGGGCGAGCCGGTCGCCGTCTACGACCTCGGCGGAGGCACGTTCGACACCACGGTCCTGCGGCGCACCACAGAGGCCTTCGAGATCGTGGGCTCCCCAGGGGGCATCGACCGCCTCGGCGGGGAGGATTTCGACCAGCGCCTCTACCTCCACCTCGGGGAAGCGCTGGCGTCCGTGGCGCCGGAGGCGTGGGAGGCGCTGCGCTTCTCGGAAGAGCGGTCGTGGCGCAAGGCGAACATCGACTTCCTCGCCGAGGCGCGCAGGGCGAAGGAGACGCTGTCGCGGGCCACGAGCGCAGCGATCTATCTCGGCGCCCCCGTGGATCGCGAGCTCCGCATCACGCGCCCGGAGTTCGAGTCGCTGGTGCGGGCCGACATAGAGGCCACCGTGCGGGTGCTGGACGAGACCCTGGGCCGGGCGGGTGTCGCGAAGGACGGCCTCGCCGCCCTCTACCTCGTGGGCGGGTCCAGCCGCATCCCGCTGGTGAGCCGTCTCGTGGGGGACTTCTTCGGCCGCACGCCCTCGACCTGGGGTGATCCCAAGACCGTCGTCGCTCTCGGTGCCGTGCGGGCGGCGCCGCGCACGGTCGCACCTGTGGCCGGGGCGCCCGGGGGTGTCGCCCCGGCGGCGCTCTCGGGCGTGACGCCCGTAGCGGCGGCCTCCCCGCCGGGGGTGTCCCCAGGGGTGGTGCCGGCCGGGGTGGCGCCGGCGGCTCCCGTCCCTCCGCCCCCTCCGGGCTCGCCTCCCGGTTCCCGTCCCCTGGGAGGCAGGCTCCCGCTGTTCGCTGTGGGCGGTGCCGTCGTCGCGCTGCTCGTGGTGGCGGGTGTCGTCCTGGCCCTGCGGGGGGGCGGTGGCAAGGAGGACCGCAAGGCGACCCCCGCCACCACGGCTGCGGCTGCCGCCGCCACCAGGGCTCTCTGGGTGGTGGCGAGCAAGGACGGCATGCTGAACCGCGTGAACCCGGGCACGGGCGAGGTCATGGCCAGCATCTCCGTGGGTGAGGCGCCGCTCTTCGCCGTCGCCGACGGCGACGACCTGTGGGTCACGGTGTTCGACAGCTCCCAGGTCGTGCGGGTGGACACGACGGAGAACGAGGTCACGGCCGAGGTGCCCGCCGGCGGCCAGCCCCGTGGCGTCGACGTGGCCGACGGTGTCGTCTGGGTGGGCGTGAGCGACACGAACTCCGTGATGAAGATCGACGCCGCCTCCGGTGACGTCCTCTCGAACATCTCCGTGGGCGGCCAGCCCTACGGGGTCGCCGTGGGCGCAGGATCGGTCTGGGTGGCGCTCAACGACACCGCCTCCCTCGCGCGCATCGACCCGGACACCGACGAGGTCGCCGCCACGATCACGGTGGACGCCGACCCCGAGGGTGTCGCCGTGGACGGCGACAGCGTCTGGGTGGCGTGCTCCGACTCGGGTGTGGTCGATCGGGTCGACGTCAAGAGCGAGGAGGTGGAGTCCCGGACGAAGACCGGTGAGCAGCCCTCGCTGGTGGCGATCGGCGACGGTGCCGTGTGGGTGACGGTCTACGAGGCCGACGTCCTCGCCCGCCTCGATCCCCGCACGGGCCGGGTCACGAAGCGCACCGAGGTGAACTCCCCCTGGGGACTCTCCGTCGTGGACGACGCAGTCTGGGTGAGCGACTTCGAGGCGAACGAGATCCTCAAGGTCGATCCGCGCACCGGCGCCGTCGTCGACAGGATCGCCGACGTCGGTATCGACCCCGTCGGCGTCGTCGCCACGCAGGCGCGATAGGGGCGACCAGCCCCCTCTCGCGTCCGGCGTCGGGCACCGGTGTCCGGTACCCCAAAGTGAGGCCGCATCACCGGAATACCGGGACAACGGCATCACTTTGGCTCTGCGGCGTGACCTTGGCGGCGGTGGCGCCGGGAGACGCCGCTCAGCGTCGGGCGCTGCGCCCAGAGGCGTGGGGTCCCACGGTGGCTGCCCGGCCCACTACGCGCCCGGTCCCGAAGTGATGCCGTTTGCACGGGATACCGGGACAACGGCATCACTTTGACGCTGCAGCTTCAGTTCACTGGGCCCGGCAGGATGCCCGGGCGCGTTCAGCGCCGCTTGGCGGCGCGTCTTCCCGCCCGGCGGGCCGCCCGGCGGTGGGCTCGACGGTCGGGCGCGGGGCCGGTGGGCCGGGAGCCGCGGCCTCGGCCGCCGCGTCGGCGCCGGTCTCAGACGGTGATGCCGCCGTGGTCTGTTCCTGCGTGCCTTCGGACGGCGACGCCTCCGTCTGACTGCGAGCGGTCGATGCGGCGACGAGCAGCAGCGCAGCCGCGAGCCACCCGATCAGGGGGCGGGGGAATCGATGGCTGTGTGTCGGGAGTGCCATCCGGCCAATACAGCACGCGGGGGCGGGAACGTCAAGACAGTCCGGGTCACAGCAGCCCTGGCTTGCCCTGCTGATACCGCGCCAGCTCCGTCGCGAGCAGATCGACGTGCTCCCGCTCCTCCGCGGCCAGCTCCCGGTACAGCTGATGCTCGGGCGAGCCCGGCGTGCAGTGCTCGCCGCGCTCGGTGAAGAATTTCACGGCACGCTGCTCGAATCCAATCGCGATGCGGAACAGGTTGGCCGGATCCTCGGGATGGCTCGGGATGCCGGCGTAGATCGCCGCGCGCTCGATCTGGAAGGAGCCTGTCGGCGGTGGAGCCTCGACGTGATAGCGCGCCGACAACGTGGCCATGTGCTCCTGCTCCATCTCGGAGAACCGGGTGAAGAGATCCGTAAGGGCCTCTTCGGTGGTCTCCTGCGCTGCCCGGGTGTAGAAGGCCATCCCGCCGAGCTCGATCTCGAAGGCGGTGCGGATGGCCTCCAGGGCCGCGGCCGTTGCCACCTGCCGCTCGCCGAGGACGACGAGCTTGCCGCCGCAGCTTGGGCACATCCCGTAGGGAAACGCGAAGCCCTCGCTGATCTTCGCGCAGCTCTCGCAGCGCCACTGCGTCTTCGCGTCGGCGCAACACACGTACGAGTCCTCGCCCTCGATGGGGCGCCGGCACTTTGGACACAGCACAGCGC
>CAYJLW010000122.1:0-8009 GCA_964370965.1 uncultured Acidimicrobiia bacterium | reverse complement strand
CCCCCCCCCCCCCCCCCCCCCCCCCCCCCCCCCCCCCCCCCCCCCCCCCGGACCTAGCGCGACGTGAAGTCACGGATCGCTCCCATGAGGCGCAGCGGGTGGCGGAGGCCCTCGGCGTACAGGTCGGCGGCGTAGTTCTGCGCCCAACCGCAGTCGGCGCCGCACTGGTCGGGGCCGGGGCCGTGGAAGCCCGTGGGGTCGACGAGGCGCCGGCCGGCGGCCCAGACCTCGTCGAGGGTGTCGTGGTCGAGCACGGGGACCTTCACGGGGGCGACGTTGACGCAGGGCTTGCAGGGCCACCACACCGTGGCGTCGGGGTCTATGTGGGCCTTGAGCGTGGGGAGGCAGCGGATGTGCGCCTGCCCCAGGAGCCGCTCGAGGAGGCGCACCGAGCCCAGGATCCGCCCCCCGGCCCGCTTCCGGGCGAGGATGCGCTCGGCGAGGCGGGCGTACCCGGGGTCGTCCAGCAGGGAGTGCTCCACGGCGGGTCCGTGGTTCACGGGAACGGGCACGAACCAGACGCCGGTCCGCTGCGCCCAGTCGAAGACGTCTGCGGCCTCGTCGACGTGTCCGGGGCGGATCACGGTGTTCACGACCACCTTCGTGCCCGTGTGGTCGCCCAGTCGGGCGAGGGCCGCCACGTTGCGGATCACGTCGGCCCCGTCGCTGGTGACGTACAGGGTGTCGAGGGCGCCCGGGTCGAGGCTGTCGAGGCTGCAGATGACGACGTCCATGCGGGCCAGCCAGTCCTCCCAGCCGGGGGTGGCGAGGCGCCGGTGCAGGAGCGCGGCGTTCGTGTTGATCATGAGCGGGAAGTACCCCAGGTTCCAGGCCTCCCGCGTGAGCTCGGGGAGGTCGTTGCGCAGGGTGGGCTCACCGCCGCAGAAGTACAGCGCGGACGTGCCCGTGCGCATCACCTGCAACAGGCGCCGGCCGCCCTCGGTGTCGAGCCGGCCTCTGTCGGGCAGGTCCGGGTACTTCTCCCCCCGGTGGTTGTCGCAGTACTCGCAGGCGAAGTTGCAGCGGTTCGTCATCGTCCAGATGAAGTAGGCGGGCCGGAGGCATTCGTCGCCCCGGCGGAGCCGCCTGGCGTTCTCCAACCAGGACGTCGCCGCCGTGCGGTACGAGGCCAGCCGCCGCCGCACGTCCGCCGGCCCCCTCACGGCGGGGGCGAGGCGCGGGAGCAGCTCGGCGGCGAGGTCGGCGGCCTCGGCCTCAATGCACCCGAGAGCCGTTCCCGGCCGGGAACCGCGTTCGGTCTCGTTCATCTCTCCCCCAGTTGTGTGAATTATCATCGCTTTATGAATCCTATTCACACTTCGTGCAGCGCGCAAGCCCCGACACGGCGTTGGCGAGGTTCACGTCGTCACGGCGTGTCACAGGGGCACCGCCGCCCGTTCCGCCGTGGCGTGGACCTCCGCCTTCAGGAGGCGAGCCGGCACGACGTCGACGGGCACACCGAGGACCTCGGCGATCTCCTGCTCCATCCTCGACAGGGTGAGCAGCCCCATGTCTTCGGGGACGTCGACCAGAAGATCGACGTCGCTTTCGGGACCGTCCTCGCCCGTGGCGACGCTGCCGAAGACGGTCACGTTCCCGGCCCGGTATCTCCCGGCCACGCCAAGGACCTCCCTGCGGTGGGCAGCCAGCACATAGCCGAGCGGGCTCGACGGCACGAACCGGCCTCTAGTGGCCGCGACCACCTGGGACACGTAGGGCTGGCTGACCCCGGCGTTGACTGCGATCGCTCGCTGGGACACGCCGGCGCGAACCGCACTGACGACGGCCGCCTCAAGGCGCGCCCGAGCGATGCCTTCACGCCGCCTCTGGCGGTGGAGCCCGTCACGGGCTGAAGCCACGGCCGACAGGGCCCTCTCCCGCTGGTCAACCACAACCGCCTCCTCGGACTCGTTGATAAGTGAGCTTATCACTTCGCTGCTCCCCAACGCAGCGGGACCGCCTGCCAGCCCGCCCGCACCCGGCCCCCACAGGCCCGGACACTCCTCATATCACATGTGTTATGGTGGCCGCATGGACGCCGCCGGACTGATCCGTCGCTCCCGGGCCCTCGCCGGCATGTCCCAAAGCGAGGTCGCTGCCGGCGCGGGCACGTCGCAGCCGGCGATCTCCAAATACGAGTCAGGCGTGCACTCCCCCACCCTGGAAACCCTGGAACGCATCCTGAACGCCTGCGGGTTCACCCTCCGGGTGCGCCTCGGCATGCGTGACGTCACCGACGACGACGCCCACCAGATCGAGGAGAACCTCCGCCGCAGCCCGGACTCGCGGATCGCCGAGAACACGGACGTGGTCCGCCAGTTCGCCCGGCTGCCGATGGTTCGCCGGTGAACGGCCCGCCCGTTCGCTTCAACCCCGAGGAGGCGCTGGGCACGCTGAACCGCCACGGAGTGCTGTACGCATTGATCGGAGGTCTCGGCGCCCGGACCCACGGCGCTCCGCTCATCACCTCGGACGTCGACGTCCTCCCCCGCAACGACCGTGAGAACCTGGACCGTCTCGTCGCCGCCCTGCGGGAGATGGACGCCCACCTCCGTGTCGTGGACACCCCCGCCGATTTCGACGTCCCGTGGGACGCCCGCAGCTTCACTCTCGCCACCACGCCCACGTTCACGACGCGCCACGGCAACCTCGACGTGTTCCTGCGCCCCGACGGCCTCGAAGCCGGCTGGACGGCGGTCGCCGACGGCGTCACCACGGTCGAGCTCGGCGACGGCGTCGAGGTGCCCGTGGCCTCGCTGGCCGACATCATCCGCTCCAAGGAGGCCGCCGGCAGGCCCAAGGACCTCGCCGCCCTCCCCATGCTCCGCGAGCTCCAGCTCGCCCTCGATGCCGAGGCGGAGGACGAGAAGGCATAGCTCCCCCCAGTCACCCGGGCGCGCCCGACTTCCGGTCATGACCTTGCCACGTGCGTTCTGGTCAGTAGAATGCTATTCTGGCCCTAAGAAGAGAGGCGCGCCAGGCCATGGGAGAACCGCGATGATCATCGACACCGAGTTCAACTCCGCGGCACAGGTCCCGTCCCGCATCTGTGTGGACGCCGCCGTGCTCGCCGAGGAACGGGGATTCGGCTGCGTGTGGAAGGGCGAGTCCAACAGCCGCGACCCCATGGTCTTCATGTCCGCCATGGCCGCCCGCACTTCCACACTGGACGTGGGCTCGGCGATCTACCACGTCTTCGGGCGCACCCCGGTCTCCCTCGCCATCCAGGCCGCCACGCTGAACGAGTTCGCCCAGGGGCGGATGATCCTCGGCCTCGGCGTCGCCAACCCGATCATCGCCGCCTGGCACGGCGAGAGCTTCGAGCGTCCCCTGGGGCGGCTCCGGGAGTACCTCGAGGTCTTCCACGCCGCCTACTCCGGCGAACGGGTCGACTACAAGGGCGACTTCTACTCCGTCGACGGCTTCAGGCTCGCCTTCGAGCCCCCCGGGTACCCACTGCGGGTCTGGATCGCCGGCCTCGGCCCACAGATGTGCCGCCTCGCCGGGAAGCTCTCCGACGGCCTCATCGTCAACATGGCGAACCCGCCGATGATCGAGGGCATGGTGCACACCTTCCACGAAGGCGCGCAAGAGGCGGGCAAGAACCCCGCCGACCTCACCGTCGTCTCCAAGGTCCGGGTCTCCCTGAACGAGGACGTGGAGAAGGCGAAGTGGGCACTGAAGAAGGTTCTCACCTTCTACTGCCTCGCCGGGGGCTACAGCGACATGCTGCGCAAGATGGGCTGGGACTCCGTGGTCGACACGGTGCGGGCCACCTACGACAGCGACGGCTTCCACACCGCCCGCAAACAGGTCCCGGACGAGATGATCGACGACGTCCCCATGTACGCCGGGGCCGACCTCGACGGCCTCCCCGAGAAGCTCGCGGGCTACGAGGCCGCCGGCTCGCAGCGCTGCGTGGCCGCCTACGTCCCCTCCGGCGAAGACCTCTGGGGCGAGATCCAGCGGTACCTCAAGATGGCGGACTTCGCCCGCGAGATGGCCGGCACCGCCGGCCCGGCCAGTACCGCCGGCACCGCCGGCGCGGCGGGCTGAGGCCCGGCCGTGGACTTCGCTCTCTCCGAGGACCAGGTCGCGATCGCCGGGGCGGTCAGGGACGTCTGCGCCAAGTTCCCGGACGAGTACTGGCGCGAGGTCGACCGCAACCGGGACTACCCGGAGGAATTCGTCCGCACCCTCGCCGACCTGGGCTGGCTCTCCGTGCTCATCCCCGAGGAGTACGGCGGGGGCGGCCTCGGGATGACCGAGGCCGGGATCGTCCTGGAGGAGATCAACCGCGCCGGGGGCAACGCCGTCGCCTGCCACGCGCAGATGTACACCATGGGCGCCCTGTTGCGTCACGGCAGCCAGGCCCAGAAGCACCGCTGGCTGCCCGACGTGGCCGCCGGCCGCCTCCGCCTCCAGGCCTTCGCCGTCACGGAACCCGACGCCGGTTCCGAGACGACCCGCATCCGAACCTCCGCCGTGCGACACGGCGACCGCTACGTCGTGAACGGCCACAAGGTGTTCATCTCCCGCGTGCGCCAGTCCGACCTCATGCTCCTCCTCGCCCGCACCACGCCCTACGACGACGTCACGGACAAGACCACGGGGCTGTCGGTGTTCCTCGTCGACCTCCGCGAGACCGGCGACGCGATCGAGGCCCGACCCCTCGACGTCATGCTCAACCACCACACCTACTCCCTCACACTCACGGACCTCGAGGTGCCGGCGGAGAACCTCGTGGGCGAAGAGGGCAGGGGTTTCCGCCACATCATCGACGGGTGGAATGCCGAGCGCATCCTGGTCGCCTCCGAGGCGGTGGGCGACGGCCGCTGGTTCGTGGAACGCGCCGCCCGCTACGCCTCCGAGCGTGAGGTGTTCGGCCGGCCCATCGGGACGAACCAGGGCATCCAGTTCCCGATCGCCCGCGCGTACGCCGGCGTCGAGGCGGCGAGCCTGATGCGCTTCCACGCCGCGTCCCGCTTCGACGCCGCCCTGGCCTGCGGAGAGCAGGCGAACATGGCGAAGCTCCTCGCCTCCCAGGCGTCCTGGCAGGCGGCCAACGCCTGCATCGAGACCCACGGCGGCTACGGCTTCGCCGCCGAGTTCGACGTGGAGCGCAAGTTCCGCGAGGCGAAGCTGCTCGAGGTGGCGCCGATCAGCAACAACATGGTCCTCGCCTTCCTCGGCTCCCATGTGCTGGGCATGCCGAAGTCGTACTGACCCTCGAGAGGAGAGCCCCATGGAGACAGCCCCGACGGAGAAGGCGCTGCGCTCGTGGATGTTCGTACCGGGCAACCGGCAGCGCTTCATCGACAAGGCGCTCGGAGAGCTCGACGTGGACGCCGTCTACCTCGACATCGAGGACGGCGTGCCACCCGACGCCAAGGCGGAGGCCCGCAGCCAGATCGCCGCGGCCTTGACGGACGCCGCGGGCGGACCCGTGCGCTACGTCCGCGTCAACGCCGTGGGCTCGGAATGGTTCGAGGAGGACCTCCGTCACGTGCTCGTCCCGGGCATCGACGGCGTCTGCCTCCCGAAGGTGGAGGACCCCGCCGCCGTCCGCGACGTGGCGAAGATCCTGGACGGCTTCGAAACCGGCGCCGGCGTCGCCCCCGGCTCCGTGCGGATCATGGCCGCCGTGGAATCCGCAAAGGGCCTCCTCGCCGCCCCGGCGATCGCGGCGGCACACCCCCGGGTTTCGGGCCTCATGATGGGCGCCGAGGACTTCGCCCTCGACCTCGGCCTCGGCACCCGCCGAGAGAAGGAAGCCCGCGAGCTCCTCTTCGCGCGCTCCTCCCTCGTGATCGCGGCGGCGTCCGCCCACGTGATGGTCGTCGACGGCGTCTTCCCGGACCTCGACGACGAGACGGGCTTCCTCGCGGACGCCACGCAGGCCCGGCGCCTCGGCTTCACGGGCAAGTCCCTCTTCCACCCCAAGCAGATCGCCGACGTCAACGCCATCTTCAGCCCCTCGGAGGACGAGATCGCCTACGCCCGCAAGGTCGTGGAGGCCTTCGAGGAGGCCACGGCCCGTGGTGACGGCGCCGTCGCCGTGGGCGGCCAGCTCGTCGACCTGCCCATCGTGCTGCGGGCGCAACGCCTCCTGGGGACGCTCGAGCACGCCGGGGGTGCGTGATGGCCCCGGAACCCAAGAGAACCGTGAAGCCGGGTTGGGAGGGTCGCTTCTTCGAGGACTTCGGGGTCGGTGACGTGTACCGCTGCCGCTACGGCCGCACGGTGACGGAGGCGGACAACATCCAGTTCACCCTCCTCACGAACAACACGAACCAGATCCACTTCAACCGGGAGTACGCCAAGCGCACCGAATGGGGCCAGTGCCTCGTGAACTCCGCGCTCACCCTCTCGATCGTGGCCGGCATGGGCGTGGCGGACGTGAGCGAGAACGGGTTCGCCCTCGGATGGGACGAGATCCGCCTCCCCAACCCCCTCTTCGCCGGCGACACCCTCTACTCGGAGTCCGAGGTGCTCGAGGCGCGGGAGTCGGGATCCCGGCCCGGGCAGGGCATCGTGAAGGTGAAGACCCGGGGCTACAACCAGCGGGGCGAGATCGTCATCGAGTACGTTCGCTCGGTCATGGTCTGGAAGCGGGCACACGCCCCGAACAACGACACGTTCCCCCGCCGCGACGACGAGACGCCGTGAACGACGACGCCCGCTCCGGCCCGCTCGCCGGTGTCCGGGTCGTCGCCCTGGAGCAGGCGGTCGCCCTCCCCTACGCCACGTTCGTCCTCGCCGAGCTGGGCGCCGACGTGGTCAAGATCGAACGCCCCGGCACGGGCGACGTGGTGAGGGGATGGGACGACGCCGTCCGCGGCCTCTCCACCGGCTACGTGTGGCTGAACGCCGGGAAACGGGACGTCGCCGTGGATCTCGCCACCGAAGAGGGCCGGGAGATCCTGCGCCGTCTCGCCGCCACGGCCGACGTGTTCGTGGAGAACTTCGCCCCCGGGGTGGTGGGTCGCCTCGGCCTCGCCTACGAGGATTTCGCCCCCGGCAACGAGGGTCTCGTCTACGCCAGCCTGTCCGGCTACGGCCAGAGCGGGCCGTACCGGGAGGTGAAGGCCTACGACCTCCTCATCCAGGGCGAGACGGGCCTCATCCTCACCAACGGGTACCCGGACGCGCCCGCGAAGGTCGGGGTGCCGGTGACCGACCTCATCGCGGGGACGAACGTCGCCATCGGCGTCCTCTCGGCCCTCTACGAGCGGGAGCGCAGCGGCCGCGGCGCATACCTGGACGTGTCCCTGTTCGAATCCACGCTGCTGTGGCTGGGCTACTTCCCGCAGTACCACTGGCACACCGGGGCCCAGCCGGAGCGCTCCGGGCTCCGCCACCACTTCGTCGCCCCGTACGGGCCGTACCTGGGCGGAGACGGCCGCTACGTGAACCTCGTGGTCGCCAGCGACGCCCACTGGAGGATCTTCTGCGAGCAGGTGGTCTTGCGCCCGGAGTGGCTCGACGACCCCCGCTTCGCCACCATCGTGGAGCGCCAACGGAACCGGCCCGCGCTGGAGGCCGCCGTCGAGGAGGTCATCGCCACGCAGGCGCACGACGTGTGGCTGCGACGCCTCCGGGACGCCGGCCTCCCCGCCGGGGAGGTCCGCGAAGTAGGCGAGGCTGTGGAGCACCCCCAGGCTCTGGCCCGCCGCGCCGTCGTCGACGCCACCTCCCCCGTGGGCCCCCTCCCCCTCGTGCGCTTCACCCTGGGCGACCCCGAGCGCCCCCGCCACGTCCCCGGCCTGGGCGAGCACACCGACGAGATCCTCGCCGAGGCGGGCTACTCCGCCACCGAGGTATCCCGGCTCCGGGACACCGGCGTCGTCTAGTCAGTCAAAGGGGGGAGCAAGCTCCCCCCTTTGAAACCCCCCTCCAGAACCCCGCCGCCGTCGGGCCCAGTCGCCGTTCCGGCCGGGCGAAGCCCGGCCTCGGGAACACATCACCCCGGACCCTGGCCGACACGCGTCGTCCAGTCAGTCAAAGGG
>CAYJLW010000121.1:0-8294 GCA_964370965.1 uncultured Acidimicrobiia bacterium | reverse complement strand
GGTTCGTGACCCAGGACCGTAGGTTCGGCTACGAGGACGGCTCGGACCGTGTGGTGGTGGAGGGGGACTACAACACGTGGTTGTCGTGGTGGTTGAACTGGTACGTCGTCTACTTGGGGGGCCCCGAGGGTCTGGTGGCCGCCAACAACACGTGGGGCCGTCACTACCTCGGCGACCCCCACGGCGACGTGGTGGGGGTCACGGACGCGGCGGGGACCCTGAGCGGGTCGTGGTCTTATGACGAGTACGGGAACGTGGCCTCGGGGGCGACGGGTCAGCAGTGGGGTTGGTTGGGCGCCCACCAGCGTCGGGTGGACGCCACCTTGGGTGTCACCGAGATGGGTGCGCGCCAGTACGACCCCGCCCTGGGCAGGTTCTACAGCCGGGACCCCGGTCCCGGGGGGTTCCTGCGGGGACTACGACTACGTCTGCGGTGACCCCGTCAACAACACCGACCTCGACGGGACACGAAGCAGGCGGCGGCGGGGGGGTGGGCGGAGCGGTTGCGTCAGCGTGCCGGGGGCCCAATGGTGCGGCGCGCAAGCGGCCTGGTGCAGGTCGATCGGGCGGATGAGGTGCCCGCCGACACCCGCCCTTGGCGGCCTGGGCGGTTATGTCGAAGGTGCGGGCAGGACGGATCTACGGAGCTGGGACGAGGGAAGCGATGTTGGCGGATGCCGACCAGCACGAAGCGAAGAAGTCCGGCTTGTCGGGGACTGGCCCTGAACAAGGATCCGTGTTCTTCTCACGGCGACATCCGCCGAGCGCAAGTACGGCTGCGAGTACCCGATCTATGACCGGTGTGCGCGACTGCGGCCAGGGAAGATCGCGACCCAGTTCGTAACGGCGGTGTACTTGCGCAACCCGTCGAGGCCACTGCGACGGGAGAGTTCCCTGTACCTGGCGAAGACGGATGGTTCGCGCGCTCGGGCCAGGACACACCGCTAGGCGTGCGGAGCGGCGCTGGGCACGGATCTGTCGGCGGCGCGGAGCAACGTGCGGATCGAGGGCGGATCCAGGGGAGGCGCCGGTTCGCCTTCGACGGGACTCAGCCAGGTGATCGTGGCGTAGCCGGCTGCGAGGGCGCCCGTGTCGGTCTCGACGTCGCCGGCGCCCTCGTGCCACTCGATCGTGGGCCGGATGAGCATGCCCCCGTCCGCCTGCGGCTCGCGTGTGAAGCCTGTCACCCGGAGGTTGGCGTGGCGGGCGAGGGCGACCGTGCGGATGCCCTTGATCTCCTCCAGGGGGAGGTCCGGGACGTTCAGGTTCACGAGGGCGGCGCGATCGAGGCGGGCGCTGTGGAGACCCTCGGCGACTGCGGCAGCTATGCGTGCGGAGGAATCCCAGTGGGGTTCGGAGGAGTTCAGCGCCTGGGACACGGCGACGCCGTGGATGCCGTACTTCACGGCGGTGAGGGCCGCCCCCACGGTGCCCGAGTGGTGTATGTCACGCCCCAGGTTCGGTCCGAAGTTCGGGCCGGAGACCACGACGTCGGGGCGGGGTCCGAAGGCCTCGAAGTGCGCCATGATCACCGTGAGGGCGGGGGGCCCCACGACCGCGTGGGCCTCCACGTGCTCGGCGCCGGGGAGGCTGTGGGGCTTCATCTCGACGCCGCTGCTGAACCGGCCGCTGCGCACGGACGTGCCAGCGCCGCTGTGATCCTCGTGGGGGGCGCCCACGACGACGCGGGAAGCCACGGCGTCGAGATGCCGGGCGAGCACGGCCACACCGGGGGAGTGGATGCCGTCGTCGTTGGTGATGAACACTCGCATCGACGCCAAACCTAGGCCGGGGCGCGCAACTGCAGGGGAACGGTGGTGGAACCCACGTCAACGTACGGGTGCAGGGACGCTGAACGCCCCGGCATCGACGGCTCCGGAGTACGACTGCGCTGTGAGGCTGCCGTACTGGTTCAGGGACAACAGGAGCGGGACCCCGCTGTCGTTGACGCACATCTCGGTGGTGACCGATCCGCCCGTGCGGGCATCGGGCGTGGACCACGCGGCACATCGGGTCGTCATCCCGGCGACGGTCGCCGTCCAGCGGCGGGTCACCCGGGTGGCGGGGTCGGCGGCGACCGCGGCGACGACGGGGAGAAGGGAAACCGGGTTCAGGGCGAGATCGGACAGGTAGACGGGGTAGTTGCCCGGGCGCTGGCTGGTCGGGCGCCGGCACGTCCATCCGGCGTTGCGGGGCCGGTCGCAGAGGGTGGTGAGCGTGGCGTTGCGGTACAGGTTGCGGGCCTCTTGGCCCGCGAAGTCCTCGGCCTGGACCGCCTGGTCGCCGTTGAGGCTGGACACCCGCAGGGAGATGCCGAGTGAGGGCTTCGCCGCGTAGCGCGCCGTGTACGTGCTCGCCTGTGCCTGTGCCATGGCGTAGAGGACGTCTGTGCTCGTGGCGCCCTGGGACAGGGGCGGGGCCGCCGACGAGGAGGGTTCGGATCCCCCGGCACGTCGCGTGGGCAGGCCCGCCGAGGGGTCCTCGAGACCGCTGCCCGAGGAGCCGGATTCCGGCCGCGATCCCCCCGAGACTCCTTTGGCGAGGCCCTCGGTGGGATCACCCGCGCCTCCGGGTACGGCGACCGCGCTCGGCGACGCAGAGGCGGCGTCAGCGCCGGTGCGGATGCGCGACGGCGAGGGAACGCGCCCCCCGCAGGCGACGAGGACGGCGAGAGCGATGACGAGGGCGACGAGACGCGGGGGGGATCGCATCACGACCATCTTCGACGGGAGCCGCCCCCCCTCCTTGGCCGGTGCTCTCCCGGGGCCCGAGGTGGGTCCCGGGACGATCTCCTGCGGGTGCCGCCGGCGGGGCCGGTAACCTCGGGACCCCATGGGCTTCCTCGATCTCGTTCGCGAACGTGTCGTCGTCTTCGACGGCGGCATGGGCACCTCGATCCAGACCTACGACCTCTCCGTGGAGGACGACTACCTCGGCCTCGAAGGCTGCACCGACATCCTCGCCGTGACCAGGCCCGACGTCATCAAGGAGATCCACGCCTCGTTCTTCGAGGCGGGTTGCGACGTCGTGGAGACCGACAGCTTCGGCTCCAACCACGTCGTCCTCGGAGAGTACGGCATCGCCGAGCGCACTTTCGAGATGAACGAGGCCGCCGCCCGCATCGCTCGCGAGGTCGCCTCGGACTTCTCCGCGCCGGGGCGGCCCCGCTACGTCTCGGGCTCGATGGGCCCGGGAACGAAGCTGCCCAGCCTGGGCCACACGACCTTCGCCGCCCTGGAGGCGAGCTACACGGAGCAGGCCGCGGGCCTCCTCGCCGGCGGTGTCGACCTCTTCCAGGTCGAGACCTGCCAGGACCTGCTGCAGACGAAGGCGGCGATCGCCGGGGTCATGAGCGCCATGGCGGCGGCCGGAGTGCGCATCCCGGTCGTCGTGCAGGTGACGATCGAGCAGACGGGTCGCATGCTCCTCGGCAGTGACGTCGCTGCGGCCCTCGTGGCCCTGGAGCCCTACGACGTGGATGCGCTCGGCATCAACTGTGCCACGGGGCCTGCGGAGATGGTCGAGCACGTCCGCCACCTCTGTGAGTACTCGCCGAAGCACGTGAGTGTGCTCCCGAATGCCGGCTTGCCCCGCCTCGAGGGCCGCGAGGCCGTCTACGACCTCACACCCGCCGAGCTCGCGCGCTGGCACACGACGTTCGTGACCGAGATGGGCGTGGGGATCGTGGGTGGGTGCTGCGGCACGACTCCGGCGCACCTGCGCGCCGTCGCCGAGGCCGTGGGCTCCCTCCCCGCACCCCGGCGGGAGGTGCGGCCCTGGGAGCCCTCTGTGGCGTCCCTCTACAACGCCGAGGCGATCCGCCAGGACACGTCCTTCCTGGTCGTGGGCGAACGCGCGAACGCGCAGGGTTCGAAGAAGTTCCGGGACCTCATCGAGGCGGACGACTGGGAGGGCATGGTCGCCGTCGGGCGGGAGCAGGTCCGCGAGGGCGCCCATGTGATCGACGTCTGCATCGACTTCACGGGCCGCGACGGCCGGGCCGACATGGGCGAGCTCGCCTCCCGACTCGCCACGGCGTCCACCCTGCCGCTCATGCTCGACTCCACCGAGTGGGACGTGATCGCCGCCGGCCTCGCGCATGTGGGTGGGCGCGCCGTCGTCAACTCGGTCAACCTCGAGGATGGCCCCGGGGGGCGCCCGGCGAAGCTGTTCCCCCTGGCGCGGAAGTTCGGGGCGGCGGTCGTGGCGCTCTGCATCGACGAGGAGGGCCAGGCCCGCGACGTGGAGTGGAAGCTGCGCGTGGCCCGCCGCATCGCCGACCTCGCCCACGAGCACGGCATCCGCAACGAGGACCTCGTCTTCGACTGCCTCACGTTCCCGCTCACGACCGGCCAGGAGGAGCTCCGCGGCGACGGCGTCGCCACCCTCGAGGCGATCCGCCGGGTGAAGGAGGAGATCCCGGGCTGCTTCACGATCCTGGGCGTGTCCAACTGCAGCTTCGGCCTGAAGCCCGCGGCGCGGGTCGTCCTGAACTCGGTGTTCCTGCACGAGGCGGTCGCCGCCGGCCTCGACGCCGCCATCGTGAACGCGAAGAAGATCCTCCCGCTGCACAAGGTCGACGAGGAGCACCGCCGCATCTGCCTCGATCTCGTGTACGACCGCCGCCGCGAGGGCTACGACCCCTTGAAGGCGCTCCTCGCCGCCTTCGAGGACGTCACGGCCACGGTGACGAGCGAGGACGAGCTCGCCGCCCTGGGCACCGAGGAGCGGCTCCGGCGCCGCATCGTCGACGGTCTCCGGGACGGCCTCGTGGCCGACCTCGACGCCGCCCTCGCCGAGGGCCGGGCGCCACTGGAGATCGTCAACGAGACGCTCCTCGCCGGCATGGCCACGGTCGGGGAGCTCTTCGGCGCCGGGGAGATGCAGCTTCCCTTCGTGCTCGAGTCCGCCGAGACGATGAAGGCCGCTGTCGCCCACCTCGAGGCGCACATGGAGCGCCGGGCGGGCACGTCCAAGGGCACCGTGGTGCTCGCCACGGTGAAGGGGGACGTGCACGACATCGGTAAGAACTTGGTGGACGTCATCCTCACGAACAACGGCTACGAGGTGCACAACATCGGCATCAAGCAGCCCCTGGGGCCGATCCTGGCGAAGGCCCGTGAGGTGGGCGCGGACGCCATCGGCATGTCCGGTCTCCTCGTGAAGTCGACCCTCGTGATGCGTGAGAACCTCGAGGAGCTCAACGATCTGGGTGCGCACGAGGAGTTCCCCGTGATCCTCGGGGGCGCCGCTCTCACCCGGGGATACGTCGAGAGGGACCTCCGGGACGTGTTCCGGGGCCGGGTGTTCTACGGCAAGGACGCCTTCGAGGGCCTCGCCGTCATGGAGCGTCTCGCCACCGGCGACCACGACGAGGACTGGGGCCGGGTGCCCGCCGCCCCCCGCGCTGCGAGGGCCGCCCGCGCGGACGCGGACGACGTCCCCCCGGAGGTCTCGACGGCGCGGGCGGACGTCGCCGCCGACAACCCCCTGTTCACGCCGCCTTTCGTCGGGACCAGGGTCGTCAAGGGCATCGCCCTCAAGGACGTCGCCGCCTGGCTGAACGAGACCGCCCTGTTCCGCAACCAGTGGCGCTACGTCCCTGGGGCCCTCTCGGCGGAGGACTACTCGGAGCTCGTCGAGACCGAGGCCCGTCCGGCGTTGCGGGCCCTGCTCGACAGGGTCGAGACGGAGCAGATCCTGGCGCCCGCCGTCGCCTACGGCTATCTCCGGGTGGCCGCGGACGGCAACGACCTCGTCGTGTTCCGCCCCGGGAGTGACGCCGAGTGGGTGCGCCTGGAGTTCCCCAGACAGCCCGACGAGCGACGCCTCTGCATCTCGGACTTCTTCCGGCCGCGGGACTCCGGGGAGGCCGACTACGCGGGCTTCGTCCTCGTCACGATGGGCCGGAGCGCGTCCGAGGAGACCGCCCGCCTCTTCGCCGCCGACAAGTACAGGGAGTACCTGCACCTGCACGGCCTCTCTGTGGAGATGGCCGAGGCGCTCATGGAGTACTGGCACGCCCGCATGCGGGCGGAGTGGGGTTTCGGCGCCGAGGATGCCGGGGACAGGGCCACTGTGTTCCGTCAGGGCTACCGCGGCGGCCGCTTCTCCTGGGGCTACCCGGCCTGCCCGGACCTGGCGGAGCAGGCGAAGGTCGCGGTGGTGCTGGAGCCCGAACGCATCGGAGTCCGCCTCACCCAGGAGTCCCAGTGGGAGCCGGAGCAGACGACGGCGGCGATCGTCTGTCACCACCCCGAGGCGAAGTACTTCGTGGTGCGCGACCCCCGCACCGGGAGGCTCTTGCGGACGTAGGCCGGCGGGTGGCGGCTCTGTCCGATTCGGCAGGGAATCGGGACGTCGTGGCGAAGACCTGAGTGGGCAGTGGGTAGTTGACGTAGTTGACGTAGTGGACCGCGTCTCCTTGCGCTGGGGCCTCAGCGCGGGCGCGCGTGCGAGAGGGAGACCGCCCATGTCCGAGAACGACGTCCCACAGGCGAATCCCCGTGCTCTGTCGCGCCGCCAGTTCGTGCGCGGAGCGGGAGCTGCGGGCGCCGGCCTGGCAGCCGTGTCGGTCGCCGGCCCCCGAGCCCTCGCCGCGGGTGCTCCTCGACCCCCGGAACCGGCGACGCCGAGCTGGATCTACGACTGCGGAGTGGCCTCGGGAGACCCCCTGCCGCGTGCCGTGACCATCTGGACGCGCACCGTGCCGGCACCGGCGACGACGTCCACGCAGGTGCGCTGGGAGCTCTCGAAGTCCCTCGACTTCGCCACGGTCCTGAGGTCGGGCTCGGTGCGCACCGACGCGTCCCGGGACCACACCGTGAAGGTGAAGGTGGGCAACCTCGACCCCGACACCTGGTACTACTACCGGTTCCGCACGAGGGGCGAGTACAGCCCGGTGGGGCGCACCCGCACGGCGCCGGCGGTGGGGGCCCGGCCCCAGCGGCTCCGTTTCGCCGTGGCGAGCTGCCAGATGTACTCCGAGGGCTACTACAACGCCTACCGCGCCATGGCGGGCGAGGACATCGACTTCCTCCTCCACCTCGGGGACTACATCTACGAGTACGGGTCAGCGAGCAGCGAGTACGGATATCACCGCAAGCGCCCCGACCCCGTGGACCATCCGAAGACCAAGGACGAGTTCCGGGCGAAGTACAAGCTGTACCGCTCCGACCGCGACCTGCAGTGGTTCCACCAGAACTTCCCCATGATCGCCATGTGGGACGACCACGAGATCTTCGACGACTACGACAAGTTCGTGGACCCGGCGATCCGCGACGCTGGCTACGCGGCGTGGTTCGAGTACATGCCCTATTTCGCGCCGGCGGCGGAGCCGAACCGCCTGTACCGCAAGCTCACCTGGGGCAAGCTCGTCGACCTTCTCATGATCGACCTCGCCCAGTACCGGGACCCGGAGATCCCCGAGTTCTCCTGGAACGTCTGGTACCCGGGTCGCGCGATGAGCGACCCGGGCCGCTCCATCCTGGGCGACGCGCAGAAGGCGTGGCTGAAGCAGCAGCTCGTGGCGTCCACCGCCACCTGGAGGGTCTGGGGGAACCCGCAGATGCTGGCGCCGTTGCGCATCATCGACCTCGAGCACGACATCTTCCGCTGGATGTGGCCCTGGCTGCCCCCGAACGCCGGCCTCTACCTCAACGGCACGCAGTGGGACGGCTACCAGGTGGAGCGCAAGGAGATCCTCGAGGTCCTCGCCGACCCCGACCACCTCGTCCGCAACAACATCGTCCTCACGGGCGACATCCACTCCTGGTGGGTCGTACCGGTGAAGACCGACGTCGACGACGACTACGCCCCTGTGGTCGCCCACGAGTTCGTCATGGGGTCGGTGACGTCGCCCTCCCTGGAGGACAAGCTCAAGACCACGAACCCGTTGTGGAGCTCCATCGTGCAGCTCATGGCCGACGGGAGCTGGACGTACATCAACCTCTTCGACCACGGTTACGGCCTCGTCGAGGTCACGCCCACAGAGACGACCGTGGAGTTCAAGAAGGTGGACATCCTCACACCGGACAACCCGGCCACGACGACGCTGGCGAAGTTCCGTGTCCGAAAGGACGGCTGGAAGATCGAGACCGTCGCCTGACGGCACCAGCGACGCGGAGGCCCCTGTGCGCCCGCACACGAGCACACGAGAGGCCACGTGGCCACGCTGGGAGCGCGCTCGCGCTGTCGTTACGCACGACTAGGGGTGACTGGCCGCGTGAGGGCGGGCTTTGCCCGCCCGGTGTCGCTGTGACTCGGCAGGCGGTGGGGGTGGGGGGTTCCAAAGG
>CAYJLW010000120.1:8388-8538 GCA_964370965.1 uncultured Acidimicrobiia bacterium | reverse complement strand
GGGGGCCGGGCCGGGGCCGGGGGCCGAGGCCGTTGGGGTTGGGGGTTGTCCGGGGTCGGGGCCCGGGGCCGAGGCCGATGGGGTTGGGGGCCGGGGGCCGGGGGCCGGGGGCCGAGGCCGATGGGGTTGGGGCCCCATCGGCAAAGCGGA
>CAYJLW010000120.1:0-8288 GCA_964370965.1 uncultured Acidimicrobiia bacterium | reverse complement strand
GCAGCGCCAGCTGCGGAGCCATGTAACGGAGCAGCGCCAGCTGCGGAGCCATGTAACGGAGCAGCGCCAGCTGCGGAGCCATGTAGCAGTAACTGTCGCACCTCCCGGTTAGGGTGTGGCCCATGGCGATTGCAGCGTTGCTCGAAGCGGGTTGGGAGCCCGAGATCGCCGCGGCTGCCGCCCGCGTGAAGGCGTATCTCGACGCTCCCGCCGAGACGGTTCGCGAGGCCGACGCCGAGGCGGCCGAGACCCAGCGGGAACTCGAGTCGAGGCTCGAGAACTTCTCCTTCGAGCGCCTCCGGGTGCCCTCCCCCGCCGAGGCTGCCGTGTGGGCGGTCGACGGCGGCTCCCTGCTGCTGGAGGAGGCGAAGACGTTTCAGGTGGTCGCCTACCGGGCAGGCCGGGTGCGTTTCGTCTGTGGGGCCACCGATGTCGAGGAGATCGAGCCGCTGGCGATCAAGGTCGTGTCCCGGGGAGACGTGTCCGCCGTTGCCCGTGACGTGTGGAGGCGGGGCGCCGTCGACGTCATCGAGACCCGTGATGCTCTCGGCACCCTTCGCGAGCTTGCCGAGTGGCGCTGGATCGAGCGCTGCGTCACTGAGGCGGCCCCGGGGGCGATCGTGTGCGCCGACGGTTCCCTGCACGTGGGCCCCGGGGTGAACGCCGGCCAGATCGCGACGGTTACCCGAGTGGCCGCCGAGCGGGGGGTCGCCCTTGTGGGGGTGACGAAGAAGTCCAGCCTGCGGTGGGGCGACTACCAGCCGCTGGTCCCGCGACTCGCCCGCCGGGGCGACGACCTCTTCGGCGAGGTGCCGTGGTTCACGCGCATCAACACCGACGTCGACGACCCCCGCTTCTACTCCGACCTCTTCTGCGCCCGCCTCGGCGGGGCCACCGCGGGGTTCGCCTTCCGGGTCGACGTCGCCCGCGGGAGTCCCTACGGCCCGGGCGAGGTGCTCGGGCACATCGCCGCCGTCTCCGACGACGCCCAGCTTCCCGGCTATCCGTACCCGCTCATGCGGGTCCACCAGCTTGTGTCCTGCCGGGGCGGACTCAAGGTCGACCTCCGCCGCGACTTCCGCGACGCCCTGGGCCGTCTCGGCGTGGCGCTCGCGGACGTCGAGCAGCTCTTCACCGACGTACACGTCTTCCTCGACGCCTAGTGGAGTGTGGAGCGGGGTCACGATGAGTGAACAGGGCGCATACAAGGGCCGCCTCTTCGGCAAGAACGTCCTGGAGGCGCAGTTCCGGGCCCTCTACGGAGAAGACCTCTTCGTCGGGGAGATCCTCGCGGGCGAGGACCACGAACGGGGCCGGAGCTACCTGTTCCGTGTGGTCGACGTCACCTACGGCACCGAGGCGTCCGAGGTGGGGTGGGCCGAGCGCACCGCGGGCCAGCTCATCAAGGGCGACCAGGTGGGTGAGGAGCTCGCTCTCCACGACGTCGACCGGCGAATGTACAAGGTGGCCCGCTGCGTGTCCCTGGGCTACGTGACCCCCGGGGGCGAGTTCATGAAGCCCAAGTCCCTGCCCGCCCAGTTCACCCGGGTGAGCGCCCCCACCGAGGCGGTCTTCGACTTCCTGCGCGACCGGATGGGCGACCTCGAGGTGGGCCGGCTCCGTTCGGGCGAGACCGACGTCGACTTTCCCGTGGGCGTCAAGGGCGAGACGCTCGCCAGCCACGTGGGTGTCTTCGCCACCACCGGCATGGGCAAGTCGAACCTCATGAAGGTCCTGGCTTCGGCGTTCCTCACTGCCGACGGCCGCTACTCGATGCTCCTGTTCGACCCGCACGGGGAGTACCTCGACGGCGGGGGGGCGGGCCGGCGGGGCCTCGGCCACCATCCCTGGGCCGAGCGGCGGCTCCGGGTCTACGGCACGAGCGCCAAGGCGCAGCGTTTCCAGGCCACCCGGCTCGTGCTCTCGCTCACGGAGCTGGAGTTCGCAGACCTGCAGACGGCATGGGACTGGTCCGAGGTCCAGGGCGAGGCGATCGTGGCCGCCCGGAGGGAGTTCGGCGACGACTGGATAGCCCAGGTCGCCGCCCTCGAGGTGGACGACCTCGCAGACCTGCTCAGCGGCCGGCTCGCCACGTCCACGCTGTCGGTCCTGAAGCGTCGCTGTGACGCCATCGTGGGGCGCGACTGCTTCTCCACCGACCCCGGCCGCAGCCTCACGCGGCGCATCCTGGACGATCTCGCCGGGGGCAACGTCTGCCTCGTCGACACGAGCGGCCTCGAGTCCACCGAGGCCGTGATTGTGGCCTCGGCGATCACCCGCAAGGTGCTCACCGAGCATCAGCGGCTCTACCTCGGCGACAGCGGCCGTTTCGAGTCCCTGCCCCAGGTGCTCGTCTGCCTCGAGGAGGCCCAGCAGGTTCTCGGCCGGGTGAAGTCCGGCGACTACAACGTCTTCCCCCGTGTGGCCCGAGAGGGCCGTAAGTTCAAGGTCGGCCTTTGCGCGATCACCCAGCAGCCCAAGCTCGTCGACGACGAGCTCCTCAGCCAGTTCAACACGTTCTTCATCCTCGGTCTCGCCGACGAGCGTGACCGCAACACCCTGAGGGCGTCCTCGAAGCAGTCGATCGCCGACCTCACGACCGAGATCCAGACGCTCATGCCGGGGGAGTGCCTCATCACGAACCCCGAGGCGCCCTTCGCGTTGCCCGCCCAGGTTCATCTCTACGAGGAGCACGCGAAGAACGTCGAGGGCCCGCCGCCCCTGAGGGGGCCCGTGGCGCAGAGCGCGATCGAGGGGTTCGCGGGATGACCCGCATCGTCGCCCTTGGTGACGCCCATCTGGGCAAGGGCGCGTTTCACAAGCTCACCCCTGAGGGCATGAACCAACGGGAACAGGACTTCCTCGACGCCTTCGAGCGCGCCGTCGATCTCACGATCGCCCAGGAACCCGACCTGTTCTGCTGGGTGGGAGACATCTTCGACCACCCCCGCCCCAGCTATCGCACGTACCGGGCCGTGAACCGGGCCTTGTTCCGTCTCGAGGCCGCCGGTGTCCCGGGCGTGGTGATCTCCGGCAACCACGACACCCCGCGGCTGCGCACGAGCGGGTCGCCCTACGCCTCTCTCGCCGACACGCACGGGGGCGTGCACTTCGCCTGTTCGTTGGCGGGGGAGAGCTTCCCCCTCTCCGACGGCGTGGTCGTCCACGCCGTCCCGCACACGATCGGCGTCGAGGAGCTCAAGGCCGGTCTCGATGCCGCCGCGACACGCATCCGGGCCGACGCCACGAACATCCTCCTCACCCACGCCGCTCTCACCTCGCTGGCGAAACGCCACTACCGCGACGTCAACGAGCTCGAGATCGGCGGCGGTGACCTCCACACGGAACGTTTCGACCTCGTCCTGTTGGGCCACTACCACGTCCACCAGCAGGTCGACGAGCACGCCTGGTACACGGGCTCCACAGACGCCTTCTCCTTCGGCGACGTCGACGCGGAGCGGGGCGACGACAAGTACGTGCTCCTGGTCGACACCGACGCCGCGTCCGTGAAGCCCCTGCCCATAGCAGGCCGCCGGCGCCTGCTCACCCTGCGTTCCGTGGAGGCGAAGGGCAAGGGGCCCGCCGAGGTCGGCGACGCCCTCGCCAAGCAGGCCGGTCGTGGCGACCTCGCGGGCGCCGTCGCCCGCCTCTACATAGAGAACCTCGATCCGACCGTCGACCGCGAGATCGACTGGGTGGCGGCCCGGGCGATGTTCGAGGACGCCGGTGTCCTGGCCGTGTCCCTGCACCGCTCGAAGGCGGGGGCCGTGGGCGACCTTGCCGGCGGCCCGACCGAGCAACGGCCTCTCGCCGACGAGTGGGCGGGCTACGTGGCCACGGCCGAGCTCGACGCGGGCTTCGAGCGGGGCCGCGTAGTCAGCACGGGGGCCGACTACCTCGCCCGGGCAGTGGCCCGATGATCCTGCGTCGGCTCCGACTGGCCAACTACCGCGCCTACGACGAGCTCGTCTTCGACGTCCCTCCGGGAGTGGTGGGCATCTACGGCGCCAACGGGGCGGGCAAGTCCACTCTCGTCGAGGCGGTGCTCGTCGCCCTCTTCGGCGTCGAGGCCGCCCGCACCAAGAAGCCCGGCCTCCGCCGGGACGGTCTCAAGACGTCCGACACGGAGATCGTCCTGCTCTTCGAGCACGAGAGCGAAACCTGGTCGGTGTGCCGCGTCATCAAGGGCCAGAACGACACCGTGGAGGCGACGCTGTGGCGCGGCGACGTCGACGCCGGCAACGCCCAGCTGCAGGCCAACGGAGGCCGTCAGGTCACCGCCGCCGTGGCCAAGACGATCGGCATGGACGAAGCCCCGTTCAAGGCGTCGGTGTGCGCGGAGCAGAAGCAGGTCGACGCGTTCGGCTCCGCCCGCCCCGACGAGCGCCGCAAGCTCGTGCAGCGCCTCCTCGGGATCAGCTCGATCGAGGAGGCCCGCGACCTCCTGCGCGTAGACCTGCGCTCGGCCAGGGACCGCCTCGAGGGCCAGGAACGGCTCGCCGAGTCGCTTCCGACCGCCCGCGCCGAGCTCGCCCGGGCCCAGAGCGACCTCGCCGCGGCGGTCGCCGAGCTCGAAGCCCTGGGTGGCCGGGTCGAGGCGGCCGATCTCGCCGCCGCCAAGGCGAAGGCCGACCTCGCGGCCGCCCGTGTCGCCCGCAGACGCTGGGAGGAAGCCGATCGCGAGAGGCGTCGTGCCCTCCAGGCCGAGGCTCACGCCGCAGAACGCGTCGAGGCGCTCACGGTCGAGTTGGCCGACCTCGCCGACCTCGCCGCGGATCTGCCGGCCGCCGAGGCGGAGTCCGTGGGCGTGGCCGAGCTCCGGGCCTTGGAGCAGGGGCTGCTTCGCCTCGCCGAGGCCCGCCGCGTCCTGACCGTGGCCGATGGCTCCCTCGCCGGGGCTGCCCCGGCCGACCCGGCTCCGCTCGAAGCCGCCGCCGCGGAGGCCGCCGAGGCGTTCCGGGAGGCGCAGAGCGCCTCGGCGTCCGCCGACACCCTCGCCGAACAGCTCGGAGGGCAGGCGGGGCGCCTCGCCGAGGCCGCTCGGAGAGCCGGCCGCCTCGACGCCGCCGACACCTGCCCCACCTGCGGCCAGGAGCTGGGGGCCAGCTTCCGTGAGGTGGTGCGCCACCGCGAGGCCGAGGCGGCGGCGGCGAGGACCGAGGCCGAGGCGGCGGCGTCCGCAGCGGCCGGCCTCCGGGAGGTTCTGACCGAGGCCGGGCAGGCCGCCAAGGTCGCCCGGGCGGAGGCGTTCGAGGCCCGGGAGCGCTTCGCCGCCCTCAGCGGCCTCCTCGCCCGTCGTGAGCATGCCGCCGGGGAGCTGGCCGTCGCCTCGACCGCGGTTGCGGGCGAGACCCGCACCTCCGCCGAGGTTGCCGCGGAGATCCGGCTCCGCGAGGCCGCCCGGGAACGGGCCGCGGGGATCCGTGTCCGGCTGGAGCGCCGGGCCGATCTGGAGGCGTCCCTCGGTGCCGAACGAGAGACGTTCGCCGTCGCCCGGAGGGCGGGTGCCGCCGCCACCGAGACGATCGCGGGCCTCGACTACGACCCGGAGCGTTTCGAGCGTCTCGAGCGCGACTCCGACGCCGCGCAGGCGAACCTCCTCAACGTCGCGAAGGCGTGCGAGAAGGCCTCCGGTGAACGTCGGGGCCTGGAACTCCACGTAAGCAGCCTCATCTCCCGCGTACAGGGCGTCGAGGCGCACCTTGCACGGCTCGAGGAGGAGCGGGTGACGATCCGTCACCTCGACAAGACCCAGGACCTCATGAACGGATTCCGCTCCGCGATGGTGGCGCGCAGTGGCCCGAAGCTGTCCCGATACGCGAACGACCTCTTCGGCGAGCTCACGGACAACCTCTACGAGGAGCTCCGTCTTACGGAGGACTACGCCATCGAGATCTCAGACCGCGGCACATTCCACGCCCTGGAGCGGTACTCGGGCTCCGAGATCGACCTCGCCAACCTCAGCCTGCGGGTGGCGATCTCGCTTCTCGTGGCGGAGTGGACCGGTGCCGACATCGGCGTTCTCATCCTCGACGAGGTCCTCGCCGCCCTCGACCGCAACCGCCAGGACCGCATGCTGGGGGCGCTCACGAACCTCGCCGGCCGCTTCCAGCAGATCCTCGTCATCACCCACAACGAGCTCGTGAAGGAGCAGCTCCCGAACGCTGTGCTCGTCGACCGCCGGCCCGGCGCGACGGCGCAACTCCTCGAGGCATGAGGTTGGAGGCTCAGGCCTCACGTACGTGGGGCCTGAGCCTCCCACCCCGTCACTCGCCCGGCGGCGCCGTGACCGTGCGCTCGGCGTGAAGGCAACGAGGATCACGACGAGACCGACGGTCTCGCGCCCGCGCCCACCTGGTGCGCGAGGAGACCTCCAGTACGGCCGACGGCGTGCCGAACATGGAGCGGGGCGCCCGGAAGCAGCAGCGAGACGACGGAGGCACCGCCATGGCGGGAATGACGAGGCGGCGGTTCCTCCGTCTCGCCGGTGCGCTCGCCGCCTCGCGTGGCCTGGCCGTGGAGGACGTCGCCGCCCTCGCCGCCGAGGCGCCGGCACCGTCAGACGTCGTCACGACCCTGCAGGCCACGATCGTGGCGGGCCCCGCGGCGAGCCCGGAACGCTACGGGTCGGGGCTGGGGGCGTTACCCCTGCTCGGGGAACCCCGGTACCGCTACCACACCCTCAAGTGGGGACCCGGGGAGCCCTTCGAGGAGCGCGACGACCTCGGCGCGGACCCTTCGGCGGGCCGGGCGGGGACCCGCCGGTCGCTGCTGTACATGTCACAGATCACGGACCTGCACGTCGTGGACGCCCAGACCCCGGCGCGCCTGGAGTACCTGCTCTCGATCGACCGTTCCCGGAACACGGGGGCGTTCCGACCCCAGGAGACGCTCACCGTGCATACGCTCGCCCATATGGTGCAGGCCGTGAACGACGCCTCCACAAGCCCGGTGACCGGGGCGCCGCTGGCGCTCGCGCTGGTCACCGGCGACCTCAGCGACGGCCACAACCTCGCCGAGCTCCGCTGGGCCATGGCCGCTCTCGACGGGAGGCCCGTGGTAGCCAACACGGGCAAGCCCCGTGTCTACGAGGGTGTGCAGGTGTGGCCGCATCTCGACTACTCCTTCTACCCCGACCATCCGACGGCGAACCCGGCGTTCGCCCATCGTCTCTTCCCCCCCTTTCCCGGCCTCCTCGAGTTCGCGGCAGGGACGCCCGTGGAGAGCCCCGGCCTGCGCGTGCCGTGGCTGTCGCTGCCGGGCAACCACGACGTGCATTGGCAGGGGAGCCACCCGGTCACCCCGCTCCTGGAGGCAGTGGCGGCGTCTGGTCGCAAGGCGAGCCGGCTTCCCGCCTACACGCTCGTCACGGCGCTGGCGGGGCAGTTCGACGGTCGTCTGTCCGAGGCGTATATCGAGATGTTCTGGGACCACATCGCCGGGCGCGTGGCGCAGAAGGCCGGGATTCATCCAGTCACGGCCGACCCCGAGAACCGCCGCGTGATCCCCCTCCCGGAATGGGTGCGGGAGCACCTTTCCAGCCCGGCTCGCCCCGGCCCTGTGGGTCACGGCTTCGACGTTCCCGGGTCGGAGGGCGTCGAGACCTGCTGGGTGCGTGACGTGAGCCCCGGGGTCCGGGTTGTGGGGCTGGACACGACCAACCACCACGCCGGGCCGAACGGCTGCCTCACCGGGCCCCGATTCCGTTGGCTCGAGGAGCGCCTCGCCGAGGTGTCTTCGCGGTACTACGACGTCGCCGGCGGGCTCGTGACGGCGCAGCGGCCGGACCGCCTCGTCGTGGTCGCCTCCCACCACCCGAGCTGGGCGATGCACAACCTGCAGCCCGACCCGGTTCGGCCCCAGCGGATGCACTCCGGCGAGGAAGTGCGCGACCTGCTCCTGCGCTTCCCGAACGTCGTCGTCTGGGTGAACGGCCACGTTCACGAGCACCGGGTCCGGCCGTTCCGTTCGCCCTATGGGCCCGGGGCGGGGTTCTGGGAGGTGAACACGGCGAGCTGCATCGACTTTCCCCAGCAGTCCCGCCTGCTCGACGTCGTCGACAACCGGGACGGTACGGTGTCCATCTTCACGATCGCGTTGGATCACAAGGGGGCGCCGGAGACTCCGGGGCTGGTGGTCGCACCCGGGGGCTTCACCCGGATGGCGGAGCCGTTCGGGTCCGCCAACACCGTGTCAGTGAGCCGGGAGCTGGCAGCGAACCGCTGGTTCGACGTCCGCTGGGGCCGGCGCGGCAAACGCGAGGACCGCAACTGCGAACTCGTCGTGAA
>CAYJLW010000119.1:0-8752 GCA_964370965.1 uncultured Acidimicrobiia bacterium | reverse complement strand
TGGGGCGAGGCGTGGGGCGAGGCGTGGGGCGAGGCGTGGGGCGAGGCGTGGGGCGAGGCGTGGGGCGGGGCGTGGGGCGGGGCCTGCTCCCCCGTGGGGGCGAGTGTCGGTAGGCTGGCGACTCACGTCCAGACACCAAGGGAGGAAGATGCGCCGGCTGCTCGCAGTCGCCCTGGTCGCCGCACTCGCCGTCGTCGCCTGCGGGGGCAAGGAGAGCGCCGGGTACGCCAAGGACGACCGCATCATCGCCTATGACCTCGCCCCGGGCAGCTTCGAGTACGAGGTGCTCGCAGACGGGTCCGGCGAGTTCAAGGCCGGGGAGGCCATCAAGAGCCTCCTGCCCGACGCCCTCGCCGCCGCGCTCGACCTCGTCGGGGGCGCCATCGGCGTGGAGATGCAGTACCGGGCGAAGGTGAAGGCCGTCGTCGCCGCCGACCCCGCCGGCCAGAAGGTCACCCTCACCTACGAGAGCCTGCAGGGGTCCGTCACGATCGTGGGCCAGACCGACCAGGTCACGCTGAAGGATCTCGGCAGGAAGCCCACGGTGACCTACCTGCTGAAGAAGAACGGCACCACCGAGCTCGAGGGCGCCGACCCGGTGGCGGAACGCTTCTGGCTCACGGGTTCCCCGACCGTGGGCTGCCCCAAGCTTCCGGCAGGCGGTGCCGCCCCCGACGACTCCTGGCCCCTCGAGATCCGGCCTCCGGCGCCGTTCGACTGGTTCGTGGACCCCACGAAGTGGAACGCGGACTACTCGGTGAAGGACGACCGGGCGAAGGTGGCGGCGAAGGCGAAGAACCTCAACCGGATCGGCATAGACACGGCCCGGCTCATCGACCGGCTCAACAAGGCCCTGGACACCAGCATCAAGAAGATCGACGTGAAGGCGTCCCTGAGCGCCGAGGGCGACATCGCCATGTCATGCTCGCTCTCGGTGCCCGCCCAGGAACTCCTGGGAGCGCAGCAGTCCGCGTCCATCACCGGCAACCTGGACATCAGTGGCGACTCCCTCCCCAAGGGTCTCGTGCCCGGCGACCTCCTGGGCGTCGACGTCCACATGACCACGTCGACGAAGCGGACCTGAGCCGGAGGGCCCCGGACACGAGGGGGAACTGATGGGGGACGAACACGTCCTGGCGATCGACTTGGGGACGAGCGGGCTGAAGACCGCTCTCGTCACCATGGGCGGCGAGGTCGTCGCGGACGACTTCGCCGAGATCGGGTCCCGCCACCTCCCCGGCGGGGGGGCCGAACAGGACCCCGGCGACTGGTGGACGGCGATCACCGGGGCGGTCCACCGGCTTATCGAGGCCGGATCCGTCCCGGCGGAAGACGTCGCGGCGATCGGCATCACGGGGCAATGGGCGAGCACTCTCGCCGTCGGGGGGGACGGCAAGGCGCTGGGGCCCTGCATCCTCTGGATGGACAGCCGGGGCGGCCCCTACACCGACGACGTGATCGGAGGGTGGCCGCGCCTCGAGGGCTACAGCGCCCGCAAGCTGTGGCGCTGGGTGCGCAAGTCCGGGGCCGTGCCCGGCCGGGCGGGCGACGACCCCATCGGCCACCTCCTCTTCCTGCGCCACGAAAGGCCCGACGAGTACCGGGCGGCCGCCACGTTCTTCGAGCCCCTCGACTACGTGGCGTTCTGCCTCACGGGGCGCCGGGTGGGGTCCCGGGCCACGATGGGGGCGTGGTGGCTCACCGACAACCGCGACCTCTCCGGCACCGACTACGACCCCGAGCTCCTCGCGATGTCCGGCCTGGAGCGCGACAAGCTCCCGGACCTCGTGCCCGCGAACTCGGTCATCGGCCCGCTCACGCCGGAGGCCGCCGCCGAGCTCGGCCTCCCGGAGTCCGTGCAGGTGGTCTCCTCGGTTCCCGACCTGCACTCGGCGGCGGTGGGCTCCGGCGCCGTGGCCGACTACGAGGGCCACATGGCGATCTCCACGTCGGCGTGGATCAGCTGTCACGTCCCGCACAAGAAGACCGACCTGTTTCACTCAATGACAACCGTGCCCTCGGCCCTCCCGGGGCGATACCTCGTTGTGAACAACCACGAGACCGGTGGGGCGTGCCTGCAGTGGATGCGGGACAACGTCGTCGCCCGTGACGACGGCCTTCCCGGGGCGGCCGCCTCCGGCCTCGGCTTCGAGGACCTCAACCGTGTGGTGGCCGGCGTCCCCGCCGGCAGTGGGGGAGTGATCTTCACACCGTGGCTGAACGGCGAGCGCTCGCCTGCCTACGACCGCACCGTGCGCGCCGGGTTCATGAACCTCTCGCTGGCCAGCACCCGGGAGGACATGCTGCGGGCCGTCTACGAGGGTGTCGCCTACAACGCCCGTTGGCTGCTGGGCGCCGTCGAGAAGATGGTCGGCCGGCGCCTCGACCCGATCCACGTCATCGGCGGCGGCGCCCGCTCCGACGTCTGGTGCCGAATCCACGCCGACGTCATGGGCCGCACCGTACGCCAGATGGCCGAGCCCATGTTCGTGAACGTCCGCGGGGCCGGCCTCCTCGCCGCCATCGCCATCGGCCGTATCGGCGTCGAGGAGGTGCGTGCGCGGGTCCGGGTCGCGAACACCTACGAGCCCGACCCCGCCACCCGCGACGTCTACGGGGGCCTCTACCGGGAGTTCCGGGCGTTCTACGGGGCACAGAAGGACATCTACGCCAGGCTGAACCGCCGGCGCAGTCGTGACCGAGACGGAGACGGAGAGAGGAGCCGGCCGTGAAACGTGAGGACCTGCAACATCTCGTGGGGGCGATCGAGCGGTCGCTGAAGCCCTACCGCGACGTCGTGCCGTCCTTCGCCCGCCTGCCCGAGAAGGGCCGGGCGAAGGAGGACATCCTCGCCGACGTCGACACCATGGCCGCCCACGAGGAGGCGAGATGGCGTGACGGCTACGCGTCCGGTGCCGTCTACAACGGCGACGAGGAGCACATCGCCTTCTTGAACGAGGTGTACGCCCGCAACAGCCAGCTCAACCCCCTGCACCCCGACCTGTGGCCCCGGGCGACCAAGTACGAGGCGGAGGTCGCCTCCATGACGGCGGGCATGCTGGGCGCCGACCTCAGCCCGAGCCGGGACGACGACGGCGGTGTCTGCGGCCTGGTCACGTCCGGGGGGACAGAGAGCATCCTCACCGCGATGCGCTGTGCCCGGGACCAGGCCCGGGCCGAGCGGGGGGTCACGGACCCCGAACTCGTCGTGCCATTCAGCGCCCACGTGGCGTTCGACAAGGCGGCGCAGTACTTCGGCATGCGTCTCGTGCGGGTGCCCGTAGGCGAAGACGGCAAGGCGGACCCCGCCGCCATGGCCGACGCGATCACGCCGCACACGGCGGCGCTGGTGGGCTCGGCCCCCTCGTTCCCCTGGGGGGTCGTCGACCCGATCCCGGACCTGTCCGGGCTCGCCCGGGAACGGGGCGTCTGGTTCCACACCGACGGCTGCCTGGGCGGGTTCGTGCTGCCCTGGGCGGCGCGTCTCGGAGAGGACCTCCCCGCCTTCGACTTCCGGCTCCCGGGCGTGACGTCGATGTCGGCCGACACCCACAAGTTCGGCTACGCCGCCAAGGGCACGTCCGTGGTGCTGTTCCGCAACGCCGACCTCCGCCGCTACTCGTACTACATGACAGAGGACAGCCCCATCGGTCTCTACAACAGCCCCACGATGGCGGGTAGCCGCCCCGGGGCGCTGAGCGCCGAGGCCTGGGCGGCGATGCTGGCGATGGGGGAGTCCGGCTACCTCGATGCCACACAGCGGATCCTCGACACCACAAAGGAGATCCGGGCGGGCGTGGCGGAGATCCCGGAACTGCGACTCCTCGGCGACTCCGTCTTCGTGGTGGCGTTCGGCTCGGACGCGTTCGACGTCTACGCCGTCGCGGACGAGATGTCCGCGCGGCACTGGAACCTGAACGGTCTGCAGATGCCGGCGTCCCTGCACCTCTGCGTCACGCTCCGCCACACCCAGCCCGGCGTCGCCGCACGCTTTCTCGAGGATCTCCGGGCGTCGGTCGCCGCCGTCGCCGCCGAGCCCGGTCGGGGCTCGGTGATGGCGCCCATCTACGGACTCGGCCGCCGCATCGAGAGCGAGGTCTCCATCTCCGCCGCCCCCCCCGGATCCCTCCACTCCCAGTTCACGGGGGAAACCCCCGTTCTGGGGAGCCCAGACACGGATACCCGTGCCTGGGCTCCCCAGAACGGTGCAGCGCGGCGTGGGCGCTCCGTCCGGGACGACCGTGGGACCCTGTGCCATGCTGCACCCATGCACACGGAGCCGGAGATCACCGCCGCGGTCGACCTCGCCACGCCCGAGGGCATGTTGAACCCCGAGGCCGTGGGATGGTCGCGGCGACCGCTGCACCGCTGCCGGGTCCCGAAGCGCCCCGCCACGTGGTCCCGCGCGAAGCGCTGGGTGTTCTGGGGGGTGACCACCTCGGAGTGCCAGTTCCAGGTCACCTACGCCGACGTGGACTACATCGGCATCGTGGAGTCCTCGCTCCTGGATCTCGTCAGCGGCCTGCGAACGGCCAAGGCGGTGGTCCTCCCGCTGGCACTTGGCATGCACGTCCCGGAGCGTTGCGACGTCGAGGGGTGCCGTTTCGCCGGGCTCGGGCTGCGTGTCACGATCGACGAGGAGCCGGGGGGCACGCGTCTGAGGGCGGCGTTCCGTGACCGGGGTGTCGACGTCGATGCCGACCTGTACGTGGAGCGTCCCGCCGGCCACGAGACGCTCAACGTGGTGATCCCGTGGAGCGAGCGTCGCTACCAGTTCACGTCCAAACAGAACACCCGCCCCGTGATCGGGTCGGTGCGGGTCGGGGGCACGACGTACGAGTTCGGGCCGGAGACGGCGGCCTACGGCACCCTCGACTACGGCACGGGCGTGTGGGGGCGGGACACGAGGTGGAACTGGGGTGCGGCCTCCGGTGAGACAGGCGGGCGCATCGTGGGCCTCAACCTGGGCGGGCGCTGGACGGACGGCACCGGCATGACCGAGAACGGCGTGTGTATCGACGGCCGCCTGTCGAAGGTAGGCGAGGACCTCGTGTGGGACTACGACCGTGTGGCGCCGCTTCAGCCGTGGCGGATCGGGGCCCCGGAGTCAGGCCGTGTCGACCTGGAGTTCACGCCCGTCCTCGACCGCCGCCAGCGCCTGAACCTGGGTCTTGCCCGCACCGACCTCGTCTGGGCGTTCGGCACCTACTCCGGCACCGTCGTGACCGACAGCGGCGAGAGGATCGCCGTCGCCGACCTGCCCGGCTGGGCCGAGGACCACGAAGCCCGCTGGTGAAGGCCCCTTCCCCGTTCTGGGGAGCGCAGGCCCGTCCCCGTGCCTGCGCTCCCCAGAACGGGGTTGGTGCTGCGGGTGCGGCCGCGCGCAATGATTGGGGGTCATGGAGGAATCCGCACTCTTCAAGGGTCGGCTGCTGGTGGCGACGCCGGGGCTCCTGGACCCGAACTTCGCCCGCAGCGTCGTGTTCATGCTCGACCACGGTGACGAGGGAGCGTTCGGTCTCGTCCTGAACCGGCCCACCGACGTCGACGTGGCCGGCGTCTTACCCGTGTGGGACGGCCGGGCGAGCGACCCCGCCGTCGTCTTCGTGGGCGGGCCCGTCCAGAACGAGGTGGCGCTGGGCCTGGCCCGGGTGCGGCCCGGGGCCCACGACGACGACGTCGGGGGGGTCACGCGCTTCGGCGGCGACCTCGCCCTCGTCGACCTCGGTCGCGGGCCAGATGACGTGGCGGGGCGCCTGGAGGCCCTACGGTTCTTCTCCGGCTACTCGGGCTGGGGGCCGGGCCAGCTCGAGGAGGAGTACGCAGCGGGCGGCTGGATAGTCGTCGATGCGCTGGCCGGCGACGCCTTCTGCGACGACCCGGACGAGCTCTGGGGTGTCGTGCTCCGCCGTCAGGGTGGCGAGCTCGCCTTCCTCGCCACCTTCCCGCCCGATCCGTCCATGAATTGAGGCCCCGCCCCTTCGGGTGGGGGCTTGCGGGTCTGCCCCCATCAGGCCGGGACGCGGAGGACGACGCGGGTGCCGGCTCCGGGGCGGGACTCCACGGCGGCGTCGCCGCCCACCTCGGCGAGCCGGGCGTCGACGGAGCCCCGGAGGCCGAACCCGGGGCGGCTGCGGGCCGGGTCGAACCCGGCGCCGGCGTCGCTGACGACGACCTCGACGGAGTCGGGGAGCCGCCGGGCCGTGACCGCGGCGCCGCCCGTGCCGGCGTGTTTGCGGACGTTCGTGAGTGCCTCCCGGACGGCGTCACGGAGGGCGGCCGCCGCCTCGGGACCGACGTCGACACCGGTGGCCCCCATGTCGACGCGGACCTGCAGTCCCAGGGGGAGGAATTCGGCGGCCAGCGACCCCAGGGCGTTGGGCAGGGTTTCGGTGGGGGCGTCGCCGTCGAGGGCGAGACGGATGTGGCGGGCCTCGAGGGTCGCTCGGCGGCGGACGGTCTCGGGGTCGAGATCCCAGCGGCCCGCCGCCGCCTCGAGCGTCTGCAGGGCGCTGTCGTGGAGGAGGCGGTGCTGGCGGAGACGCTCGCGCTGCGCGGCCACCTCCTCGCCGTGGCGGACGGCGGCGGCCCTGGCGGCACCGAGGTCGCGTGCCGCCCGCCGCGTGAAGCGTGCCATGGCGCCCACGGCGAGCAGCGTGCCCGGGTAGGCGATCGCCTCACCGGCGATCCGGTCGCCCGGGCGGCGCCCCGCCAGGCGGGCGGCGGCGAGGATCAGGGTGGCGGCGGCGCTTTCGGGGCCGGGGCCGAGGCCCATGGCGGCAGCGGACACCGACGTGAGGGAGTACTGGAAGAGCCAGTCGGTGTCGGGGCCGGCGCCCGCCCGCGCACCCGCTGCCGTGAGGCACGCCGCCACGATGACGTCGGTCCAGACGAGGCGACGGTCTGCGACGGAGGTGACATGTCGCGTCCCTGCCACGAAATGGGTGCTCTCGACGGCGGCGAGGAGGGCGAGCAGGCCTGCGCGACGCATGGGTCGCCGGTTGGGGGTCCGGGAGGCGAGGATGGCGGAGAGGGCGATGCCGAGGTTGAAGACGCGGCTCGTGACCACGCAGAGCGCCAGGATGCGTTCGGCGTGGCGCTCCTCTGGTGTGGTCGGCTGCCCCGGCCTCCGGGCGTCACTCATGTGGGGATGTTCCCGGACGGGACACCCCGTGTCAACGGAAGGAGTGGGCGCAATCCGGGCGTCGGTGTCCTCTGAGCAGCCTCCGTCCGGAATCCGGGCCGGATCAGGTGGGCTGGGCGACCGGGGCCCAGAGCACGACGCGGGTGCCCTGTACGCCGGGGTGCAGCTCCACTCGCCCGGCCACTGGGGAGAGGCCGGTCTCCAGGGCCACCCTCAGGTCGTGGGCGGCGCCTTCGAGGCCGGGGCCCTCGCCGTGGTCACGCACGGTCACGCGGACGCCTCCGTCGTCGGAGACCGCCCGCAGGACGGCACGTCTCGCCCCTGCCCCGGCGTGGGCCCGGGTGAGGGCCGTCTGGGCGGCGGCAGCGAGGGCGTCGACGGCAGGCGGCGCGGGGTCGGCGTCGAGACCCTCGAGGACGAGTTCCACCCGGAGGCCGGCAGCGGCGAAGTCTTCGGCCAGGGCCGAGAGGGCTTCGGCGAGACCGGGCGCGGGGAGTTCCTCGCGGCCGTCCAGGACGCGCCTGAGCCGCTCGGCCTCCCGGCGGACCCGGTGGCCGACGTCGGCCTGGGCAGCGGCGTCGGTGGCGTCGAGACCGGCGAGGGCCTCGAGGGTCTGGAGGGCGCTGTCGTGCACGAGACGGTGGTGGCGGAGGCGCTCGCGCTGGGCCGCCGCCCGTTCCGCCTGCGTGACGGCGTCCCGGCGGGCACTGTGGAGGTCCGCGGCCGAACGCCGCAGGCGGCGTGCGATGAATGTCACGGCGAGTGCGAAACCGGGGTAGAGGAGGATGTTGTAGAGGACGGGGCCGCGGGCGTCGGGGTTGTCCCGGAGGGTCGGTGTCACGCCGGCGAGGTAGGCGCCGGCGAGCACGGAGGTGGCGGCGGCTGTGTCTCCCCACGTGTGTGCCCCGGCGGTGGCGGCGGCGACGGTGCCGATCGCGTAGGCGGCGGTCCAGTGGCGCCGGTCCGCGCGGTCCGCGGGAGCCAGGGCCGCCGCCGAGAGACCGCCGAGGGCAGCCGTAGCAGCAACATCTGCCCAGCGCGTCACCGGGTCGCGGAAGTCGCCCCGGCGCAGGCAACGTCGGGCGAACCAGGCGGACTCGGCGAAGGCGGCCGCCGCCGAGGCCACCGCCAACCCCGGGTGGCGGTAGTCGGCCCGTGCCTCGCGGATGCGCACGATGCCCTCGACGAGTTGGAAGGCCCGGAAGCCCAGGATGGAGCGCAGGAGCACACCCTCCATCCGGGCGGCCTCTTCGGTCGGTCGGTCGGGCTCCGTGTCCATCTCTGTGCTGTTCTAACTCACCACGGCGCTCCAGGCCAGGGAATGGGGTGGTTTCACCCACAAGAAGGGGTGGTTTGCCCCCTTGGGGTGTTCGGGGAGGTTCTGTCACGCTGGGTGGCGAAGACGTGTGCCGGGGCGCCAGGCCCTGCCTTGATCTTGCCGGGAGGGATCATGGTGCGATCCTCGGCCCGCTCGGGTGTCCGCATCACAGCCGTCGCCATCACGCTTGTTCTGGGAATCGGCTTGCTCGCCGCGCCCGGCCGGGGTTCTTGCCCCCGAATGCCGCACCGCCGGAGGGGGAGGGCTATCTCAGCTACCAGGTCGCCCAC
>CAYJLW010000118.1:5834-8917 GCA_964370965.1 uncultured Acidimicrobiia bacterium | reverse complement strand
GCCGGACGCGGCGGCCGTGATGCCGCCGGTCGCCGGACGCGGCGGCCGTGATGCCTCAACGCGACGCGGCGCTGATCGCACCCGCGACGCCTCGAGTCCGTGCTCCCTTCACCGCCGAGGGGGTGAGTCGGAGCTGCCGCTCAGGCGAAGGTGCGCACGAGCTCGACCACGGCGGCGGCGTCGGGCCCCTCGGCGGCGAGGCCGGTGTCCCCGGCGCCGGCGCGGCGCGCCGCCACGAGGCAGAGCTCCCGGGCCTCGCCCCGGACGAGGGTGAGCGCCCCGCTCTCGGGGGCGAAGACCCAGTCGTCCCCCTGCGGCCCGACGAGCTCGAAGGCAACTGGGCCGGAGAGCTCCCGGCCCGAGCGGGTGAAGGCGTAGGGCAGCGTCCGCCAGGCGAGGCGGCAGACATGCCAGAGCCGGTCGGTGGGGGGAACGGCGATGCCCAGCGCGGCGGCGACGTCCCCGGTGTGGATCCACGTCTCCGCGACACGAGTGGTGGCGAGAGTGCCTACGGAAAGCTCGCCGGCGACCCACGTCACCCGGGCATGGGGGTCGCAGGTCGCCAGCGCTGCCCGGACGTCCGCCGCCGCCCGGAGGTAGCGGTCCCGCACCTCGGGCCCCGGAGCGCCCCGCTCCTTGGCCACGACGACGTCCGCCCAGTCGTCGACCGTGTCCGCCACCTCGGCCCCGGCGGCGAGGCGCCCGGCGACGTCGGGAAACCGCCCCCGCACGCTGCCGGCGGCGAGCTCGTCGGTCTGCGCGAGGTGGAGGACGACGTCGGAGACGGTCCATCCGGGGCAGCGCGACGCCAGGTCCCAGTCGTTGGCACCCAGGCCGGCGAGCAGTGCGGCGAACTCCTCCTGCTCGGCGGCGAGCGCCGCCACGATCGCATCCATGTCCTGCCCCCTGTCGGCTCGTACCCACCCCGGCCCCGTCAACCTACCCCGCATCCCGCCCCGGCTGTCGGCTACGGTCCTCCCGGCCCGAGGCCGACAGTCGAGAGGAGCCGGTGATGGCCGGGATCGAAGTGCCGCCGGGGCCGCTCGTGAGCGGCGACTGGCTGCAGGCCCACTTCGGCCATCCGCAGGTGCGGGTGCTGGACGTGCGCGGGGACTTCGAGGGCTGGCCACCCGTGAAACGCGAGGACTACGACGCCGCGCACATCCCCGGGGCGGTGTTCGTGGACTGGACCGCCGACGTCGTCGATCCCGCCCAGCCCGTGCCGTTCCAGGTCGCCGGCGCCGAGACGCTCGCCGCAACGGCAGGGGGTTGGGGGATCGAGGACGAAACGGTGGTCGTGGCCTACGACGACCACCACGGCGCCTTCGCCTGCCGGGTGTGGTGGGCGCTGCGCCATGCCGGCCACGACCGTGCCCGTGTGCTCGACGGGGGCTGGCCCGGCTGGGGGGCGGCGGGCCGGCCGGTGTCCGCCGAGGTGGTCACCCCCGGGCCGGGCCCGGGGTTCACGGTGGCGCCCCGCCCGGAGCTGCGCGCCGGGGCAGACGACGTCACCGCCGCCGCCCTCGTCGTGGACGCCCGGCCCCAGGAGATGTACGCCGGGAACCCGGACGTCGAACGCAGCGGCCACATCCCGGGCGCCGTGAACGTCCCCTACACCGACATCGTGGACACCGAGGGAGCCTTCGCCGAACCGGGTCGCCTGGCGGAGCTGTTCCTCGCCGCCGGCATCGACCCCGCCGCCCTCCCCGAGCGCACAGTGGCGACGTGCGCCATCGGCCACGCCGCCACCGTGGCCCTCGCGGCGTTGGAGATCCTCGGTGCGGGCGGCGTCGCCGTCCACGACGGCGCCTTCTTCGAGTGGGCCACGGACCCAGCCCGGCCCCTCGTCCAAGGCCCCGACCCGCAGTAGCCGCCGTTCCGGGTCGCCCACTCCCCGCACACCCCCCGTCCTGGGTCCCGGCCGGAACCGCGGGCAGGGCGCCCCGACCCCGGCGCCCCTCGTCCAAGGCCCCGACCCGCAGCAGGGCCACTCCGGGCCCCGACCGTCTGCACCCCCCCTGGGCCCCGGCCGGTACCACCGACAGGGCGCCCCGCAAGCCCTGGCCCCCGGCGCCCCGCACCGCCCCCGACGGCTACGTCCCGCGCTGCAGGCGGGCCTGGCCGATGCCGGTGGCGGCCACGGCCTCCTCGGCACCGAGGGCGCCGGCGATGCCCCCGGGCCGCACGCCGAAGAGCGCCCGGGCGGCGCCAGCGACGTCGTGCACCCCCCAGATGCCGCCCAAGTGGGTCCGCGACCCCGTGATCCGCCACCCCTCGATACGGTCGCAGCGGCCCGCCATCATGTGGAAGACCTGGCCGGTGACCCAGTGGGCGTCGTCGGAGGCGAGCCAGACGACCATCGGGCTCACGTTCTCGGGGGCCATCGGGTCGAAGCCCTCCGGCGCGGGGCCGATGAGGCTCTCGCTCATGCGGGTGCGCGCGGCCGGGGCGATCGCGTTCGCCGTCACGCCGAAGCGCTCCATCTCCATCGCCACCACCTGCGTGAAGGCGGCGATGCCGGCCTTGGCGGCGGCGTAGTTCGCCTGGCCCGGGTTGGCGAAGAGACCGGACTGGGACGTGGTGCAGATCACGCGGCCGGGTCGGGGGCGCCCCGCCTTGGCCTCGGCCCGCCAGTAGGCGCAGGCGTGACGGGTGGGGGCGAAGGTGCCCTTGAGGTGGACGTGCATCACGGCGTCCCACTCGTCCTCGGTCATGTTGAAGATCGTGCGGTCCCGGAGGATCCCGGCGTTGTTCACGAGGACGTCGAGGCCGCCGTAGGTGTCCACGGCCTGGGCCACCATCGCCTCGGCGGCGGCGAAGTCCGCGCATGAGTCGGTGTTGGCGACCGCCTCGCCCCCCGCGGCGCGGATCTCGGCGGCGACGTCCGCAGCGGCGCCTCCGCCGCCCGCACCGTGGACGTCCCCTCCCGGGTCGTTCACGACCACACGCGCGCCGTGCGCGGCGAGCGCCATGGCGTGCGCCCTCCCCAGGCCCCTGCCCGCCCCCGTCACGATCGCAGTCTTGCCTTCCAGCATCGTCGCCTCCTCGTCTCAGGAGGTTGGAGGCTGAGAACTCACGTACGT
>CAYJLW010000118.1:0-5824 GCA_964370965.1 uncultured Acidimicrobiia bacterium | reverse complement strand
GGTGGGCCCCCCCCCCCCCCCCCGGGGGGGGGGGGCCCCCCCCAAACCCTCACCGCAGGCCCCGGACGAGGAACTCGCGCAGGAACGCCCCCAGAGCGGCGGGGTCGTCGCGGTCGAACGTGACGGACGGCGTGGACACGAGGGACACGACGGCGCGCACGATCCATTCCGCGGCCCGGCGGGGATCCACCCCGGGGCGGACCTCGCCGGTGGCGGCGGCGTCACTCACCATGGGGGCGATCGCCTCGACTGAGAGCGCCAGGAGACCCTGGGCGTTGGTGGTCACCGCCGCCGCGAACGCCTCGGGGTCGGTCTCGGCCATCGCCGCGTTCATCGGGTTCTCCCGCAGGAACTCCATGGCGGCGAGCGCCACCCGCTCGATCTTGGACTCCAGGCTCCGCAGCCGGGACGTGCGAGCCACGGCGTCGGCGAGGAACCGCCGCGTCTCCCGCTCGCTCACCGCCCGGTAGAGCGCCTCCTTGTCCGGGAAGTAGCGGTAGAGGCTCCCCCGGGAGAGGTCGGCCTCCCGGGCGATGTCCTCCATGACGGTCTTGCGGAACCCGAAGCGGGAGAAGCACGCGCGTCCGGCGTCGAGGATGCGCTCCTCCGTGGACTGGTCCCGGGCCGGCTCGGCCATCACGCCCCTCACGTCCCGCCCGACCCCACGGCCGGGCACACGACAGTGCGACAGATCGCGTCATATGTTACAGTGCCCGGGCGCGAGGGGCAGCCTCGGCAAGGGAGAGGGAAGGGGGCGAAGTGGCGGAGGAGTACGACGTCATCGTCGTCGGCGCCGGCCACAACGGCATGTGCACGGCGGCGTACCTCCAGCGGGCGGGCCGGCGGGTGCTCATGCTGGAGCGCCGCCACGAAGAGGGCGGCGGGGTGAACACCGAGGAGCCCGTGGTTCCGGGCTTCTATCACAACATGCACGCCCAGTACATGGAGTTCATCGACGTGATGCCCTTCTACTGGGACTTCGACCTCGAGTCCCTGGGTGCCCGCATGGTGAAGCCCGAGGCGCAGGCCGGCATCGCCTTCTCCGACGGCCGCCCGCCCATCGTCGTCCACACCCTTGAGGCCCTCGACCGCACGCACGCCTCCGTCGCCCGCTACTCCAAGGCCGACGCCGACACCTACTGCGACCTGTACCGCAAGACGCACTACGCCGGGTCGCCCGGCCGGGGCGACGCCGTCGAGATGAACGCCGGGTTCGTGATGGGCTCGGGCATCTACTCCCCGCCCCCGAAGGACGCCCCGCCGGGCGGCGCCGCCATGGGCCCGATCGTGGAGGCGATGATGGCGGCGGTGGGCCTCGACCCGTACCTGGCGATGAAGACCCCCAAGGTCGTCATCGACGAGCTCTTCGAGTCCCCCGAGTTCCGCACCCTCATGTACCGGGTCTGCATCGAGTGGGGCCTGCCCATCGACGAGGCCGGCGGCGGCATGGGCGTCCTCTTCGCCTGCTTCGCCATGCCCGGCACCTGGTACATCTCCGTGGGCGGCACTCACACGCTGGCGAAGGCGATGAAGCAGGCCTGCCTGCGCGAGGGCGTCACGTTCCGGGAGAACTCCAAGGTGGAGAAGATCCTCGTCGGGTCCGACGGCGTCGAGGGCGTCCGCATCCGGGGGGGCGAGGAGTTCCGCGCCCGGGTCGTGGCGTCCAACGCCAACCTCCGCGACACCCTCTGGGACATGGTGGGCCCCGAGCACCTCTCGGAGCTGTGGCGGCGCCGGGTGAAGAACTTCCGCTTCGGCCCCAGCCACGTCCTGGGGACGACCGCCTGGGCGCTGTGGGAACCGCCCCGTTACAAGTCCGCCCGTTGGGACCCCGAGATCGACCGCTGCTCCTACACGGTGGTCGGCTTCGACGACCCCACGGAGATGATCCGCTACATCCGCCAGGCCTACGGGGGCTGGGTGCCGGACAACCCGGGGGCGGGCACGTGGGTGAACACGCTGTGGGACAAGACCCAGGCGCCGCCGGGCAGGCACTCCCTCACGGGCTGGTTCTTCATGCCGTCGGCCGACGAGCTCTCCGCCGCGGAGTGGGAGGACGTGCGCCGCACCTACAACGACCGCTTCCTCGCCCGCTTCGCCGCCTACGCCCCCAACATGACCCGGGACAACGTCATCGGCGACAAGCTCTACGTCCCCCCGGACATGGAGGAGAAGAACCGCATGATCAACGGCGACTTCTCCTCCGGGGAGCTCTCCGGCGACCAGGGGGCGCTCGTGCGGCCGTTCCCCGAGGCGCACCGCTACGCCACCGAGATCCCGGGTCTCTACCTCTGCGGCCCCTCCGCCTACCCCGGCGGCGGGGTGCACGCGGCGGCGGGCTACAACGCCATGAAGGTGATCGTCGAGGACCTCGGCCTCCCCCAGGTGTGGGAGCGCGAAGGCCGCACCTACTGAGGGGGACGCCAGATGCCAGACGCCAGGTACGACTTCGTCATCGTCGGGGGCGGCCACAACGGCACCACGCTGGCCGCCTACCTCGCCAAGAGCGGCGCCAGCGTCTGCCTGCTGGAGAGCCGCCTCGAGATCGGCGGGGCGCAGGAGAACACGGAGCCGAAGCCGGGGTTCCGCATCGACCCGCATGCCTCCGTGCTCTACGGGGGCGCCGCCCCGGGCTTCGAGCAGCTCGAGTTGCACAAGTACGGGTTCCGCATGTCCTACTGGGGCCAGTACGGCATGGCGGTGACGTCGGACAACCGGGCGTTCATGGGCGGGAACCGCTGGACGTTCCGGGAGGCGGCCGAGACGCTGCGCCCCTTCAGCGAGAAGGACGCCGACTTCTGGGGGGGGATGATGGGCTTCATCTTCCCCCACCTGAAGGAGATCCTCCGCTCCACGTTCTGGACGCCGCCGTTCCCGCCCGAGCTCGACGTCGAACAGAAGGACCTCCCCTGGGTGAAGACGTGGACGGAGGCCTCCGGGGGGGCGCTCCCGGCGACGTTCTTCGAGGGCTCCCTGGTGGACGTGTGCGACGAGTTCTTCGAGACCGGTGCCCTGAAGGCGATCACGGGCCTAGGTGCGTGGTACTCCGGGGCGGCGCCCACCTGGGACGGCATGGCGGCGCAGGCGTTCGGCTCGTTCCTGCTCGCCTCCTACGGCTCCGGCGCCCCGAAGGGCGGCATGCACACCTACGCCCACGCCATCGCCCGCTGCGCGATCGCCCACGGCGCCCGCATCCTCGTCAACGCCCCCGTCGAGGAGATCGTGATCCGCGACGGCCGGGCGCGGGGCGTCGTCCTCGCCGACGACGCCGCCGCGGCGGGCAAGACGATCTGGGCGGACAAGGCGGTGATCTCCGCCGTGGACGTGCAGCAGACGTTCCAGCGCCTCGTCGGCCCCCGCCACACCGACGCCGGCTTGCGCCAGAAGATCAAGGACATCAGCCTGAAGGGCGGCAGCCTCTACGTCCTCCACGTGATCTGCCGGGAACTGCCCCGCTACGTCGGCCAGGTGCAGGAGCTCGTGGAGCGGGTGGGCTACCCGGGCTCGGTGCTGTACCCCTGCGACGACTGGGACTCCATCGTCGCCCAGATGCGCGACGTCTACTCGCGCAAGAAGACGCCCACGGGGCGGGCCTCGATGACGCTGCCGGTGCTCATGCCCACCACCTACGACCGCACCCGGGCGCCCGACGGCTACCACGTCCTGTCCCCGATCTACATCGAGCTCCCCCCGCCGGAGTACCACGTGGAGGGCCCCGACGCCGCCAACCGCCAGAAGGACCAGATCACCGGCGAGATGCTGGAGATGCTGCGGACGCTGGCGCCGAACATGACGGACTCCAACATCGTGGACGTGTACGTGAACACGCCCCAGGATTCGGAGTTCCGCAACGCCGGTCTCGTGGGCGGGAACTGGTACGCCACCCGCCACTGCCAGGACCAGTGGTGGACGCAGCGGCCCCTGCCCGAGCTCTGCCGCTACCGCACCCCGGTGGAGAGCCTCTACCTCTGCCACCAGACGTCGTTCCCGGGCGGCCTCTGCCTCATGGCGGTGCCGTACAACCTCATGCACATCCTCATCGACGACGGCCTCGTGGAGCCTGCCTCCTGGTGGTACCCGTCGCCCTGGCACATCAAGGACACGACCGCGGGAGCGAGCCGATGAGCGACTTCGAGTTCCAGGAGTACCGGCCCCCGGAGACGTACCTGGCGGAGTGGCCCACGCAGGCCACCTACGACGCCGTCGTGATCGGGGCGGGCCCCAACGGCCTCATCGCCGCGGCCTACCTCGCCCGGGCGGGCATGCGGGTCTGCGTGCTGGAGCGCCGCTACGAGATCGGCGGCGGCCTCGCCACCGAGGAGATCCTCTTCCCCGGCCACTACTCGAACCCGCACGCCATCTACCACATGATGACGGACTACATGCCGCCGCTGGCCGACCTCGGCCTCGACCGCCACGGCCTCACGTTCGTGTCCCCGAACGCCCAGACCGCCGGGGTGTTCGCAGACGGGTCCTCGCTGCTGCTCTGTCGCATGATCGAGGACACGAAGGACTCGATCGCGAAGTTCTCCGAGAAGGACTCCCGCACGTTCGGCACCGTGATGCGCACGTGGCGGCGCATCGTGGAGGAGCTCGTCGCCCCCGCCACGTACCTCCCCCCCGTGCCGCCCATCGACCTCATCGAGGCGATGGAGCGCACCGACGTCGGCCGGGAGCTGCTCGAGATCACCGAGCGCAGCCCCGTCGAGGTCGTCACCGACCTCTTCGAGAGCGAGAAGGTGCGCGCCCTGCTCCTCTACGTGTCCTGCATGTGGGGCCTCGACCCGGAGGAGACCGGCCTCGGGTTCATGATCCCGCTCCTCGTGGACCGCACGATGCACAAGGCGATGTGCTACGGCGGCTCGCACCGACTTGCCGCCGCTCTCGCCCGCGAGGTCGTCCAGAGCGGCGGGTCGGTCCTCGACACCGCCGAGGTGACGAAGATCGCCATGCGGGACGGCCACGTCGCCGGCGTCGAGATGGAGGACGGCCGCAGCATCGACGCCGGCATCGTCCTCTCCAGCCTCGACCCGCACTCCACGTTCCTCGACCTCCTCGGCGAGGAGCACCTCACGCCCGCCCTCGCCCAGTCCGTGAAGGGCTGGGAGTGGGAGAAGTGGAGCCTCTGCACCACCCACGCCGTCCTGAACGAGGCGCCCCGCTACGCCACCGACGACCCCTGGGTGGACGAGGCGTTCATGACCGTCGTGGGACTCGAGGACGTCGCCTCGCTCCTGTCGTACTGGAACGGCGTGCGGGCGGGGCGTGTCGACGGCCGCGTCGTGGGCCACGCCACCTGCGAGACGACGTACGACCCCACGCTCTCCAAGGTGCCCGGCCACGAGGTGGCGTTCCTGCAGATCCACGCCCCCTACGACCTCGACGGTGGCGGTTGGGAGGCCCGCACGGCCGAGGTCGAGGGCCTCGTCCTGGAGCAGTGGAGGCGGGCGGCGCCCAACCTCGACGTCGTCCAGACCCACACGGAGACCCCGCTCGACATCGAGCGGCGGATCCCGAACATGCGCCGGGGCTCGATCAAGCACGGCGACTACAACCCGCTCCAGATGGGCTCGTTCCGTCCGAACGAGGACTGCTCGTCGTCGCGCACGCCCGTCGAGGGCCTCTACGTGTGCGGCGCCTCCACCTACCCGGGCGGCCTCATCATCGGCGGGCCGGGCTACATCGCGGCGAACGTCGTGGCCGAGGACGCCGGGGTGGAGAAGTGGTGGCGGACGCCGGACTACATCGCCCGCTACCGCGACATGTACATGCTCGGGGGGGGGGGGGGGGGGGGGGGGGGGGGGGGGGGGGGGGGGGGGGGGGG
>CAYJLW010000117.1:0-9005 GCA_964370965.1 uncultured Acidimicrobiia bacterium | reverse complement strand
GGTCGCGTGAGGGCGGGCTTTGCCCGCCCGAAACAGCCTCGCGTGGCACGTGGTCGAGTGGGGGGGAGATCGAGGGGGGAGCTTGCTCCCCCTTCGAAACCCCGCAAGGGCTCCGAAACACAGGGTTCATTCCCGTGCAACCGCGTCGAGACACGCGTCCCCGAAGATGGGTCCGTCCAGGTCGGCAACGGCGCCAACCGTCGATTCGCACAGGAGGTCCCGTTGAGAAAGCGGCTCACACTCGCAATCCCGGCCGGGGTGGTCCTCGCCCTCATGACAGCACTGCCCGCGGCCGCCGACCCCACCGGCGTCGATGCCGCAGTCGAGGGCGCGTCCGCGGGGCACAACGCCCTGGCGATCAACATCGTCTGGATCGTCCTCGCCGCCGCCCTCGTCATCTTCATGCAGGCCGGCTTCGCCATGGTCGAGACGGGCTTCTGCAGGGCCCGCCACGCCGCCCACGTCGTGATGACGAACTTCGCCATCTTCGGCATCGGGGGCCTGGCGTTCTTCTTCGTGGGCTTCCCGCTCATGTTCGGGGGGGGTTTCACCGCGCCCACGGTGGGCTTCATGCAGCCCCTCGGCAAGATGATCGGCTTCGGCACCCACGGGGGCCTGTTCGGCTCCGGGGGCTGGCTGCTGGGCGGCCTCGCCTACGACGTGGGCGTGGCGGCGTTCTTCCTGTTCCAGGTGGCGTTCATGGACACGGCGGCGACGATCCCGACCGGGGCCATGGCGGAGCGTTGGAAGTTCTCCGCCTTCGCCGTCTTCGGCGTCTTCATGGGCGCGGTCCTCTACCCGCTGTACGGCAACTGGGTGTGGGGCGGCGGCTGGCTCTCCCAGCTCGGCAACAGCTTCGGCCTCGGCCACGGTGTCGTGGACTTCGCCGGCTCGGGCGTGGTGCACGCCGTGGGCGGGGTCACCGCGCTCGCGGGTGCCCTCGTGCTCGGGGCCCGCAAGGGCAAGTTCTCCAAGGGCGGCAAGCCGCGGGCGATCCCGGGCCACCACATCCCGATGGCGATGCTGGGGACGTTCATCCTCCTCTTCGGCTGGTTCGGCTTCAACGCCGGTTCCACCCTGGCGGGCACGGACCTCCGCCTCGGCATCGTCGCCGTGAACACGATGCTCGCCGGTGCCGCCGGCGCCGTCGTGGCGATGCTCGTGATGTGGCGGCGCTTCGGCAAGCCGGACCCGTCCATGTCGGCCAACGGCATGCTCGCCGGGCTCGTGGCCGTGACCGCCCCCTGCGCGTTCATCCAGCCCTGGGCGGCGGTCTTGATCGGCGCCGTCGCGGGTGTCGTCGTCGTGGCCGTCGTGCTGTTCGTGGAGCGTCGCCTGAAGGTGGACGACCCGGTCGGCGCCGTCGCCGTCCACGGCGTGAACGGCCTCTGGGGCGTGGTCTCCGTGGGCATCTTCGCCGACGGCACCTACGGCGACGGCCTCAACGGCGTCGCCGGCGGGGTGAAGGGGCTCCTCTACGGCGGCGGCCTCGGCCAGCTCGCCGCTCAGCTCGTCGCCGTGGCCGTGCTCTGCACGGTCGTCTTCGGCATCGCCTACGCCTTCTTCCGCATCCAGGACCGGGTCATGGGCATCCGCTCGAAGGATGAGGACGAGGTCGCCGGCCTCGACCTGCCCGAGATGGGGGCGATGGCGTATCCGGACTTCCTCGAGGCCCAGGGCGGCGTGTTCACGCCGCCGGGGGAGGTTGCCGGGGCGTCCGAGACGGTCGACGCACGGAGTCTCCGCCAGGAGGTGGGCGTATGAAGCGGGTAGAGGCGGTCATCAGGCCCGAGCGTCTCGAGGCCGTGCAGGCGGCGCTCGCCGCCATCGGTGTCGGGGGCATCACGGTGTCGGACGTCCGGGGCCACGGCCACGCCGGATCCCCGCACGGTACCTGGCGGGGTGACGAGTTCGAGCTCTCCGTCGTGCACAAGATCGAGGTGAAGGTCCTGTGCGAGGACGGCGAGGTCGCTGACATCGTGGGTGTCATCCTGGGCGCGGCGTCCACGGGCCGCACGGGCGACGGGCTCGTGTTCGTCCACGACGTCAACGCCGTGTACCCCATCCGGGCCCACGCACCGGCGGAGGCGACCCCGTGAAGAGGTTGACGGCCGGCGAGCTCGTCCTCGACCGGGGCGAGCCCGCGGCCGTCATCCACGGGGCCCGCTACCCCCTGGGCCGTCCGCAATTCCTCGTCCTGGCTGCCCTCGCCGAACGCCCGGGGCGGGTTTGGACCAGGGGTGACCTCGCTGCCCGGTGCGGGCTCCTGGACATGCGCAACGTGGACGTGGTCGTGCACAGGCTGCGTCGCGCCCTGGGCCCGCACGGCGAGCGCATCGAGACCGTGCGGCGTCGCGGCTACAGGTTGGCCTGAGGCCGGGGAGCGGGAGTGGACACGACAGAGGTTCTCGTGCGGGTGCTCGTCGTCGTGGTGGCCGCCCGCCTGGGCGCCGAGATCGCCGAGCGCCTCCGCCAGCCGGCGGTCCTGGGCGAGCTCGCGCTCGGGGCGATCGCGGGGCCCTCGGTCTTCGGCCTCCTCTCCCCGGACGCGCTGTTGGGCGCGCTCGGCGCCCTCGGCGCCGTCGTCCTCCTGCTGGAGGTCGGCCTCGAGACCGACGTCCTCGAGCTCCTCCGGGTGGGTCGGCGCGCCGTCGTCGTCGCCGTGGCCGGGATCGTCCTCCCGTTCGCCTTCGCGTACCCGGCGCTGGCGACGTTCCCCCACGGGGGCGGCAACGCCCTGTTCCTGGCCTGCGCCCTCTCCGCCACGTCGGTGGGCATCACCGCCCGGGTCTTCGCGGACGTGCGCGCACTGGGCACGCGGGCGGCGCGGATCGTGCTCGGCGCCGCCGTCGTCGACGACGTCCTCGGCCTCGTCGTCCTCGCCGTCCTGCTCCGCAGCCTGGGCGGCGGCGGCGCGGGCCTCGGGGCGGCGCTGCCGGTGGTGGGGGCCGTGGCCTTCCTCGTCGTCGGCGCGTGGGCGGTGCCCCGCTGCGCCGCCCACCCGTTCGCCTGGGTGGCCCGCCACGCCCGGTCCCGGGGGGCGCTCCTCGTCGCGGGTCTCGCCCTCGCCCTCGGCCTCGCCGCCCTTGGCGAGGCTCTCGGCCTCTCCGCCGTCGTGGGGGCGTTCCTGGCGGGCCTGGCGGTCGCCCGCCTGCCCCAGCGGGAGGAGTTCGCCCGGGCGCTCGCCCCCGTCGGGCACCTCCTCGTGCCCGTGTTCTTCTTCGGCATCGGTGTCGTGACGGACGTGGGCGCCCTGGCGCGGGCGGACACGGCGGTGCTCGCCGGGGTCCTGCTCGCCGCCGGTGTGGGCGGGAAGGTCTTGGCGGGCTTCCTCGCCGGTCGCGGAGACGGCCTCACGGTGGGCGTCGGGATGGTGCCGCGGGGCGAGGTGGGTCTCGTGTTCGCGGCCCTCGGCCGGGCGGGTGGCCTCCTCACCCCGGCGGGATACGCCGCCCTCGTCGGCGTCGTCCTTGTGACCACGTTCGTGACCCCGGTGCTCCTGCGCCGCCGCGTGGCCGGGGAGGCGGTCGTCGCGACGCCGGGCGAGCCCGCCGGCGACGAGGCAGAGGCGGCGTAGGCACGACGACGCTGGAGCCGTGTTGCCGGGGCGATGAGGAGATCGGAGGCTCACGACTCACATACGTGAGTCGTGAGCCTCCAACCGCGGGCCTCGGTCGCGCCCACGGCCATCGGTCGGGTTCCGCCCCGCCCGCGGCTACTGGACCCGGAAGTAGAGGGGTACCTCCAAGTGCCACCAGCCCATGATGGTGACGTGGTCGACGAGGACGGCGAAGTACTGCTTTCCCGGGAGCGCGTAGTCGTGCACGAGGATGGGCTGCGTGGAGGACTCGATCGTTCCGTCGCCGGGGTACCAGACGAACTGCTCTTTCACGATTCCCTGCGCCCATGGGAACTTCTGGGCGATGCAGATCGGGGCGAGCGGGCAGGGGTCGATCGTGACCTGTCCCCCGGTCGTGGAGACCCAAGGGATGTTGGGCGACACGGGCGGCCACCAACCCGTGCGGGCGGGGTGGCCGGAGGCGTCGTAGTGGACGGTGTAGCTGCCCAGGTTGTTGTTGTTGTCCCGGTCGACGGTCGCGGCGTCCACACGGATGCTGCCGTCGACCTGGGGTGACACGGTGTATGTGACGTCGCAGGCGTCCGCCCAGCAGGCGCCGTTGCCGCCGAAGCCGGGCGTGGGCAGCGGCACCCGCCAGCGCAGGGCGCCGCCGGGGAACCGGGCGGCGAACTCAGGGGGCGCGCAGTTGTCGATCCAGTACGTGGTGGCGTCGGTGGCGACACCCGCCGGGACTGGCAGGCAGGCGAAGCCTCCGCCGGGCGAGTTCACGACGACGGTCGCCGGCGTCGCCGCTGCGGCGCCGAGGTCGGGCATGGCCCGGTCGGCGTCCGACAGCGGGTTGAACTTGCCTGCGCGCCAGACGAGCGCGTTCACGATCTTCCAGCCCGTGGGGGGCGAGGGCGGGATGCCGCTCGCCCCTACGAATAGGAGGCTGCGCTCGGCCGCGGACAGCAGGGGGTCGAGGACGAGGGAGTAGGCGTTGAGCCCGACCGGATTGCGCTGCGGGTCGGAGAACCCGGGGCCGAGGGCGACTCCGTTCGCCGGCCCGGCGCCGGCCCAGCACGGCAGGAACTTGTTGCACTCCTCCCAGCTGTACGTGTTCACGTCCTGGAAGACGTTTGTGCCCTGGTAGTTCGCGGCGTAGCCCCCGGTCGGGATCAGGAGGGTGATGAGCCACAGGACCTTGCGCTCGTACCAGTAGTAGACGCCTGCCGAGGACGGCTGCGGCTCTGTGTAGGGGGCCCCAGGTGGTGTTTGCGGCAGGCCCCCCTCGCCCACTGTGTAGGACCCCTGCGCGCCGGGGGGGACGTCGAAGGTGACCCCGATGCCGTGCTGGCCGAGCACGAGCCGGTTGGCGTTCGCCACGCTCAACGTCACCGGGAGGTCGAGGTCAACGCAAATGTCCACCACGACCAGCGGCACGATGAAGCTCGTGGAGTCTCGCACGGCCATCCGGATGTGGTTGAGGCGCAGGGAGACGTCGGCGTCGAGCGGGGCGCTGGACCAGAGGTCGACGGCGTGGTCGGCGCCGCCCGGGAGCGACTTCGCGTTGATCCGAACGAGCGAGGCGGCGTTCTTGAAGTCGATGCGGCCGTGGAGGTAGCCGAGGCCGCTCTCGCCGGGCTGCGCGCACTTCACCGGCGTCGACGTGTCCCAGCCCACGGGTTCCTCGTCGAAGATCGAGGCGCCGAGGTCGACGTGCTTGGGCAGGTTCTGGAGCACGAGGCCGTAGTTCGAGGTGTCGACGGTGGCGTCGGGGTCGTTCGGGTTCGCCTTCACCCGGTACTGCCCGGGGGAGGCGGGCTGGTAGACGCTCGCCCGCAGTTCCGGGATCGGCCGGTTGGCGTCCATCACCAAACCGGCGAGGACCCAGGGGAGGCGGCGGTTCGTCTTCAGCGTGAGGTCGGCCTGCAGCGATCCGGGGAGGACCGATGCGGATCCCCACACCATCGTCTCGGGGAACACGCCCGTCTTGTCCTGGTACCTCCCGGCGACGACGCCCCCGATGCCCCCTTCGACGTCGAGGCGCCCGAGGTCCGGGCTCGACGTCTGCACGGCGGGCTTCACGTGGACGACCTCTTCGGCCTCGTAGTAGGGCAGCGACTGGCAGGCGGCGTAGTTGGGCTGGTCCGCCATGCAGCTCAGGTCCGTGGGCATCCAGACGACGAGGTCCTTCGGGACGTCCTCTTGCACGAAGGCGTCGACGGCGAACTGCGTCTTGCCCGGCGGGGGCGTCGGCACCCAGAACTGGGCGTCGATCTTGCGGGTCGAGGAGTCGTAGGACGGCGCCCGCATCCAGTCCAGGACCCGGGCGGTGGCGAGGCTCACCGGGTCGCCGACTCGCACGGTCCCCGTGAGGACGGCGGTCGAAGGCGGCGTCGGAGGCCATGTGCGGTCCGGGTTGAACGGCCCGGGATCGCCCGTGTACAGGTTCGGGTCGGTGGTGAGCAGGAAGAGCGGCTGGCTGTTCGTGGGCCGTTCCCAGATGCGCACGGCGGCGTCCGGGGGCAGGAAGCTCAACACGGCGTCGGCGTAGACGTCGAAGCGGTTGCCCGGGCCGCCGGAGTTGTTGTCGGTGCCCTGCAGGAAGGCGTTCACGGCGAAGGGCGCTCCGGTGGTGCGGGTGCGGAGCTCGGCCTTCAGGGACCCGCCCGCGTTCACGAGCGTGGCCACGCGGAGGTTGGCGAGGCCCGCCTTCACGCCCCAGTGGTCGGCGTCGAGGAAGAGGAGGGTGAGGCCCTCCGTCGTCCAGGTGTGGGTGAAGTCCGGGTGGCGGCCGTTGGGGCCGATGGACGTGAACGGCACGCTCGGCAACGACGCCGGGGTGAGGGCCTGCGGGTTGTAGTCGTCCCGGCGGGCGATCGTGGCGCTGGTGTGGTTGTCGCAGTCCCCGGGTACCTCGCAGGTGCCCACCTGCACGAAGGTGGGCACGGAGTTCGCCGTGATCCACTTCACGTCCACGAAGGGGGGTTGGTTCCAGACTCCGCGGGGGAGCTGCAGCTCACCGGAGATGGCGAGGCGCTCACCGGCGGCGCGGTCGGCGGTGGTCGTGAGGTCGGCGTCGATCGTGGCCCGGGGGGCGGCCGCCTGCGGATTCACGGCGGCGGTCTCGAGGCGGATGTTCTTCGGTGTCCCCTCCGTCCAGCTCAGCTTCAGGGTGGGCGGGACGTGCTCGACGTTGCCGTGCAGGCGCAGGACGCGGGCGTCGGGGCCGGCGAGCTGGGCGCGCACCTTCGCTTCGAGACGGTCGATGGGGTCGAGCATCGTGGAGCGGAGCTGCAACGGGTTGGCGTCGTTGCCCCGGATGTCCACGTCGAACGCCTTGGGGACGGCCTCGCCGGTGGCGGTGACGTCCATGAGCGTGCCGGCGTTCGCCGTCTCGTCCAGGCTGGTGCGCTTGTCGAGGTGCATGCCGAAGTCGACCGTCTGGGCGGAGCGCTGCACCCCCGTGACGTGGAAGCCGCTCCAGCCGAACGGGAGCGGGTCGGGGTCGCCCACGACCGCCCGCTCCGGTCCGAAGGTGAGCAGGTCGAGGCGGACGAGGCCGATCCGCGGGCGCTTGCAGGCGGGCACGAGCGGTGAGATCCCGGCGCACATGTCGGTGCCGACGGACGCGAAGTCGACGTACTCGCGGTTCGGGGGGTGCGAGAAGGCGGGGATGCCGACGGCCGGGTCGACCTTGTTCGTGAGGTAGTTGCGGTAGTGGACCTCGGCCATGTCCGCAGCGGTCGGGCTGCCCTGGCTGCAGGGTCCGGTGGGGACGATCACCTCGGCGGGCAGGGGGTTCGTGGCGGGGCAGAACTCGATGCTCTCCCGCACGAAGGTGCCCGCGCCGTCGCGGTCGGCGTGCACGAAGGTCCGCTCCGGGAGGTTCGTGACCTCGGCGCTCACGATGATCGGCTCCTGGTAGTCGTCGCCCAACTGGGGGTTCACCGACGCCAGGTCGAAGTGGTCCAGGGTGACGTCGGTCTGCTTGCCCTGGGGCAGGGTCGCCCGGCTGAGCAGGATCGAGTCGGGGCGGATGGCGGCGTCGAGGCGATCGGGAATGCCGGCGACGGTGCCGGCGACGGCGGCGTCGTCGAGACCGTCGATGCCGTTGCCGCCACCGGCGCGCACCCCCACGACCACCGTGTTGTCGGGCCCGGCCGAGGCGCCGTCGTACTGCCAGGAGAGCTGCGTGCGCGACGTCGCCGGGTTCAGGATGTCGCAGACGAGGTTCATCCCGAGGGCGAAGCTGCGCGGCCCGTGGGTCCAGCCGAGGCCGACGTCGGCGAGGGGCGTGGCGGACTTGCCGGCCTCGTAGACGTGCACCCGGTGCTGGAGGGCGGGGCGGGGGTCGGTCCCGGACTCGACGGGCTGGCGGTACGTCTCGGTGAGGGCGGCGGCGAGGTAGCCCTGGTTCGGCCAGGGGGCCGTGCGCACGGCGGCGGTCATCGTGGCGGACTCCGGGAACTCGCCGGCGGGCGTGCCCACGAGCTGGCCGTTCACTCTCGAGGCGAACCCGAAGTCGACGTGCACCCACGGGTCGTTGAGTCCGGTGCGGACCCGGAGCGTGACCGTGGCGTCGAGGCCGTTGAAGTGGTACGGGCTGCCAGGGGCCTGGGTGCGCGCCACGGTGAGGTCGACGCCGAGGAGGATGTGGCTGCTGAACATGTCGTAGGGCACGGCGAAGCTGTCCTTCAGCAGGGCGGCGAGCGGGGAGTTCGCCGACCCGAGGCGGCCGCCGACGAGGACCCTGAGGTCGGACCCCGCCTGCGTGAGCCCCCCGATCGTCCAGGTCCCGTTGGTGCCGCCGAGGCTGCCGGCGACGTCCGTGAGCGTGACCGTCGGACCGCTGTCGGTGCGGCCGGAGAAGTCGAGCTGCACGAACTGGTTCGAGAACGGGTTCTTCAGAAAGCCGAGGATGGCGGCGAGCTGGTCCCCGGGGCTGGGCGTGGCGCCCCCGCCCCCTCCGCCGCCCCCACCGCTGTTCGGGTCGCAGGCGAAGTTGAGGCCGTCGGCGCGGGCGGGGGCGGGGGCGAGCAGCGCCAGTCCCAGCGACGCCGCGGCGGCGAGCGCGAACGTGAGGAGCCGGACTCCCAGTCGTGTGGTGCGCTTCATCTGATCCCTCTCCTCCGCATGAGACCACTACTACGGGGTGTCCGGGCCGGCCGTATCGGTAGGGGGATGCGGAAAGCTCGAGATGCGCCAGGCGCGCCAGCCGGGCGGGTTCCGGACGGGTCGCCCCCCTGTGACCGCCGGCGTCCCGGGCCCTTGGCTACCGGGGCGGCGGCAAAATGAAGCTGTTGTGCCGGTATTCCGGGGGTTCGGCATCCCTTTGGGGTGGTCCGGGGGGGGGGGAGGCGCGGAGGGTCGGGGCGGCTGCGGCTTCGCGGGGTTGGCCAAGGAGAAGGTGTGGACGAGGCTGTCCGGCGCGAGGGCATGC
>CAYJLW010000116.1:0-9672 GCA_964370965.1 uncultured Acidimicrobiia bacterium | reverse complement strand
GGCCGGAACCGGGCGCGCCACGCGTCACATGTGAAGGCTGGCGCGCCCAGTTCGGCAGGTTCAGCGCTCGATAGCGCCGATGTCGCAGCCGTCGCCGCGGGGCCGTTGCAGGCCGCGCTGGTCGATGCCGCCGCAGTCGGCGTTGCCGACGGGGATGCGATCGAGCACCGGGCTGCCGGCGAGCGGGACGCGGTAGCCGCCGACGAGGACCAAGAGGCGGGGGTCGCCACCCCGCCGGCGGTCGGTCGGGGCGCGCAGCGCACAGGAGCCGTCGCCGTCGAAGTTGTAGCCGTGGGTGGTCGCGGGTGCGGCGTCGCACGACACTGCGCCGGCGGGACCACTCGGGAGGGCCACGATGCTCCCGAAGGACTCGAGGCCGCTGTCCGCCTTGACGTTCGCCGTCCCCGCCTGCGTGATCGGGTTGTCAACGACGGTGGCGAGGTTCAGGCGTGTGGCACCGATGCTGGAGATACCCCCGACCCATGCGCCCGAGTTCGCAGCGACCGTCGACGTCGTCAGGATCACATTCGAGGTGCTGAGGATGCCGCCGATGTCCGCCGTCGCCCGATTGGACGTCACGGACGCGGTGAGAAGGACGACGCTGCCGACGCCGGCGATCCCGCCGGCGACTGCGGCCGTGTTGCCCTCGACTCGTGACTGGACCATCTGTGTGAGATCGCTGACGGCGGCGCCGCCGCCCCAGCCGGCGGCGCGGTTGTTGCGGAGCATCGACCCCGAGAGGAGCCGGAGTTCGCCACGTGCCCGGATTCCACCTCCGCTCCCGGTGGCGTCGCTGCTCTCGACCGTGGAGGACTGCAGGGTGAGGTCGTGGGCGAGAACGCCACCCCCGTCGCCGACGGCGTGGCCGGAGCGGACCGTCGTCCACGTCATGAGGGTCAGGCCTGTCGTCTCGAGCACCCGCTGGCGAGCACAGGTGTTCGCGATCACCGAGCCGCGTCCGGCGATCTCGATGCCGGCGACGTCCGTGGAGTCGAGGTCTCCGGCTGCGTTAGCGTTCTCGTCCCCGTTTCCGCAGGCAGTGATCCGGTACTGCGCGCCCACGGCGAGTTGGATCGTGTCGAAGCCGACGGCTGCGTTCGCTCTCGTGATCGCCTCACGCAGTGACGTGAGGCCGTCGCCGGCGTTGACCACGTCGGCGGTCGTCGTAACCACGATCGGGGCGTTCGCACGGGCGGCGGGCACGGCAGCGACGCCCGTCGTCGCCATTGCCGTGGCCGCGATGGCGGTGGCCAGGATCCTGCGTCTCGTCATTGACCCATCTCCTCATGCACGGGCGGGCTTCCCCGCTTGCGTCCCCCCCAGGGACCCCGCTGCCATGTTGTGGGACCGACCTTTCACCGACCTTTCGGTGGCGACGCCCGCATCGACGTCGGAAGCGGTGGCCGGGGCCCGGGGTCCCGCATCCAACTGGGCGCGCCACGCGTCACATGGGAAGGCGGGCGCGCCCAGTTCGGGATGTGGGCCCGGGGCGGCCACCTCGGCGGCTCTGGGGGTCGGGTGCCTACATCCTTGCGCCGGCGCTACAACGCCACGTCGACGGTCACGGGGGCGTGGTCGGAGGGCTTCGGGCCCTTGCGGAAGTCCCGTTCGACGGCGGCCCCTTGCAGGCCGGCGGCCACTGGGGCCGTGCCCAGGAGGAGGTCGATGCGCAGGCCGAGGCCCCGGTGGAAGTTGCCCCCGCGGTAGTCCCACCAACTGAAACCGGGGACGTCAGGGTGGGCCCGGCGGAAGAGGTCGACGAGCCCCCAGTCGCGCAAGCGGGAGAGGGCGGCCCGCTCCGCGTCCGTGTGGAAGATCCCGCCCGCGAGGCCGACAGGGTCGAAGCTGTCGACGTCGGCGGGGCAGACGTTGAAGTCGCCCGCGACCACCAGGGGGGCGCCGGGATCGTAGGCCTGGGCGAGGAAGTCCCCGAGGCGTTCCAGCCAGCGGAGCTTCCCGGCGAAGTCGTCGTGGCCGAGGTCCTTGCCGTTCGGGACGTACACGCTCACGACGTCGAGGCCGTCGACCGCGGCGGCCACGAGACGGGCGCCGGAGCCCCCCTCGCCGGGGAGGCCGGCATGACGCAGCGCGAGGGGCTCCCGGGCGAGCACGGCCACGCCGTTCCACTGGCGCTGGCCCACGACGACGGCCTCGTAGCCCGCCGCGCGCACGTCCAGCATGGGGAAGGCGTCCTCGGAGACCTTGAGCTCCTGCAGGCAGACGACGTCGGGGCCCCGGGCGTCGAGGAACTCCAGGAGCCGCGGGAGGCGCGCTTTGACCGAGTTCACGTTCCAGGTGGCGACGAGCACGGCCCGATGTCTACCCGAAGCGATCAGCGGACGCCCTGCGCCCGCCCGCCGTCAGGGCCGGAAGCGGTAGAGGGAGATCCGCTGGGCCTTGTCCTCGTCCACGAGCTCGAAGTGGCGGGGGTCCTCGGCGGCGAAGCCGTCCTCGACCGGGTCGAAGGCGCGGATGATCTTCTCCTGGTAGGGCGATATGCGGATGGTGACGCCCGCTATGTGCTTGGTCTTCTCGGCCTTCTGGTGCTTGACCACCAGGTACGTGAGGCTACGGCGGCGCATGAAGTCCACGAGCTCCGCCGGCTCCGTGATCGAGACCATCGTGCCGGGCGCCACTCGGCGACCCACGAGCTCAACGCGGTTCTCGAGGTGCTCGCCGTAGATGGGGTAGACGTAGTTGAGGCCGGCGTAGGCGACGCCCGTGCCCGCCGGCCAGTCCCGCACCTTGTCGTAGACGACCTCCGAGAGCGCTCCCATGTTGTCATAGCGCACCCGGGGGCCGGCGTAGTAGACGCTCGCCGCCACTCCGGCGAGCACGGCCACGGCTCCGGCGGTGCCCGCGAGGTAGGAGACTGCCTTCGAGTCCCGACGCGGGACCCGGGCCAGGATGCGTTCGGCCACGAGCCAGACCCCGACCGCGCCCGTGGCGAGGACGCAGGCCGCCGGGATCACCCTCGCCCCGAAACCGGCGATGAACGGCGGCAACAGGACGCCGAAGAGGACGTTGAGGGTGAACGCCGCCCCGAAGAGCCGGCCGCTCCATCGGGGGCGGCGCCGGTCGAGCACCACCGCGAGCCCGACGAGCGCGAGCACGAAACCCGGGAAGCCGTAGCGGGCGTTGATGGCGAAGAGAAAGGGTTGGCCTGGCAGGCCCCCGGCCGAACCGGGAATGGCGGCGTAGACAGCGGTCAGGGCCGGCGGGATCACGCCACAGACGACGAAGAGCAGGCCGCGGCTCGGGCCCGGGCCGTCTCCGGGGGCGGTCGCTGCGCCGTCGCCCTTCCGGGCGGTCCGGCTAGGCCAGAAGGCGAAGAGGGGGACGGCGAGGCCGGCGAGGACGAGGAACCCGCCCGCCCACATCACGAAGATCCACAGGGCGGCGATGACCCCGATACCGAAGCCGTCGGGGGGGAAGAAGTAGTCCGGCACCGTGGCATCGAGTCGGGACACGAGGTCCTTGACGCCGACGAGGTCGAAGCCGTCCTTCATGCCGAAGAGGCCGACGGGGTAGAAGGGGTTGCCCACGAGAACCTGGTTGCGCACGTACCAGAACACCGCGGGCACGACGATCCCGGCAGCGACGACGGCGAGGATCGCCACCCCGGCGCCGAGGGACGTCTCGCGGCGTCGCACCCGGAAGGCGACCACTCCGGCGAGGACCACGCAGAGGACGGCGACCATCCCCACGACCGTGAACTTCGTGCCCAGGGCGAGGCCGAGGCAGGCCCCGCCGAGGACGAGGTCGCCGCTCACGCGGCGGCCACCGGTCTCCTGCCACCAGGCGACGCCGAAGAACACCACGAGCGTGAACAGCGCGGAGAGCATGAGGTCGACGCCGTTGGCCCGTACCTGCGTGTCGAGGACGAGCGGGACGGTCCCCCAGACGAGGCCGACCCAGAGACCGGTCGTGAGGCGGCCCCCGAGGCGGCGCACGAGGCCCGTCACGGCCGCCACGGACACGCCCGTCGCCAGCCACGACGAGAGGCCGAGGAAGACGTCGGTGCGGGTCCAGATCACCAGCCACGTCTGGGCGAGCTCGGAGTTGGAGGGGTAGAACCAGTGGAACCCCGAGAAGCTGAACATCTTCGGGGTGGTGAGGTCGGCGACCTGCAACCAGTGGGCGATGAGCGGGTAGTGGTACCAGACCGAGTCTGCCTGCGTGGAGGGCTTGCCCAGGCTCACCCCCAGCACCACGAGGCCGAACCAGGCCGTCAGGAACGTCGCCCGCCGCCCCAGCGGCCAGCGGAGCGGGACGACCTCGGACGGCCGACGCACCAACAGCAGCACTGCCCCTGACACGACCACGGTGAGGATTCCGGCGGGCAGGGGCCTCAGGAGACCCGTGGCCCCCAGGATCTGGAGGATGAGCACGACCCCGCCGAAGACGAGCACCGCCCAGGCGAGGACGCGGGACCAGGGCCGGGCCGGGTACATGCGCGTGGCCACCCTGTGGGCGGCCGTGCCGAGGAGGGCGGTGCAGAAACCGAAGGCGAGAAGTTCCAGGAAGGCCACGGGGGATTTCTAGTTGCTCGCGACCCCGGAGTCCGCACCGACCGGCGCTAGGGCAGACTCGCGGAGTGAGGCCGGGGTGGGGTGGGGCCCGGGGGGGTGGGGGTCCCCGCCGGGCACGCGGAGCGCCGCCAGGCGCGGAGCAGACAGTGCAGCCTACCCTGGGCCCGCCGAGAGGACCACCACCGGGGGACGTCAATGCTGGCCGAGCTCGCCGCCGCCGTCAGGAACGGGCGCACCGATCCCGTCGATCTCGTGCAGGAATGCCTGCGCCGCATCGAGGCGCACAACCCGCGACTCAACGCCGTCGTGGCCCTGCGTGCCGAGGAGGCCCTCGCCGAGGCCCGCAGCCACCCCCGCAACGGCCCCCTGGCCGGCGTCCCGTTCCTCGTGAAGGACCTCGAGCACGCCGCTGGCATGGCCACCTCCTTCGGGAGCCGCCTCCACGCCGACAACCCGCCCGTCGCCGAGGACGACGTCGTCGTCGCCCGCCTCCGGGAGGCCGGGGCCGTCGTCGTGGGCAAGACGAACACCCCCGAGTTCGGATGGACGGCCTACACGACGAACCCGGTGTACGGCCCCACCCACAACCCGTGGAACCTCGGCTGCGCCCCCGGTGGGTCCAGCGGCGGTTCGGCCGCCGCTCTCATTGCCGGCCTCGCCCCGCTGGCGACGTCGTCCGACGGCGGCGGCTCCGTGCGCATCCCGGCGGCGGAGTGCGGCCTCGTGGGCTACAAGCCCACGTTCGGCGCCATCGGGCGGAACTTCCTCCCGAATTGGATCGGCTTCTCGATGGACGGCGTCCTGGGGCGCACGGTCGCGGACGTCCTCCTGGAGGCTTCCGTCACGGCGGGCCCCGCCCGCGGCGACATCATGGCCCTTCCCGCCGGGTCGATCTCCCTGGAGCCCCGCCGGCCCACCCGCGTGGTCGCCTGTCCCACGCTGCGTGAGGCCACCGACCCGGCCGTGCTCGAGGCGTTCCAGAGTGCCCTCGCCACCATCGGTGACGACCTCGCCGTCCCGGTCGAGGAGACCACGAAGGTCTTCGACACGGACCCTGACGTCCTCACCGCCTGGCTCCTGATCGGCGCCGCCGAGCTGGGCGAGGGCCTGAGCTGGGCGCAGGACCGCCACGACGAGCTCGACCCCGGTCTCAGGATGATGGCGACGATGGGCGCCCACGTGAAGCTCTACGACTACGTCGCCGCCCAGCGGGCGCGGTTCCAGGCGGCCGCCCAAATTGACGACCTCCTGGGGGACGACACCGTCCTTGTCACCCCGACGTGCAACGCCACGTCCTGGCCCGTCGAAGGGCCCCTGCCCATGGTGATCGCCGGCGTCGAGGGCTCTCCCGTGTCGGCGCTGAACACCCCGGACTTCAACTTCACCGGCCATCCCGCGGTGTCGGTCCCGATGGGCATCGGCCCCGAGGGCGTCCCCATGGGCCTGCAGATAGTGGCGCCCCGCTTCCGGGACGACCTCGCCCTGGGCCTTGCCGCCGCCCTCGAGGCCGCCCGGCCCTGGCCCCTCGTGGCGCCGGGATACGAGGCTTTCCCGATCTGAGGCAAGACGCGGACTTGGAGGGCCCCCGCGCCCGGAGAAGGGGGCGGTGCCCTTCCCGGGCCTTGTCGGGCGCGACTTCACGGCCGGCACCCCAGGGGCCCCTGATCGCGTGCAGAAAGGAACGCAGACGTTACGTTCTGCACGCGAACACCGTTCGGTGGGGCCGGTGGGGGGCCCGGCCTCTCTCAGCCCTGCGGGCAGCCTGCGCCGGCCTCGCGTACCCACGCAGGCGCCGATTTGCCCCTTCTGTGGGGGCACCTTCAGAGGAGTCGCACCCGTCCGCTCGTGCAAGTGGTGCGCCAGGGACCGCCGTCCGGAATCCGCCCGGAACGAGGCCCGGTTTGGGCGGGCGCTCACCTCCGGCGCGACCGTCAGAAGGCCGGAGTGCAACCTGCTCCCCCCTCGCTAGTCTCCGGGCCGGTCGCAAGCACAGGGAGGAATGCCATGCCGAGCGCACGTGAGGTCGTCGAGAGCCACATGGGCAAGTTCGCCGACAGGGCCACGGTAGAGGTGATCCTCGAGGACTACGCCCCGGAGGCGTTCCTGGAGATGGCGGGGAACCGCATCGAGAGCCGCCAGTCCCTCGCCGACGCCTTCGCTGCCACGATGGCGGGCATGGGAGAGACGAACTTCGCCGACGTCGTCTACACCGAGCACGGCCCGGAGTGGGTGGAGGTGGCCTGGAGTCTCGGCCCCATGCAGGGGGGCGACCTCTTCCGGGTCGTCGACGGCCTCGTGCGCGAGCAGCGGGTCTGGATGGGCGCCCGCCCGGACGACTTCAGCGCCGGAGTCTGAGGGACACCCCGCCGGTGGCGCCGCCGTGGTCCCACGTGAGGACCTGGGCGGCGGCGTCGAAGTCCGTCGTGCCCGCCGACACCTCGACCTGCGGGCCGGCGGGGTAGTGGCGGGCGGGCACGAAGACGACGGTGGGCGCCGCCACAGCCGGGTCGGCGTCGACATCGAGGGCGAAGTCCCCCGAAGTGGGGTCGAACGACATGAGCGTGGGACGTCCGGCGGCGTGGCGGACGTACGGGCGGCTGAACGCGTCGATCGTGCGCCCGCCGGCGTCGACGTCGCCGGGCCCACCGGGGTGGCGGGGGATCTCGTCGAGACAGAAGATCGAGAGGTCCTCGTGGTTCCAGCCCTCGCCGTGGGCATGGGTGTTGCCAGCGGTGTAGTTCCACTGCGTCGAGTTCAGGAGGAGCGCCTCCATCGCCCGGTAGTTGGCGTCGAGGAGGACCTCATGGGCGGAGTAGTCCCCCGTGGAGAAGGCCTCGCCGCCGTTCATCTCGTAGGGGATGCCGAACTCGCCGACGAGGAGCGGCGGGTTCCCCATCTCGTCCCGGTTGTAGCGGGCCATGGTGCCGAGCTGGACGACGAACTCCTCGGCGACCTCGGCGGCGCCCGCCCGTGGCTTGCCCGACGGTCCGTGGTAGGCGCCGGGGTCGAAGCGGCGGGTGTGGAGGGTGACGACGTCGTACCAGTGGCGGGCGTTCACGACAAGGGGGTCGGGGTCGTCCCAGGGGGTGAGGAAGTCCATCGGGGACCCCTCGACGAACATGACACAGCCGGGGTGGACGGCGCGGAGGCGCTCCCGGAAGCGGCGCACGAAGGGCACCATGTAGTCCGCCCACGCCGAGACCGCACGCCCGTCGACGTGGGTGAAGTGCTCCGGGGCGGTGAGGACCGGCCGGCCGGAGGCGTCGAGGTCCCACACCCCCGCCCGGCGCCAGGGGCAGCCCCCGGCCCAGACAGACACCCCGCCGGGGTTGAGGGCGCCGCCGGCGACCTCGACGGTGTGGCCGTCGGCGGCGGCGAGGTACTCCAGGGTGGACGGCGGCGGCGGGCCCTCGCCGAAGAAGCGGATGCCGGTGGCGAGGTCGGCGGCGCTGCGGCCCACGAAGCCGCCGCTGGGCTCGTTGAGCGTGTCGTAGCCCAGGACGCAGCCGAGTCCGGCGAGACGCTCGGCCACGGCGGCGACGGCGCCGATGTAGTGGTCCTGGAGGCGCTCCTGCGCGCCCGCCGCTTCGGGCAGGAACGTGTCACCCGCGAAGAACAGCGTCCACATGTGCGCCACCGGGACCTGGCGGTAGTTCGCCGGCCAGTCGTGGGCGTCGAGGGAGACCGCCCCGGCGGCCACGAAGCGCTCGGGGAGGAGCCCGGTGCCGTCGAAGCACCAGAAGGGGGCGCCGTCGCCGCCCGTCCAGCGGCTCCACACGTCGTGGTGGGGATCGACGAAGACCCACATCCCCCGCTCGCCGGCCTTCACGATCACGGCGCGCACGAAGTCGAGGTACGCCTCGTCGTACTCGCCCGGTCCGGCGTGCTCGATCGCCTCCCATGTGACGAGGAAGCGCAGGCAGTTGAAGCCCCAGTGCGCGAGGCGGTCGAGGTGGCGGTCGGCGTCGGCGAGCGGGAACGGCCGGCCCACGAAGCTCACGTCCGCCCAGTTCTCGAAGTCCACGCCGAGATGCGTGGAGCCGTCGGGTGTGGCGGGCACCTTGGTGCTCCCGCCGAGGTTGACGCCGCGCAGCAGGGTGTGGCGCCCGGCAGCGTCCACGAACCAGCCGCCCTGTGTGGTGAATCCTTGGGACATGGGGCCAAGGGATACCATGAGCGGGCTCCGATCCGGGGGAACAACGTGGATCACGCCGCCCGCTCCGCCGACGACCTCCTCGTGTACGCCCACGGGTACCACGCCGGGGGCACCTACCCGCTGGCGATCTGCAACGTCACGAACCGCTGCAACCTCTCCTGTTCCACGTGCTTCGTGTACCGCGACGAGAACCCGAACGTCTCCCTCGGGCCGCGGCGCGAGCCCACCGACGACGAGATGATCGACCTCCTCACGGTGCTTCGCGAACGTCACGGAATCCGCTTCATGCTCTGGATGGGCGGCGAACCCCTGTTGCGCAAGGACCTCCTGACGCGGGGAGTCCCGCTCTTCGAGCGCAACACGGTGACCACGAACGGGACGATCCCCCTCCTCGACCTCGGCCCCGACGTCCTCTACGTCGTCTCCCTCGACGGCCCCGAGGCCGTGAACGACGCCGTCCGCGGCGCGGGCAGCCACGCCAAGGTCATCCGCACGCTGGAACGGGTCCCGGAGTCCTTCTCCACTCCCGTGCAGGTGCAGTGCACGGTCACCCGCCGGAACCAGGACTGCCTGGAGGATCTCGTGGTCGCCCTGCGCGGCACGCGGGCCGCCTGGATGACCTTCAGCTTCTACGTGCCCGGCGCCGGGGAGCGTTCCGATCTCGCCTGGCCCACGCTGGAGGACCGCATGGTCGCCGTCGAGGAGGTGCGCCGCCTGAAGGACGCATACCCGGGATTCGTGCGCAACAGGGGCCGCGCCCTGGATCTCATGGCGCCCCGCAACGCCGGCGCCGTGACGGCGAACTGCCTCCCGCACCGACTCCTCCTCCCGCTCTACCTCGACGGCGACCACTTCACGACGCCCTTCTGCTGCTACGGCAACGACGTCGACTGCGACCGCTGCGGCGCCTGGGTCGTGTTCGAGCTCGCTGCCCTGGGGGGGGGGGGGGGGGGGGGGGGGGGGGGGGGGGGGGGGGGGGGGGGG
>CAYJLW010000115.1:0-9929 GCA_964370965.1 uncultured Acidimicrobiia bacterium | reverse complement strand
CCCCCCCCCCCCCCCCCCCCCCCCCCCCCCCCCCCCCCCCCCCCCCCCCCCCAAGGGCTTCAGGCGATGCGGCCGAACCAGACGAGGGAGAGGCCCACGGCAAGGAGTCCCAGCAAGCCGGCGGCGCCGGAGAACCAGGGCGCCAGGTTCGTCTTCTGCTTCTCGAAGCCGAGACGGGATCCGATGCTGTCGAAGATGCGGGTCAGGGCCTCGCCGTCGAGAGCGCGGAAGAACTTCCCTCCCGTCGCTTCCGAGATCGACCTCAGCTCGCTCTCGTCCACGCCGACGGGGACGCGGACACCCTGGACCGTGATCGTGGCGTCCTCTGTGCCGAAGGCGACCGTGTAGATGGGGATGTTCGCCCGGGCGGCCTCGGCGGCGGCCGTTTCGGAGTCCACGCCCACGGTGGTGGCCCCGTCCGAGAGGAGGACGATCGCCGCCGGGCTCCGCTTGGAGTCGCCTGTGGTGCGTCGCCCGGAGACTGTCTGCTGCAGCGCCTCAAGGGAGGCGAGGATGCCCTCGCCGATGGCCGTACCGTCCTCGAGGCGGAGCGACTGCACGGCCTCCCGGACCCGCTCGCGGTCGCGCGTGGGCGTGGCGATCACCTGGGCACTGGACGCGAACGCCACGAGACCCGCTCGCATCTGTTTCGGGAGGCTCGAGACGAGCTTGTCCGCGGAGGCCTTGGCGGCGCTGAGGCGGTTCGGGCGCACGTCGGTGGCCTGCATGGAGCGGGACACGTCGAGCGTGAGGATCATCGTGGCCTGCTTGCGGGGAACCCGGATCGTGGCCGTGGGCCCGCCAAGAGCGACACCGGCAAGGAGGAGGGCGAGGAGGAGGGCGGCGGGCGGTACCCAGCGGCGCCATCCGGGCCGGCGCACGAGCGCCTCTAGCATGTCGGCGGCGGCGAAGCGGACAGCGCTCCGGCGGCGCCGTCGCTCGGCGAGCACGTATGCGCCGGCCGCCAGAGGGACGGCCAGCAGGCTCAGGAGTGCGACCGGGTTGCGGAAACCCACCTGTGTCTCCTTCGGTGTTCGAGATGGCGGATGAGGACGTCGAGCCAGTCGTCGGACGTGCGGATGCGGACGTGGTCGCCACCCCCGGAGCGGATGCCGGCGGCGACGCGGTCGCGGCGATCCCGGGCGGCGGCGGAGAAGCGGTCCCGCAGGCGGCGACTCGCCGTGTCCACACTGAACGTGCGGCCCGTCTCGGGATCGGTGAACGTGACGACGCCCACGTTCGGGATGTCGTCCTCCCGGGGGTCGGCGACCTCGATGCAGAGCAGTTCGTGTTGCAGCGCCAGGCGGGCGAGGACCCGCGGCCAGTCGCTGTCGTCGCGGAAGTCCGAGATGACAGCCACGACGGAGCGGCGGCGCACCACGGCGTCGAGGTGGGCGAGGGAGGTGTCCAGGTTCGCCGGGGCGCCCTCACGGGCGGGCGTGAGCTGTTCGAGCATCGAGAGCAGCGCCGGTCGGCCGGCCCGGGGAGGCGCCAGCACGGGGTCCTCGGTGAGGCCCACGGCACCCACCCGGGCGGAGCGGCGCAGGGCGATGAGCCCTAGGACCGCACCCACGGCGACGGCGAGGTCGCCCTTCTCCCAGGTCTGTGTCCCGAAAGCCATGGAGGCGGACACGTCGACACCGAGCCAGAGAGTGAGTCGGCGTTCGGCCACCGGCACCCGGACGTGGGGCTGGCCCGTGCGGGCGGTGGCGGCGGGGTCGAGCAGGCGCCAGTCGTCCCCCGGGGTCCAGGGCCGGATGCGGTCGAGTTCGATGGCTCCCCGTTCGCCGAACGAGGGTGCCTCGCCCTCGGTGAAGCCCTCCAGCCGGCGGCTGAGGGCGAAGTCGAGGCGGCGGAGGAGCGCTTCAGGCGGAAGCGGCGGCATCTGGGTGGGGGTGGGGTGGTGGTGGGAACGTCACCGTCTCTGGCGCAGCGGCGGGAGGTCGGGCGGGTGGTCCGACGGGCGGTGTGCTCGCCGTGCGGTCGGATCGACCGCGGCTGCGGAGGTCGATCTGGGGTATCGGGACCGCCTGCAGGGCCCGCTGCACGACGTGCTCGGTGAGGACGCCGTCGACGATCGCCTGGTAGTTCAGGACGATGCGGTGGCGGAGGACGTCGTAGGCGAGGGCGGCCACGTCTTGGGGGAGGGCGTAGTCGCGGGCCCGGAGCAGGGCCATGGCACGGGCACCCCGCACGAGGGAAAGAGACGCCCGCGGGCTCGCTCCGAAGCCGACCGCCTGGGAGAGGTCCCCCAGCGGGGAGTTGTGCTGGGGCCGGGTGGCATGCACGAGGGTGACCGCGTAGGTGCTCACGACGGGGTCCACGTAGACGGCGTCGGCGGCCTCCTGGAGCTGGTGGATGTCGGCGGGTCCGAGCACCGTGTCTGGCATCGGTGTGTGCACCGAGACCCTGCGCACGATCTCCTCTTCTTCCGCGGCGCTGGGGTAGCCCACGTGCACCTTGAGGAGGAAGCGGTCGGCCTGCGCCTCCGGGAGCGGGTAGACGCCCTCGGACTCGATGGGGTTCTGTGTGGCGAGGACGAAGAAGGGGTCGGGCGGCGTGAAGGTCTTGCCGGCGATCGTGACCTGGCGTTCCTCCATGACCTCCAGGAGGGCCGACTGCACCTTGGCGGGGGCGCGGTTGATCTCGTCCGCGAGGACGAAGTTGGCGAACACGGGGCCGACCTCGACGTCGAAGCGTCCCGTGTCCGGCCGCCACACCCGGCTGCCCACGAGGTCGGCGGGCACGAGGTCCGGGGTGAACTGGATGCGGGAGAAGTCGCCCCCGAAGACCCGGGCGACGGTCTTGACCGTGAGGGTCTTGGCGAGGCCGGGCACGCCTTCGAGGAGGACATGACCTCGGCTGAGCACGGCCACGAGGCAGCGTTCGAGCAACTGGTCCTGGCCGACGACGACGCGCTTGATCTCGAACAGGGCGCGCTCGAGAAGTGCCTGCGGTGTCTGCTGCGGTCTCATACGGGGGGCACCTCGCTGGATGTGTGGCAGGCCGGCCCGGGCCGGTCCCGCCATTCAAGCCGGGTTTCTTGAGTGCCGCCTGTGAACCGTGTCTCCGAGGGGGGGGGCGAGCCCCCCCGAGAAAAAACCGACCCCCCAGGCGGGGCTGGTCGTGTCGCGTCCTGGGGGGTCGGTGGGGGCGGGGGCCCGGACTGGGAGGAGGGGCCCCCGCCGTTCGCTCTCGGATGTCGGGCTGTGGGGAGGTCTCATCCGGGAGCAAAGCCGGAACGGCCCGTGTCGGTGAAACCGTGGGGGTTGTCTCACCGGAGCCGTTCCAGCCCCTGACGTTGCGGCGGGCTGGACGCCACAACGTTTTTTTCAAAGGGTGCTTGGACGAAGGTTTGGGAGGAAGCCTCATCCGCCACACCCATTGGGGACTCCAGTATTACACAGATCTTGCCTGAGTGACGCCTTAACTGAGCCTGAGAAGCACCTGAGATTATCCCCGCCCCCGTCCAGCGTATTCTCAGGTTGGCAACGGAGAATCTGCCACTATGAGCGAGGACATGAGCCCCCGACTCCTCCTCGTCGACGACGACCCCCAGATCCTCAACACCTTGGAGCGCAACCTGCGCCTCGAGGGCTACGAGGTGCTCACGGCCGAAACCGGCGCTGATGCCCTCCGGCTCGCCGACGGCGTCGACCTCGTCGTCCTCGACGTCAACCTCCCCGGCCTCGACGGCTTCGAGATCTGCCGCCGGATCCGCTACAGCGACGACGTCCCCGTCCTCATGCTCACGGCCCGGGACGAGATCGACGACCGTGTCGCCGGGCTCGACGCCGGCGCCGACGACTACCTGGTGAAGCCTTTCGCCACCGAGGAGCTTCTCGCCCGTGTGCGGGCCCTGCTGCGCCGCAAGGGCACGGTCCTGCCCACGGTGATCAGGTTCGCCGACCTCACGATCGACACCGAGAGCCGTTCCATCACGCGCGGTGATCGCCACCTCGACCTCACCGTCCGCGAGTACGACCTCCTCGTCCTCCTCGCCCAGAACGCCCGCAAGGTCCTCACCCGGGCCACCATCCTGTCCGACGTCTGGGGCTACGACTTCGAGGTGGGCTCGAACACGTTGGAGGTCTACGTGGGCTACCTCCGCAAGAAGCTCGAGGCCGGCGGCGAGAAACGGCTCCTCCACACCGTCCGCGGCGTCGGCTACGTCCTGAGGGAGTAGCCGTGGTCTCCCGCTGGCTCCCCCTGCGCTGGCGCCTCGCCCTCGCCTCGGCCGGGAGCGTCCTCGTGGTCGCCACGATCGCCGGGGGCATCCAGTACCGCACCTTCACCGGGGCCCTCCTGGGGCGCGTCGACAGCCAACTCGACACGTTCGCCGGTTTCGCGGCCCTCTTCACGGGCCTTGCGACGTCCTCGCAGCGTTCCGACACCGACGTCGCCGGGCTCATCAGCGTCCTCGCCGGCGGGGAGCCCCTCCTGATCGACATCGTCGACGTCGACGGCGAGAGCCTCTACACCGGAGTGAACGCCGCCGACCTCCCGGCGACGCCCGCGGTGCGCGAGCTCGCTCGCCAGGGGGGTGCGGACGAGACGTACACGGCGAAGGTGGGCCGCGAGCACGTCAGGATCCGGGCCCGCTCGATCGGCGACGGCCGCGTGCTCCTCGTCGGGCGACCGATCGACGACCTCATCGAGACCCGCCGCGACCTTGTCCTCCTCGTCATCATCCAGGTTCTCCTCACCGTGGGCATCGCCGGACTCCTGGGCTACTGGGTGACGCGCTCGGCCATGCGCCCCGTGCACCGTCTCGCCCAGACGGCCCAGGAGATCGCCCAGACCGCCGACCTCGCCAAGCGGGTCGCGCCCACGAGCGGTGACCGCGACCTCGCCAACCTCACGGACACCTTCAACGAGATGCTCGACCGCGTCGAGGGTGCCTACGACCGTATCTCGGGTTCCCTCGACGCCGAGCGTCGCCTCGTAGCCGACGCCTCTCATGAGCTCCGCACGCCGCTCACGACGATCCGCGGCAACGTCGACTACCTGGCCCGCACGGGTGCCGACCCCGACGCCGTTGCCGACCTGAAGACAGCAGCGGAGCGTCTCGCCACGCTCGTCGCCGGCCTCACGACCCTCGCTCGCGAGGACGCCGGGGTGAAGGACCAGGCGCGCCCCCTCGACTTCGACGAGATGGTCCGGGACATCGCCGCCGAGCCCGTTCACGCCGGTGCCGACATCCGTCTCGACCTCGAGAACGACCTCTGGGTCATGGGATCCGAGGGCTCCCTCGCCGGAGCGGTTCGGAACCTCATCGAGAACGCCGTCAAGTACGGCAACGGCCGTGTCGACGTCGGCGCCCGCAGCGAGGACGGCACCGTCGTGATGGAGGTCCTCGACGACGGGCCGGGCATCGCACCGGCGGACGTGGACCGCGTCTTCGAACGCTTCTGGCGGGCGGCCGACGCGAAGGGCGCCCCGGGGTCCGGCCTCGGTCTCTCGATCGTGCGCTCCGCCGTGGAATCGCACGGGGGCGACGTGCGGGCGTTGCCGGGGCCGGGCGGGCGCATCGAGGTTCGCCTCCCGGCCTGCGACCCGCCTGCCCCTTAGGACGGCCCCTCAGCCCGAGGGTGAGGCGCCAGGGGCGGCGGGGGCGCTGATCGAGCCGTCGGGAGCGACTTTCACGCCGGTCTGCGGGAAATCGACCTTGGAGAGGTTGCCCACGAGGGAGGCGGCGTCGCCGCCCGGCTTGGGGACGCCCTCGCCCACTTGGTGGGTGGCGTGGAGCCTGCCGGTGACGAAGGCGCCGTCGGGTGCCACAGTGGCGACGAGGACGCCACCCTGGGCTGTGGGGCCCTTCAGCGAGAACATGGCGTAGGTGGCGAAGTTCCCCAGGCTGTAGGCGATCAGACGGCCCTTGTAGACCTCCATCGCCCGCAGCACGTGGGACCCGGAGCCCAGGACCAGGTCGGCGCCGGCGTCCACGGCCGTGTGGGCGAGGCCGATGAGATCGCCCCCCGGGTCGCCCGTGTGGGAGATGCGCTGTCCCTTGGCACCCTCGAGACCGCCGTGGAAGAACACGACCACGACGTCGCTCGCGGCGGCGGCCTCCCGGATCTGGGCCGCGACGGCGTTGAGGTCGCCCCGGGGGTTGGTGGCCGTGTAGTGCGAGAAGCCCAGGGCGGCGATCCGGTTGCCTTTCACCTCCAGGTGGGCGACCTGGCCGGGGAAGCCCGCGTATTTGATGTCGACGCCGTCGAGGGCCTGCAGCGTCGAGGTGCGGCCCGGTTCGCCGCGGTCGTTGCTGTGGTTGTTGGCGAGGTTGAGGAGTTGGAAGCCGGCGTCCCTGTACACGCTCGCGTACCGGGGCGGCTGCGAGAACGTGTAGCAGTCGGGACGGTTCACGCACTTCACGGGGCCCTTGTCGGCGAGGGGGCCCTCGAGGTTGCCGGTGACGAGGTCCGCGACGAGCAGGGACTCCACGGCGGAGAACATCCCGGCGGCGTCGTTCGGGGGAAGCTGCGGCGACGGGGTGAGAGAGCCGATCATCATGTCGCCCACCCAGCTCAGCGAGAACGGCTCTCCCTTCGGCCGGGGCGGCGGCGACGGGGACTTCGTTGCTCGGGCCTCGCCGGCGGGGGAGTCCCCGGTGGTGTTCCCTCCGCCCCGGGTGAGGAGCCAGGCGCCGGCCACGACGAGGAGCGTGAGCGCCGAGAGCGTGATTGCCAGCCGGACGGCGCGGGGAACGCGCATGGCGCCAAGGTAGCCGAGGGCTGGTCGGGTCCCCGGCGGCGACGGCGGCGCTCACCCCGCCCGGGGATGCGGTCGGGCACGGGTGAGGCCCGGTCAGGTGACCTGCACGGTGAGCCTCGTCGGGGCCTCGATGATCTCGACCTCGTCGCCCCGGGCGTACAGGGAGAGGCGGTCGTTGCCGATCCGGACGCCGGAGAGCTTGAACTCCAGTCCGTGGGGGAGGCGCGGGCGCAGCGAGAGGCGCCCGGCGGGCACGTCGGGGTCGAGACCGAGCATGGAGCGCACGAGCAGGAGCGGCGTGCCCGCCGCCCAGGCCTGCGGCGAACAGGACGTCGGATAGGGGACGGGCTCGGCGAAGTCGTTCCTGTCGAACCCACCGAAGAGCTCGGGGAGACGGCCTCCGAACGCGGCGGCGGCGTCGAGAACGGCTCGTGCGAGGGCACCCCCTTCCTCGGAGAGCCCGTAGCGGTACATCCCGGCGACGGCGAGGGACGTGTCGTGCGGCCAGACGCTGCCCGCGTGGTAGCTCATCGGGTTGTAGCCCCCGTTCGCCCGGGAGAGCGTCCGGAGGCCGAAGCCCGTGGCGCAGTCACGTTGCATCAGCCGGGCGGCCACGGCGCGGGCACGCGAGTTCGTGACGACGCCCGCCCAGAGGAGGTGGGCTGCGTTCGACGTCACGGATCCCACCTGTTCCTTGGCGCCGTCGAGGGCGACTGCGTACGTCTCCTCGTCCTCCATCCAGAAGGCGGCGTCGATGGCGTCCCGGAGCAGGGCTGCCCGCTCTCGCAGGGGCTCGGGATCGCCTGTACCGAAGTGCTCGCGGAGGTCGGAGAGGGCCAGGAGAGCCCCGTGGCAGTAGCCCTGCACCTCCACGAGGGCGACGGGCGGCTTCGGGAGGTCGCCGTCGCGATGGCGGATGCCGTCGTGGCTGTCCTTCCACCCCTGGTTCACGAGCCCGTGGCGCGGGTCGGTACCGCCGTACTCGACAAAGCCGTCTCCGTCGGGGTCGCCGGGGCCGAGGACCCAGCCCACGGCGGCCTCGGCGGCGTCGAGGAGCGAGCGGACGTCCTCCTCAGGCGCTCCCCACCGCCAGGCCTCGGCCAGCGCCATGACGAACAAGGGCGTGACGTCGACGCTGCCGTAGTACAGCTCTCCCCAGCCGCTCTCGTGCCGGACGGCTTCGCCCACGCGCAGCTCGTGGAGGATCTTGCCGGGCGCCTCCTCGCTGCGCGTGTCGTGGCACCTGCCTTGGCGGGTGGCGAGCGCGTGCAGCGACCCCACGGCGAGCGTGGGGCCGAGGGGAAGGGACTGCCATCCGGCGACGAGTGAGTCCCGACCGAAGAGGGCCATGAACCACGGGACGCCGGCGGCCACGACCGGGCGGGCGGACGTGTTGTCGAGGAGCCGGAGGGCGCCGAGATCGATTCCCGAGCGGTGCCACGCCACCTCGAGGTCGCGCCGGGGGGAGCGCAGCACCGGTAAGGAGGCCGCCCAGTCGCCGTCCTCGGGCCGGCTCAGCCGGGGGACGTGGGCGACGCGGTGGTCGTCGCTCTCGGGAACCCCCCGGATCGTCGCCTCCCATGCCGAGTGTCCCGGGACGGTGACGTCGAAGCGGAGGGCGTCACGGAGGATCTCGGCGGGAGGGTCGGCCAGGATGCGGACGCGACGGCTGAAGCCGCGATGCTCGTAGCTCAGGACGAGCGCTCCGTCGAGGGGGCCGGATCCCACGAAGCCGCGCCGGGCGACCGCGCCTCGTTTCACCTCGAAGAGGTCCGCGAAGTCGGCTCCGAAGTCGAGCTCGAGGCGGACCTCTTCGGGCTCGTCGCCGAGGTTGTGGATCCCGATGCGTTCCCGGAACTCGCTGTTCACGGACCGCTCCCGGACCACGAGGAGGCGGGCCGCGGTGGGGTCTCCCACGATGGACACGGCGCGCAGGGTGTCGGGAGCGGTCTCGTTGTGGGAGACGAGGCGCGGCGGGTGGCCGTTGACGCGGAGCTCGATGCGGCTCAGGAGGCGGGTGTCCGAGGCGTAGTAGCCCTGCACGCCCCCCGGACGGATGTCGCCGTCGGGGCCGCACACGATGAAGCTCGTGCCCGACACGAGCGTGACGTTGTCGCCGGATCCGGGGGGCGAGGGCGGCGTTCCCTCGCCCGCGGCGAACGGCGCGCCCGTGTCAGGCATTTCCGCGGCCCGGGTTCGGGATGCTGCGCTGGGGTGAGTCGTGAGGCATGATGGCGTCCCCACATGCGTGGCGTGTGGGTCTGGGACACTACTGCAGTACTGTTTCGACCTGTCCGGGTCGCCGGCTGAGGAAACCGGGGCGGACTGCCGGGGAGATTCCGGGAGACGACGGGTCCAAACGAAGGGACGACATTGAGCGACACCCTCCCCCAGCCCAGCATCACCACTCACGGGGACGTGGGAGACCGGGCGAAGGCATACGTCGAGGAGAAGCTCGTCAGAGTGGCCAAGCTCGCCCAGGGGCCGATCCTCGGTGCCCGCGTGGTGCTGCGGATGGAGACGAACCCGGCCGTGCAGCGCCCGGCTGTGGCCGAGGCCACGATCGACGTCAACGGGCACGCAATCCGTGCCCACGTGGCGGCGGCGTCGATGCTGGGGGCGATCGATCTTCTCGAGGAACGCCTCGGCCGCCAGCTCCGCCAGCTCGCGGAGCGGCGCCGGGCGAAGCGGGAGCGCAAGGGCGAGGCCGAGCCGGGGGAATGGCACCACGGTGACCTGCCCACGCGGCGGCCCTCGCACTTCCCCCGGCCCCCCGAGGAGCGGGAGCTGAGGCGCCAGAAGAGCTTCGCCGCCGTCGAGTCCACGCCCGACGAAGCGGTGTTCGACATGGACATGCTCGACCACGACTTCTACCTCTTCACGAACATCACCACGGAGGAGGACAACGTCGTCCACCGCCTCGGTGACGGCGCCTACGAGCTGCTGGCGCCCACGCCCGATCCCGGGGCCGTGGCCGGTTGCGTGATGCCGTTGGTGGTCTCGGAGCAGGCCGTGCCCCGCGTCGGCGTGACCGACGCCGTCGCCCTCCTCGATGTGAGCGCCGAGCCCTTCGTGTTCTTCGTGGACGTCGAGAGCGGCCGGGGCGCGGTGGTCTACCTGCGCTACGACGGCCACTACGGGCTCCTGACCACGACGTAGCGGGCAGGGCCCGAGCGGCCCACCGAGCGGGGGGCAGGGCCCGAGCGGCCCACCGA
>CAYJLW010000114.1:0-9954 GCA_964370965.1 uncultured Acidimicrobiia bacterium | reverse complement strand
CCCCCCCCCCCCCCCCCCCCCCCCCCCCCCCCCCCCCCCCCCCCCCCCCCCCGAATCACTCCAGTCCTCGGGGTTGTCCTCGCTGTAGGAGGCCAGGACGTCGCCGGTGACGGCGTCCAGCTCCACGAGACCCCGCCTCCGGGGGGGATCCTCGGCCGAGTAGAGGAGGATCCGCCACGTGGGACGGGCGAGGGGACCCCGCCACCCCAGGACGGCGCTGGCATGGCCGACGGGGAAGCCGATCTCGCGGTTGGCGACGACGAGCGCCTCCCCCTGGTCGAGGCGGCGCCGGAAGCCGGCGGCGAAGAAGTAGCCGCCCACAAGGACGAGGACGACGCCGCCGACGAGCAGGCCCGTGGTGACCACGTCGGTGCGGGGGCGACCGAGTGCGTAGCCCAGGATCCCCGCCACGCCCACGGCGGCGGTCATCGCGCCCGTCGCCCGGCGTCGCCACGTGTCCGGGAACACGTAGGCGGTGAAGTCGACGTCGCCGTGGACGGGCGCAGGGCCCCCGGCGCCGGACCCGACCTCGTCGCCGGCCTCAGCCACCGGTGGCCCTGCGCAAGGGCGGGTCCGAGAGCGCGCCCAATGCCGCCCGCACCCGCCGCCACGTGTCGGGGAGATCCTCGGGGAGCACCTTTGCGCCCCCGATGACGGTCACGTAGTTCGTGTCGCCTCCCCAGCGGGGCAGGACGTGCATGTGGAGATGGTCCGGGAGGCCGGCGCCGGCGGCACGGCCCAGGTTCATCCCGAGGTTCGCCGCCTCCGGGGAGTACTCCGACTTCAGCGCCGCCGTGGCCCTGCGCGTGAGAAGCATGAGCTCGTCGGCCTCCGCCTCCGTGAGCGCTTCGATGTCGCTCACGTGTCGGTAGGGGACGACCATGACGTGCCCGCTGTTGTACGGGTAGAGGTTCAGCACCGTGTAGGTGTGCGCGCCCCGCTCCACGAGCAGGGACTCGTCGTCCGGGAGGTCCGGCAGGCGGCAGAAGACGCAGGGCCGGGACTCCCGCTCCGTGTCCACCCGGGTGACGTAGCGCAGCCGCCACCCCGCCCAGAGCCGCTCGACCTGCAGGGTCACGGAGTCGCGTCCGCTTCGGGGACGAGCTCGGGGACGAGGGAGGCGACGAACTCGGCGAGGGGCACGTCGCGGCGGTCGTCGCCTTCGCGTGTCTTGATCCCCACGGTGTCCGCCTCGACGTCGCGGTCACCCACGACCACGGCGTAGGGCACCTTCTGGAGGTGGGCGTGGCGGAGCTTCGCCCCCACGGTCTCGTCCGAGCCGTCGACGTCGACACGGGCTCCGACCGCGGCGAGCTCGGCGGCCACCTTCTCGGCGTGAGGTGCATGGCGGTCGGCGACGGGCACCACGACGGCCTGCACGGGCGCCAGCCACACCGGCAAGGCCCCGGCGTAGTGCTCCAAGAGAATGGCGAAGAACCGCTCGATGGCGCCGAACAACGCCCGGTGGATCATGTAGGGGCGGTGCTCCTTGTTGTCACCGCCTGCGTAGCGGAGGTCGAAGCGCTGGGGGAGCTGGAAGTCCACCTGCAGGGTGGAGAGCTGCCAGCGCCGGCCGATGGCGTCGCGCACATGGATGTCGATCTTGGGGGCGTAGAAGGCCCCGCCGCCTTCGTCCACCTCGTAGGCGAGGTTCTGGGACTCGAGCGCCTGGCGGAGGGCGTCGGTGGCGGCGTCCCAGTCGGCGGGGTCGCCCACGTACTTCTCGGGCCGCGTGGAGAGGTTCGCCTCGAAGTCCGTGAGGCCGTACCGCCGCAGCACGCTGAGGACGAAGCCGAGCAGCGACTCGAGCTCCGGGACGATCTGCTCCCGGGTGCAGAAGATGTGGCTGTCGTCCTGGGTGAGGCCCCGCACCCGGGTGAGACCGTGAAGGACACCGGAGCGCTCGTAGCGGTAGACGGTCCCGAACTCGAAGAGCCGGAGGGGGAGCTCGCGGTACGAGCGCGTGCGGCTCTTGAAGATGAGGACGTGGAACGGGCAGTTCATCGGCTTCGGGTAGTAGGTGACCCCCTCGAGCTCCATGGGGGGGTACATGCCCTCCTCGTACCACTGCAGGTGCCCGGAGATCTCGAAGAGGTCGGCCTTGGCGAGGTGCGGGCTCACGACGAACTCGTAGCCGGCCTCCTCGTGCCGGCGGCGACTGTCCTCCTCCATGATGCGGCGCACGAGTCCGCCCTTGGGGTGCCAGACAGCGAGGCCCGGGCCCACGTCCTCCGGGAAGCTGAAGAGGTCGAGATCGACGCCGAGCTTGCGGTGGTCGCGCTTCTTCGCCTCCTCGAGACGCTCGATGTGCTCATCGAGGGCCGCCCGGGACTCCCAGGCGGTGCCGTAGATGCGTTGGAGCTGCGGCCGGCGTTCGTCACCCCGCCAATAGGCACCCGCCACCCGCATGAGCTTGAAATGGCCGAGGCGGCCCGTGGAGGGCACGTGCGGCCCCCGGCAGAGGTCGACGAAGCGGTCGTTGCGGTACAGGGACACGCCGGCTCCCCCGGCGCCCTCGGCCTCGTCGACTCCCTCGATGATCTCGCGCTTGTACGGCTGGTCGGAGAACACGTCGAGGCCTTCGGCGATCGGGACGTCCTCGCGCACGAACGCCTGGTCGGCCGCGACGATCTCGCGCATGCGCACCTCGATGCGGGCGAGGTCGTCCTCGTCGAAGGGCGTCTCGACGTCGAAGTCGTAGTAGAAGCCGTCCTCCACGGGAGGGCCGATGGCGTACCTGGCGCCGGGGAAGAGGTCGCAGACGGCCTGGGCGAGGACATGGGCGGTGGAGTGGCGCAGAAGCTCGCGGCCTTCGTCGCTCGCCGCCGTGACGACCCGCAGCTCCCCGGTCTCCGGGAGGCACGCTGCGAGGTCGTGGCCGGCGCCGTCGACGGTGACCGCGAGTGCCGCCTTCGCGAGGCGGGGGCCGATCGCGGCGGCGGCGTCGCCGCCCGTGGCGCCGTCGGGGAGATCGAGCTCTGTGCCGTCGGGAAGGGTGAGGTGGAGCATGGCGCGGCGAATCCTACAGAAGTCGCCCACGAGCCCATCCGGCTCAGTCCGGGCTCAGTCCCGGACAGGGCCCGGAACGGCGTCTCAAAGGTTTCTCAAGGCCCCCCCCTACTCCTTACGGGACCTGAACAAGGAGGCTCACGTTGAAGAAGAGATCCCTCGTCGCCGGTTTCGTGATCGCTCTCACCGCTGCCGTGGTCGCGTTCCCGGCAGCGGCCTTCGCACAGACCCCGGCTCCGGCACCCTCGGACGCCCCCAGCCTGGACCCGTCACCGCCGGGTCCCGGCGACCAGAGCCGGCCCGCCCGTCCCGGCGGAGGCCAGGGGCCCGGATTCCGCGGCGGGCCCGGATACGACCAGGGCGGCCAGGACTCCCAGGGCGGTCCGGGTGGCCGGGGATACGGATTCGGGTACGGGGGACCGGGGGGAGGCTACGGGAGCTCCGGCCCTGGCGCATTCGTCGCCCGCAGGTCCTGGCACTCCGTCTCGCCCCTCGCCGCCGTGTTCCTCACGCTCGTGGGCCTGGGCCTCCTCGCCGGCGCCGGTGCTCTCGGGTACCGTCTCGGCCGGAACAGAGGCAGCGGCGGCGGCGACGCCAGGGCACTCCTCGATTCCCGCTACGCCCGCGGGGAGATCGACTCCGAGGAGTACCAGCAACGCCGTGTCGACCTCGCCGGAGCCCACTGAGCGGCCCGCACCCCGGAGAACCTCGGTTCTCGAACCGGAGGGATTGTGGCTAGTTCTGTCGAGAACCGAGGTTCTCCCACCGAGCCTCGCTCGGCGGCGACGCAGGTGGACCACCGCCTGGAGCGGCCGTCCGGGGATTCGGGGGTCCGGGGGGGCGGGGCCCCCTCGGCCGGGAGAACGCTGAGATCTTGAAGGAGAAGCTGATCCTCGTCGTGGACGACGACCGCGCCATCGCTTCCATGCTGAGGCGGGCGCTGCGGGCCGAGGGGTACCGGCCCGAAGTGGCCGACGACGGCGAGAGCGCTCTCGAGATGGTCGAGTCGCTCTCCCCGGACGCGGTGGTCCTCGATCTCGGCCTCCCGGGCATCGACGGCCTCACCGTCTGTCGACACATCCGGGCCCGCAACGACGACGTTCCCGTGCTCATGCTCACCGCCCGGGGAGAGGTCGTCGACCGGGTCACCGGCCTCGAGACCGGCGCCGACGACTACGTCGTGAAGCCCTTCGCCCTCGAGGAGCTCCTCGCGCGCCTCAAAGCACTCCTCCGGCGGCGGCCCCCGGGCAGTGGCATTCTCCGCTTCGCCCACGTCGTCATGGACGTCGACGCCCACACGGTCAAGAGGGCCGGCGTCGACGTCGACCTCACGCGCCGCGAGTTCGACCTCCTCGAGATGTTCCTCCGCCACCCCGGCCAGGTCCTGAGCCGCACGCAGCTCATGGCCGACGTGTGGGGCTACGACTTCGACATCGAGACCAACACGGTCGACGTGTACGTGGGATACCTGCGCCGCAAGCTGGAAGCCGACGGCGCCCCCCGGCTCGTACAGACCGTGCGGGGCGTCGGATTCGCCCTTCGGGAGCCGTCCCCGACGTGAGCCTGCGCGCGCGCCTCGCCGGCATCACTCTCTCCCTCGTCCTCGTCGTCTATGTCCTCCTCGGCTTCGTGCTGTACTTCAACGTTTCCGACTACCAGTGGAGCCGGGTCGACCGCACGCTCGAGGATGCCGGGCGCCAGACCTCCCGCCGCCTGCAGCGCAGCCCTTTCGGCGAGTTCCGGCTCCCCCCCCCGCAGCCCTTCGGCGAGACCACCCCCCAGACCCAGATCCTCGACCGCTCCGGACAGCCCGTCGCCACGACCTTCCCGCAGGTGGGTGAGCTCCCGGTGGACGACGCCACCCGCGCCCTCGCAGAGCGCCCCTCACCGGGCGTGGCGCTGCGCACGGTCAAGGTGGACGGAGTGCACGTCCGCATCGCCGCCGTGTCCTTCGACGGCGGGGCCGTACAGACCGCGCTCGTCGTCGACCACGTCGTCTCGTCGCTGCAGCGCCTCCTCGTCGTCCTCGTGGTCGGCGGCAGCGCCGCCGCCGTCCTCGTCGTCGTTCTCACCGTGGCCGCCGTCGGCCTCGTCCTGCAGCGCCTCGATCGCATGCGCCTCGCCGCCGAGCGCGTGGCCCAGACCGAGGACACGTCCCTGCGCATCGACGTCGGCGGTGCCGACGAGACCGGTCGTCTCGCCGGCGCTTTCAACGTCATGCTGGAACGACTCCAGGGGAGCCAGCGCCGCCTCCGTGAAGCCCTCGAGGCGCAGCGACGCTTCGTCGAGGACGCCTCCCACGAGCTCCGCTCCCCCCTCACGTCTATCCGGGGGAACGTCGAGGTGCTCCGGCGCCACCCCGACCTCCCCACCGACGAGCGGGACACCGCCCTGGGCGAGGTGCAGGCCGAGGCCGAACGTCTCTCGGGGCTCTGCGAGGAGCTCCTGGTGCTCGCCCGGGCGGAGAACGCGGGGGCCAAGGGACTCGCGGAGATCGTGCCCGCCGAGATCGCCGCCGCCGCCGTGGCCTCCGCAGCGCGGGCCGCTCCCCCCGACCGCCCCGTCGTCCTCATGGACGGGAGCCGGCGCTCCCGGGCCGTCGGCGACGAGGAGTCCCTCCGGCGCATCCTCGACGCCCTCTGTGAGAACGCCCTCGTCCACGGCGCGGGGGCGATCGAGGTCTGGGTGGGCGCGCCCGACGAAGCCGCCTGGCTCCGCCTCGCCGTGCGCGACGAGGGGCCCGGAATCCCGGCCCCGGAGCGCGACACCGTCTTCCGTCGTTTCCACAGGGGGCGCGAAGCGCACGGCCGGCCCGGCTCCGGTCTCGGCCTGGCGATCTGCGCTTCCCTGGCCCGGGCCATGGGAGGGCGCATCGACGCCACGGACCGGGGGATCATCGTCACCCTCCGGGCTGCCGGCTCCGCCCAGGGCGCCCCTCCTGGCACGGTCACCGCGGACACGTCGCCGGACAGCGACGCCCCGGGCCGCCCACCTACGATCGGGGCGTGAGCGTCTGGTTCCGCACCGTCCTCGAAGTCCTCGTGGTGATCGGCATCGGCGGCGCCGTGGCCTCCGCTATCCGCCGGGTGCGACGGGGCGACATACGCCCGGAACGCTGCCCCGAATGCGCCCGGCCGGTGTCGAAGGCCTACCCCCGCTGCCGCTGGTGCGGCGCCCAGCGGGTTTCCTCCCCCTGACGCTAAATCGCGGCGCCGATCGGCCGATGACTCCGGTGTCGGAGCCGTTTACAGGAGGAAACGATGCTCGCCATGGTCACGGCCCTGGTGTTCGCCGCCGCAGTCGGCTGCTGGATCTGGTCTTTCCTCGACGTGGCGGCCCGTTCCCACGAGGATCTCCCGAACAAGGCGCGTTGGATCCTCTTCACCACGGCCGGTGGCCCCTTCGGGGCCCTCCTCTGGACGAGGCGCCGCCGCGCCCTCGGGCCTCTCCCGCCCCTGCACGCAGGCCAGGCAACGCCCAGCCACGTGCGACTCCTGGAGCCCGTCGCCGGCGACCCCGGCGCGGATGCGGCCTACGCCGAGGCCGCCGCCACCCTCATGGCACCGGGCGAGATCTGACGCCGTCACCGTCCGCCCTCGGCCCCCCGCCTCCTCCGTTGCCGTTGCGGCGGGCGAGGAGCTCCTCGGTGGTGATTCCGAGCTCTTCGGCCCGCCGACGGGCCCAGAGCGGGAGCACCCAGTCGCTGCCCGTCTCGACCCGCTCTTTCATGGGGCCGTCGTCGGCGAAGACCCAGCAGGTACCCCGGTTGAGGTCGTAGGCCGCCCGCATCCACACCCGCGCCGCCTCAGAGCCGGGCTCGGGCCAGGGGTGGTCCTGGAAGGCGAAGACGGCCTGCCATGCCACGGGGGCCATGGCCAGGATGAGCATCGTGAGGTGGGTGCAGCCTCTGGGCCCGCCGAGGGCGTCCCTCACCTTGTGGGTGAATCCCCGGGCGATGGAGAGGCCGATCACCTGGTCGTACCTGTCCAGTATGTGGGGGCAGACCTCGTGGGGATGCGTGGACATCTCGATGCTGCAGTCGAGGATCGTGAGGTCGGGCACGCGCACGTCGAGCACGACCGTCATGTCGTGCAGAGGCATCGGGTCCGGGTCCTCGTCGACGAGGCCGTGCGGGTTCTCGTCCTTGATGTGCCCGACGAGGCGGAGGACGTCCGCGCCGGCGCGGTAGGCGTCGACGCGGTAGTTCCGCACGTGGATGAGCTCTCCGTGGCGGGCTTCCCCGCGTCGGTCGTCGGCTTCCGTCGTGGCCATTTCAGGTCCCCTCGGATTCTTGCGCAGTAGGTGCAAGTGTATGCCCGCAACAGGGTAGTTGACACTCCCGTCAACTACGGATGGCGTCTATCCTCGCCAGATGGCCGCCACGGTCCCGATCACCATCCGTACCCGCGTCGAAGCGCCCCGCGATCTCGTATGGCGGGTCCTCGCCGACCTCGACCGTCAGCCGGAGTGGATGCGCGAGGTCCTCGACGTGCAACTCGTGAGCCCGGGCCCCCTCGCCGTGGGCTCACGCATGCGGGCCCCGAGCCGCTTCCTGCTCCTGAGAACCACCGACGACATGGAGGTCACCGCCTTCGAGCCGCCGAAGCGCTTTGCCGTCCGCCACGGGGGCTTCATCCAGGGCGAAGGCGAGTTCCTCCTCATCGAGAACGAAGACGGCGTGTCCACAGAGGTCCTCTGGACGGAGGATCTCGGAATCCCCCTGGGCACGGTGGGCCACCTCGGCGTGCGGATGATGGCGCCGATCCTGCGCAGCCAGTTCGACCAGGACCTCCGCCGCCTCCGGCGCCTCTGTGAGAGCGAGCAGCGGGCCGAGTCGTGACAGGGCGTCTCTGCGCCAGTCCGCTCTAGTCCTGCTCTAGTCTTGCGCTAGTCCATGATGCGCACGGGGGTGCCCAACGGGAGGAGCTGGGCGAGGCGCTCGATGTTCTCGTTCGTCATCCGGATGCAACCGTGGCTCACGTTCTTGCCGATGAGTTCGGGCTGGTTCGTGCCGTGCACGCCGAGAAGGCCGGTGCCGCCGTTGAAGGACGTGAGCTGGTTCGAGTAGCCGTTCAAGACGTATGCGTAGGTCCCGTAGGGACCGTCGGGTTTCGGCGGGCGCAGGAGCTCCATCACGTAGAAGAGACCTCCGGGCGTGGGTGTGTCGTCCTTGCCCAGGCCGACCGGGATCTCGTCGATGCGCCCGTTGTTGCGGAAGACGTCGAGAGAGTGGGACCGCAGGTGGACGTCGACCCGGTACTCGACACCTTCCAGCGACACGTCGCGCTCGTCCAGCCAGCCCGTGGACCCGTTGGGGCGCACCGGGAGGAGCACCTTGTACCAGTGGCGGCCGTCGGCCCAGACCTCCTTGAGGACGAGCAGCGTCTGCGGCGCCCCGTTCTCGGTCTTGTCCGGGAGACGCGTCCTGATCTCCTGGTCGGACCCGGGCCGCTCCCGGACGTCCGCTGCCGCAGGCACGATGCGGGCCGCGTAGGCGGGGTAGCGACCGTCGAGGCGCGACGGCGGGGTCGCCTCCGGCGTGGGGCCGGCCCGCTTCCGCTCGGGGAGGTGGGTCCCGGAGGTGTTGACCGCGACGACGCCGAGCGCGACGAGGCCCCCGGCGAGAACCACGAGCGCGGGCAGGGCCCACGAAGGCAGTTGACGCCACCAGCGTCGCCCGCCTTGTTCTCGTGTCGGCCCTGGCTCGTCCACCCCGACGTCACCTCCGCGTCACCCCGGGCCCCTACCGTCGTGTCCGGCCGGCCCGGTGCCCCTCGGGTCGGTGCCCCGCCGCCCCGGAGGTCGATGCCGCTCCCTCCGGGGCGCCCCTTCTCGACTCCGGGCTCCCGGGCGAACGGCCCGTCCGAGGACGGGGTTCCCGCCCTACGGGTTGCTGGTGGGGGCGGCGGGTATTGAACCCACGACCTCTTGCGTGTGAAGCAAGCGCTCTCCCGCTGAGCTACGCCCCCGGGCTCATGAGAGTACCAGCGCCGCCGCCGTGGGAGTCCGAACCGCACCGGGCCGCGGCCGTCGTCACCGACCGATCCGGCGAGCCGACACGCGGCGCCGCCCGGCTGAGCCCCCGGTACGCTACGACCCGTGGACCGATCCGCCGACTGGCTGGCACAGGCCGTGCGCGACATCGAGCAGGCCGAGGACTCCCGGGCTGCCAGCCGCCACGAGTGGGCGTGCTTCGCCTCCCACCAGGCTGCGGAAAAGGCGGTGAAGGCGATCCACCTCTCACGCGGGCAGGAGGCCTGGGGCCACGTGGTCGCCGCCCTGCTGGAGGAGCTGCCGGCGTCGGTGGTCGTCCCCGAGGGGCTCACTGACAGGGCCCGCGTACTCGACAACTTCTACATCCCCGCCCGCTACCCCAACGGCCATCCTGCCGGTGCCCCCTTCGAGCACTACGGCGGGATTCAGAGCGAGGACGCCGTCACCCATGCCCGTGCGATCATTGAGTTCGCCCGTTCTCAGATGGCCTGACCGGGCGGCGGTCGACGGAGCGGTCCGACGGTGGGCGACCGCCGCCGCGGCCCGCTCACCGACTGTCGCGGCCGTGGGGTACTTCGGCTCCTACGCCAGGGGGGACTGGGGTGTGGGTAGCGACGTAGACCTCCTCGTCCTCCTGTCGGAGACAGGGCTGGCCTTCGAACGCCGCGCCCTGGCCTTCCCCGCCACAGGCCTCCCCGTCCCCGCTGACGTCCTCGCCTACACCGTGGACGAGTGGCGTGCAGCCGTGTCGACACCCGGCCTCGTCCGGCGGGCCGCCCGGGAGATGGTCTGGGTACACGGGGCCCCGCCGCCGGAGACCCTGCGGCCGAGCCCGTCCGGCTCTTGACCTCTGGGGGTGCGGCTACCGGACCCCGTTCTGGGGAGCCCAGGCACGCCATGGGCCTGTTGCTGATTTGTGGGTCCTGGTCGATGCGGTCGTCGGCTGGCCAG
>CAYJLW010000113.1:0-10075 GCA_964370965.1 uncultured Acidimicrobiia bacterium | reverse complement strand
TGATGCGGTTCTCCCGGTATCCCGGGGAAACGGCATCAGTTCGGCCCGCGCCGCAGCCCCGGGCTAGGGGCGTGGGGGCGCTCCGCCGGGCGCTGCGTGCGGAACGCCCCCACCGGGGCTACTGGCGTGTGACCGAGACCTTCGTGGCGCCGGCCCGTGCCTCGCTCACTGGCAGGCGGACCTCGAGGATGCCGTCCTTGTAGGTCGCCTTCACGTCGGCCTCGCTGCACCCGGCGGGCAGGGGCAGCATGCGCGTGAGGGACCCGTAGCGGAACTCGGAGCGGAAGAAGCCCTTCTTCTCCTCTTTGGTCTCCTCGCGTCGCTCCGCCTTGATGCGGAGCGCGCCGTCCTGGACGTAGATCTCGACGTCCTTGTCCGGGTCGATGCCGGGCAATTCCGCGCGCACGACGTACTCGGCGCCCTCCTTGAACTCCTCCACCTTGAGGTCGTCCTCCGCCCAGGGGCGGGGCATCCTCGTCAGCCACTCCGGCCAGTCCCAGAGCCACCTTGTGACATCTCCGCGACCAGCAGGTCGTTCGATCGTCGTCATGGCGCACCTCCCTCAGCAGGGTCGATCCGCCCGCCAGCTTCCGCGACGCCGGGAGAGCGAACCAGTGCCATTGGTCCGACATCCGCAGTGCCGTCCGGCAGGGTGACGCCGTGCAGCCGCCGCCCGCCGGGGCGCCCGGGCCGTCGTCGACGTGTAGACGCGTCGGGGTCAGCCCTTTACGACTCCCAGGGGCCGGAGGCGGGCGACGGCGACGCCGAGGCCGGCGGCGGCGCAGACCGCCACCACGGCGTCGACGTCCTTGTAGGCGAAAGGAGCCTCTTCGGGGAGGTCTCGCAGGGAGAGGGGCCTCACGACGACGCCCGTCGCGGCGAGCTCCGCCTGGAGCTGGCGGCCCCCCACGCGCCTCTTGGCCTCGTGGCGGCTCATGGTGCGCCCGGCCCCGTGGCATGTCGAGTGGAAGGCGCCGCCTCCTGGCGCTCCCGCCATGACGTAGGACGCCGTCCCCATCGAGCCGGGGACGATCACGGGCTGGCCGTGCGGGCGGAGGCCCGGCGCCAGCTCCGGGTGTCCCGGCGGGAGGGATCGGGTGGCGCCCTTGCGGTGGACGCAGAGGAGCCGGGGCTCGCCGTCGACGGGGTGAGTCTCGAACTTGGCGAGGTTGTGGGAGACGTCGTAGAGGAGGCGGAGGCGAGCGTCCTCGCCCTCGCCGAAGGCGCTGCGGAACGCCCGCCGGGCCGCCTCCCCGAGCAGGTGGCGGTTGGCGCGACCGTAGTTCGCGGCGGCCGCCATCGCCCCCATGTACGCCTCGCCGTGGGGTGAGCGCACGGGGGCGCAGGCGAGTTGGCGGTCCGGGATCCGGATGCCGTAACCGGCCATGGCGTGCGCCATGGCGCGGACGTGGTCCGAGCAGACCTGATGGCCCAAACCCCGCGAACCCGAGTGGATCATGACGCAGAGAAGACCCCGCCGGAGCCCGAACGCCTCCGCCCTTCCGGCGTCGAGCACGTCCGCCACGACCTGGACCTCGAGGAAGTGGTTGCCCGAGCCCAGGCTGCCCACCTGTCCCAGGCCCCGTTCCCGGGCACGCTCGCTCACCTGGGCGGGGTCGGCGTCCGGGAGGCGGCCGCCGTCTTCGCAGGCAGCGAGGTCGTCGGCGTCGCCGAAGCCGGCGGCGACGGCGTGGACGGCCCCGTCGGCAAGGATCTCGCGGAGCTCGGCTTCCCCGCTCACCTGCCAGAGGGCTCCCCGGCCGAGGCCCCGCGGGACGTCTTGGTCGAGGACGTCCATGAGGGCGGGCAGTCTCTCGCGACAGGAGTCGGCGTCGAGACCGGACACCATGAGGCGGACTCCGCAGGAGATGTCGAAGCCGACACCGCCGGGAGAGACGACACCTCCTGCCTCGACGTCGGTGGCGGCGACGCCGCCGATGGGGAACCCGTATCCCCAATGCACGTCGGGCATGGCGTAGGACGCCTCCACGATGCCGGGCAGCGTGGCGACGTTCGCCACCTGCTCCATGCTGCGGTCCGCCTCCAGATCCGGAAGGAGCTCGCGGGAGGCGAAGACGATGCCGGGCACCCGCATGTCGCCGCGCTGCTCGAGGCGCCAGCGCCATGGCGTCTCCTGCACCGGTCGCGGGAGACGCGCCTGAGGAGACCCGGGCCCGCTCACCCGGAGGACGCTACTCCCTCGCCCCGACGGTCACTCGGGCTCCTCGGGGCTCATCTCCCGGGCTGGGAGACCACTCGGGGGCGAGGATCTACTGAACGGCCGCTCTCACAGCACGAGAGGCGGGCACCCACCGGGCGAGAACCTCGGCGAGGGCCGGAGGGGTGAAGGGTTTCGCGAGGTAGTCGTCCATCCCGGCGTCGAGGGCACGTTCGCGGTCGCCTTCGAGGGCGTGGGCCGTGACGGCGATGATCGGGATGCGCCCCCCCGAGGCCGCCTCTCGCCTGCGGATCTCGGCGGCGGCGGAGTAGCCGTCCATCTCGGGCATCTGGCAGTCCATGAGGATCGCCGCGAACTGCCCGTCATGCCAGCGGGCGACGGCCTCGTGGCCGTTCGCGGCCGTCTCGAAGTCGTAGCCCAGCTTGGCGAGCATGCGCACGACGACCTTGAGGTTGACGGCGTTGTCCTCGGCGACGAGAACCAGGGGCCGGGGTGTGACCGTCTGCGGGACCGGCGCCGGGGCCTCGGCGGCGGCCGGCGACTCGCCGGGGTCTGTGGCGAGCGCGAGCTGGGCTCCCAGCGTGCTCCGTAGGGAGCAGGCCCGCACGGGTTTCGCGATGCAGGCGTCGACGCCGGGGATCGCCCCTCGCCGCGGGAGCACTGTGGTGAGCGCCACCACCCGGATGTCGGCTCCCTCCCGCAGTCTCTGGAGATGCCCGGCGAAGGCGGGTGTGTCACCCATCGTGCCGTCGATGATGACAGCGTGCCAGGGTTTCCCCTCCGCCTCGCCTGCCCGGCTCGCATCCAGGACGGCGTCGCAGCCGTTCGCCTGCACGACCTCGGCGCCCCATGCCACGAGAGTGCGTCGCAGCGCCGCCAGGAGACGGGTCTGCCCGCAGGCGACGAGGATGCGCGCTCCGTCGAAGACCGGGTCCAGGTCCAGGTCCGGGGCCACGGCGGGCAGCGGGACCGCGACCCAGAAGACGCTCCCTCCCCCCGGGCGGGGACGGAAGCCGATCTCTCCGCCCATGAGCTCGACGAGGCGGCGGGAGATGGCCAGGCCGAGGCCGGTGCCGCCGTAACGGCGTGTCGTGGAGCCGTCGGCCTGCGAGAACGACTCGAAGAGGCGCCCGGTGGCGGACGGATCGACTCCGATGCCGCTGTCGGCTACCTCGAAACGGAGTCCCCCTTCGCCGTTCCCGGTTCCCGACCTGGTCACGGAGACCACGACCTCGCCTTCCCCGGTGAACTTCACGGCGTTGCTCACGAGGTTGAGCAGGATCTGACGGACGCGGACCGGGTCCCCGAGGACCCCCCCCGGGAGATCGGGAGAGGCGTCGACCACGAGCTCGAGGCCCTTGCGGTGGGCGGACTCGGCGAGAAGCTCGGCGACGTCCTCTACGGCCTCGCGGGGGTCGAACTCGATGGCCTCCATGACGAGGCGGCCCGCCTCGATCTTCGAGAAGTCCAAGATGTCGTTCACGATCCCCAGGAGGGTCTCTCCGGAGCGGCGGATGGTGCGGGCGAACTCGACCTGCTCGACGTCGAGGTCGGTCTCGAGAAGCAGGCCCGTCATGCCCACGACCCCGTTCAGCGGCGTACGGATCTCGTGGCTCATGTTGGCGAGGAACTCCGACTTCGCCTCGGCGGCGGCCCGCGCCTCGCTGAGGGCGACGTCGAGGGAACGGGTGCGGTCCTCGACCATCGCTTCGAGGTCCTGGTGCACGATGTTGAACCGCCTCACGAGGATGTAGTTGAGGGAGGCGGCGACGACGACGAACGCGTACTCGAAGATCCCGGCCGTGCGGACGAGGCCGGCGTAGAAGAGCAGGTCGTTCGTGCCCGCGACGAGGTAGAGCACCGAGGCGCCCAACATGATCGCTCTCTCGGTGCGCTCCAGGCGGTCACCACGAGCGAGGGTGAGGAAGCAGTACAGGAAGAGGAGGAAGCTGTAGGGCACGAGCAGGACGTAGAACGGTCCCGGTTCCGGGACGAAGCTCGAGGCGCCGAAGGCGTCCGTGCGGATCTGGCCGTGCGCCGAGATGACCTGGGGGGTGACCAGGACCACGACAGCGAGGGCGACCGTGGTCGCCAGGGCGGCGGCGATCGCCCGCCGGGCGGGCCATCGACCGGCGAGGGAAGAGCAGATCCCGGCCAGGAGGGGGAGGACGAAGAGGGCCGCCGTCGCCGTGAGTCGCACGCTGTGGACGGCTTCTGGACTCGTGCGGGCGGCGATCTCGTAGAGGCGGCCGACCTGGTACAGGAGGGAGAACATGCACCACAGGGCGGTGAGGAGGTAGAGGCTCTCCGTGCGACGCTGCGCCCAGAGCGAGAGGTTGTGCACCCCGATGTAGAACGTCGCCCCCATCAGGACGAGGAGTACGACCTGGTTCGCGTGCAGCGCCACGTACATGAAGTCCCCCGCTGTCTCGCTTCCCCGCTGCTTCGTCCCCGGACCACCGAGGGTACCGCGCCCGGCGCGCCCCCCGGACCGGCCCCCTCAGTGCCCGAGAACGCGGCGCAGGGCGGCCCCCCGCAGACGGGCGCGGCGGCCCGTGCGGGCTTCGTGAGCGTCTGCGGACGTCGTGAGCCAGAGGCCGGCGTTCACGCCCAGCCAGCGCAACGGCTCCGGCTCCCAGTTCGGCGATCGGTGACCCACCCACGGGAGGTGGACGAGGTCCGTGTCGCGGCGCAGGATGAGGTCGGCGAGCGTGCGTCCGGCGAGGTTCGTCGTGGACACGCCGTCACCCACGTAGCCCCCGGCCCAGGCGAGGCCGGTCGTGGTGTCGTAGCCCACGGAGCTGAACCAGTCGCGGGGCACGCCCACGGGGCCGCCCCATTGGTGGGTGACGGCGGCGTGCCCCGTGGCCGGGAACAACTTCCTCATCGTCCCCCGGAGAGCCTCGAAGACCTTGGGCACGCGGTCGTACTCGTCCCTGATCCCGGAACCGAAGTGGTAGGGGGCGCCCCTTCCCCCGAAAGCGATGCGGCCGTCGGCGGTGCGCTGCGCGTAGATGATGAGGAGCCGGCCGTCGGCGAACGTCTCGCGGTCTGCCCATCCCACCTCGGCCCAGAAGGCCTCCGGGAGCGCTTCGGTGACGATCATGAGCGAGTAGAGGGGGACCAGGCGCCGGCGCATGTGTGCCAGGGACGGGGTGTAGGCCTCCGTGGCCCGCACCACGACGTCGGCCCGTATCCGCCCGGCGGCGGTGCGGACGACGCCCGGGGCGATTTCGAGGACGGGCGTGCGTTCGTGGACGGCGACCCCCCGCCGTTCCACGGCCTCGGCGAGGCCGCGGGCGAGACGCGCCGGATGCAGCGCCGCGCAGTGGGGCGTGTAGAGGGCACCGCCGGCGCCTGCCACGCGAATGCGCTCCGGTGCCTCGCCGGCTTCCAGCCAGCGGTAGTCGTCCTCGCCGAGACCCCAGGAACGGTGGTGGGCGAGCTCTGCCCGGAGACGCTCGACCTGGGGGCGGCCCACGGCGGCGACGAACGTGCCGCCCTTGTGGAAGTGGCAGTCGATCCCCTCCGCGGCGGCGGCGCGACCCACCTCGTCGACGGCGGCGAACATGGCGCGTGTCATCGCGACAGCGGCGCCGCGTCCGTGGTGACGGGCGACGGCGTCGGGGCCGGCGGCGAACAGACCCGAGCACCAGCCGCCGTTGCGGCCGGAAGCACCGAAGCCGGCGACCTCGCGCTCGACGACGACGACGCGCAGCGAGGGGTCGGCCCGGGCGAGCTCGAGGGCCGTCCAGAGCCCCGTGTAGCCCGCGCCCACGACGGCGACGTCGACGTCGACGTCGCCCGGTAGCGGGGCGCGGGGCGCAAGAGACCCGGGGACGGTGTCGAGCCAGAAGCTCAGGGAGCGGTAGCGGGCCTCGGAGGGGTGGGTCATGGACGGAGTCTGCCCGAGGTCCCACCCGGTCGGGCCAGTCGGGACCGAATACGACTCAATTGGCGTCAGGGTCCTGTCGAAGGGGACTGAGGTACGCCTCTTCGGCCGTCGGGTTACGATCGGCGTATCCGAGACAAGACGTGACTCATCTCGCCGCTGCAGCCCAGCATCCCGGCGGCGCGCCGCCGCTGTCCCTGATCCTGCTCGCCCTCAGCATGGGGCTGTGTGCGCCGATCGGCCTCAACCACCTCTGGCTGTGGAGCCGCCGAGGCGGTGACCCCCTGCACCTCTGGGTCGCCTCGTGGTCGCTGCTGTCCCTCGCCTACGCGGCGCTGCGCTTCGTGCAGCTCTCGGCCGTCTCGGAGGAAGCGGCGTTCGCCGCCCGGCGGGGATCGAACGTCGTCGTGTTCCTGCTTCTCTTCGCGCTCGTGGGTATGAGCCGGGCACTCGCCGGCCTGCCCGGCGCCCGGCGTCGACTCGGCATCTACTTCGCCCTGAACACGGTCCTGGCCCTGGTCTGTGGGGCGACGCCTCTGCTCAGCGGGTCCCGCGGGAGCCTGTACACGGAGTGGACGGGCCAGACCTACTGGGGCTTCGAGGCGGGCTCGCGGGCGGTGGTGGTCCTGTTCCTCCTCTACGTGTGGGCCGTCTTCATATACGTGTTCCGGGTGATCTGGAGGGCCCGCGCGCTCTCCCGACCCCTGCGGCGGGGCCTGATCGTGGGTTACTCCGTGTACCTCGCCGTCGGCCTCAACGACATCCTCTTCGGCCTCGACGTCGTGCCCACGGGGAACATGTTCGAGTACGCGTTCGTGTTCGTGGCCGTGGGCATGAACTACCTCATGATCAAGCGCTTCAAGCTCCTGAACATGCACCTGGAGACCGCAGTGGAGGAGCGCACGGCGGAGCTCGCCGAGAAGAACCGCGCCCTGGACGTCGCCCTGCAGACCTCCGAGGCCGCCGCCCGGGCGAAGTCGGAGTTCCTGGCGAACATGAGCCACGAGATCCGCACACCGATGAACGGCGTGCTCGGGATGGCGAACCTCCTCGCCCGCACGGGGCCCACGCCGGAGCAGGATGCCTACCTCGGTGTCCTCACCCGCTCCGGAGAGCAGCTCCTCACGATCATCAACGACATCCTCGACGTCTCCAAGATCGAGGCGGGCAAGCTCGTGCTCGAGCACGTCCCCTTCGAGCTCCACGCCGTGCTGGAGGACACCGTGGAGCTCTTCGCCGATGCGGCGCTCGAGAAGGACATCGAGCTCGTCCTCGACGTCGATCCCGACGTCCCCCGCTCGGCCGTCGGGGATCCGGTGCGCTTCGGCCAGATCCTCACGAACCTGTGCTCGAACGCGTTGAAGTTCACCGACTCCGGCCAGGTCGTCGTGCGGGCGTCGCTTCTCTCTCGGGACGCCGACGGCCTCCGGGTCCGGGTGGAGGTGTGCGACACGGGCATCGGCCTCGACTCCGAGCGTGCCGCGCATCTGTTCGACTCCTTCACGCAGGCCGATTCCTCCACGACGCGCCGCTTCGGCGGCACCGGACTCGGCCTCACGATCGCCCGGCAGCTCGCTCGTCTCCTCGGGGGCGACATCGGTGTCGCGGCGCGCGACGGCGTAGGCAGCCGCTTCTGGTTCACGGCCCGGCTCGGGGCCGACGGGACCCCCGAAACCGCACCTGGGGGGCTGGAGCACCTCCACGTCCTCGTCGCCGTCGAGGCGGCGACGACACGCGACGTGCTGGGGCGCCACGTCGCTCTGTGGGGAGCCCGCGTCGAGGCGGCGGACGTGGCGTCGGCGGCCGGGCTCCTGGCGAGGGCCGCCGCCGCCGACCCGTACGCGGTCGTGATCGTCGACGGCGACCGGGCGGCGGAGCTCTCCGCGGCGGGCGCAGCGAGCGGGGCGCGCTTCGTGCAGGTCGTCCCCTTCGGGGCGCAGCAGGACCTCCCCGACGGCGCCTCCTTCGTGACCCGTCCCGTCCGGGCCGCGAACCTGAGGGAGGCTCTCGCCCCCACGACCGCTCCGGACGACGGCGGCTCGGCCGCCCCACGCGGAGCCCGGGTGGCGCCCGCGGACCAACCCGTGGTGCTCGTCGTCGAGGACAACGCCGTGAACCAGGTCGTGGCCGTGGGCCTGCTCCGCAAGCTGGGCTATGCGGCCGACGTCGTCGCCGACGGCCAGGAGGCCGTGTCGGCCACCGCCGACCGACGGTACGCCGCCGTCCTCATGGACTGCCAGATGCCCGTGCTGGACGGATACGACGCCACGAGGCGGATACGCGCCCGCGAGGCCGGCACGGACGAGCACCTCCCGATCGTGGCGATGACCGCGAACGCCATGGCGGCCGACAGGGAGAGGGCCCGGGAGGCGGGCATGGACGCCTTCGTGCCGAAGCCGGTGCGGCCTGCAGAGCTCGCCGAGATCCTGACGGAGTGGGTGCCGGCATCCAGGGTGGCAGCCGCCCGCGGCCGCGGCTCCTGACCGGGGACGCCGATCCCCGGATCGACGATGCCCGCCCGGGGGCCGCTGCGCGCGAGGATTGCGGTCTCGCTCCCCCAGGAGGCGGCCATCGAATCCCTCTTGCTGGCATCCGCAACGCGGCTCGCCCGGGCGGTCCGCTCCGGCCGGGTCACGTCGCGGGCTGTCGTGGACGCCCACATCGCCGCCGTGGAGGCGGTGAACGGGTCCCTCAACGCCGTGGTCGCGGATCGTTTCGAGGACGCCCGCAAGGAGGCCGACGCCGCGGACGACGCCGTGCGGCGTCAGGACCCGCTCTCCGGGCGGCCCTTCCACGGTGTGCCCTGCACGATCAAGGAGTGCTTCGCCCTCACCGGCATGCCCCAGACCTCCGGGCTGGTGGCCCGTTCGGGGTACCTCTCGGACACGGACGCCCCGACCGTGGGGCGCCTGCGCTCCGCCGGGGCGATCCCCCTGGGGGTCACGAACACCTCCGAGCTTTGCATGTGGATGGAGTCCGCCAACCGGGTCTACGGCCGTACCCGGAACCCGTACGACCGGCGCCGCACCGTGGGCGGATCCTCGGGGGGCGAGGGTGCCGTGATCGGGGCCGGGGCGTCCCCCTTCGGCCTGGGCTCCGACGTGGGCGGGTCGATCCGGATGCCGGCGTTCTTCAACGGCATCTTCGGGCACAAGCCCACCGGCGGTCTCGTGCCGAATTCGGGTCAGTTCCCCGTGGCCGACGGCGGCGCCGGCCGCTACCTCACGACCGGGCCGCTGGCCCGGCGGGCCGAGGACCTCATGCCCCTGCTGCGGGTCCTCGCCGGCCCCGACGGCGCCGACCCGGCCTGCGAGGAGATGCCCCTCGGCGACCCCCTCCGTGTCGACGTGGGACGTCTCCGGGTCGTGTCCGTGCCGGGCAACGGCCTCCTGAGCGTGTCGGACGCGCTGCGTGACGCGCAGGCGCGGGCGGCGGCGTCCCTCGCCGCCGCCGGGGCCACGGTCGTCCCCGCACGCGTCGACGGGCTGCGCCGCTCGCTCGACATCTGGTCCGCCATGCTCGACGAGGCCCAGGGGAGCCGCTTTTCGGAGTTGCTGGGCCAGGGGACCCCGGTGCGGGCCTGGCGGGAGCTTCCCCGCTGGGCGCTGGGCCGCTCGGCGCACACGCTGCCCGCGCTCGCGCTGTGTGCCCTGGAGAGAGTCCACGGCCGCTTCCCGGGCCGCATCCGTCGCCTGGCCGGGATGGGTCGCTGTCTCCGGCGGGAGCTGATCGACCTCATGGGGAGCGACGGTGTCCTGCTCTACCCGTCCTACCCCACACCGGCTCCCCGTCACGGTGAGCCGCTCCTGTTCCCGGTGAGGTGGATGTACACGGCGATCTTCAACGTGATGGAGTTCCCCGTCACCCAGGTGCCCCTCGGCCTCGACGCCCGGGGACTGCCTCTGGGTGTGCAGGTCGTGTCCGTGCCCGGCAACGACCATGTCACGATCGCCGTCGCCCTGGAGTTGGAACGCCGTTTCGGCGGTTGGACGCCTCCGGGGTAG
>CAYJLW010000112.1:0-10952 GCA_964370965.1 uncultured Acidimicrobiia bacterium | reverse complement strand
ACACCGTCACCGACGTGGGCCGCCCCGCCTCGTCATAGGCGCTCAGCGTCCGCCCGGGGCGCTTCGGGCCCCCAGCGTCGGGGTCCGGGCCCGTCACCCCCACCACACGCCCCGCCCCGTCATACGCGTAGGTCGTCGCCGGCGCCCCCGCCGCCGAGCCCGAGTCGAAGGGCTCCGTACGCCACGTCACCCGCCCCACCGAGTCGTAGGCCGTCGCCACCCGCGGCGAGGCCTTCGCCCCCGCCCCGTCCGGATCCGGGTACGTCACCGACGTCGCGCGCCCGAAGGCGTCGAACGACGCCGACGTCACGTTCCCCAACGGGTCGCTCACCGACACCGGGTTCCCCGCCGCGTCAAAGGCGGTCACCGTCCTCGCCCCCGCCGGGTCCGTGGCCTCCGTCGCCCGCCCGAAGGGGTCATAGGCCCGCCCCCAGTACTTCCCCCGGGCATCCCTCCAGCCCACCTGGCGGCCCCGGGCGTCAAAGGAGAAGTACTCCGTGGCGCTCAGGGCGTCCCCGTACGGACGACCCCGCGCCGTGAGGTTCCCCTCCGTGTTGAAGCCCCACCACGACTCCCGCCCCGACACGTCACGCGCGTACGTACGCCGCCCCGCCGCGTCGTAGCCGAAGACCGCCGACGCGCCCGCCGCGTGCGCGCCGACGTCTGCCGTCGTGGCCACACGCCCGTCCCGGTCATAGCTGGACCACGACACCTGGCGGCTCACACCCGGGGCGAACAGGCGCCAGACACCCACCACCGCCCCCAAGGCGTCGTACGCGAAGTTCTCCTGGGCCCCCACCAGAGGGCCGCCGACGCCGTCAGGGTCCGGGCCCGTGCGGCCCGACGTGCGGCCCCGCCGGTCGAAGGCCGTCCGGGTCTCCTCGACACCGGCGCTCGTCACCCGCACGGTCGAGGCCACCTGGCCGTTCGCGTCGTAGCCCACCGTGGCCACGAGGTCCGTGGCGCCGTTCTCCACCGTCGCCGACGTCACCCTGTCGCGGCCGTCGAAGGCGCTGCGGGTCTCCAGCGCCTCGACCCCCTGACCCGCCCGTGCCGTCAACGCGTTCCCGTTCAGGTCCCACAGGGTGGTCTCGGACACCGTCTGGGCAGCCGACCCCGGCGCCTGGCGCTGCGTGCGGGCCGGCCATCCGTTCGTGGCGTCATAGGTGTGGGACGTGACGTTGCCGTTCGGGTCCGTGGCCGCCGCCACCCTCCCCAGCGAGTCGTAGGACGTCGTGGACGTGACCGTCTCCCCCGCCGCGAACGTGGGGGCGGGGCCGAAGAGCGACACGGCACCGGAGCCACCCAACGGCCGGTAGTCCCCCGACACACCCGACCCCGACACGTACTCCGGGTCCAGGTCCGCCACCGACGCAGACACCGCCGCGGCGCCGGCCTGGGCCGTCACAGAGTACCGGCGACCGGAGGCGTCGCCCGGGTCCCGCCACAGGCTCAAGGTGAGATCCTGGGTCTGGCCGGGCCCCCAGACCCCCGCCGACGCCAACAGAGTCGTCCGAGGCGCACAACCCCCCGTGGCCCCCCCCTCACACACCACTGAGGACAACGACACGGTCCCGCCCCGCGTATACGTGAGCGTCACCGCCCCACCCGAAGCCGTCGGGCCCGCCGAAGCGGACGCGCCCAACACCGCCGTCGGCCCCGCCGTCACCGTCGTCGCCGCCGCGTCCGGCGCGCCCTCCGGGAACGCCACCCGCACGTGGACCGCCCCGCCGTCACGCCACTGGGAACGCGCCACGAAGTTCACTGGGTCCGAGCCCGACGTCGCCCCCAGGGTGCCGCCCGCGGCCGAGAGCACCGGCCAGGGCCGCGCGTAGGCCTTCGTGGCCGTGGGCCGGGCCGTGGCAGGCTCGGCGTACTCCGTCACGGTCTCCGTCCCCCCGGCGTCGACCGTGGACGTGAGGAGGCCCCAGCCCGGTGTCACCCCCGCCGTCCACGCCGGGGCCGCCGCCGCACACGCGCCCGTGGTGGAGACCTGCACGTCGAGGCGCGCCGCCCCCGAGACGTCCTCGTACTCGACCACGACCCGGTGCGACCCCGCGCCCGTCGCCACCGTACCCGAAGCGCTCATGGCCCCGTCGGCCCACTGGTCGACCACCGTGGAGCCGTCCACACTGAGGCGCACCCCACCGTCCGCCGTGACACAGAACGTGGACGACTGGGGCGCCGTGAGCTCCATCCAGCCGGCCCAGCGGGCCGAGAACCCGTCGGCGTCCACCCCCGGGGCGGGCGGCCCCGTCCCCCAGTCCCCGCCCGGCGCCGCGTCGGACCGCGTGAGGGCGGGCACACCCGCCAGGTTCGTGTTGTTCCAGTAGCGGGCCTGGAAGCCGTGCCAGGCGCCACCGGTGCCACGGTCGTAGCCGACGCTCTTCAGGTGGCGCTCGCCGTTGCCGACGTCCGGGCCCAGAACGCTCACGAGCGGGTACGGCGCCCGACGCTCGTCGTAGGCGTAGACCGTGGAGTACTTGTCGGGCAGGCCGCTGCTCGCCCAGCTCACCTGGTCCGCGGCGGCCGAACGCTCCCAGAGGACCTGGTCGCGGTCGTTGTACGCCGCCCGGTGGTGCGGCGTGAGCCAGGGCAGCCACTGCGACCAGTAGTTGTACCCCGAGGGCGTGACGACGTCGACGGCGTGGCCCATGGAGTCCAGTGTCACCGTCGTCGTGCAGTACCCGGGGCTGGGCACGGACGTGTCCGCACACCGCGGGTCCTCCACCGTCGTCTGCGACGGCACGACCTGGCCCGAAGGGAACGTGTAGGCGAACACCCAGGGGGTCACCGTCGCCGACGCCGGGGCCTCGTACACCCTCTTCGCGAAGGCCCACCCCGCCTGGCCCTGCACCGCGTACTCGACCCTCGTGCCCGTCCAGCCCGCCGCCTGCTGGGCGCCGTCGCGCACCTCCGCGAGGCGGCCGGCAGTGTCGTAGGCGAAACCCGCCAGGGGCCCGACCGGTGAGCTCACCGTGGCGAGGCGGTCCCCGCTCGCCGCGTCCCCGGTGAGCGTCCAGGTCCTCGAGACGGCCGTCGGGTTCGCGGCGTCGAGGTGCATCTCGATCGAGGCGAGGCGCCCCGTGGCGGCGGAGTACGTGAAGCGGAGATGGCGTCCCGGCGTACCCGAGGGGCTCAGCTCGGTCACGGTGGCGAGCTTGCCTCCCGCGAGGCTGTAGGACAGCGCCGCTCCCGTCTGGCCCGCGGGTGTCACCTCCGCCGCCGTCAACAGACCGGAGGAGTCGAAGTGGTAGCGGTTCCCCGGCTGCGTCGAGAGTGTGAGCGCCCCCGACGCCGCCCGCTCGACCACGGACTCGCCGTCCGCGGAGGAGTAGTCGTTCAGGGACCGGCGGGCGAACTCCCGCGTGCCCCCGTCGGCCCGCTCCACCGTCACCATGTCCTCGGTGAAGCGGGCGCGCACCGGCACCGACGTGCCGTCCAGCACGGAACCCGCGCCCAGCACCCAGCCCTGGCCGAGACCCCAGTCGTAGCCGTTGGCCACCGCCAGGGAGTTGTACGCGAAGGACACGCCCACGTCCCCCACCCGGGTGCGGAAGACGGGCCCCGCCACCGCCAGGGCGAGGTTGCCGTTGCCCTCGTTCACACCCAGGTCCAGACCGGACCCCGGCGAGCGCCGCCACACCGCCCAGTTGCGGCCTTCGCCGAAACCCAGCTTCGGAGACGCCGCGTACACGAAGGACCACGTGGACGAGGGCCTCGTGTCCGCCCCGGAGCCCCACCCGTCCCAGGCCCGCGCCCGCCAGTAGTAGGTCGTCCCGGGCTTCAGACGTCCGTCGGGCACCTGCCAGCGCCAACCGTTCAGCATCCAGGCGGACTCCACCGCCGTGGTGGCGAACGTCGGGGACTCCGAGACCTCGTACTGGACGGCCACCGACTCCCCGTCCGGGTCCGTCACCTCCCCCACGCCGAGGATGGGGCGCTCCGCTGTGACAGAGGCCGCGTCGGCAGGGGTCTCGTTCGCCGGTGCGGGCGGCTCGGCGGACGTGTACACCACGATCCGCGGCGGGAAGGAGCCCGACTCCGTGGAGTCCAGGCGTGCCCACCTCGTGCCCGGCGACACCTCGTCAGCCGTGAGCACGATCCCGAGGTTCGGGTCCCGCCCCCCGACCCAGCGGGCGACGGCCTCGGTCACGTTCATCTGCCACAGGCCCCCGACACCGTCTGCACCTCCCATCTCGCTCCAGGCCATCTCGTCGGGCGTGTCCTGTGCGGTCCACACGAGGGATCCGTCGATCCGACCTGACGAAGTCCCGCCCGTGACCTGGCCGGCGGCGACCCAGACCGCGTACCCGCCGCTGGTCGTCCCGGCCGTCTGGAGCTCCGCGTAGGCGGTCGCCGTGCCCGCGGGCAGGACAGGAGTCGGGAACGCCAGATAGGTCCGCCACGCTGCCGCGGGAACGCAGATGACGAGGCAGAAGCGCGAGTAGCCCACCGACAGGTACCCGGACGTGTCCGTCCCGGACGTCCCCACGTACAGGTCGGCGCTCGGCCCCACGTTCCCCCAGTACACCGCCGGGTCCACGGTCACGGGCCACTTCCGGGACGGGTCCGACAGCCACCCCCGGTCGGCCGCGACACGCACCCGCCAGCGGTGCTCCCCCCTCCGCCGGACCTCGTAGCGCACGTCGGTGGAGTGCGCCGGCGGGGAGGCGGCGTCGCTCATGGACGGCGCCGGGATCACCCCGACGACCTTGCCCCGCCGATCCGTCACGTCGATCGCGCCGTCCCGGCCCGACCGGAGGTCCAGGCCCTCGGTCCCGACGTCGAAGTCCCATGCGGCCCGCCGGGGGGCGGCGCCGAGGACGATCTCCTCCTTCACCCCGCTGCGGAGCACGCGGTAGCGGAGGTCGTCGCCGCCGAAGGCGTCCGGGTAGGTGACCTGGGACCCCTCCACGACAGGTTCTCCTCCCGAACCCGCACGGTCGGACGGCCTCATGGTGAGCGACCCGCGCCCGACCTCCACGCGGACGCCGTCCCGGATGTGCCGGGGGAACGCCGCCTGCCTCGCCGCCGCCCTGTTCACCCAACCGCCCCGTCCGGGCACCAGGGTCGTGTCGATCGGCGCCATCACCCCGGTCGCGGGGTCGCGGTGGAAGACCGGGGCGGCGAAGGTGCTCACGACCTCGCGGCCGTCGATCACGTTCACCTGGGAGTGGGTGGTGCGCTTCTCCACCAGGTCACCGGCGCCCACGGCGATGCGGGCGGCGGCGTCGCGGGTGTGTTGGGGCACCGTGGTCCCGGCCCGCAGGCGGCCGGCGTCGACACCGTCGCCGAAGGCGGAGGCGGCGTGCGCCGGGACCTGCAACACCGGGGCGACGCCCGGACGCGAGGCGGCGCCTCGACCGCCGGCCGGAGGCAGGGCCATCTTGGCCAGCAGCATCGCCGCCCGTACGGCGACGGGAACCTGGGCCCTCGGAGGACGACCGGGGGCACCGCTCCCGCCCAGATGCCGGACAACGACCGGCGACAGGAGGCCGGCGTGGAGAGCTGCCGCCGCCGCTACGGCCAGCAGCGCCCGACCCGTCGCCCGCGCACGACGCCTGCGAGACGACCCCGACCCTGACCCTGACACGCCCATCACACCCTCCCGATCCCGGGACACCGGCACTCGCCGGCTCCGGACTGCTCACGTGCGAGAGGGGTCGGCCTCGCCCCACCGCACTCGGAGCCGACCCCCTCGGCGGCACCCTAGCATTGCCTTGCCCCTTGTTCAAGGCCCTTGGCATGAACCGTCTGCCTACCCCCATTGCGCACCCACCCCTTCGCCTTGTGTCGGAAGCGGCGGGGGCCCCGTTGCGGCGGCGTGAACAGGCTCCCAGGCGGCGCGACGTCCTCCACTCCCTGGTGGGGCATCCGCCGCCGAACGGGACGCCGACGGTGCGGACAAGGCACGACCTCGTCGCCATGCCGACGAGCGCGCTCTGGACGCTCGGCGCCCGCTCCCACGCAACGGGTCGAGCCGGCCTCCCGGCCTCCCGGCCTCCCGCTCAGTCCTTCTTCGAGCGGCCCTTGCCCGCCTTCGCCGCCCTGGCGAGGCGTTCCAGGCCCTTGCGGGCGTCCTCGAGCCATGCGATGTCGGCCTCGGCGTGGGCGAGCACACCCGCCAACATGATGGTGCGCCCCCCCGGCTTCGCGTCCTGTGCCAGGGCGCGGATCCGCCGGGAGGCCCGCAGCGACTTGTGGAGCTGGTCCTCGACGGCGTGGACGAGCTCCGGGGGAGGAGGGCCCTCGAGGTACGCCAGCTTCAGATAGAGCTCGTTGCGGGCCGGGGCGGGATCGGCGCCGTCTTCGTGGAGCCAGGAGTCGATCTCGCCACGGCCGGCATCGGTGATCGTGTAGACAGCCCGGCCGTCGGGCCCGACGGAGGACCCGAGCCAGCCCTTGTCAACAGACGAGGTGAGCATCTGGAACACGTTGCCGTCGTTGACGGGCCAGAACTCGCCGAGGCCGTCCTTGAGGCGCCGGAAGACCTCGTGGGAACGGCCGGGAGCCCGGGCCACCTCGGCGAGCACGGCGTTGCGTAGCGACATGTCATCCCCCGCTGTCGTGCCGATGAGAACGCCGCCACTCTAGCCCCCGGACACTGATCAATGGCCAGCCCAAGGAATCGCCCCACCCCACACGAACCGGCAGGCGGTCAGGGCGCGGGCACGGCACCCGGGGCGTGTCGACGTCGTGCGTCTCGTCCCGGGCCCGGCAGGAGGCGACTGTCGCCTCCCCGTCGCCTCCTCAGGCGCGGATGCGGCCGTCGAGGATCTCCACCACGCGGTCGGTGAACTCCACCATCCGCTGGTCGTGGGTGACCATGATCCCGGCCTTGCCCCGCTTCTTGACCTCCTCGGCGATGAGCTGTACGACAGCGGTGCCCAGCTTCGTGTCGAGGTTGGCCGTGGGCTCGTCCACGAGGACGACGTCGGGGTCGTTCATGAGCGCCCGGCCGATCGCCACCCGCTGGCGCTCGCCGCCCGAGAGGGCTCCGGGAAGGTGGTCTGTACGCCGGGAGAGGCCGAGCTCGCCGAGAAGCTCGTCGGCCTGCCGGCGCACCTCTGCACCCCGGCGACCGGCGACCTGGGCGGCGACGAGAAGGTTCTCGCGGGCCGTGAGGAACGGCACGAGGTTGAAGCTCTGGAAGACGAACCCCACGCGCCGGCCCCGGAAGCGGGTCTGCTCCCTGGGCGTGAGATGGGTGACGTCCTCCCCGCCGACGACGACTGTCCCTGCGGTGGGCCTGAGGAGTGCCCCCACGATCGAGAGCAGAGTCGTCTTCCCCGACCCGGACGGCCCCACGAGAGCGACGAACTCGTGCTCCGCGAGCGAGACGGACGCCTCGTCGAGGGCGACCGTGGCGGCATCCCCCTCCCCGTAGACCTTGCGGAGACCCTCGGCCCGCACGACGGGGCCCCCGCTGCCTCCCTGCACCCCGGGCTCGGTGGTCATCGTCCTCCTCCCACGGCGCTCGCCGGGTCGATGCGGGCGATACGTCGGAACGCCAGAGCGGCACCGAGGAGCGCCACCGCCACTATGAGACCACCCACCGTGAGCCACGAGCGCAGCGACACGTGGAACGGCAGGCTCCCGCCGACAAGGCCGGCGAGACCCAGGGTGAACACGACAGCGCCCGCGTAGCCCGCCACGGCGATGAGGACGCCCTGGGAGGCGAGGCTGCGGGCGAGGAGACCGCTGCCGGCGCCGAGGGCCTTGAGGACGCCGATGAGCTCGGTCTTCTGCAGGGTGAGGAGAGCGAAGAACAGGGTGACGACGATGGCGGCGGCCACGTAGGTGAGGCCGATGATGAGCGCGAAGCTCTGGTTCTGGGCGGCGAGACCCGGGAGGGAATCGACGGCTTCCGCCACGCTGAGCGCCTCCACACCGGGGGCGCGGATGTCGATGCGGCGGGCGACGGCGGCCGGGGACGCCCCCCGGTCCACGTCCACGAAGAAGAGGTTGGCGTCAGGGGGGCCGCCCGCCCTCTCCGGGCGAACCTCCCCGCGCAGCGTCCGCCAGACCCCGAGATCGACCCAGAGGACCGGTTGGAGCGCCAGGGTGGAATCCTTCACCAGGCCCACCACCCGGATCGTTCCAGAGGCACCGCCGAAGCGCACCCTGGCGCCGACGCCGATGCCCTGGCGCCGGGCGGACTCGTCGACGGCCCCCACCCCGCCCTCGCCCGGCCGGGGAAGGCGGCCGGCGACCAGCGTCGCAGGCGTACCGGGCCGCCCGGGCTGGAAGCCGAAGAGGCCCATGTCCACGAGGCGGCCGCCACCGACCGCCCGGACCGCCCCGAAGAGCGCCCCGACGGCGCCCACGGCGCGCACGCCGGGGACGCGGGCCACAAGGGAGGCGTCGGCGAGGGGAACCGAGGAGCGGAACAGAGACCGGTCGACGTCGGACTGGTACACGACGAGTTCGGCGTCCTGGCCGCGCAGGACGCCGGTCTGGCCCCGGTAGAGACCGTCGAGCTGGCTGGTGAGGAAGAGGAGGAGCACACAGATGAGGCCTACGGCCGTCACGACGGCGGCGAAGCGGCCCCGCTCCCGGAGCATCTCCTTGAGGGCGAGACCCATCAGAAGTGCCTCCCCTGGGCGACAGCAGCGGGATCGAGGCGGGCGATGCGGCGCACGGACACGAGACCGGCGAGGAGCGAGAAGGCCAGGACGGCCCCGCCCGTCGCCGCCACCGCCCCCCACTGGATCGCCGTCGGGAGGCTCAGCGGCAGCGTCGCCAGGAGGCCGGCGAGTGCCCCGGTGGCGAGCACGAACGCGGCGAGGACGACGGCGGCGATCTGTCCCATCGTGACACGCCCGAGGTACCACACGGACGCCCCCACGGCCCGCATCGCCCCAAGGGCAGGGAGCTTCTGCACCGTGAAGATGACGAAGAAGAAGCCCACGACGACGACCACGATGGCAGCGGTACCTCCCGCGATGAGAGCGAAGGAGGCGCTGATGGGTGCCACGCCCGGTATGGCAGCCACGGCATCGGAGCGCGTGAGCGCCTCCGTCCCCGCGACACGGCGACCGATCTCGGCTGCCACCCGGGCGGCGTCGACGCCTGGTTCCGCGGAGACGGCGACGAGGCTCACGGGCACATCCCGGGCACCGGGGTACGTCCGGTCGACGAGATCGCGGTAGCCCGCGGGCGGCACCCAGAACGTGGGTTGCACCTGCAGGCCGGCGTTCGTCGCCGTGCCCACGACACGGACGACGAGGCCGGAGGGCCGGAAACGGATCGTGCTCCCCACCGGGTAGTCCGACGCGTTGGCGCTGTCGACGAGGGCCTCCCCCGGTGCCGGTCGGGCGACGCCGGCCTCCGAGGGGGCGCCCGGGCCCCCGGGGGCGAAGCCGATCACCGTCACGTTCTTCGCCCCCCCGGTACGCGCCACGGTGAAGGCGCTCTCGTACAGCGGTGCCGCCCGGCGCACGCCCGGGACCCGGGCGACCGCGGCGACCGCGGTGGCGGGGAGCCGGGAGGCCTCGATGTTCCGGCGGGAGACGTCGCTGTAGACGAGCACGTCCGCGCTCTGGTTCTCGATCGCGCCCGTGAACGCGCCCAGCAGGGCGGAGAAGATCGTGATCAGGAACAAGAGGAGCAGGACGAGGAACGCGATCGCCGCCGTGAGCAGGGCGTATCGTGACCGGCGACGTCTGATCTCGGTGAACCCGAGGGGAACGAGGCTGCGTGGCGACATCGTCACCCGACTGTAGTCACGGGAGACGGGCAGGGGACCGGGGTGGAGTTGGGGGTCGGGACGGAGGCACCGGACGAAGGACGAGGCTCAACCGCGACGGCCTCCCCGCCGTCGACACCCCGGGCAAGGCCACGGCCACCGCGTGTGCGACAGCGCCGGCTCTGCTCAGGCCTTGTCGTCCTTCTGCTTCTCGGCGATGGCGTCGAGGTAGGCCTTCTGGCTGTCCATCATGGGGCCCATGTGATTGAGCATCTTCTGCTGCTGCTCGGCGGCCATCCCCATGGACTTCTCCATGAGCTGCTCGCTCTTGCCCCACGACCACTTCATGACGAAGACCGTGAACAGGATGCTCCCCACGGTGACCACGACGATCGCCACGGTGATCCAGACGCCAAGACTTCCCACTCTGACCAACCTCCTTTGCGGGTGGCCCGGGATGCTAGCTGCTGGTGCCCGCCGTCCCGACCACGTGCCCGGCGCGGCAGGTTCCCAAGAGAGCGCCTGCCCAGGGGCGGTCAACGCCCGCACACCCGCATCGGACTCCTGCTAACAATCTGGGGCGAACTGCCGATATCGCGCGGAACGCAAGACCCAGGAGAGGAGAGGCAGCGTGCGACGAATCGGTCTCGGACTTGCCGCGGGCGTCATCGCTCTCAGTCTCGCCACCGGCACCGCCCCCGCCGCCGAGGCGACCTCCCCACCCGTGGGCGGCTGCCTGCCGGTGCAGATCTCCTGGTTCAGCGGCACGATCACGCAGCTCTGCGCCTACTACGAGGACGGCCGCCTCACGCTGTCCGTGCGGGGCAGCGGCCTCGCCCAACCCATCGAGCTCCGGGGTGAGCTCCCCGTCACCCTGGACGGAATCAGCTTCACGCTGGCTGCCGTCGCCGGCCTCCGCCAGAACGGCGACGGCACCTGGTCGGGCTACTTCCAGGTGACCCAGCCCTTCACCCTCCCCGAGAGCACGATCCCCGTGCAGGTCGCCCCCGACGGCACCTCGCTGGGGATCGAGCTCGCCTTCGGAGGCGGCGGCGCCCAAGCGCAGGCCCTCACCGCTGCCCCGTCGGGAGCGCTCCGGCTCTGGGTGAGCGCCGGCGGCGGCACACAAGGGCCGATGCAGGTTTCCCTCTCCCCACCCGCCCCGGCGCCTCCCGCCGCCGCACCCCCACCGCCGCCCGCCGCCGCACCCCCACCGCCGGCCCCCCCCGCCGCAGGACCGGGATCCGCAGGTGCCCCGGCC
>CAYJLW010000111.1:7395-10975 GCA_964370965.1 uncultured Acidimicrobiia bacterium | reverse complement strand
GGAACGGCGACCGGACCCGACGGCGCCCGGGAAGGGGGGAGCCCGAGGGGGGACGCAGCCCCCCCTTCGGAACTCACTGCCAGGCGGTACCACCGCTCGCGTCAGCCGGCCCCCCGCCGACGGTGATCTACTCCCAAGGCCGGGCTCCGCCCGGCCGGAACGGCGACCGGACCCGACGGCGCCCGGGAAGGGGGGAGCCCGAGGGGGGACGTAGTCCCCCTTCGGAACTCACTGCCAGGCGGTGAGGATGCGGGCGAACTCCTGGGGGTCTAGGGAGGCGCCGCCCACGAGGGCGCCGTCGACGTCGGGGCGAGACATGATCTCGACGACGTTGCCGGACTTCACGGAGCCGCCGTACTGGATGCGCACGGCCGCGGCGGCCTCGGCGCCGAAACGGTCCCCGACGACGGAGCGGAGGAGGCCGACGACTTCCTGGGCGTCGTCCGCGGTGGCGGTCTGGCCGGTGCCGATCGCCCAGATGGGCTCGTAGGCGATCACGAGGCGGGCCGCCAGGTCCGCCTCGATGCCGGCCGTGGCGGCCTCGATCTGGCCCACGACCTTTGCGTTCGTACCGCCCAACTCCCGCTCCCCGGCCGTCTCCCCCACGCAGAGGATGGGCGTCATGCCGTGGCGGAACACGGCTTCGAGCTTGTTGCGCACCCACTCGTCGGTCTCCCCGAAGAGCTCGCGGCGCTCGGAGTGGCCCACGATCACGTAGTCCACGTCGAGGGCCTTCAGCATCAGGGGAGACACCTCCCCGGTGAACGCGCCCTTGTCCTCCCAGTAGACGTCCTGCGCTCCGAGCTTGAAGCTCATGCGGTCGGCGTCAAAGAGCGTCTGCAAGGTCCGCAGGCACGTGAAGGGCGGGGCGAGGACGATCTCGACGCCCTTGTAGTCGCCCTCGTCGAGGACGTAGTGGAGCTTCTGGGCGAACTGGATCGCATCCGTGTGCGTCATGTGCATCTTCCAGTTCGCGGCGATGATCGGCAGACGGCTCATGACGGGTCGGGCTCCTCCAGGGCGACGAGGCCGGGAAGCCTCCCGCCCAACTCGATGTACTCCAGGGACGCGCCACCCCCTGTGGAGAGGTGGCTGATGCGCTCGGCGAGGCCCATCTGTCGCAGGGCGGCGGCGGAGTCCCCGCCCCCGGCGACGGTGAAGGCGTCCGCGGCGGCGAACGCCTCGGCAACTCCCCGGGTGCCGGCGTCGAACGGCGGCGTCTCGAAGACGCCCATGGGCCCGTTCCACAGCACGGCGCCGGCAGCGGCGATGCGCTCGGCGAAGACCTCCACCGTCTCGGGGCCCACGTCGAGGCCCATCATCCCGGCGGGCACCGCCCCGGGGGGCGTGACGACCGTCTCGGCCGTGGCATCGACGCGCGCTGCGCACACGACGTCCACGGGCAGGAGGACGTCCTTGCCCAACTCGTCAGCCCGCGCCAGGGCACGGCGCACGTCGGGGATGCGGTCCTCCTCCACGAGGGAGTCGCCCACCTCGCCCCCCAGCGCCCTGGCGAACGTGAAGCACATGGCGCCCCCGATGCAGAGGGCGTCGACCTTGTCCAGCAGCGCCTCGATGACCGCGAGCTTGTCCGAGACCTTGGCGCCCCCCAGGATCCCCACGAACGGCCGGGGCGGGTCGGTGAGCAGACGCCCGAAGGCGGCCACCTCGGCCTCCACGAGGAGCCCGGCGGCGTGGGGGAGCACCCCGCAGATCGCCGCCACCGAGGCGTGCGCCCGGTGCGAGCACCCAAACGCGTCGTTCACGTACACGTCGCCGAGGCGACCCAACTCGGCGGCGAAGCCGGGGTCGTCCGCCTCCTCCCTGGGGTCGAAGCGGAGGTTCTCGAGGAGGACGACCTCGCCCGCCGCCAAGGCACCGCAGCGCTCCTCCACGGAGGGGCCCACGGTCTCGCCCAGCGCCTCGACGGCACTCCCCAGGAGATCACCGAGGGGAGCGGCGATCGGGGCGAGGCGGAGGTCCTCGACCACCTTGCCCTTCGGGCGTCCGAGGTGGCTCATGACGACGACCGCCGCACCCCGGTCCCGCAGGGCCGCCAGGGTGGGGACGACCGCCCGGATACGGAGGTCGTCGGCGATGACACCGTCCCGGATGGGGACGTTCAGGTCGGCCCGCACGAGGACCGGCGTCCCTGGCTCCAGGCGGAGGTCGCCGAGAGTGCGCAGCACCGGGGCGCCGTCAGGAGATCCGCAGGACGAGGTCGACGAGGCGGTTGGAGTAGCCCCACTCGTTGTCGTACCAGCCCAGGACCTTCACCTGGTTGCCCATGGCGATGGTGGGGAGGGCGTCGAATATGCAGCTGTGCGGGTCGCCCACGATGTCCGAGGACACGATGGGGTCCTCGGTGTAGCGCAGGATCCCCTGCCAGCGGGCCGAGGCGGCGGCCTCGCGGAACGCCTCGTTCACCTCGTCCTTGGTGACCTCGCGCCCCAGGGTGGCGACGAAGTCCGTGATGGAGCCGTCGGGCACGGGCACCCGCAGGGCGATGCCGTCGAGCTTGCCCTTGAGCTCGGGCAGGACGAGGCCGATCGCCCGGGCGGCGCCCGTGGACGTGGGGATGATGTTCAGCGCCGCCGCCCGCGCCCGGCGGAGGTCCTTGTGGGGAAGGTCGAGGATCGACTGGTCGTTCGTGTACGCGTGCACCGTGGTCATGAACCCGGACTCCACTCCGAACGCCTCGTGGAGGACGCTCACGAGCGGAGCGGCGCAGTTCGTCGTGCAGGAGGCGTTCGAGATCACCTGGTGCGTCGCCGGATCGAAGGTGGCGTCGTTCACGCCGAGCACGAAGGTGGCGTCCGGCTCGGTGGCGGGGGCGGAGATGATCACCCGCTGGGCGCCCGCCTCCAGATGGGCGGCGGCCTTGTCCCGGCTCGTGAAGAGGCCCGTGGACTCGACGACGACGTCGACGCCGAGCTCTCCCCAGGGCAGGTCGGCGGGATTGCGTACGGCGAGGACCTTGAAGGCCTGCCCGTCCACAGAGATGCCGTCGTCGGAGGTCTTCACGTCCGCCTCGAGGACACCGAGGACGGAGTCGTACTTCAGGAGATGGGCGAGGGTCTTGGCGTCGGTGATGTCGTTCACGGCGACGACGTCGACGTCCGCGCCCCGGCTGAGGACGGCCCGGAGGAAGTTGCGGCCGATGCGCCCGAACCCGTTGATGCCGACCTTGACGCCCATCCTGACCTCCGTGAGTCCGGGCAAAGCAGAGCTACGCGGCCCCATTCTTACCCACGCGGCGCCGAGACGTGCCAGCCGGGCTCGCGTTCAGCCGTTCCCGCCGAGGATCCGGCGGAACCCCGCCCGCATCTCCGCGAACCCGGCATCCATCGCCGCGCCCATGTCGCGGAACTGATTCATGATGGCGATCTCCATGGTCTGGACACGCGCGCTCAGCTCGAGTTGGTCTGTCTGCAGTTGGACGACCGCCTCCTGGAGCCGTACGACATCAGCGCGCAGGGCGGTCACGTCCGCCTGCAACTGCGTCACATCCCGACGCAACTCCCCCACGTCCGCCTGCAACTGCGTCACATCCCGACGCAACTCCCCCACGTCCGCCTGC
>CAYJLW010000111.1:0-7295 GCA_964370965.1 uncultured Acidimicrobiia bacterium | reverse complement strand
GCCTGCAACTGCGTCACATCCCGACGCAACTCCAGTACTTCACCGCGCCCGGCGGTGACGCTCTCTTCCAGCGTCGTGATCCGTTCGGCGAGCGCGATCTCGTCCCGGATGATGCGGCGAACGTCGTCTTCCTCGGCAGGCTGCATGCGAAGAGCCTATCGCCGGCGTGCGTCACTTCCCACGGGGCCGCGGCCGGTCAGGCTCTCTCGATGCCGACGCGCGTGTTGCGCATCACGGGGCAGGGCTGCCAGCAGGTGGACCAGTACTTCAGGTGGCCGTAGCCGCCGGCGAGGTGGAGCCACTTCACCATCCCGGGCTCGGCGTCGTTCGGACCCTCCCAGTTCGGGAACTGGAAGTTGTCGAAGCCGTTGTACATGATCACTTGGCCGGGCCGGGCCGAGTCCGAGGTCTTCACCGGCACCCGGAACTCCCCCTGGTCGTTGTGGACCCTGACCATCTCGTTGTCCGCCACGCCGATCGCCGCAGCGTCCTGGGGGTTCACCACGATGTGCGGCGTCCCCCGGTGGGTCTCCAGCATGAGCTGGTTGGACGTGTTCAGCGAGTGGATGCTCCAGCGGTTGTGGCCGCTGCTCACCTGGAACGGGTAGTCCCCTCCGGAGGCCGGGGGCTCCTTGTGGCGGGGCAGGTGCTCGTCGGCCTCGATGAACCAGGGGTGGTCGATGAGGAACTGCGCCCGCCGCGTGAGCGTGGGGTACGGCTCACCGTCCTCGACGTGCTTGCGGAACGGCGTGAAAGTCTCGTCCGGCGCCGGGTCGGTGGCCTGGCCGAGAGCCCGGGGTGTGATCCCGAGTCCCTGCCAGCGGTAGTGGCCCTTCTGGCGGACGTCGTCGAGGCTGGCGTCCGGCGGGACGGTCCCGATGAGGGCGGTGTCGCGCAGCATCTCGTCCACGATCGTCTCCGGATCCGTCCAGAGGCCGTTCGCCGTGTACGTGTCGTGGAACGCCGCCATGTTGAACGTGCGTCCCTGGCTGTCGGTGACCGTCGTGACACCCCGGGCCTGCGCACGCTCCTGGATCTTCTCGGCGACGCGGCGGAACGCCTCCCACTCGTCGAGGCACTCCCCCGGCGGCTCCACGGCCTTGTCGCAGAAGGTGAGGTTCATGACGTGGCTGCTGGGGATCCCGAAGCCGATCTTCTCGTACTGCTGGGAGACGGGCAGGACGATGTCCGAGTACGCCGCCGTCGCGCTCATGCGCACCTCGAAGGTGGCCACCATCTTCAGTTCCGGCCAGAGGTGCTCGAGGAGCATCTTCGTGCCGCCCCGGGTGCGGCGCAGGACGTTGCCGCCGCACTCGATGAGGACGCGGGGCGGCTGGTCCTCGTGCGGGTAGTCGGCGCCGTCCCACCAGCCCTTGTCGACGGCCTCGCGGAAGTACTCGGCGAAGGGGCGCTCCATGGACGGGTCGTGCCACTCGGCCCGTTCCCAAGCGTCCTTGTAGCCGGCGAAGCGGTACCAGAGGAACGCCGGGGGCACAAACCCCCAGCTCGCCGCGGCGGCGAGGCCCCCCTGGGCGGACTGGATCGACCAGAGCTTCTCGGTGATGGTGGGGTCCTGGCTCATCGCCGTCTGCAGGGCGACGTCACGGAAGTCCAGGATCATCGACACGTCCGTGGGCCCCCGCTGCGTCTTGAGGGCGAAGGTCATCATCCCGTCGAAGTAGCCCGCCCCCCAGGCGCGCATCCCGGCGCCGTGCTTCCCCCAGTTCCCCGTGAGGGCGAGGAGGAGGATCTGGGCACGCTCGATGAGGTCGCCGTGGTAGTGCTTGGACGCCTGGTTCAGCGAGCCCAGGATGTTCGTGGGCCGGGCCGCGATCTTGCGGGCGAGGTCCACGACGTCCTGTGCCCCGAGCCCGCAAAGGCCGGCGGCGTGCTCCGGCGTGTACTCGGCGAGGCGTTCCCGCATGAGGGAGAACACGGTGGTCACCTCGCGGGGCCCGTCGAGCGTCTCCACCGTGAACGTCCCCTCCAGCGCCGGGGTCGCGTCCCCCCAGCGCAGCGTGCCCCGGGGGGCGGCCACGGGGGCGGCAGCCGCCGCGTCCCACGAGTAGAACTGCTCGTCGCTGCCGCCCTCGGTGACGTCGCTCTCGCGGAGGTAGCGCCGCGTCGCGGGGTCGACGAGGAGGGGGAGGTCCGTCTGCTCGCGCACGAACGCCTCGTCCACGAGTCCCTCGTCGATCACGACCCGGCACATCGCCAGGGCGAGGGCGGCGTCGCTGCCGGGGCGCACCGGGAGGTGGTAGTCCGCATGCACGGCGGACGGGCTCACGTCCGGGGCGATCGTGTACACCTCGCAACCCCGGTAGCGGGCCTCGGCGATGAAGTGGCAGTGCGGGATCCGGGTGTAGGCGGGGTTGCCGAACCAGATCAGGAACACCCCGGAGTGGAACCAGTCGTCGATGGAGCTCACCGGGTCGAAGGTGCCCCACGTCATGTAGTGGCCCACGGCGAAGTCGTGCATCTCGGCGTTCAGGTCGGTCGTGAGGCCGCCGGCCAGCTGCATGAACTTGCCCCGGCCGGCGAGGGCGAGCGTCCCCAGGTTGCAGCCCGAGGGGGCGACGATCGACTCCGGGCCGACCTCCTCCTGGGCGTCGAGGATGGCGTCGGCGATCTCGGTGGCGGCCTCGTCCCAGGTGATCCGCTCCCACTTACCCTCGCCCCGCTCCCCCGCGCGACGCAGCGGGTACAGGATGCGTTCCTTGCCGTCGAGAAGGCGGGTCCAGCCCACGCCCTTCTGGCAGCCCATCGGGTTCATGTCGGGCACGCCGTCCTGCACGATCGGGAACGTGCCCGCCGACTCCTCGCGGACGACCTCGCCGTCCTTGACGTAGACACGCATCGGGCAGTTCCCCGGGTAGCAGTCGATGCAGTGGGACGCCCACTTCACCTCGTCCCATGCCCAGCGCTCCCGGTAGCCGCCCTCCCCCGACCGGACGGCGTCGGTGCGGCTCCGCGAGACGGGATGGTGTGTGCTGGTCACGTTGTCCTCCGCAGGCTCAGAGTGGACGCGAAGCTACCCGCTCCGCCCGCCCGGGGGACCAGCGGCCACCGGAGGACAGCGAGGTGTCCCAATGACCGTCAGACGGGCAACGGCGCGCCATCCACGCGCGTCCGGGCGGGCGTCACCGCCCGGCGCCACCACCGAAGCGGCGCGCTCGGCGGGTACAGGCCTGCAGGGCCGCGGCGAGGCGTGCCGGGTCGTGGACGGCGCCCTGGTCCGCCGCCACGTGTGCCGCCAGGAGCTCCACCCCGGCCGGGACGCCCCCGGGAACGGAGAGCCCCGGGCCCACAGCCACGGGCGCGTTGTTCACGAGCATCACGTCCACGGTGTCGGCGCCGGCGTGGTCGAGGAGGACCTGGAGGTGGCCGGCGGCGTCGAGGTCCTGGGTCTCGCCCGCCTGCGCCGTGAGGTTGCACACGAACACCTTCCGCCCTGGGGCCGCCTCCAGCGCCGCCCGGACGTCCGGGATGCACACAACGGGCAGAAGCGACGTGAAGAGGCTGCCCGGCCCGATCACGACGAGCTCGGCCTCGGCGATCGCCGCCAGCGCCGCCCGGTCCGCGGCCGGGTCCGGGGGGTCGAGGAGGAGACGGCGGATCCCCGGCGTCCGCGAGAGCACGGACTGGCCCTTCACCCTGCCCACGCCCCCCACGTCGGCAACGAGGCGGATGCGGTCGGCGGACGCCGGCACGACCCGGCCCACACAGCCGAGGAGGCCGCCGGCCCGCTCCAGAGCGGTTCTGAAGTCGCCCAGCTCGTCCTCGAGGGCGGCGAGGATGAGGTTTCCGAGGGCGTGGCCCGCGAGCTCCCCGCTCTTGAACCGGTAGTCGAAGAGCTCGGCCAGCTCGCCCCCCTCGGCGAGGGCGAGCAGGCAGCGGCGGGCGTCGCCCGGCGGCGTGACGCCGAGCTGGGCGACGAGGCGCCCCGAGGACCCGCCGTCGTCGGCCACGCTCACCACCGCCGTGATCCGGGGCGTGAGACGACGCAGGGCCCCGATCGCCGCCGCCATCCCGTGGCCGCCCCCGAGGGCCACGACCTTCACTGGCGGAGGTCCCGGTGGGTGAGCGTCACCGGATACCCGGCGTCACGGATGTGGGCGGCGATCTCCTCCCCCAGGACCACGGAACGGTGGTGGCCGCCGGTGCAGCCGATGGCGATCGTGAGGTAGCTCTTGCCCTCCTTCACGTACTGCGGCAGGAGGAAGTCGAGCAGCTCCTCGGTGATCTCGAGGAACCGGCGCGCCTCGAACTGGTCCATGACGAACTCGGTGACTGCCTCCGACGTGCCGGGCAGGGGGCGGAGCTTCTCGACCCAGTGTGGGTTGGGCAGGAAGCGCACGTCGAGGACGATGTCGGCGTCCCTGGGCGCCCCCCTCTTGAACCCGAAGCTCTGCACCGCCACCTTCAGCGAGGCTCCGCTGTCCCCCGAGAAGAACGTCTTCACCTTCTCCCGGAGCTCGTGCGGGTTCAGGTCCGAGGTGTCGATGATGAGGTCGGCGCGGGCCTTCAGGGCGCCGAGCATCTCCCGCTCCTGGCGGATCCCGGCGGCGACCCCACCGGCGGACGCCAAGGGGTGCGGCCGCCGGCTCTCTTCGAAGCGGCGCAGGAGCACCTCGTCGGACGCCTCGCAGAACACGATCCTGGGGTCGATCTGGCGCTCGTGCAACTCGGTGACCGAAGCGTCGAGGAGCTCGAAGAAGCGCCGGCTGCGGACGTCGCAGCCGAAGCAGACACGCTGTTCCATGGAGGTGTCGGCGAGATCGATCACCCTGGGGATGAGCGACGCCGGCATGTTGTCGATCACGAAGAACCCGATGTCCTCCAGGGCGTTCGCCGCCGTGGAACGGCCGGCGCCCGAGAGACCCGTGATGATCACGACCTCCTGCGGCGACGGCTTCGGCGACGCGGCGCTCTCGCTCGCGGCAGCCGTTTCGGTCCCGGTCCCCTCGTTCGCTCTCATGGTCTTTGGAGCCTCTCGTGGACGGCGGCCGCCACGGTAGCGGGCAGACCGGGGGTGGCGGCGATCTCCTCAGGGCTCGCCGCCCGGATCCGCTTCACGGACCCGAAACGCCCGAGGAGTGCCCGGCGGCGCTGCGGGCCGAGGCCCGGGACGTCGTCGAGGACGGATGCCACCATCGCCTTCGAGCGCCGGCCCCGGTGGTAGCTCACGGCGAAGCGGTGCGCCTCGTCGCGGACTGCCTGCAGGAGGTAGAGGCTGTCCGCCCCCCGGGGCAGCACCACCGGGTCGGCCTGGCCGGGAACGAACACGTCCTCGAAGCGCTTCGCCAGACCGGCCACCGGGATCGCCGCGTGGAGGCCGAGCGACTCGAGCACGTCCACCGCGACGTTCAACTGCCCCTTCCCCCCGTCGACGAGCAGCAGCCCCGGAGCGTAGGAGAAGCGTCCGCTCCCCTTCGCACCCTCCTCGCGCTCGCTCAGGTACGCCGCGAAGCGGCGCGTGAGCGCCTCCCGCATCATCGCGAAGTCGTCCTGGCCGGCGACGGTCTTGATGGCGAAACGCCGGTAGTCCGACTTCTTCGCCGTCCCGTCCTCGAAGACGACCATGGACGCAACAGGCTGGGCCCCCTGCACCTGGGAGACGTCGAAGCACTCGATGCGCAGCGGGGCCTCCGGGAGGCCGAGCTGGGCCTGGAGGTCCGTGAGGGCCCGCGCCCGGGCGTTGTGGTCGCCGTGTCGCTTCATGCGGTGTGTCGTGAAGGCCTGCCGGGCGTTGCGGGTAACAGTGTCGAGCAGCCGGCGGCGCTCGCCCCGCTGGGGCACCCGGACACGGACGCGGCCTCCCCGACGGCGCGTCGCCGGGTAGTTGGCGGTCCCCGGGTCGCCCGTCGTGAGGGCGATCCCGGTGTCGGGGGGCAAAGCGACCGTTCCCGCGACCACCGTCCTCCGTTGCGTGAGGAGGGCCTCGAGGGACTCGACCCCCGCCGGTTCCGTGGGCACGAGCACGGTGCGGGGCACGTCGTCGGCGTCACCGTAGAGGTCGAGGAGGATCTCGCCGACGAGCTCGTCCGGAGCGAGATCCGCCACCTTGTCGACCACGAAGCCCCTGCGCCCCGTGATCCGGCCGCCGCGCACGAAGAACACCTGCACGGCCGCCTCGAGGTCGTCCTCGGCGATGCCCACCACGTCGACGTCCTCACGAGGGTCGGTGACGGCCTGCTGGCGGGCGATCGCCTTTCGCACCAGGTCGAGTTGGTCCCGGACGCGCGCTGCGCGCTCGAACTCGAGGGCCTCGGCGGCGGCGTGCATCTCCTTGTCGAGGCGGTCCGTCACGGGAGCGTGGCGGCCGTCCAGGAACTCCACGAGCTCGACCACGAGGCGGTCGTAGGCGGCCTTGTCGATCGCTCCCACGCAGGGGCCGGCGCAGCGCTCGATGTGGAAGTAGAGGCAGGGGCGCCCGAGCCGCTCGTGGCGCTCGAACTTGCCGTCGCTGCAGGTGCGTACCGGGAAGGTGCGCAGGAGGAGGTCGAGGGTGTCCCGGATCGCGTAGGCGTGGGCGTAGGGGCCGAAGTAGCGCACCCCCTTGCGTTTGCGGCCCCGCACCACCATCGGCCGGGGCCAGTGCTGGTCCAGGGTCACGGCGAGGTACGGGTAGCTCTTGTCGTCGCGGAGCCGGACGTTGAAGCGCGGCCGGTGCTCCTTGATGAGGGAGTACTCCAGCATGAGCGCCTCGACCTCGCCGTTGGCGAGCACCCACTCGACGCTGTCCGCGGCCTCCACCATCGCCGCCGTGCGGGGCCCCACACCCGCCCCGAAGTAGTTCCCCAGGCGCGACCGCAGAGACTTCGCCTTCCCCACGTACAGCACCCGGCCCTCGGCGTCCCTGAACAGGTAGGCACCGGGCGCGTCCGGGATCGGGGTGTCGGGCCTGGCCACCACGGCTCTGAGGATACGGTGCCTTCCGGGGGACGGGTGCGGCGGCGCTCCCCCGCCCCAGCCTGAGGAGCGCGGCGCCCATTCGGGACAAGTTCGGTTCCATGAGGCATGATTGCCGGGATGTCGCGCCCCTCCCGAGCCCTCCGCAGCACGCTTCTCCTGCCCCTCGCCGTCCTGCTCGGTGTGCTCGCCTTGTCCGCCACCGGATGCAGCAGCGACAACGCGGACAAGGCCTCCGTTCCCGAGGCCGGCCGGGCAGGCGCTCCCGTCCCCGGCGCCGCCCCCGCCGCAGACGTCGCCGGGGCCCCCGCCGCGCCCAAGGAGGGCCGGCCCCCGGACACGGCCCGCTCCCTCGTCCACACCGCCCAGCTCGACCTCAGAGT
>CAYJLW010000110.1:0-11005 GCA_964370965.1 uncultured Acidimicrobiia bacterium | reverse complement strand
AGCTTGCTCCCCCCCTTGAGTCAGTGGCAGGGCCCGCCGAGGAGGTGGCGGCCGTCATGGAAGAGCTCGTGCAGGTAGTTGCCGGCGACGCCGGCCTTGCCGAGGAGGGAGTGCACGAGCTGGCCGTTCTCGAAGGTGACGAGGAAGAGGACGAGGACTGCGGTGGCCACCGCCACCCAGCCCCATGCCGGCAGGGGACGGGCGCCGGAGGCGGCTCCCGGGAGAAGGGCTTCGGTCTCGTGCATGGTCTCCTCCGTCTCTCCGACCCTCGCGGAGCGATCCGTACAACCGGGTTCCGGACTGTCACCGTTGCGGGCCAGTGCCGGGCTTGCACCGGGCTTGTCCGCGCGACTGCGCGGCGCTGCGGCGGCGAGGCTAACACCGGCCGGTCGCGGGAGCGAGCCGCGCCGGTCACGCCTGGCAGACGGGACAGAACCGGGTGGACGTGGCACCGCGGGTCAAGTGGCGGACGGGGGTGGCGCATCGGGGGCAGGGTCGTCCCTCCCGGCCGTAGACGTCGAGGTGGGCGGCGAAACCGCCCGTGTCCCCCGCTGTGTCGACGTAGAGGCCGTCCGTGCTCGTCCCCCCTGCAGCGAGGGCGGCTCTGAGGACGTCGCGGGTGGCCTTCGCCAGGCGCCGGCACTCGGCGGGGGACAGCGAACCGGCGAGGCGGTCCCAGCGGAGGCGAGCTCGCCACAGAGCCTCGTCGGAGTAGATGTTTCCCACGCCGGCGACGATCGTCTGGTTGCAGAGAGCGGCCTTCAGCGCTCCCCGGCGACCGGCGAGGGCCCGGGCGAGCGTACGGGCGTCGACGTCCAGGGCGTCCGGACCAAGTCGACGGGCGAGGTCGTCGGCCTCGGGGCCGTCCAGGACGAACATCTCGCCGAAGCGGCGCTGGTCGCAGAAGCAGAGGTCCGCGCCGTTCTCGATGCCGATGCGGACCCGGAGGTGCGGGTCGGAATCCCGGCCGACGAGGAGGCGCCCGGACATCCGCAGATGGGTCACCCAGACGTTCCCGTCGCTGAGGTCGCAGAGGAGCCATTTCCCCGCCCGACGCACTCCGCCAACGGTGGTCCCGGTCAGGGACCGGGCGAGGTCGGGCCCTCCTCGGCGGACGGCGCGGGGATCGAGGACGTCCACCCGCTTGATGCGCCTGCCTTCGATGGCCGCCTCCAGTCCCCGGCGCACCGTTTCGACCTCCGGGAGTTCGGGCATCGCGCCACGGTACGCGCCGTCCGGACGGGAGGCGACGGCGGGTGTCGTCGCGGTGACCGGTGGCCTCGGCCTGCACCCGCCCCGCCCAGTGCCTCAGCGCGTGGGGGCACCCGCGACAGGAGCCGACTTCGGGAACGGGGGGGCGGCCCCGATATCATGAGCTATCGGCCGACCCCCCCGAAGGATGTGACGCGCCGTGACGGACACCGCGCAACCCACCGACACCTCACCCGGAAGCGGCTCTGACGCCGCGGGCGAGGTCGAAACCCGGGAGGCGGTGGTCATACGCTTCGCCGGGGACTCCGGCGACGGGATGCAGCTCACCGGCGACCGTTTCACCGCCGAGAGCGCCCTGTTCGGCAACGACCTCGCCACGCAGCCGGACTACCCGGCCGAGATCCGGGCTCCGGCCGGGACGCTGGCCGGCGTTTCCTCGTTCCAACTCCAGTTCGGCGAACACGACGTCCTCACTCCCGGGGACCATCCCGACGTCCTCGTCGCCATGAACCCAGCCGCCCTGCGCGCCGAGGTCGAGGATCTCGAGCCGGGCGCCACCGTGATCGTGAACACGGACGCCTTCGACCAGCGGAACCTCGAGAAGGCGGGCTACGACACGAGCCCGCTCGAGGACGGTTCCCTCGCGAAGTTCCAGCTTTACGAGGTCCCGATGACCTCCCTCACGGTCGATGCCACCCGAGAGCTGGGAGTGAAGCCGCGAGACGCGGAGCGCTCGAAGAACTTCTTCGCTCTCGGCCTCGCGTCCTGGATGTACACGCGGCCGATCGAGCCCACGATCACGTGGATCGACGAGAAGTTCGGCAAGCGGGCCGAGGTCGCGGCCGCCAACCTCACCGCCCTGAAGGCAGGCTGGAATTTCGGCGAGACCGCAGAGCTCTTCTCGCACCGCGTCGAAGTGCGTCCGGCGAAGCTCGATCCGGGCACCTACCGCTCGATCACCGGCAACGTCGCCGTCGCCTACGGCCTCGTCGCCTCCGCCCATCTCGCCCACCTGCCGCTCTTCCTCGGCACGTACCCCATCACGCCGGCGTCTGACATCCTCCACGAGCTCGCCCGCCACAAGAACTTCGGTGTGCGTACGTTCCAGGCCGAGGACGAGATCGCCGGCATCGGCTCTGCCATCGGGGCGGCCTTCGCCGGGCACCTCGCGGTCACGACCACGAGCGGGCCGGGCATGGACCTCAAGTCCGAGATGATCGGTCTCGCCGTGAGCCTCGAGCTCCCGCTCGTGATCGTGAACGTACAGCGGGGCGGGCCCTCGACCGGCCTCCCCACCAAGACCGAGCAGTCCGACCTTATGCAGGCGCTCTACGGCCGCCACGGCGAGGCGCCCCTACCCGTGCTCGCGGCCCGCTCACCCGGGGACTGTTTCGCCGCCACCGTCGAGGCCGCCCGCATCGCCCTCAAGTACCGCACTCCGGTGATCCTCCTCACAGACGGCTTCCTCGCAAACGCCGCGGAACCGTGGCGCCTGCCCGAAGTCGACGCCCTCCCGGACATCAGCGTCCCCTTCGCCACCGCGCCCAACCACGACGGCGAGTTCTGGCCCTATCTGCGTGACGAGGTCCTCGCCCGGCCCTGGGCGGTCCCCGGGACACCGGGTCTGGAACACCGCATCGGCGGCCTCGAGAAGGCCGAAGGCAAGGGCGACATCGACTACGACCCCGCCAACCACGAGCGGATGAGTCTGGTTCGCGCCGCACGGGTGGCCCGCATCGCGGACGACGTCGCTCCTCTCACCGTCGACGACGACGGCGCCGAGCTCCTGGTGATCGGCTGGGGCTCGACCTACGGGGCCATCCGGGCCGCCGTGCGGCGCGTGCGGTCCCGGGGCCGCAAGGTCGCGCATGCCCACCTCCGCCACATGTGGCCGATGCCGGCGAACACGGGCGAGGTCCTCAGGGCCTACCGCCGCGTGCTCGTTCCCGAGATGAACCTCGGACAGCTCTGCCGGGTGCTGAGGGCGGAGTACCTCGTGGACGCGCAGAGCCTCCCGAAGATGAAAGGGCTCCCGTTCCGCGCATCGGAATTGGAGACCGCGATGCTGGAGCTGATCGATGGCTGATGCCCAGGCGGTCGAGACGGCCGCACCCACGTACACCCGCAAGGACTTCCAGAGTGACCAGGAGGTCCGGTGGTGCCCGGGCTGCGGGGACTACACGATCTTGGCGTCCGTGCAGAACTTCCTCGCCGCGCAGGACGTCCCGAGGGAGAAGTACGTCTTCGTGAGCGGCATCGGCTGCTCGAGCCGGTTCCCCTACTACCTGAGCACGTACGGCATCCACGGGATCCACGGCCGGGCACCTGCGCTCGCGACGGGCGTCGCCATCGCCCGTCCCGACCTCCACGTCTGGGTCGTCACCGGCGACGGCGACGCCCTTTCGATCGGCGGCAACCACCTCATCCACGCCCTCCGCCGCAACGTGAACATCAAGATCCTCCTCTTCAACAACGAGATCTACGGCCTCACGAAGGGCCAGTTCTCGCCCACGAGCGAGATCGGCAAGGTCACGAAGTCGACCCCGCTGGGGTCCCTCGACCGCCCGTTCAACCCCGTGTCCCTCGCCCTGGGAGCAGAGGCGACCTTCGTCGCCCGCACGCTCGACATGGACCGCCCGCACACTGCCGAGGTGCTGCGGGCCGCGAACGAGCACCGGGGCGCCGCCTTCGTCGAGATCTACCAGAACTGCAACGTCTTCAACGACAAGGCCTTCGACGTCGTCACCGCAAAGGCGACCCGGGAGGCGAACCAGATCCGTCTCGTGCACGGCCGGCCGCTGCGATTCGGCGCGAACGGCGAGAAGGGAGTCGTCATGCGCGACGGTCGCTGCGACGTCGTCGAAGTCTCCGCCGTGGGGGAGGACGCCCTCCTTGTGCACGACGCCCACAGGGAGGACCCGGGCCTCGCCTTCGCCCTGTCGCGCCTCTCGTCACACCACGAAGGCCCCACGCCCGTCGGGATCTTCCGGGACGTGGCGCGCACCCCCTACGACGAAGCCGTCGCCCACCAGCTCGTCGCCGCCCGCGAACGCCAGAGGCCCGGCGACCTCGAAGCCCTCTTCGGTTCGGGCGGCACCTGGACCGTCGAGGCCTGATCCCGCGCAACTGATTGCCCCCGCCCAGTGGCGGGGTCGGTATGTTGACGCCATGACGACACCGTCCCACGGGGGCCCGCCGGCGGTCCACGGGCCCCTCCCCCCCGTACAGCCGTTGCACCATGGCGCGGCAGCCAACTACCGTCCACCCCTCGGGCACGCACCCGGCCGTGGGGGGACGCGACGCTGGTCGACCGGCGTGCTCGTCGGCCTCCTCGTCGTCGTCGCCGGTGCGGGCGCCTACGGTTGGTATCTCGCCGACCGCTGGCAGGCCCGGGCGGAGCGTTCCGAGGCCGAGTACCGCAAGGTGGCCGGGGCGCTCGACATCTCCGAATCCGACGTGCTCTCCCTCGAGAAGCGTCAACGCGAGCTCGCCGCCGAGAAGGCCCAGATCGAGGACGAGCGCACGGCCCTCGCCAAGGAGAAGGAGGCCGTCGAGAAGACGCTGGACGACGTGGCCGAGGTCGCCAAGGCCTACCGGGCGTGTTCGGCGGCGTACCGCTCCCTCATCGAGGACCTCACCGCGAACCAGGTCACCGACTCCACGGTTACGAAGGCGAGCGAGGCGGACCGGACGTGCCAGCGAGCCGACGACCTCGTCGCGCAGCTGCAGTGAGGGGCCCCGGTCGGGCCAGGCGAACGGCGCTCGCCGCTGCCCTCTTCGGCCTCTCCGGTCTCACCGGCTGCGCCCTCCTCCATCCCGAGAAGGGCGCACCCGACTTCGAGGGCCTCCTGGCGCCGGCAGCGGGCAGCCCGGACCGCAAGTCGGAGCAGGCCACCGTGCGGATCCACACGGTCGGCTGCGACCAGATCTCGTCGGGATCGGGAGTTGTCATAGGCGAGCGGGAGCTCCTCACGAACGCGCACGTGATCGCCGGCGCCGAGGACCTGGAGATCACGACCTGGGACGGCCGCACCGTGAAGGCGGCTCTCACGGGTGCGTTCGTCGAGTCCGACCTCGCCCTCGTCCACGTGGATGCCGACCTCCCCGCCGCTGCCGAGCTCGCCGCCGCCGACGCCGCCGTGGGTGCCGAGCTCGTCGTGTTCGGCTTCCCCGGCGGGGGCCGCTTCCGCGTCGAGCGCGGCACGCTCCAGGAGTTCGCCACCGTCGGAAACGCCCGGGTCATGGTGATCTCCAACCGCGTGCGTCCCGGCAACTCCGGCGGGCCGGTCTTCGACGACTCCGGCAAGGTCGTGGGCCTCGTGGAAGCGCTCCTGACCGAAACCGACCAAGGTGTGGCCATTCCCGTCTCCACCGTGAAGCCTGCCGTCGACGCCATGCGGGGACGCCAGGCGGGCGAGGCCCCGGGCTGCGACGCCTTCGGCGATCAGGGGGGGACCGAAGCCCCCCCCTGAGAAGCCCCCCCGGGGAGGCGCGCCGCCCCTCGGGGCTCCGCGTTCCGGAGCGCCACGAGGTGGACGCCCGGGAGACCGCCTCCGGGCCCCCGCCCGCCGCCGGGGCCCGCGTGGACCTCGACGTGGACATGGTCCGTGTGGGGATTCGGTCCGCCGTAGGCCCGGATCCCCCCGCCCACACGCCAGACCCGCCGGCGCCAGATGATGAGCTGCACCCCGAGGGCCGCGCTGTTGGCCAGGAGCCAGTTCGCCGTGTCGTCGTCGCCGCCCACCATGACGTCGAGCGCCCGACCGACGCCGTGCACCGACATCTGAGCGGCGTTGGCCGTGTTCGGCCGGCAGGCGAGGCCCTGGATCGGGACACGCGGGAAGCGGACCCGCAGAGCCTCGGCAAGGTTCGCTGCGGTCGGGGTGAGGGCACGGGCGCAACCCGCTGCGCCGCCCCACGGGGGCGCCGGGTCGTAGCGGCCGGGCCGTCCCGAGGCGAGGGCGACGACCACGGCCGGCGGGTCCCACGCCCCCGCGCCCGCGACTCGCGGGAACGGGACCAGGGCGGCAGCGGCGAGGAAGGTGCGGCGGGAAAGACGCGACACGAGAGCCTCCGGAGGACGGCACGCCCGGCGGCGTGGGATCGGGGGAAGCTCTCGGGGCGCCGGCGGCGCCCGCGGTCGCCAGCGTAGCGCCGTCCCGTCGCTGCCGCGCCCGGTTCCGCGGCGGCGCCCCCTACCATCTCGTGATGCTCGGAATCGGCACGCGTCCAGTGATAGAAGCCCTCCTCTCTGAAGGCGGTGCCTGCGCCGCTCCGTTCGAGGCGGCCGGCGAGTACGCCCTCGGCGCGGTGGCCGTGGAAGTGCGGCCCGGCGAAGGCACGATCGAGTGGGCGGTGCGAAACCGCTCCGACAGCCCCGTGGCCCTGCGGGCGATCAGGATCTGCGAGGAGACCCCCGCGGGTGGGCGCGTGCGCCTCTACCGCAACGGCTTCCAGTCGTGGTCCCGCAGCGGCCTCGCTGTCCTCCGGGAGGACGAGGATCCGTCCCGGACCCCCGACGTGCCCGAGTGGCTGCGTGGCATGTGGCACGCCGACGCGGACGTCGTCCCGGAAGGCGAGCTCCGTTCGGAGTACGTGACCGTGATCGACCTGGACACGGGCGGCCCGTTGGTGGCGATCGGCTTCCTCGGTGGCAGCGAGCACGACGCCACGGTGCGGATCCGCGCCCTCGATCCGGACGACGACACCGTCTCGGTCGTGGCGGAGGCGTTCCTCGGCGGTGCGGTCCTCGCCCCGGGGGAAAAGCGCTACCTGCACCCTGTCCACACGGAGGTCGGCGACGACGCATCGGCCCTCCTGGAGCGCTGGGCCGACCGCCTCGGCGCCGCCGCCGGCGCCCGTACGTCAGCGCCGTACCAGATCGGCTGGTGTTCCTGGTACCACTACTTCGGCGACGTCACAGAGGCCGACTTCGACGCCAACCTCGCCCGTGCCCACGAATGGCCCTTCGAGTTGTTCCAGCTCGACGACGGCTACCAGGCGGCGATCGGGGACTGGCTGACGACGAACGAGAAGTTCCCGTCGGCGCTCGACGCCGTGGCCGGGCGGGTCGCCGCGGCCGGCCTGCTGCCGGGGATCTGGCTCGCCCCCTTCCTCGTCGCCCCTGACTCCGACGTGGCCACCGAGCACCCGGACTGGCTTGCCCGCACCGCCGACGGCGCCGAGGGTCTGCTCGGGATGGTGAACCCGGGTTGGGGTGGTCTCACGTTCACCCTTGACACGACCCGCCCGGACGTCCTCGCCCACCTCGAAGGGGTCGCTGCGGGCCTCGTGGCAGCCGGCTTCCCCTACCTCAAGCTCGACTTCACCTACGCTCCCTCGCTGCCCGGCCGCTACGCCGACCCCAGCGCCACGCCGGCACAACGGGTGCGGGCAGGGCTGGAGGCGATCCGCCGGGGCGCGGGAGACGAAGCATTCCTCCTCGGCTGCGGCTGTCCCTTGGGGCCCGCCGTGGGCGTGGTCGACGCCATGCGCATCGGTGCCGACGTGGCCCCCTCGTGGGATCCCGGGTGGTCCGTCCCCGGATACGACCAGGAAGCCGTCTCCACTCGGAACGCCTGGCGCAACACCCTGACCCGCAGCTTCATGCACCGACGCCTCTGGTTGAACGACCCGGACTGCATCATGTTGCGCACGACCGACACCGACCTCGACGACGATGCCGTCCGCGCCTGGGCGCTCGCGGCCGGGGTGTCCGGCGGCATCCTTCTCGTCTCGGACGACCTCTCGCTCCTGGGTCCGGAAGCGGTGGACCTCCTCAGAGAGGCCGCCGCCGTCGGCCGCGAGGTCGACGGCGCCGCCCGGCAGGGACGCACGCCCCGCTGCGACGACCTCCTGGAGAACCGTACGCCCGGCATCCTGACCGCCGGCCGCTACCGCCTCGTGGCCGACCCCGACGCCCCCACAGCCGTCCTCGCCCTCTCCTGAACCGTGCGGACGCTCCCCGACGCCCCACCGATCCGGCGCACCGAATACCACCACCGCCGTCTCCGGGCCCGCCTGCCCAGACCGGGGAAGCTCGTCTGGGTCGTCGTCCTCCTCTTGGTCGCCCTCCCTGCGGCCGGGTTGGGCATCGGGTGGGTGACCTGGAAGCGCATCCCCCGCGCCGCCGTCACGCCGCTGCCCCCGCCGGGGAACGTCGAGACGGTCCTCCTCGTGGGTTCCGACTCCCGTCAGGACCTCCAGGCCGAGTCGTCCGGGCAGTTCGGCGGCGCCAAGGTCGGCGGCCAGCGGGCGGACACGATCATGCTCCTCGTCCTTCCGCCCGGCCACGGCCGGGCGACGATGCTGTCGCTGCCCCGGGACCTGCGTGTCACGGTGGGGGGACGCACGGGGAAGCTCAACGGCGCGTACAACCAGGGCCCGCAGGGGATCATCGAGGCTGTTCGGTCGGTGACGGGGATGGACGTCAACCATTTCGTCGAGGTGAACTTCGACGGCTTCCGCGATCTCTCCGCCGCCGCCGGCGGGGTGAACATCTGCGTGGACGCCCCCGTCCGGGACGAGTTCTCGAATCTGAATCTCCCGGCGGGGTGCCACGATCTCGCCGGAGACCAGGCCCTCGCCTGGGTGCGCTCCCGCCACCTCGAGAAGCTCCAGGGCGACCGCTGGGTCAAGGACCCCCTGGGGGACATCTCCCGCATCAAGCGCCAGCAGGAGTTCATGAAGAAGCTCGCCGCCGAGCTCGCCGGCCCCGGGACCCTGGCGCACTTCCCGTCCCTGATGCGGGCCACTGACGACTTCCGCATCGACCCGGGCTTCAGCTACTGGCACGCCCTGCGCCTCGCCTACCGTTTCGGCCTCAACCACGACGTCGCCTACGTCACGCTCCCTGCCGTGCCCCGCAACATCAGAGGTGTGAGCTACATGGTGGCGGACGACGCGAAGGCCGGACCCGTTCTCGCCGACCTCCGTGCCGGCAAGGAAACACCTCCACAGGAGCCCGCGAAATGAGCGACCGAGTCAGCGCCCAGGAACGTGTCGGCGCCTCCCCCGAGACGGTGTGCGACGTCATCACCGCGTGGGGAACGAGCGGCGCCAAGGAGATCCGCCGCTCGGAGATCCTCGAGGGCGAGCGGGGATCCGACGCCGTCGTCGAGTACGAGCTCGAGGGGTTCGGCCGGCGCATCGTGTACGTCCTGCGCTACGAAGTGCAGCGCCCCGAACGCGTCGACTTCGCCTTGGTGCGCTCAAACCTCCTCCGGCGCATGGACGGCGCCTACGTTCTCTCCCCCGACGGTGACGCCACGCTCGTGGACTACTCGATGGAGGCCGACCTCAAGGTGCCGCTGCCGGGCTTCCTGAAGCGCCAGATGGGCAGGCGCATCGTCGAGAGCAGCCTCGGGGAGCTCAAAGCCCGCGCGGAAGGGACCGCCTGATGCGCTTCCTCTCCGACGACTGGTTCGCCGCCACCGAGGCCGCCCTGCAGAAGGACGCACGCTTCGGCGAGGTCGCGGCCACGGCCCGCTTCCGGATGCTGATCGTGGCCGACTCCCCGCCGGAGTGGGCCCACGAAGGCACCCTGTCGGTCGACCACGGCAGCGTCACCCTGAGGGCGGGCAAGGTGGGCCGGCCCGACTCCGAGGGTCGGGCAGCCTACGACGACTGGCTGGCGATCCTGCGCCATGAGCTCCACCCCCGCAAGGCGGTTCTCACCGGGCGGCTTCGCGGCAAGGGCCTGCCGGCGTTGCTCGCCAACTACCGGCTGGTCGACACGATGCTCGACGTGATGCGCGAGTCGCCCGTCGATGGTTGAGCTGGGTTCGGGGCGTGTCCGCGTGGGCGTCGACGTGGTCGACGTGGAGCGGATGCGACGGGCCCTGGAGCGGAGGCCCCGCCTCAAGGAACGGGTGTTCACTCCGGCCGAGCGCACGGATTGCGAGGGGCGTTCCGACCCGGCCGTGCACTACGCCGCCCGTTTCGCCGCCAAGGAGGCGGTTCGCAAGGCCCTCGGGCGGGCCTTCCCCTGGCAGGCCTCCGCGATCCGCACGGAACCGGGCGGTCGCCCCGGTCTCTGGCTCGACGACGACGTGGCGTCAGCCGCCAGGGTGGGCGCGGGCGACGTGAGCCTCAGCCACGACGGCGGTGTGGCCGTGGCCGTTGTCGTCCTCGAAGTCGCGGACCAGCAGGCCCCGGGATGCGGTTCTCCCGGACACTGACACTCCTGACTACTCGTCGGTGAACGAGGACTGGAGCGTCAGCCCTTGGCGGCCTCGCTGTCGAGGAACTTCTCCAGAGCGTCGCAAGTGGAGCGGAGGTTGGGTTCGATGAGGCCCACGATGAACTTCTCCACGGCGGGACCGACCTTGCGGGCCATGAGCCTGGGCACGCCCGGGATCCCGGCGAGGTCGGTCTTCAGGTCGCCCTTGATGTGCAACATCGTCGTGCCGTCAGGGAGGGTTTCGTAGGTGTTGCGCCCGGAGCAGTCCACCTTGTCCGTGAGAAACGCCGTCTCGCTGCGCCAGTCGCAACTCCAGTCGGACTCGTCCCAGTGGGCGTAGTCGGTCCAGCGGATCATCTCCGGGCGGATGATCGCCCGGATCAGGCCCGGAACGTCCGCTTTGCCGTGCCACACGTTCACGAAGTCCACGACACCGTCGCTCTTGTCGTCGCGGCTCTTGACCTCGATCTTGGTGATGTTTGGCATGAACTCGCCCACCTCGACCAGCCGGTCGCGCAGGGTGCGGTAGGCGAGTTCTCGCGGGTAGCTGATGTGGGCCTCGACCGAGATGTCCATCCTCCGTCAGGTGCCTTCGGGGGGTGCGTCCGGGGG
>CAYJLW010000109.1:0-11084 GCA_964370965.1 uncultured Acidimicrobiia bacterium | reverse complement strand
TTCGACAAGGGCTACATCTCGCCGTACTTCGTCACCGACCCGGAGCGGATGGAGACGGTTCTCGAGGACCCCTACATCCTCATCGCCAACCAGAAGATCTCCGCCGTGCACGACATCCTGCCTGTGCTCGAGAAGGTCATGCAGGGCGGCAAGCCGGTCGTGATCATCGCCGAGGACGTCGAGGGCGAGGCCCTCGCCACGCTCGTGGTGAACAAGATCCGCGGCACGTTCGCGTCCGCCGCCGTGAAGGCGCCCGGCTTCGGCGAGCGCCGCAAGGCCATGCTCCAGGACATCGCCACGCTCACCGGCGGTCAGGTCGTCTCCGAAGAGGTCGGCCTCAAACTCGAGAACACCGACCTCTCCCTGCTCGGGCGGGCCCGCAAGATCGTCATCACCAAGGACGACACCACGATCGTCGAGGGTGCCGGTTCCGCGGAGGACGTCGCCGGGCGTATCAACCAGATCAAGGGCGAGATCGACAACACCGACTCCGACTGGGACCGCGAGAAGCTCCAGGAGCGCCTCGCCAAGCTGTCGGGCGGCGTCGCGGTGATCAAGGTCGGGGCGGCCACCGAGGTGGAGCTCAAGGAGAAGAAGCACCGTATCGAGGACGCCCTCTCGGCGACCCGGGCGGCCATCGAGGAGGGCATCGTGCCCGGCGGCGGCGTGGCGCTGCTGCGGGTGCAGGAAGCCGTCGGCAAGGTGAAGCTCAAGGGCGACCAGGCCACCGGCGCCCAGATCGTCTCCCGGGCCCTGAGCGCCCCGGCCCGCCAGATCGCCTTCAACGCCGGTGTCGAAGGCGCCGTCATCGTGGAGAAGATCCGGGCCGAGGCCGAGCAGAACGTGGGCTACAACGCCGCCACGGGCACGTTCGAGGACCTCGTGAAGGCGGGGGTCATCGACCCGGCGAAGGTCACGCGCTCGGCGCTGCAGAACGCGGCGTCCATCGCCGGCCTCCTGCTCACCACCGAGGCGCTCGTCGCCGACAAGCCGGAGGAGGACAACGGCGCCGCGGCTGCGGCGGCCGCCGCCGCCGGCATGGGCGGCATGGGTGGCATGGGCGGCATGGGTGGCATGGGAATGTGATCCCGTCCCCCTGACGGACCCTCCGGGGCCCCGGTCGCGCCTTCGGGCAGGCCGGGGCCCCGGCGCGTCCGGGGGGCTACGGCGGGGGCGGGCTCGCGGACTTGGGCGTTGCCTGGATGGTCGAGCTCTTCGGTGACGCCGTATCCTGACGTGTCCCCTCATCGGAGTCCCAGATGCCCTTCGAGTTCGAACGCTTCGACATCGCCGACGTCGTCTTGGTGAAGCCCAAGGCGTTCGGTGACGAGAGGGGCTTCTTCTGTGAGACCTACCGCGTCCAGGACCTCGCCGAGGCGGGAATCACGACAGAGTTCGTACAGGACAACCACTCCCGGTCCTCCCGGGGCGTCCTCCGCGGCCTGCACTTCCAGACCGCCGGCCAGGAGAAGCTCGTGCGCTGCGCCCGGGGGCGGGTCTGGGACGTCGCCGTCGACCTGCGCCGCTCCTCGCCCACCTACAAGCGCTGGGTGGGCGTGGCGCTCGACGACGAGAACATGTACGCCCTGTTCGTCCCCCGGGGCTTCGCCCACGGCTTCGTCGTCCTCAGCGACGTCGCCGACGTCTGCTACAAGGTCGGCCCCGTCTACTACAGCGGCGACGGCGAAGGGGGCATCCGTTGGGACGACCCCGACATCGGCGTTGCCTGGCCCGTGGCGGACCCTGTCGTCTCCGCCCGGGACGTCGAGGCGCCCACGCTGGCGGAGATCGAGGCCGCTCTCCCCGACTGGTAGGCCCCGACCGGGGGTGGCGGGGCCTCAGGCCGCGCAGTCGGAACAGACTCCCGTGAGGTCGACCTGGTGGGAGCGCACGGCGAAGCCGTGACGGCGGCGGATGCGTCCCGCGGCGTCGGCGATGGCGCGTTCCACCTGGGCCAGGGTGTCGTCGTCGAGATCGAGGACGCGCCCGCACTCGCTGCAGATGAGGTGGTGGTGGTGCGACGTGAGGTTGTGCTCGAGCTCGTAGCGGACGAAGCCCTCGTCGAAGTTGAGGCGCCGCATCACGCCGGAGTCACAGAGGACGGTGAGGTTGCGGTACACGCTGGACAGGGGGAGCTTCGTCTGGGCGAGGTCCATGGCCTCCTGCACGCCGAGGGGCCGGTTCGCCCGGGAGAAGACCGCCAGGAGGGCCCGCCGGAGCGGAGTGAGGCGGAGGTCGTGGTCGACGAGGCGCCGTTTGGCCTCCAGCATCACCTCCCCCTCGGAGAGGCGTCTGCGGCTGCTAGGTCCGGCCATGCCTTGCCCCCACTCCCATCCGATTGAGAACGGCGCGACTCTAGCTGTTCTCGGGGAGGCGACACTCGGGCGAGAAGGGATATCGGGATATACTGACGGCATGCCGAAGGTGCTTCTCTCCCTCGATCAGAACTTGTTGCGCCGGATCGATGCCGAGGCGAGGAGGCGAGGTGTCACCCGCAGCGGTTTCGTCTCCCGCCTCCTCGACGACGCCCTCGGTGGAGGCGCCGGCACCCCCCTGGGTGCCGGCGAGCTTGGCGCTCTCGCCCGGCTGGACGCGCTCTTTGCGGCGCGGCGGGGGGGCGGCCGTGAGGACGCCACGGTCGCCGTGCGCGCCGGCCGGGACCAGCGGTGACGGAGGCTGTCCTCGACGCGTCCGTCGTCCTCAAGTGGTTCGTGCCCTCCCCCGAGAGGCACCGTGCCGCGGCCCGGCGCCTCCGGGCGGAGTACGAGGCCGGGCGGCTCCGGGTCCTGGTCCCCGACCTGCTCGCCCTGGAGGTGCTCAACGTAGCCGGCCGTCGTTGGCGGTGGCCACAGAAGGAGCTCGTGGAGCTCGCGTCGGCCTACGCGGCGCTGGGCTTCGATGTGGGCGCTGCGCCCCTGTCCGCCGTGGCGGCCTGGGTGGGCGAAGGGCTCACCGCCTACGACGCCGCCTACGTGGCGCTGGCAAGCGAGTTCGGCGTCCCCCTCGTCACCGACGACGAGCGCGTGCTGGGCGTGGCGGGCGACGTCGCCCGTTCACTCGGGTCGTTCTGAGCGCGCCGCCCGGTCTGCCTCCGCCCGCGCGGCGTCACAGCCAGTTGCGGCGCTTGAAGTACCAGTAGAGGACGAGCGTCGAGATCACGATGGAGGCGGTGACGAGGACGAGGCCCCAGCGACGGTCGGTGAAGGGCAGCACCTGCCCCGTGAAGTTCATGCCGTAGTAGCCGGTGATGATCGTGGCCACGAGGAGGATGGCGCCCCAGGACGACGTCTTCTTCATGACGTCGTTCATGCGGTTGTTCTGCACGCCCAGGCTCGAGTCGAGGGCGCCGGCAAGGGCGTCGCGCTCCACCTCGATGGCGTCCGTGACCCTGATGAGATGGTCGTAGACGTCCTGGAAGTAGGGCACGACCTTCTCCGGGACGAACTCGAGATCGCGACGCACGACGGTGGCCATGATGTCCCGCAGGGGCACGACCTTCTGGCGGAAGGCGGCCAGCGTGCGCTTCATGGCGAAGATCCGTCGGTTCACGGCCACGAGATCGACCTTCTCGTCGAACACCTCGTCCTCGAGGCGGTCGATGCGTTCGTCGAAGTCGTCGATGAGGGGGAAGTAGCCGTCGACGACCTCGTCGAGGAGGACGTAGGCGAGGAACCCCGCCTGGTGCTCCAGGAGGTCCGGGCGGGCCTCCCACCGGGCGGCGGCGGCGGTGAGGGCGGGGCGGTCGCCGTGGCGGACGGTGACCAGGTAGCGGTGGCCCACGAAGGCGGAGACGTCCCGGGCCGGCAGCTCCCGCTCCACGGGCGGGTCGATCTCGTAGACGACTATGAAGAGGTGGCCGGGGAAGACCTCGATCTTGGGGCGCTGATGGCGGTGCTTGCAGTCCTCGACGGCGAGCGGGTGGAGGCCGAGTTCGTCCTCCAGCGTCTCGAACTCGGCGTCTGTGGGGTCGAGGACGTCCAGCCACACGAGGAGGCCGCCGTCGGCCGCCAGGAGCTCCCCGATCTCTGTGACGTCGGGGACGTCCTCGGCCGGCCGGCCGGGCCGGTACACGCGGGCGCTGATCGGCATGGTGGGAAGGTAGACCCCACTTTGGGCGCGTCGGGGCGCGCCGTTAGGATCTCCCCCGGAGGACAACGTTGCTGGCTCTCACACAGGCCCAGGTCATCTTCGGCATCGCCCTCGGCCTCGTCGCGCTCGGGATCATGGGGTTCACCGCCTACGTCGTCTGGGTGAGCACCTGGGCGACCTCGCCCCGATGGCAGGCGCGCAGGGCCCGGCGCCGCTAGCGCCCGAGAGAGAGAGGAGGAACAGGCGTGCAGACGAGAGGCACGGTCTATCGCGGCAAGAGCGGTATGTGGGCGTTCACGGCCCACCGCGTCACCGGCTTCCTCGTGTTCGGATTCCTCCTCCTCCACGTCGTGGACGTGAGCCTCGCCGGCATCAGCGAGAGCCTCTACAACGAGGTGCACGAGCTGTACGGCAACGTCCTCCTGCGCTGTTTCGAGGTCGGCCTCCTCGGGGCGCTCGTCTTCCACGCCTTCAACGGCCTCCGCATCGTGTTCGTGGACTTCTTCGATGCCGCCGCCCGCTACCAGCGCCAGCTCAGCGTGGTCGTGGTCGTCGTCACCGTCCTCGCCACCGGTGTGGGCGGGTTCGTCATCCTGAAGCCCTTCCTCGAGCGCTGGATCTGAGTCGACGATGCAGACCGCGGAACGCCACCCCGACACCGATCTCGACGCCCGCCTCGTCGAGGCCCGCACCCGCGGACGTCTCAGCCACGGCCGGGAACTCCGCCAGTGGCAGTTCATGCGCATCTCCGGCCTCGTGCTCGTGTTCCTCGCCCTCATCCACTTCTCGATCACCCACATAGTGAACGACGTCATCGAGACCGACTTCGCCTTCGTCGTGGCCCGTTGGGAGAACCCGCTCTGGCGGCTCTTCGACTGGGTGCTCCTCGCGCTGGCGCTCACCCACGGCACGTTCGGGATCCAGACCATCTCGGAGGACTACATCGCGAACGCCCGCCGACGCACGGCGGTGAAGACACTCCTCTACCTCGTCGTGGGCGTCCTCTTCGCCCTCGGCACGGTCACCGTCCTCACCTTCGACGGGTAGGCGCCGTGCCCGCAGCCGCCATCGAGGTCCGGGAGCTCACGAAGACGTTCGACGGCAAGGGCGTCACGGTGGAGGCCGTGCGGGGCATCACCTTCGACGTGGGCGAGGGCGAGATCTTCGGCTTCCTCGGGCCCAACGGGGCGGGCAAGACCACGACTGTGCGCATGCTCACGACCCTGCTCTCCATCACGTCCGGGTCCGCCACGGTCGCCGGCTACGACGTCGCCGCGAAGCCCCGCCAGATCCGTGAGGTGATCGGCGTCGCCCTCCAGGAGGCCGGTCTCGACCCGTTCCCCACCGGGCGGGCCCTGCTCCGTCTCCAGTGTGGCCTCTACGGCCTGGGGCGCCGGGCCGCCGCCGAGCGCGCCGACGAGCTCTTCGCCCTCGTGGGCCTCACCGACGCCGCCGACCGGCGGGTGTCGGGCTATTCGGGGGGCATGCGGCGCCGTCTCGACCTTGCCATGGCGCTCGTGCACCAGCCGCGGGTGCTCTTCCTGGACGAGCCCACCACGGGCCTCGACCCGGCGAGCCGGGCCTCGATCTGGTCCGAGGTGGTGCGCCTCAACGACTCCGGCACGACGATATTCCTCACGACGCAGTACCTCGAGGAGGCCGACCGCCTCGCCGCCCGGGTGGCGATCATCGACGAGGGCCGCATCGTCGCCCTCGACACCCCCGAGGCCCTGAAGGCGGGCATCTCCTGCGACGTGGTCACGGTGCGCCTGCCCGGCCACGACCTCGCCCTCCTCCAGCAACGCACGTGCGCCACGGCGGCGGATGTCGCCGGCTACCAGGGCTGCGAGATGGAACCGGACGGCATCAGCCTCCTGATCTCCGAGGCGGCGGCGAAGATCCCCGACCTGGTGCGTCGCCTCGACGACGCCGGGGTCGAGGCGCTCGGTCTCGAGGTCCACACCCCCACCCTGGACGACGTCTTCCTGCAGGCCACCGGCCACCGCCTCGAAGGCGCGGAGGACGCCGAGGGCGAGGCGGCCGCACCGTGAGGGGCTTCCTGCGCCAGTCGGCGCTCCTGGGCCGGCGGGCCACCGTGCAGTTCCTCATGGAGCCGGCGGCCACACTGCCCAACCTGTTCATCCCCATCTTCTTCTTCGTCGTGAACGCCGCCGCCCTCGGGGGCCTCATCCCGGGCCTGGAGGGCAACGAGTACCACAGCTTCGTGCTCCCGGTGTCGGTGCTGCAGGCCGTCGCCGGCGTCGCCGTGGGTTCGGGCCTCGCCCTCGTGAACGACATCGACCGGGGCTACTTCGACAAGCTCCTCCTCGCCCCCATCACCCGGCCCAGCATCCTGGTGGGCCGCCTCGGATCCGACTTCGTGCGCACGTTCCTGCAGGGCCTCCTCGTGGTCGTCGTCGGCCTCTTCGTGGGAATCAAGGTGGCCACGGGACCCTTGGGTATCGTCGTCCTCCTCGTGCTCTGCGCCGCCTGGGGGGTGGCCTACGCCGGCCTCGGCCTCATGATCGCCCTGCGCACCAAGAGCGTGCAGGCGACACAGGCGTCCTTCGTGCTCTTCTTCCCCCTCATCTTCCTCTCGGAGACGTTCGTGCCCAAGGACCGTTTCTCGGCGCAGTGGCTGAAGACGGTCGTCACGTACAACCCGATCACGTACATGCTGCGCGGCGCCCGCTCGCTCCTCCTGGAGGGGTGGGACCCCGCCGCCCTCGGGCGGGCGTTCCTCGTCGTCGCGCTCGTGGGCCTCGTCCTCCTCCTGCCGGCGTTCCGCAGCCTCCGCAAGGCCGTCGACGCGTGATCCCCCCGGACCCGCCCGCCTGGGAGGCGCTCCTCCGGGACGCCGCCGGGCGGGCCGAGGAGGCGCTGGGCCGGCTGGCTGCGGAAGCCTGGGCGGCGGAGACGGGCTGGGGCGCTGACGGCACGATCACCGCTGGCGCCGACAAGGCCGCCGAGGACGCTCTCCTGGGGTTCCTCGCCGACGCGATCCCGGAGGCCTCGTTGTGCTCGGAGGAGGCCGGGGTCACCGAGGGGGCGTCCGACGTCCTCCTGATCGTGGATCCCGTGGACGGCACGAACAACGCCGTCCGGGGCGTGCCCTACTGGGGGATCTCCCTCGGCGTGGTCGTCGGGGGTGAGCCCGTGGGCGGCTTCGTGCGCAACGTGCCCGCACGGGACGACCTCTTCGCCTGGGCGGGCCACGGCGCCACCCGCAACGGCCGGCCCGTGCGCCCCACCGACGTCACGCGGATGCAGGACGCCTGCGTGGCGGTGCAGCGGCCCGTGGGGCCCGACGCCTACGAGGCCGCCCGGGGGGTGCTGCTGGGCACGAAGGTGCTCCGGGTCCTCGGTGCCTCCGCCGTCGACGTCGCCCTCGTGGGCGCCGGTGCCCTCGACGCGTACGTGAACGTGAACACGAACCCGATGCTCCCCTTCGGGGACAAGGTGGTCGACTACGCCGCCGGTGCCGTGATAGCCCGGGTTGCCGGGGCCGCCGTGAGCGACGCCACCGGGGCGCCCCTGCGCTACGACACCGACCTGCTGGCGCGTACACCCGTCGTGGCGGCGGCCACGCCGGCGCTCCACGAGGAGATCCTCCGGGCGCTCGGGGCGTCGGGGGCCGGCGACGGCTAGGGGGGGCGGGCAGTGGGTGCCGCGGCCGCCGGACTGGCGGCCGGGGCCGCCGTCTCCCTGGCGGGACCGCCCCGGCCTGGCAGCGGTCGTGGACGTCGATCTCCTGCGGCGCTCCGCCGCCTGGGCCGCCGCCCACCTCGAGGCGCCGTCGTTCGTGGGCCGGAGCGGTCCCCGCCGCCGGGCCGCCGTGCTCGTGGCGTTCTACCCCGGTGCCGGCCCCGGGGGCCGGGGGGCGGGGCTCGTCTTCGTGAAGCGACCCCTGAGCGCCCCTACTCACCCGGGCGAGATCGCCTTCCCCGGTGGTATCAGCCACCCCGAGGACGTCGATCTCGCCGCCACGGCGCTGCGCGAGGCCGAGGAGGAGACCGGCCTCGATCCTTCGGAGGTGCAGCTGCTCGGGCCCATGAGCCCCACGGGCACGGTGGTCAACCGCACCGTGATCACGCCCTACCTGGGGTGGGTGGGCGCCGTCGACCACCTGACCCCGGACGAGCGCGAGATCGAGGCCGTGCTGCGGGTCCCCGTCGCGGACCTCCTCCACCCGGATTCCTACCGGGGCGAGATGTGGGGCGGCGGCTCCTACGGGCGCCTCGTGCACTTCTTCGAGATCGAGGGCGAGACGATCTGGGGCGCCACGGCCCGCATCCTGTTCCGCACCATGGAGGCGCTCTTGGCCGTGACATGAACCCGGGACCGGCCCGGGAAGTCTCACCCGGACGCCTTCACCCCTGCCGGAGCGCCGCGTCGCCTAGCTTGCCGCCATGCTCACACCCGACCTTGCCCGGCTGCGTGAAGGCGTCCGCACGCACCGGTCGTCCTCATACGACCGCAGCGGCGGGAACCGTGACTTCCGTACGATCGCCCCCGGCGCCACCCTGGAGTTGCTCGACGTCGAGGGTCCCGGCTGCGTCACACACATCTGGGTGACGTTCGCCTCCCCCGATCGGGAACGGCGGCGCAACATCGTCCTCCGGGCCTACTGGGACGGTGCCGAGCGGCCCTCCGTGGAGGTGCCCGTCGGGGACTTCTTCGGGATCGGGAACTGCGTCGAGGCGGAGTACTGGTCGCTGCCCCTCGCCGCCACGCCCCGCTGGGGCCGGGGCCTGAACTGCTGGTTCCCCATGCCGTTCCGCAGCGGCGCCCGCATCACGGTCGAGAACGAGAGCGACGTGGTCTGCCCGGCGTTCTACTTCTACGTCGACCACGAACGCTGGGCCGAACCCCGAGAAGACCTCGGTGCCTTCCACGCCGCCTGGAACCGCGAGCGGCCCCGGGCCCTCGACCACTCCGGCGCCGAGCGCTTCCTCGCCTTCGCCGGCACCAACCTCGGCGACGACGACAACTACCTCCTGTGCGACACCGAAGGCCGCGGCCACTACGTGGGGACGGTGCTGAACATCGCCAATGACGAGGGCGGCTGGTACGGCGAGGGCGACGACATGTTCGTGATCGACGGCGAGCCCTGGCCACCCCGCCTCCACGGCACCGGCACCGAGGACTACTTCGGGACGGCATGGTCGCCGGCGACCGCCTTCTCGGGGCCGTTCCTCGGCCAGCCCGTCGCCGAACGCCCGGACTGGAAGGGGTTCTCGTCCGTGTTCCGCTTCCACCTCGGCGACCCGGTCGTCTTCGAGCGCTCCCTGCGGGCCTCCGTAGAGCACGGCCACGCCAACGGGCGCGCCGACGACCTCTCCTCCACGGCCTACTGGTACCAGCAGCCGGTCGCGGGGCCGTGGCGGCCCCTACCGCCGGCGGCCCGGCGTCGGCCCCCGTACGCCCCCGACGTCCTGGACGCCCTCGACGAGGCCACCGCCGGTCTCGCCCGCCTCTTCGACGACACCCTCGTGGCCTCGATGCTCGCCGGTGAGGAGGTCGGATTCACCGAGGTCATGCGCACGATGCCCCTCGACTTCGCCGCCGACGAGGCGATCAGCGCCCGCAGCGGGGAACCGATCCGGGCGGCGCTGCGCAACACCGGCCTCGCCTAGGGGCGCCGCCCCCTCGCTCTGGCTAGCCCCGGGGGGGCCTGTGGCGGGTCTCGGCGGCACGGCCGGCGGCGCCCCCGAGGCGGATCATGCGGGCGTCGGCGATCGGCGTGCCTGCCACCCGGTTCGTGACGAAAGCCACCGAGAGGCGCCGGCGGGGGCAGGCCCAGGCCCCGGAGCCCCCGTAGCCGAAGTGGCCGAAGGCGTGGGGGAGGAACCCGCGGGACGTCCCCACCATGTGGAAGCCCAGCCGCCACCGCATCGGGATCCCGAGGACGACGTCGCGGCGGCGGTTCTGCACCGTGGACGCCGCCCGCACCGTCCGCTCCGACAGCAACCGGACGCCGTCGAGCTCGCCCCCGTTGGCCCACATGGCGTACAGGCGGGCGAGGGAACGGGCCGTGAACGTGCCGTTCGCCGCCGGCACGGGGGCGTCGTGCACGCGGTCTGACCAGAAGACGTCGAAGAAGCCCCGGGGGTAGAGGGCGTCGATGGACGTCTCGACGTCGATGCGCGCCCCGACACGGCGCCCCGCGCGTGACACGGTGCGGGCGACGACCTTCACGCTGTCGAAGTTCAGCATCGGTCGCAACAGGCGGGCCACGCGGTGGCGTTCCTCCGGCGGGGCGCCGATGTGGAGGCCGTCGAGGCCGAGGGGCGCGGCGAGCTCCTTCTGGACGAACTCGTCCACGGGGACGCCCGACACCCGGCGCACGATCTCGCCCACGAGCCAGCCGTAGGTGATGGCGTGGTACCCGTTGGCGGTGCCGGGGGGGTAGGCGGGCGGGCTGGCGGCGAGGGCGTCCACCATGTGATCCCAGTCGAGCAGCCGCTCGCTGTGGTCGACGAGGCTCCGGATCCGGTGCAGGCCCGCCTCGTGGCAGAGGACCTGGCGGACCGTGATGGCGTCCTTGCCCGCCTGGGCGAACTCTGGCCAGTATCGGGCGACAGGGCGGTCGTAGTCGAGGAGGCCGCGGTCGGCGCAGAGGTGCAGGGCGGTGGAGGTGACGCCCTTCGTGGTGGAGAACGACAGCGCCATCGTGTCCTGTTCCCACGCCAGGGCGCCCGGGCCGCGTTCACCCGCCCACACGTCCACGACGGGCTCACCCTCGTGGTAAACGGCGACCGCCGCTCCCCCCGGCATGCCCCGGACCTGCCCGGCGAGCAGGTCGGCGAGGGCCTCGAAATCTGGGTGCGCCCGCCCCTGGATCATCTGGCACCATCTCCCGCAGCGATCCCGGAACGCTACCGGCTCCCCGGCGGGGGACGCCACTGACGTCGACGACGACCGGCCACCGACGAAACCGGGCGGGGGGGGGGGGGGGGGGGGGGTGGGCGGGCCCGCCGGCGGGGGGGGGGGGG
>CAYJLW010000108.1:0-11230 GCA_964370965.1 uncultured Acidimicrobiia bacterium | reverse complement strand
TTCGGTGGGAGGACCCGGTCCCGTGGGAGGACCCGGTCCCGTGGGAGGACCCGGTCCCGTGGGAGGACTAGGAGTGCCCGGCGCCGGCGAGGGCTTGGCGGGTGAGGAGGTACGCGTGGAAGTCGGGGCGGTTCTCCGCCACCCAGGTGAACCCGTCGCGCAGGAGGTCGACCGTGGTGGAACCGCCCTGGGTGCTGGCGCGCTGGCCGATGTGGTGAACGTAGGCGCGACTCACGAAGTTCGTGTAGCCCGCACTCATGAGGTCGAAGCACATGAGGTCGTCGCTCAGCCAGTTGATCGGGGGGAACCCCCCGATGTCGTCGAGGGCGCTGCGCGTGATGTACGCGACCACGGGCGAGATCCGGTCCACGGCGATCATGTCGTCCTCTGAGTCGTAGCACATGCCTGTGGAGTGGAGCTCGCCCCCGTTGGCGGACCTGATGTTCTGCTCGGCGGGGGCGAAGTTGGAGCGGGCGGCGAGGAACCCGAGGCGGAGCTCGGGATGGTCGCGGCGGATCTCCTCGGCGTCCTCGAGGAGGAGGGGGACGGTGTCGGGGGTGAGGACCGAGTCGTCGTTCATGAGCACGAGCTCGGTGGCCGCGGTCTGGGTGACGGCGAACCCGAACGCCTCCCCGAACGTGGCACACCCGTCAGGCTGGCGCACCACCTTCGCGCAGGGGTTCCGGGGCAGGTCCGTCGGTGCGCAGGGACCCCTCCAGGCCAGCACCACCTCGACACCCGGCGCGTACGCCTCCACCGAGGACATCGCGACGCGAATGTCCGCCCACAGCCCGTGGGCATCGGCTGGGTCGCCGTCCCTGTAACAAGCGATGACGATGGCGAGCACGGAGCGGTATTCGGCATGCTCCGGCGGCCTCTTGAGAACGACACGTCGCGAACGGGCGGTACGTGCGAGTGACGACGCCGTCGGCTCGGCGATTGCCCCGACTCCCACCCCTTCCGGGGGGGATGTTCTCAAGACTCCTCAGGGTGGCACCGATACACGAGACGGAGCATGGATCGCTCGACGACCGCCAGGGACCGGCGTCCCCAGCCCGCTGCGGCAGGAGGTCGAGAACGTGAGCGACCCGACGATCACGGCGATCCACGCCACGCTGCGCGCCCTGGCGATGCGCCAGCGCACGATCTCGGACAACGTCGCGAACATCCAGACTCCCGGCTTCACGGCCGGTCGAGTCGACTTTGAAGACGAACTGCGCGCCATGCTCACCAATGCCAAGGACCCCGCCGGCCTGACACCGACAGCGTCCCGTTCCTCGTCCCCCGCCCGCGGTGACGGGAACAACGTGAGCCTGGACGAGGAGACGATCAGCCTCGTGGACACGAACCTCCGCTACCAGCTCATGACGCAGGCGATCAGCGCCAAGTTCCGCCTGCTGCGGACAGCGATCAAGGGCAGTGGCTGATGGGCCTCTTCGGGGTCTTCGCCACGTCGGGCTCCGGCCTCGCCACGCACCGCGCGTGGCTGGATGCCGTCTCGGACAACGTGGCCAACGTGAACACGGTCCGTTCGCCGAGCGAGGCGGCGTTCCAAGCCCGCTACATCGTGGCCCAGACCCGCCCGGGCGGCGGCGTCGACGCCGCGGGCGTCGTCTTCGGGAACCCGGAGGGCAAGCTCCTCCAGGACCCCCACCATCCCCTCGCCGACGCCGCAGGCAACGTGCGGGCCCCGGACATGGACCTCGGTGAGCAGATGACCTCGCTGCTCATGGCCCAGCGGGGCTACCAGGCGAACCTGGCCGTGATCGAGCGGGCCCGCGACGCCTACCAGCGCGCCCTGGACATCGGAGGCTGACGGTGGCGATTCCCGCGATCGGTTCCGTCACATCCGTCGTCCCCCCCGTCCCCGCGGCGGAGCCGGCGGCGGCCAAGCCCGTCGGGGACTTCAGCGACGCCCTCATGCGCGGCCTCGACGGCGTGCAGTCCTCCCAGAACGACGCGGACCAACTCGCCCGGGCCGCCATGACCGGGGACCTCACGGACGTCCACGACTACACGATCGCCGCCACGAAGGCCTCCCTGATGACCGAGCTCACCGTGGCGGTCCGCAACAAGGCCGTTGACGCCTTCCAGGAGATCATGAGGATGCAGATCTGATGGCGATGGACCTGCAGAACGCCAAGGAGAGGGCACGCCGCCTCTCGTCGCAGTTCACCGCGGGCCAGAAGACGACCATCGCCCTCGCCGTTGTGGGCCTCGCCGTCGGCGGGTTCCTCTTCTTCCGCTGGGCCTCCCAGCCGAAGTACGCGCCCCTCTTCTCCAACCTCGACAGCGCCGACGCCGGGGCCATCACGCAGAAGCTCACCGACAAGAAGGTCCCCTACCAGCTCACGGACGGCGGGAAGACGATCCTCGTCCCGCAGAACGATGTGTACCAGCTCCGGGTCGACATGGGGGGCGAGGGCCTGCCCGCCTCGAGCGGCTCCGGCTACTCCCTGCTGGACAAGCAGAGCATCACGTCCTCGGAGTTCCGCCAGCGCCTCGACTACCAGCGGGCGATGGAGGGAGAGCTCGCCAACACCATCGGCGCCATCGACGGCGTGGACGCGGCAACCGTCCACCTCGTCATCCCCCAGGACGACGTCTTCTCCGAGGACACCCGCAAGGCGAGCGCCTCGGTCCTGGTGAAGACCTCCCCCGGGAAGACCGTCTCCTCCGGCAAGGTGCAGGCGGTGGTGCACCTCGTGGCCTCCAGCGTGGAAGGCCTCGACCCCGCCGAGGTCACGGTCGCCGACGCCAAGGGGCAGGTTCTCAACGCCGGGGACGGCTCCGCCGTGGCGGCCGACATCCAGTCCTCGGAGGCGAAGAACTTCGAGCAGGAGCTCTCCTCCTCCGTGGAGGACATGCTCACGCAGCTCGTGGGCCCGGGCCACGCGGTGGTCCGCGTGAACGCCACGCTCGACTTCGACAACAAGACCACCAAGAGCGAGACGTTCGACACGACGACGGCGGCGCCCGTCGTCACCGACAACACCACCGCCGAGACCTACACGGGCACCGGCGCCGCCCCCAGCGGCGTCCTCGGCTCCACGGGCGCTCCTGCGGGGGCGGCGGGCGCCACCAACTACCAGAAGAACCAGTCCGACAAGGCCTACGCCGTGGGCCGGGTGACGTCGACGATCGACGCCGCGCCCGGCGCGGTGAAGCGGCTCTCGGTCGCCGTCCTCCTCGACGGGACGTCCGAAGCCGAAGTCGACCAGGGCGCCGTGGAGCGCCTCGTCTCCGCCGCCGTGGGCCTCGACGTCCGCCGCGGCGACACGATCGTCGTCGACCGCATGGCCTTCGACCAGACCCAGGAGAAGACGGCGAAGAAGGAGATGGCGGCGGCCGAGAGCGCTGCCAAGCAGACCGAGCTCTTCGGCATGATCCGCACCGGCGTGCTCGTGCTCGTGCTGGCCGCGCTGGCGTTCTTCGTGTGGCGCTACGTCCGCAAGGCCGGGCCGCGGCGCATCCCGTTGGCGATCCCGGGCGGCTTCGACGCCCTCCCCCCCGGCGCCCTGGAGGCGTTGCCGCCCGGCGCCGCCACGATCCCCCTGGCCGCCCAGGCGCCCGCCGCCCCGGACCCGAGGGCGAAGGAGCACCAACGCATGCAGAACGAGATCGGCGAGCTCATCGAACGCCAGCCGGAGGAAGTCGCCCACCTCCTCCGGACCTGGATGGGGGACCGGCGCAAGTGAGCGGGGCTGAGGACGGATGACACTCAAGGGAAGCCAGAAGGCAGCGGTGCTCCTCGTGCAGATGGGCAAGGACCGCTCGGCCAAGGTGCTCTCGCACATGCGCGAGTCCGAGGTGGAGGAGGTCATGGCCGAGGTCGCCCGCATCAGCGACATCGACGGCGACACGGTCATCGACACGATGAACGAGTTCCGCACCCTCATGGACGCGAACGCCTTCTACGCCCAGGGTGGCCTCGACTTCGCCCGCGAAGTGCTCGAAGAGGGTCTCGGGACGCAGAAGGCCCAGGAGATCCTGGACCGCCTCCTCGCCATGCGGATGAAGACCCCCTTCGAGTTCCTCCGCCGCGCCGACCCGCGCCAGGTCCTGTCCTACCTCCAGGACGAGCACCCACAGACGATCGCCGTCGTGCTCGCCCACATCCATCCGGAGCTGGCCGCGCCGGTGTTGAGCGGCCTGCCTGACGGGAGTCGCGCTGACGTGGCGGTGAGGATCGCCACGATGGAGCAGACGGTCCCGGAGGTCATCGACCAGATCGAGGAGATCCTGGAGCGCAAGCTGAAGTCGGTGATCCAGACCGCCGAAGCGACCCAGGCCGGGGGCGTGCAACCCCTCGTCGACATCCTGAACCGGGCGGACCGGGCCACTGAGCGCATCATCTTCGACGACCTGGAACGCCAGGACCGCGACCTCGCCGAGGAGGTCCGCAGCCGCATGTTCGTCTTCGAGGACATCGTGGGCCTCGAGGACCGCTCCGTGCAGATCATCCTTCGCGACGTGGACCAGAAGGACCTCGCCACGGCGCTGAAGGGCGTGGGCGACAACGTCAAGGACAAGATCGTCCGCAACCTCTCGGAGCGCGTGCGCGACAACCTCGACGAGGAGATCTCGATGCTGGGACCCGTGCGCCTCAAAGCGGTGGAGGAGTCCCAGGGCAAGGTCGTGCGTGTCATCCGCAAGCTCGAGGAAGAGGGCAAGATCGTGATCTCGCGGGGAGGCGACGACTTTGTTGTCTGACCAGTCCCTGCGCCCACGGCGCGCCCAGGTCCTCCGCGCCGGAGGCCCCGGGCCCGAGCGGCCCTCTGAGCGCGACACCGGGCCCGAGCGGCCCCCCGAGCGCGACACCGGGCCCGAACGGCCCCCCGAGCGCGACACCGGGCCCGAGCGGCGGGCCGCCGGCTCGGGCACCGCCTTCGAGTTCCAGCCCCTGAACGGAGCAAGCGGGGACAGGGCGGACGCCGGGATACCGGGAGACCCCGTGTCCGACGCCTACGGAGCGGGCTACCGGGAGGGCTACGCGACCGCGGAGACGGCGTTCCGGGAGGCGGCGGCCACCGACACCCGCCAGATCTCGTCGCTCGTGACGGCCCTGGGCGCAGCCACCAGGGATCTCGCGGAGCGCGAGGCTGTCGCCCTCGTCCACATGGAGGACGTCATCGCGGCGGCGGCCCTAGAGCTCGCCGAGGCCGTGGTCGGCCGGGAGGTCGCCGCGTCCACCGATCCGGGCCGCGACGCCCTCGCCCGCGCCCTCGCCCTCACGCCGGGAGCGGCCGAGGTCACCGTGCACCTCAATCCCGACGACCTCGCCCGGCTCGGAGACGTGTCGGAGCTCCTGAACGGGGTGGACGCGAGCTTCGTGGGGGACCATCTGCTGGGCTCCGGGGACTGCCTCGTGGACGTGGGCCGGAGGCGCCTCGACGCCCGCATCGCGTCGGCGCTCGATCGGGTCCGGGAGGTGCTGCTGGGATGAACCTCCTGGACCGCATTCGCGACGCGGGTACGGCGGCCCGGCCGTTGTGGGTCGGGCGCGTGAGCCGCGTCGTCGGCCTCCACCTCGAGATCGAAGGTCTCGTGGCCGCCATCGGGGACGCCGTCATCGTGGACGGCCCCAAGGGGGCGGTCCCGGCGGAGGTCGTCGCCGTGCGGGACGAGGGCATCGTGTGCATGCCCCTGGGAGATCTCACCGGGATTAGGGCGGACGCCCCGGCCAGAGGGACGGGCCGGCCACCGGCCGTGCGCGTGGGCTGGCCCCTGCAGGGCCGGATCCTCGACGGCCTCGGGGGGCCGATCGACGGCGGCCCGTCCCTCGCCGGTCTTCCCGCTGTCACCGTCGACGGCACACCACCGCACCCCCTGCGCCGCGAGCGCATCCGGGAGCAGCTCGGCCTCGGGGTGCGGGTCATGGACACGCTCGTCCCCTGCGGGCGCGGCCAGCGTCTCGGCATCTTCGCCGGCTCGGGTGTGGGCAAGTCCAGCCTCCTCTCGATGGTCACCCGCGGGACGGAGGCCCCGGTCGTCGTCGTCGCCCTCGTGGGTGAGCGGGGCCGGGAAGTGCGCGAGTTCATCGAGAAGGACCTCGGCCCGGAGGGACTCGCCCGCTCCGTCGTCGTGGTGGCCACCTCCGACGAGCCCGCCCTCGTGCGACGCCGGGCGGCGTTCACGGCCACCCGGATCGCCGAGTGGTTCCGAGACGAGGGCGCCGACGTCCTGTTCCTCATGGACAGCGTGACCCGCTTCTGCATGGCGCAGCGGGAGATCGGCCTCGCGGCGGGCGAGCCGCCCGCGACCCGGGGGTACCCGCCATCGGTGTTCGGTCTCCTGCCCCAGCTCCTGGAACGGGCGGGGGCCGCCGAGCGGGGCAGCATCACCGCCCTGTACACGGTCCTCGTGGAGGCGGACGACATGAACGAGCCCGTCGCCGACTCGGTGCGCTCCATCCTCGACGGCCATGTCGTCCTCTCCCGCCGCCTCGCCCATGCGGGCCACTTCCCCACCGTCGACGTCCTGGAGTCGATCTCCCGTCTGGAACCGGCGATCACCGACCCCTCGCAGCGGGAGGCCGCCACGGAGTTCCGCCGCCTCCTGGCGGCGTACCGGGACGCCAAGGACCTCATCGAAATCGGCGCCTACGCGCCCGGGAGCAACCCCACCGTCGACCGCGCTATCAGCCTCCTGGGCGACATGGACTCGTTCGCCCGCCAGCCCCTCGACACCGTCGTCCCCGCCCCGGAGAGCTGGAACGGAATCGGCGAGTTGGTGAGGACGTCGTGAAGCGCTACCGGTTCCGACTCGAACAGGTCCTCCGCGTGCGGCGGCTGCAGAAGGACTCCGCCCGCAACGCCCTCCTCCTCTCCCGGCGGGAGCTGGACCGGGCGGAGCAGCGACTGTGGTCTCTCGTGGACGAGTACCGCGCCGGTGGGACCGGCCCGTCCGCGGCCTTCTCGGCGGAGTTCCTCTCGCGGCGGACATTGCGCGACCTGGCAGCGCTCAAGGTGCTGGACGCGCGTGATCGCCGCAACGGAGCCTCCGACCGGGTCGCCGAGCATCTCGGCGTCTGGACGGCGGCCGCCCGGCGGGTCAAGGCCCTGGAGCGCCTCGACGAGCGGGCCCGGGACGAGTACGCCGTCGAGGCGGGCCGCCACGTCGAGCGGGAGACCGACGACGTCGTGGTGGGCCGGCACTGGAGGCAGCGATGACGACGGGCGTAGCGGAGGTCCAGTCCCGGATCGTCCAGATCCAGGCTCTCTTCCTCCCCCCCGCGCGCACGACGACGACGAGGGCCACGGCATCGACGGACTTCGGGACCGTCCTCGAATCAGCGCTGGACTCGGCGTCGCCCGTCGAGGCGACCGGAGTCGCCGGAGAGCGCGTGGTCGCGGCCGCCCGGGCCTATCTCGGCGTCCCCTACGTGTGGGGGGGCACGGACCCGGAGACCGGCCTGGACTGCTCGGGCTTCGTGCAGCGGGCCTTCCGCGACGTGGGCGTCACGCTGCCCCGCGTGAGTCGCGACCAGGCACGGGCGGGACAGGCCGTGGAATCCCTGGCGGACGCCCGCCCCGGGGACCTCGTCGCGTTCGGGGAGCCCGTGGACCACATCGGCATCTACCTCGGGAACGGCACGATGATCGTCGCCCCGCACAGGGGCGGGGTCGTCCGCATCCAGCGAATCACGCGGCCCCCGTCGGCGATCCGTCGTGTGGGCGCCGGGGACACGGCGCCCTCCGCTGCGGCGCCCCCGCGGGCCTCGACAACCGCCCGCGCCCTGGCGGCCACGAGCTTCGACGGCCTCTTCCGCGCGGCCGGGGAACGCCACGGCGTTCCCCCGGCACTCCTCAAAGCCGTCGCCAAGGCCGAGTCCGACTTCAACCCCCGCTGCGTGAGCTCGGCGGGGGCGCAGGGGATGATGCAGCTCATGCCGTCGAACTCCCGCCGCCTCGGCGTGGATCCCTTCGACCCCGCGCAGGCGGTGGACGGCGCCGCCCGCATGCTCGCCGGCCACAAACGCGAGTTCGGCTCCTGGGACCTCGCCCTCGCCGCCTACAACGCCGGCGGCCCCAGGGTGCGGCGCCACGGAGGCGTGCCTCCGATCCGGGAGACACAGAACTACGTCAAGAAGGTGCTCGCCAACTGGGAGGGACAGCAGTCGTGAACGTGAAGACGCTCGGCCAGGCACCGGTGGTCCCGGGGGAGCAGCAGGCCGACGGCACCCCCGACGCGGCGGACGCGGAGTTCGCCGCCCTCCTGGCCACGATCATCGGTCTCAGCCCCGCCCCCACCGTCCCGGAGGTCGGAGGCGACGTCCCTGAGCCGACCTCCGGGGGCGGCCCCGCGGACACACCCGCGGGACCCGGGGCGCTCACGGGCGTCGATGCGGACGCTGGTCCCGTCCCCTTCTCCCCGCCGGGCGGCACTGCTCTCCCGGCCGCCCCGGCCGCCCCCGCCGTCCCCGCCGCGCACGGCGGGCGGGAGGACGCGACCGTCGCGCCCGACGCGGCTGCGCCCGAACGAGCCGGGCCCCCCGCCGGCGGCCCGGCGCCGGCCCCGGCGCGGATGGCGCTGCCGGCATTCGACGTCCCGAACCCCGCGGGCCCCGGAGCAGAGAACCCCCCGGGATCCGGCCAGGGGACCGGCGGGGGCACGCCACCCCCTGGCGGGCGGGGCGCCCAGGCGCCGCCGCGCGTGGGCACGCTTCCGAACCCGGCCGAGACGCCCTTCCCCGGCGTGGGGACGCAGGCCTCCCCGGGCCGCCCCGACGCCCCGGCGACACCGCCCCCGGGTGGCACCCCCACGGTCGATCCGGCACGGCCGGCCCCAACGCCGGGCGCCCCGCCGCCTCTGGCGGTACCGGCGAACGTCCCCGCCGGCCGTGGCGCCGGCGGCGTCGTCGGGACCGGGGGTGCCGGCGCCCCGACACCGAGCGTGGAACCGGAGACGCCGCACGGCCAGATCGCCACGGTCCTGACGCCGCTGCGGCGCCGGGCGGACGGCACCTACCGGCTCACCCTCCGGATCCAGCCACCCGAGCTCGGCCGCGTCGACCTCGAGGTCCGCCTCCAGGGCGGGCGCGTCAACGTGCGGATGCTCGCCGAGCTCGAGGAAACCGGATCGCTGCTGCGGGCCTCTCTCGGCGAGCTCCGGGCCGACCTCAGCGACGCCGGCTTCCGCCCGGGCGACCTGGACCTGGGTCGCTGGGGAGAGCGAGCACGGGACGCCGGGGACGGCCTTGACTCCGGCGGACGGCCCGCCCGGGACGCGGAAGGAGATCGCCTCCCGGGGTCGCCGACCCGGTCGCGCACCGACGCTCACCGCCTGGGCGAGGGCGCCCTGGCCTCGCGGCCTGACTCCGTAGTCGACCTGCAGCTCTGAGGAGACCGACCATGTCCTACAACACCATCCCCGCCACCGCCACGTACCGTTCCCAGACCGAACCCCAGCGGACAACGGCGGACCGCTCGGACCAGTTCGGCAAGGACACCTTCTTGAAGCTCCTCGTCGCCCAGCTCCGATTCCAGAACCCTCTGGCGCCCAAGGACGGCTCGGAGTTCCTCGCCCAGACCGCCCAGTTCACGATGGTGGAGAAGCTGGAGAGCCTCTCGAAGGAGACGGCGGAGCTCGCCGCCGCGGGGCGTTCGCAGTCCGCCACGGCGATGCTCGGACGCTCCGTGACGTACCGCGACGATTCCGGGACGTCCCGTACCGGCGTCGTGACCTCGGCGCGCTTCACGATCGACGGCCCGCTGCTGCGCGTCGGGTCCCACGAGGTTCCCCTCGCGAACGTGGAGGAGGTGGCGCCGACTTCCTGACACGTCGAGGGGCTGGGAGGCCCACGACCCCCGCAAGGACGCGGGCGGCCACCAAGGCGACGGAGCGGAGCTACGGAAAGGGAATCGCATGCTGCGATCCATGTTCTCGGGGGTCTCCGGCCTCCGCAGCCACCAGATCTTCATGGACGTGGTCGGCAACAACATCGCGAACGTGAACACGACCGGGTTCAAGGCCAGCGCCGTGATCTTCCAGGACCTCCTCAGCCAGACGCTCAACGGCGCCGGGAGTGCCGCTCTGGGAAGCGCCGGCGGCACGAACCCCGCCCAGGTGGGCCTCGGCGTGCGCATCGCCGGGATCGGCACCACGTTCAACCAGGGAGCGGCGCAGTACACCGGCCGCTCCACGGACTTCGCGATCCAGGGCGACGGCTTCTTCCTCGTCCAGCAGTCCGGCCAGCGGCTCTACACGAGGGCGGGAAGCTTCATCCTCGACGGTCTCGGCCAGCTCGTGACACCCGAGGGCGGCGTCATCCAGGGCTGGGCGGCCGACACCGCCGGGACGGTGAACACGAACGCCAACGTGGGGTCCATCCGGATCCCCGTGGGCCAGACCCTGGCGCCTTCCGTGACCACGAAGGTCCGCATCGGGGGCAACCTCCCCGCCGACGCGGCCACGGCGACGGTCGTGAACACGAGCATCACGGCCTACGACAGCCTGGGGGCCGCCGTGCCCGTGCGCGTGGAGTTCACGAAGGCGGCCGGCAACACATGGACAGTGGCCGCCTACTCGGGCTCGACGGCGCTCACGCTCTCCGGCACCTCACTCGTCTTCGACACGGCGGGGGCCCGGACCACTCCCGCCCCGCCGGCGAACCTCACGATCACGGGCGGCTGGCCCGCCAGCGCGAACATCACGGGCGCCGTCACCCTGGACATGGGCGTGGCCACCGAGCCCGACCGCCTCACGGGCTTCGCGCAACAGAACAGCGCTGCCGCGACCAGCCAGAACGGATCCGCCATCGGATCGCTCCAGTCCTTCGGCATCTCCCAGGAAGGCCTCATCACCGGGGTGTTCTCCAACGGCCGCAACCAGTCCCTCGGCCAGGTGGCCCTGGCGGTCTTCGCCAACCCCACGGGTCTCGAGAAGGCCGGGAGCTCCATGTACCGGGAGTCCGTGAACTCCGGCGTCGCCCAGGTCGGGGTGGCCGGCGGCGGCGGCCGCGGGCTCCTCTCCGGGGGCACGCTGGAGATGTCCAACGTCGACCTCGCCCAGGAGTTCACGAACCTCATCATCGCCCAGCGGGGGTTCCAGGCGAACTCCAGGATCATCAGCGCCTCCGACGAGATCCTCCAGGACCTCGTCAACCTGAAGCGCTAGACCCTCGCCACTCTGAGTGAGGTTCGCGGGGCCGTCCGGTTCTCCGGGCGGCCCCGTTTGCCTTTACCGGCCCCGGCAGCGTGCCGATAGATGGGAGACGGCGGCCACGGAG
>CAYJLW010000107.1:7146-11694 GCA_964370965.1 uncultured Acidimicrobiia bacterium | reverse complement strand
TGCCGACCTCGTTCACGGCGTTCATGAACCACATGGCGTCGTGGGTCATCCAGCACCGCGTGAGAAGCGCCTTGAGCTGGTGCTTGTCCATGACGTCGAGGATGTCCTCGGTGGTCTCCACTTCTCCCCCTCCGCCGTCGTGAACGGTCAGGACCCATACTTGACCGCGCGGTCAAGTATGGGCGTGGCTCACTCTACCCGGGGAACACCGGGCCGGGGGCGCCGCGGGGACAGGACGCAGCCCGCCCTGCTCAGCCCACGTCGAGGGTGAGGGGACGGCCCAGGGCCTCGCGGCGGCGCCAGGCGCTCACCCTGCCGGCGACGTCCGTGAAGCGCACTGCGGGTGTGTAGGCGCCCGCCGGGTAGGCATGCACCGCCGTCACGGTGCCCTCCCACGTTCCCGGGACGTCCTCGGCTGCGTCGACCGTGCCGTCCCCCTCGAAGTCCCACTCGGCGCGAGTGACGACGTTCCCGTCGGGGCCGTCGGGGTGGCGGTAGCCGGCGGTGAGGGTGACGGCCTCGCCGGGGGCGGCATCGGGGACACCCGCCCCGCAGACCCCGTAGAGCACCGCGCAGGGCGACCACGGCTCCATGACCGCCTCGACGTCCACGGCCCGCACGTCGAGGTCGACGGGGCGCCCGAAGACGTCGTAGCGGTTCCAGCCGCTGGTGCGCCAGTCGTCGTCGACGACCCGCACCTGCGGCCGGAACGTGCCCTCGACGAGATAGCGGTGGCGCACCGTGGTACGGCCCGCCCCCACAAGGTCGTCGACGGCCGTCGTGGAGTCCGTGGTGCCGTCCCCGTCGAAGTCCCACTCGGCGAAGGCGACCCGCCCGCCGGTGTGCATGTCGGGGTCGAGGAACCAGGCGCTGAACGTGAACTCGGTCATGGGCCCCCCGTCGCGCCCGGGCCACGGCGCGCACCCGGGGCCGGCCGGCGGGCACGGGTCCCAGCCCAGCATCACGGCAAGCGGGCGCGCCTCGCCCGTGGTGAGGCTCGCTCCTCCCAGCGTGGCCCAGTCCCCGTAGTCGCCGAACTCGTCCACGACCACCACCGCGGGCACCACCTCGACGTTGTCGTGGTACGTCCAGGTGGCCGTGCCCTCCGCCGTGGCGGCGTCGGTGTTGCCGTCGCCGTCGAAGTCCCACTCGTAGTGGTCCAGGACCGTGGTGAACAGCGCGGACCCCAGGGCCGCGGCCCGGAAGGTGAACTCCGTGCCGGGCCGGCCGTCCGGTGAGCGCCAGAACGGCGTCCAGGGCAGCATCACGGCCGCCGGGGGGACGAGCGGGACGTCCAGGGTGAGGCGCTCCACGACGTCCGCCGGGAAGGTGGAGGACGTATGGGGCGGGTAGAACGACATCCGGAGGCCGCCGGCGACGTCCTCCCGCCCGGCGAAGGGCCGCTGGAAGAACGCGGGGGCGCCGTAGGGCATCTCCAGGGTGAGGCCGTGAGCGCTCCCCCCGTAGTCACGGGTGAAGGACCACCGGCACGTCCACCACTCCCGGGCGAGGTACAGCGGCCCGAAGGCCCGCGCTAAATGGCAACCCCCCTCGATCGTGACGCTCCCGTTGCCGGGGTCCATCTCGTCGAGGCGGCCCTCGTCGCGGAAGGAGACCTCCGTCGACCACACGTCCTCGCCCCGGACGGTGGCCACGTAGTCGGCGCCGTCGCTCCCGGTGAATCGGTACGACAGGCCGCCCCGCGCGCCGGCGGCGGTGACGTCCATCGCCGCCGCCACCTCACCGGTGGGGAACATCCCGAAGGTCGTCACGCCCCGCCCGATCACCGATGCCCGCTCGTGGGCCGCCGCCGGGTCCACGGCGTCCTGGGTGACCGCCGTGCGCACCGACACGGTGAGGGTGAGGAACCACTGTGACAGGGCGTCGGCGATGCGGCAGTCGAGCGGGCCCACGACGGACCACCGCTCTTGGGCGGGGGCGCAGTCCTGGCCGACCTGTCGCCTGCGCTGCCCGGCGTCGAGGACGAGGCCCGCCACGACGAACCCCGGGCCGGAGGTGCGGCCCCGGTCGGACTCGATATAGGCGAGCGCCGACGCGTACGCCTCGTTCAGGTGGCCCAGGACGTCCTCGAGCATGCTCGGGGCGGGTCCGTTCAGGGTCTCTATGAGCCCGGCGACCCTCGACTGCGTAGGGCCCACGTCCCGGTCGATCCGCGCCTGCGCGCCGGTGTCGAGGGCGTCCACCGCCGCGTCGAGCGGGTCCGTCACCCAGTTCACGAACTCGCCCTCTGCGGTGTCACGGAGACGGGTGAGCTTGGCCTTGAACGACTCCCGGCCCCTCGGGTCGTCCGGGTCGTCGGGGTTCCCGAGGAGGAGGCGCTCCAGCCGGGACACGATGGCCGCCGGGGTGCGCACGTCGCCGACGCCGGACTGCCTGCGGAGCTCGTCGAAGACCCCGTCGTAGGGCCCGAAGCTGCGGGGCACGAACGTCATCACCGTACACAGGGCGCTGTTGGTCGTCGCGACTTCGAGGCGCGCCACGGCCGCCTTGACGACGGGCACGATGAGATGCATCGCCACGCCCCTGCCGGTCGTGATGACCGAGACGACGTTCGCCGTGTTCCACATGAGGCCCGGACCGGGCACGGACTTCCAGAGAGCCGTCTTCAGGTACTTGTTCAAACCCTTGGTCCACTCGTACGCGAGGTTGGACCGCAGGAACGCATCCACGCCCAGCATCCACTTGTCGACGAGCTCACTGACGTCGTTCACGCCCACGTAGCGAGAACCCACGCCGTAGTAGATGGTGTCAAGACGCCCGATCGTCTCGGCGAGGGGGAGGTCCTTGGGCAGGGCGGCGACGTCGGCGGCGACCATCTGGTAGTAGCGGCCCAGATCAGTGAGGAGGCGGTCGAGGCTCTTGGCGTAGTAGTCGGCGGCGAGGTCGACCCACCAGTCCCCCCAAGGGGCCGCAGCGAGGAGCGTGTGGTGGAGGTAGTCCCGGAAGGCTCCCTGGGCGAGGAGGACGCGCCGTCTCAGGCCCGGGATCGAGTATCCGGTGGGATCGACGGTGGTGGACTCCTCGGAGTAGTCACAGCGACGGGGTGGCCTCTGGGGCTGCTCCCGGATCCGCAGCGGGACGTCGCGCCCCAGGGCCCGGTACGGCGCCGACCATTCGCTCTGGGCGCCGAGGCCGTCGACGGCCCGCACCCGGGGCCGGAAGTCCCCCGGCGTCTCGAAGGTGACGACGTGCTGTGTGGGGACCCAGGGGGGGTGCCACGTCCCCGAGAGGGGCAACCAGCCGCCGCCCTCGGGCGGGGCGACCTGCCAGGAGTCGTCCACGGCGTCCACCTCCCCGTCGCCGTCGAGGTCCCACTCCATACGACCGATCTGGCCACCGGTCCCCCCGGCGAAGGCGTCCGGGTCCCGCACCCGGGCCTTCAGGCCGACGTCGGTGCCGGCGGGGAACCCCTCCTTCGGGGACCCGTCGAGGCAGAACCCGTAGACGTTCCAGCACGGCTCCCACTGGGTGACCTCGACCTCCGGCGGGCGGTTCCCCACGTCCAGCGCGGCGTCGCGGCTCCCGAAGCGCACGCCGACCCACTCCCCCCAACCGTGGTCGGAGCCGCTGCCGTCGGGGTTCTCCGGGTCGTTGTCCGCGAACCGCACCCGGGGCCCGTATGCCCCCTCGGGGTAGGTGTGGTCGATCTCGACGTCACCGGCGCTCTCCGGCTCCAGGGCAGTCTCGGCGTCCGGGGTCCCGTCGCCCTCGAAGTCCCACTGCACGGCCACGACCCGCCCCCCAGCGGTCTCGTCCGGGTCCCAGAAGCGCGCCCGCAGCGTCACCGGAGTGTCCGGCGTCACGTCCGGAGCACCTTCGACGAGGCAGCCCCCGAGTGACGCCGCCCATGCCGGGACACCCTGGAGGAGCTGCTCGCCCAGGTCCAGCCGAGCGTGCGCACAAGGACTCCACCATGCCATCTCGCCCCGAGGGCGGACGGTCTCCACGCGCAGCGGGGGCACGCGGCCGAAGAGGTCGAAGGCGTCCCAGGGGGAGGCCTCGGCGCCCGCCAACGCCCGCACCCGGGGCACCACCGCCCCGGTACCGGGGTACGTCCAGGTCGCCTCCCCCCAGCCCGTGGTGGCGTCGACGACCCCGTCGCCGTCGAAGTCCCACTCGTACGCGTCCGGCACTCCCCCGCCCAGGGGCTCGGCCCAGAAGCGGAACTCCTGGCCGGGCCGCCCCCCGGGGAGGCCGAGGAAGGCGAGCCCGGCGGGCGGGGCGCCGGTCGCCCCCCACGGGCCCATCCGCACCTCCGGCGGCCTCGCCGCCACGACCAGGCGCCGGGGGGACCCGAGGTCGTCGAAGGCGTCCCAGCCGGAGCGGTGCCCGCCCCGGTCCACGGCACGCACCCGCGGGGCGTACACGCCCTCCTCGCCGTACGCGGAGACGACCTCCGGCCCGTTCACGCTGCGGTCGACCTCTCCGTCGCCGTCGAGGTCCCACTCGAAGTACGCCACGTCCGCGCCGTCCGGGCCGCTCGCCGCCGCCCGGAACCGGATGTCCTCCCCGGGCGCCGCGTCTCCG
>CAYJLW010000107.1:0-7046 GCA_964370965.1 uncultured Acidimicrobiia bacterium | reverse complement strand
CGGGCCGCTCGCCGCCGCCCGGAACCGGATGTCCTCCCCGGGCGCCGCGTCTCCGCCGGCGCCGAGCGCACCTCGGTTCGGGCTCCACGCGCTCATCCGCGCGCGGAAAGGGCCGGGGCGCAGCGACGTCGTCCAGCGGGGCTCCCTGTCGGACGCCCGCAAGGTGCCGAGGGCGGCCCAGGCCCCCCGGGTGCCGTGGCGGTCCTCGGCGCGCACCCGGGGCCGGTAGGTGCCCGGGGCGCCGTAGCGGAAGGTGGCCTCGGCCCAACCCCCGTCCACCGACTCGGTGACGGGATCGCGCGCCTCCACCGCCCCGTCGCCGTCGAAGTCCCACTCCACGTACGAGACCTCCTCCAGGGCGGGCAGGGAGGCGTCGAGGTCCACGAACGCGGCCCGGAACGTGAACGACGTCGCCGCCGTGCCGTCGGGGCCGACGGGCAGGCAGAGACCGGCGAAGCCTGCACAGGGCCGGAACCCCTCGCCCAGGGCGAGGGGCGGCGAGGACACCACCGCCACGGGGGCGGGCACGCCCCCGACCGACAGGGGCACCCAGCCCGAGGTGCCGTCGGCGTCGCTCACCCGCAGCCGGGGCAGGAACACCCCCGGGCGCCCGAGCACGAAGGACTCCTCGACGGCGCCGTGGCCGGTCGTGTCGAAGTCCTCGGATTCCCGGTCCGCGGTGCCGTCGCCGTCGAAGTCCCACTCGAAGCGGACCGCCCGGCCGCCCCCGACAGGGTCGGCGTCCGCCCACGACGCCCGGAAGGCGACCTCGGTCTCGGGGCCGCCGATCGGGAGGCCCCTCGCGCAACCCTCCTTGCCCCGCACGCACGGCGACCAGCTCTCGAAGCGCACGCTGGGGGGCTGGTCGGCGACGACGAGGGGAACGGGCAGGCCCCCGGGGCCCGGGCCGGCCCAGGGGCTCACCTGGCCGTCCACGTCCAGCGCCCGGGCCCGGGGCAGGAACACGCCCACGCGCTCGTACGTCCACGTCGTGCGGACCACGCCGTCGCCGTCGTCGTCTGCCACGGGGTCGGCGAAGTCCGTCTCGCCGTCGCCGTCGAGGTCCCACTCCACCGACACGACACGGCTCCCCGCCTCCCCCGGTGTACCCAGGGCGCCCGGGACGTGGGCATCCGGGTCGCGGAAGCGCAGGGCGAAGCGGAACGTCGTCGACGGCGAGCCCGCCGGGAGCCCCAAGGGCGTGCAGGCGCCGGCGAGCACGGCGCAGGGCTCCCACCAGTCCATCGTCACCGCGGGGGGGCGCACCTCCGCCCTGACCTGCCCGGGGGTCCCGTTCCCGTCGCCGTCGAAGCCCGCCCAGGGCGAAGTCTCGATCGGGTCACCCGGGAGACGTTTGCCCGTCACGCGGACCCGGGGCGTGACAGCGCCCAGCACCGCCGGCACGTACTCCAGGGTCCCCTCCTGAGTGAAGTACTCCCCCAGGCCGTCGCCGTCGAGGTCCCAGGAGAAGTAGGCCTCCGCCAGGGGCACGGACGGCGCCGCCGCCAGCACGAAGACGGTGTCCGGGCGCCCCACCGGCCCACCACCCTCCACGGTGTCCAGGGCGTCGCGCCACGACGGCGTCGCCAGCGAGACCGTGAGCGGCTCCACGACCGGCGGCGGCGGCCCCACCTCGGCGACGAGGCCGAGCATGCGGGCCACCGCGACGTTCTGCGGGGTCGTACGCCCCGTCGTGAACCAGTGCAGGGCCGAGGACACCCCCTCGCGCAACACCCGCGCCACGGTCTGCTCCATCGCCGGACGCACCTTCGCCACGTTGCGGCGCACGTCGGCGAAGAAGGCGTTCTTGGCCGCCGTCGGCACCACCTGCAACCAGAGGTTGACGGGAACGAGCAGCCGGAGCAGCGGGTGGCGGACACGGTCCCAGACCGGAGCGGTGGAGTCCTCCCACAAGTCGGGGGGGGCGGCGTGGATGACGACGCCGCCGAGGTCGCCCCCGCCCTTCACGTCCGCGGGCACGTCGAGCTCGAGGAGGACCTCGCAGTCGCCGCAGCGGCGCACCACGAGGCCCACCTGGCCGCGGCCCGCCCCGGAGGGCGAGAAGTCCCGGAACACCCAGTCGCAGTAGGCGGCGCGGAGGTCGGCCACACCGCCGGGCACGAGGGGCAACAGCGGCACCCGGTCGTCGCGCTTACCCGGCATTCGGGGCGCCGAGTACACGCCGCACGGCCCATGAGCGCTCACTTCTCGCGACCCCTGCTCGGCGCCGTTGAAGCCGACCTGGTACCACTCCCGCTGCAGCACTGTCCAGCGCCGCGTCGCCCCCGCCGCGGAGAACGTCGCCACCCCCTGGTCCACCACGGGGCCCAGGACCGGCGCCGGACGCGGGCCGCCCGGGTCGCCGCCTCCCGGGTCGCCGCCTGCGGCGGCCTGCACGCCGAGGGACTCCACCCCGCCACCCCCGCCGCCGTCGCCGCCGCCTCCCGGGCCCGCTTCGGGGACGGTCACCGACGGGCTGTGGCCGAACACGGCCGCCACGCTCGCCCGCTGCAGGCCCAAGGACTCGGGCACGTCCACCTCGCCCCAGGCCCGCACGACGAATGTGGGCGTGGGACGCACGTACACCGGGGCCGCAAAGGTGGCACTGGCGCCGGCGGTGTCCACGAGCGTGAGCGTCGCCTGGTACACACCTGGGCGGGCGTAGGTGTGACTCAGCGCCTCGGCGGGGGGGGCGCTGTGGTCGGTGCCGTCGCCGAAGTCCCACCAGTACTCAAGGACGGGCGCACCGCGCCCGCACGACAGGGCAGCGTCGAAGGACACCTCTCCCTCGGCCTCGGAGGCCGTGAACAGGGCGACGGGGCCGGGCTCGGGGCCCGGGGGCATCGAGCGGGCGAAGACGTCAGGGGACCCGTTGGAGTCCGGGCCCACCACGGTCTGGATAGCGGCGGAGGTGAAGGCCGCCTCCTGGCCGTCGTCGCTCACGCCCGCGGGGTGGGGAGCCTGGTATTGGAATGTGCCGTCGCTCTCGCACGCCGGGCCGTCGACGCGGCGGGTCGTGCCCGCGACCCGGTCCCGCAGGTACACGGCCCGCCCCGGGGGGCCGCGGTCCTCGCCGAAGGACCCGGCGGAGGAGCTGAACTGCACGTACCTGCCGTCGCCGCCGCCGACGAAGCGGGGCGACGGCGTGCCGTTGAACGAGCGGGCGAACTCCCACATGTCGCTCCCCTGGGGCCCCTGCTCGCCGCTCTCGCCCACGCTCACCCGCTCCGCCGCTCCCCCGGCGAGGGGGACGGCGTAGACGTCTCTCGTCCCGTTCGTGTCGCCCGGGTCGAGGTCGTAACTCGTCGTGAAGACGGCCTCGGAGCCGGTGAGGACGGGGGTCCCCCCGAACCCCCCCCCGGGCAGGCGGCTCGTGAGCCGTCGCGCGGGGCCGGCCCCCGTGTGGACGAACAGGGCGTTCTTGTCGTCGTTCCAGTACGAGACCTCGCCCGGCACGAGGTTCGTGGCCTGGCTCCCCCACACCACCGTCGCACCGTCGCAGCTCAGGGCCGCGTTCCTGTGGGCGACCTCCCAGGTGCCCGAGAAGCCGCCGTAGGGGGTGCGGTTGTTGTCCGACACCCAGTGGAACGTGTTAGCGTCCCGGTCGTAGACGTAGATGTCCGGCCAACTCAGATAGTTGCCGTTGTAGTTCTGGTCTTCGGCGCCCTGGCGGGGCATGGGCCGCCGGTCGTAGACGGTCTCTGCCAGGATCTTGGTGCCGTCGCAGCTCACCCTCGGCGTGTATCCAGTGCTGTACGGGTACATCCAGAGGGGCACGTCGACAGGGGCGGCCGGGGGCACGTACGGCTCGACCTCGACGGCGCCCGGCCAGTCGCCGCCGTAGCGGCCGTCACCGTCGGCGTCGAGGGTGAGGAGCAGCATCCCGTAGCGGTCCGGAGTCACGTCCAGGTTCGTCGCGTCCGACCAGACAACGGCCCGACTCGAGTCCGCGGTGACATAGCGCACCTCGACCAGACCGTTGGGGGCGGCTCCGTCGGTCGTGTGCAGGACCCGCCGCACGTAGGTCTGGCCGGGCTCGTCGTAGACGCCGTCGCCGTCGGCGTCGCGGTCACGGACGAAGACGTCGCTGTTCGTGCCCGCCACGAGCCCGGTCTCCCCCGGGAACGTCCCCCGTCCCGGCGTCCACATGAGCACGTGGCGGCCGTCGCCGAGGAGAACCCCGGCGAAGGCGCTCAAGGAGGGCAGCGCCACCTCGGTGTCGCTGCCCACGCTCACGGCGGCGTACTCGGCGCCCCCGTCCCCGGGCCCGGCCAGGAACACCTCACCCGCCCACCAGGAGTACGAGGTGAAGGCGACCCGGCCGTGGCCGTCCAGAGCAGGACCGCCGGCGAACTCCCCGGGGTCGTAGCCGTGGCCCACGGCCCCGAGGGGGGCGACGAGCTCCGGGGTGCCCCCGGAGGCGGGCGCCACGAAGACGTCGTCCACGCCGTCGTCGTCGCCCGCCACGAGGTCCCCGGCGGCCGAGGAGAACGCCACCCGGGTGCCGTCGGCGGAGATCGTGGCGCCCCCTGTGGGCCCCGGATCAGGGGCGCCGTTGCTTCCCGCGACACGCGTGAGGGCGCCGGAGTCGACGTCCTTCACGAAGACGTCACCGGCGGCGCCGTTGGCGTCGCCGGTGACGAGGTTCGCCGCCTCCGACGTGAACGCCACCCGGCGCCCGGACGCGTCGAGCGCCCCGCCCGCGGCGACCATGGACCAACCGTCGCCCTGGGCGCCGTCGGCGGCCACACTCACCCGGCGGGTCTCCGTGGCCCCAGGCGTGGACTCGTCGAAGGTGCCGTCGGCGTCGGCGTCGCGATCGTGCCAGAAGACGTCGGTGGCGCCGTTCGTGTCGGACTCGTCGACCCCCGGGGTGGCCGCGGAGTCGACCACCAGGTTCGTGGCCGAGGACGTGAAGACGACGAAGCGGCCGTCCCCGCTCAGCGATGGATCAGTGCTGTCGCCGTCCGCCGCCCCCGACCCGGTCGGGACGCTCACCAGGGCGGTCGTGGCGGCCTCGCGGTCGTACACGAAGACGCTGCGCCCGCCCCCACCGGGCGCGTGGGCGCCACCGAGGAGGTCCCCGGCGTCCGACGTGAAGGCCACGTGGCGCCCGTCGCCGCTGAGCGCGGGCTCGTCGCTGGAGCCGAGAGCGGGGCCGCCGTCGGGATCCCTCGTCACCCTTTCGATCTCCCACGTGTCCAGGTTGCGGACGTAGACCTGATCCCCCGTGAGGCCCGGGGTGAGGCTGCCGGGCACCATGTCGACGGCGTCGGACACGAAGGCGACGAGCCGGCCGTCGTCGCTGGCGTCCGGGCTCCAGCCCCCCGCCGAGCGCCCGTCCATGCCGCTGGACACCCGCAGCGTGCTCGCCGCGCCCTCCACCCACGGCGCGCCGGGGTCCCGCCAGGCGCCCCAGGGGTCGTCGAAGCGGTCGTCGCCGTCGACGTCGCGGTCCCGCACGAACACGTCCAAGCCGTACTTGTCGCCCGCGACGAACGGAGCGGAGGACTGGAAGGCCACGTAGCGGCCGTCCGCGCTCAGGCGGGGCGAGCTGCTGAAGCGGTACATCCCCCCCCAGCGGTCACGCCCGAGGCTCTGGCGGGTCGCCGTACCCGGCCCCTCGATCCGCTCGACGGCGGTGGCAGCGCGCCCCAGCAAGAGGATCGCCACCACCAGCGCCGGAAGGACGAGAGCGAGGAACCTTGTGGCCCCCCGGCGGAAACACCGACGTACGGGCAGCAGGGACGGCCGGCCTTGCCCCGGGGCCCGGGTACGACGGAGTGTCGTCCCGCCGCGCACAGAGACGCCGGCACGGCCCGGACGGCCTCCCGGCGCCTGCCCCCCAGCGGGCAGAACACCCCGCCGCGAGTTGCGTCGCGGTACGTCCTTGACTCGCCCCATGGCACTTGACCTCCAGCAGCCTCCGGCCGCTCGCTCTCCTGCACCGCGGCGCCCGAGCAAGTTTCCGCCCCGCCGTGCGCACCCTCCAAGGGAAAGGCGCCCATTCGGCCGAACTTGCAGTCTGAACTGCAGATCGGCGGGCAGGGGCCCGACTCCCCGTTCTGGGGAGCCCGGGCACGGGTACCCGTGCCTGGGCTCCCCGGAACGCTCGTGTGCCCCCGCAGGCGGCACCCGGCTACGCTGGCCCGCCGTGTTCTACTGCGACCTCCCCCACCTCATCGAGGGCTACCGGCGCCAAAACGGGATCTCCTACGCACAGCTCGCCGAACGGATGGGGTGGCCGGTGGGGACGCTGACTTCGTTCATGCACCGCCTCCGCGCCGGACGGGGCGCCACCCGGGCCGACCTGGACGACTTCGCCCGCGGCCTCTCGAACCTCCGCTTCGAGCTCGGCGTCGAGGCCGTGGTCCGAAACCACCTCCACGCCGCCGCCGGCGTCGCCCCCACCGCGGCCGAGGTGGCAGGCTTCCTCGCCACGCATTTCCCGGACGCGGCGTCGGACCCGAACCCGACGTACCTCTTCGACAGCCGGGGCTACGTGCGCTGGGTGAACGCCCGCATGGCGGCGCTCACCTCCCTCCTGGGCGGCCCCCCGGAAGCGGAGGTCACGACCCGCGCCCACTGCTGGGCCCTGGCCGACGAGGACGGCCGGCTCCCCGAGCGCCTCGCCCTCCCGAAGGCCGCTGCGGCGACACCGGATCCGTTCCGCCTGCAGGCCGACACGGTCCTGGACCTCGCCGAGCGCCTCTCCCCCGAGCCGTTCCACGTCATCGAGGTCCTCCTCCATCCCGAAATGGGCGGCGTGTTCGCCGCCGACGAAACGGGCGAGGTGGCCATCGTGCTCGTGGAGCAGGCCGTGCGACTGCAGAACACGGTCACGCCAGGCTTCCTGCGATCGGCGTGGTTCGGCCCGGTGAGCCGCCGCCTCTCCGGCGACCCCCGCTACCGGGAGGGCCTCAGGCGGGCGGCGTTCGCCTTCGGGGATTCCCCGGCCGGGATCCCCGACGACGCCCAACGGGTCGTGGACACCCCCTTCGGCCGCCTCTTCCTCGCCGACGCCGTGCCCATCCACGACCCGCGCA
>CAYJLW010000106.1:0-11722 GCA_964370965.1 uncultured Acidimicrobiia bacterium | reverse complement strand
AGGCACGCGGCCTGTCTCTCCGGGGGGGACCGCGCCCCCCCCTGAGACCCCCCCTTCTTGACCTGGGAGACCTCCGGGTGAGTCCGGGGGCGGCGGAGCCGCCCCTCACGCGTCCTACGCGCTGTCGCCTTCGGCAGGCTGACGCGTGAGGTGTCAGTCGGTTGACGCGGGTCTGACCCTCTTGCGGTTCGGCCCCCCCCGCTGAGGGAACTCGGGTCGCTCCTGCAAGAATCCCTGGGATGCTCGCCATCCATTCCGATCCGGCGGATCTCGTCCGGTTGCACGCGCGCTGGAAGGCGCTCGCCGCCGCGACACCCGGCTACGGCCCCTTCCTCGGCCCGGACTGGGCGGCGTTGTGGTGGGACACGTTCGGGGCGGACAGCGACCTCCTCCTCCTCGACCACGACGGCCCCTCCGGGGGCTTCCTGATGGCTCTGCACCGCCGGCCCGACGGACGCATCCTCTTCGTCGGCGGCGAGGACGTCACGGACTACGTGGGCGTCGTGGGCGCCCCCGACGCGCACGCCGGCGCCGGGGAGACGCTCGTGGACTGGCTCGCCGGCCGCGACGACTGGACGTCCCTGGAGGCCGCGGCCGTCCCGGCGGAGTCCGGCTTCACGGTGGCGGCGGCGCTCGCGGCCGTCCGCCACGGCTTCGACGTCACCTTCCGCAACGAGGACTCCGCGAGGATGCGGCTCCCGGGGAGCTGGGCGGCCTACCTCGAGCGGATCGGCAAGAAGGAGCGCCACGAGCTTCGGCGCAAGGAGCGCCGCCTGGAGCGCGAGCTGGGCGAGCTCGACGTCCGCTCGGAGCCCGTCCTGCCCGAGGACGTCGACCGTTTCGTCGCCTGGCACCGGCAGGCCGCGGGCGACAAGGGCCAGTTCATGGACGAGCCCATGGCGGCGTTCTTCCGCGGCGCAGCGCGGCGCTTCGCCGGGACGAAGGCCCTGCGACTCGACACCCTCTTCGCCGGAGGCGAGGCGGTGGCCGCCACGTTCGGTTTTGCCGACGCCGCCGGGTACTACCTGTACAACTCGGCGTATGATCCCGAGGTCGCGGTCTTCTCACCGGGAAACGTCCTCCTCGGATTCCTCATCCGGAAGGAAATCGAGGAGGGCGTTCCGGTGTTCGACTTCTTGCGGGGTCACGAGACGTACAAGTTCCGTCTCGGCGCCGAGGCCAGGCCGTTGCGCCGCCTCCGTGTGGCCCGTCCTGTCCACCCAGGGGCGGCGAAGGGAACCGAGTAGATGCTCCGACGTGTCGCGATGGTGAGCTACCACACGTCGCCGCTCGCCCTCCCCGGGCGGGGCGACTCCGGCGGCATGAACGTGTACGTGCGCGAGCTTGCGCTCCGGCTCGGAGCGACCGGGCTGGCGTGTGACGTCTTCACGCGCCGCAGCGACCCCGACGAGGCCTGCATCACGCGTCTCGGCCCGGGGGCCCGCTGCGTGGCCGTCCCTGCGGGCCCGCCGCGGCCGCTCTCCAAGGACGGTCTCGAGGCTCACGTGGGCGAGTTCGCGACCGGTCTCGCCGCCTGCGTGGAGGAAGGCGCCTACGACGCCGTGCACTCCCACTACTGGTTGTCCGCCCGGGCCGCGCTCGACGTGGCCGGGGCCGGGGGACCCCCTGTCGTGCACACGGCCCATACGCTGGCGCTCACGCGGGCCCTGCCCGACGGCGGCGGCGCCCGCCTCGAGGCCGAGATCGCCGCGGCGCGGGAGGCCGCGGTGCTCGTCGCCCACACCGCCCACGAGGCGGAGATCCTCGCGCGACGCTACGGTGCTGACCCGGAGCGGGTGGAGATCATCCCTCCCGGCGTCGACCACCGCATGTTCTTTCCTCGTCCACAGATCGAGGCCCGCGCCGAGCTGGGTCTGGCGGATACTGACCTCGTAGTGCTCTACCTGGGGCGCATCCAGCGCCTCAAGGGGGCCGACCTCGCCCTCGGGGCACTCCTGGAGCTGTGCCGGAGCCGGCCTGAGCTGGCGTCGCGCATCACGCTGCTCGTCGTGGGCGGTCCGAGCGGCGACGACGGCGAGGACACCGAAGCCGAGTTGCACCGCCTCGCCGCCGACGTCGGCATGTGCGCCGACGTGCGCTTCTTCCCGGCGCGGTCGCACGAGAGCATCGCCTCGTTCCATCAGGCGGCGGACGTCTGCATCGTGCCCTCCCGCTCTGAATCCTTCGGCCTCGCCGCCCTGGAGGCGATGGCCTGCGGGGTCCCGGTGGTGGCGGCGAGCGTCGACGGTCTCTGCCATCTCGTCACCCACGAGGAGAGCGGTCTCCTCGTGCGGGAGCGCACCCCAGACGGCTTCGCCGCGGCCTTGGGCCGGGTTCTCGGTGACGAGGAGCTGCGGGCCCGATTCCGCAGGGGAGCCCGCCTCGCGGCCGCCCCCTACTCCTGGGGTGTGACCGCGTCCGCCCACCGGGCCGTCTATTCCGGGCTCACCGCGCCGGCGGGCCGCGTCGTGTGCGGGTGAGCGGCCGGGACGCCGCCGTGCGCCGGGCGGAGGCCGAGATCACCGCCTATCTCGAGGGCCTCACGGGCACCCCCGACGTGCTGGCGGTCGAGAGAGACGACAACCGGTGGCTCCTGCGCCTCGCGGGAACGAGCCGCGACGTCACGACCATCTGGTTCACCCTGCGCGAGCGCACCCTCGCCTACGAGACCCAGTTCCTGCCCGCTCCCCAGGAGAACCTCCCCGAGCTCTACGAGTTCCTCCTCTTGCGCAACGAGCGCCTCTACGGTGTCCACTTCGCGCTCTGCGAAGAGCGCGACGTCTTCCTCCTCGGTCAGATGCCCGTCGAGGCGGTCACGGCCGGAGAGCTCGATCGTGTCGTGGGCACCCTGTACGCCGTCGTCGAGGACCTCTTCCCGTGCGCGCTGCGCCTCGGGTACGCGTCACTCCTTGGCGCCGCCCAGGAGGGAGACGGGACGCCCGAGGCGGGCGGGTGAGCTCTCGGGAATGCTTCTCCACAGGCGCGCGGGGGCGTAGGCCTACGGTGGAGTGCTCGCACACAGAGTTCTCCACATCTGTGGATAACTCTCTCCACACCTTGTTAATGCCTCCATATGCCTCTGGAAACGCGCCGTTGCCTCCATTTGACAGTCGTCACGCGCGCTGATAGGGTGCCCGGTGAGCCCGAGGGATCAGCCGCGTCGGCCGCCTGGGGAAGTGCGCGCCGGGGATGCGGGTTTCTCGGGCTCGTCCCTTCCCTCTTCGGTCGGCGGAGGCCCGGCGTGACCCAGATCGACCGTCGCCGCTTCCTCCGCGGAGCCCTCGGCGTCGGCGCGGCGTCGGTCGTGCCCGGGGCGCTCAGCGCCTGCATGCTGCCTGTCACGCGCCGCGTCGACGACGGCGGCCGTTCCGTCACGGGACCGCCGGCCGAATCACCAGGCCCCCTCCCGGATGCGCCCGCCGTCACCTACGACGCCACCGTGTTCCGTGTGGGATGGAACCAGTACTCCTCGGGGGCGATCACGCCGGAACACATCGAGGGGATGAGGCGCCAGCGACCTTCGGTCATCCGCTGGTTCGTGGAATGGGATCTCTACGAGCCGGGGCGCGACCGCCGCCTCACCTGGGGCGACTACCTCCCCTTCTTCGAGACCTGCGTGGAGACCGGATGCCGTCTCGTCGTGCAATTCTGCGTACAGGACGCGTTCTGGCTGGGTCGCCGCCCGCTCGAGAAGGGCCTCGTGTGGGCGAAGCCCGGCATGCTCCGCAACTACCCGGCCGACCCGGACGCCTCCTACGGCGGCTTCGTCCGTGACCTGCACGACGCCCTCGGCCGGGCGGGCCTCGGGGATGTCGTCGTCGAGGCCTTCAACGAGGCCGACCTCCTCTGGGGCGTCCCGGGGCGCAGCGGTGCCTCCGTCAACCTCACGAAGCCCTGGGCGCTCACCCACGGATGGGGCGGCGGCAAGTGGACCGGTGGGGCGGGTGGGACCTGGCGGGCCCTGCACAGGGTGCTCGACGGCCGCGAGGGCGTCACGTGGGCCACGAGCGGGGTGGCGTCAGCAGCCCCGGAGCGTTTCGAGGCCTGGGCGCAGGCGACCGCCCGGATCCCCCAGATCGGCCTCATCGACCTGCACGTCTACGAGGACGGCGGCGGTCCGGAGCGGGTCCTGCGGGGCGTGGGCGACTCGCTGGTGGTCTGGGACCGCAACACCGGCGCCGACCTCCCCTTCCTCCTCGGCGAATGCGGCCGTTCCACCGTCTGGGCCGAGAGCCAGGAGCCGGTCACGGTCGAGGATGCCCGGGCCTTCCGGAGCATCCACCGGGAGCTCATCGAGCGCTACGGCGAGCGCTACCAGGGGCTGTGCGTACACCAGGACTCCCCCTGGCGTACCGACAAGGCGTGGTGGGACCCGGCCTACGAGGGCGTGTGACCGCGGGGCGGGACTCGCCCCGCAAGGCGGCGCCGTAGCTAGCCTGGCGGGATGGCCCTCAAACCCTCCACCGTGAAGCGGCCCCCCCTCCGGCGTCCGGAGGCGCGATGATCCGGCTCGCTCTCATCGGGGGCGGGGCTATGGGGGGAGCGCTCCTGCACGGGTTGCTCGACGCCGGCTGGGCGGCCCCCACGGAGCTGTCCGTGGCCGAGCCGGACGACGAGCGCCGCGAGTCGCTGCAGGAACGCTACGGCGTCCACGTCTACGAGGAGGCAGAGGACGCCGCCCGGGGCGCGGGCTGCGTCCTGCTCGCCGTGAAGCAGCCCCACCTGCGGGAGGCCTGCGAGGCAGTGGGCGCCGAGCTGGGCGCGGGAACGCCGGTGGCCTCCATCGTCGCCGGCGTGTCCACTCGGGCGCTGGAGGCCATGCTCCCGGAGCGCACGCCGGTCGTGCGGGCGATGCCCAACACCGGGGCCCTCGTGGGCATGGCCATGTCCGTCGTCGCCGGGGGCAGGCACGCCACCGGGGACCACCTCGACCTCGCCGAGGAGATCCTGGGGGCCGTCGGAAGGGTGCTCCGCGTCGAGGAGTCCCTGCTCGACGTCGCCACGGCCGTGTCGGGTTCCGGACCGGCCTACTTCTTCTACCTCGTCGAGGCCCTCGCCGGCGCCGGCGTCGCGCTGGGACTCCCGGAGGACACGGCGGCTATCCTGGCGCGTCAGACCATGGCCGGGGCGGCGGGGCTGCTCGAGACCGGGCGGTCCGCCACCGAGCTCCGCACGCAGGTCACTTCACCCGGCGGCACGACTGCGGCCGCGGTGGCGGCACTGGACGCGTGCGAAGTCCGCGCCGGCGTCCTCGCCGCTGTGCGTGCCGCCACGGCCCGGGGAGCGGAGCTGGGCCGGCAGTTCGAAGAAGGAACCTGAAGGAGCCGATGTGTCCTCTCTGATCAAGAAGCGGCGCAAGAAGATGCGCAAGAAGAAGCACAAGAAGCTTCTCAAGGCCACGCGCTGGAAGCGCCGCCAGCAGGGTAAGTGACACACCGGTCTGTCACGTTTCTCTCCGACTACGGCCTCGACGACGAGTTCGTAGCCGTCTGCAAAGGGCTCATCCTGCAGGTGTGTCCCGGTGCGGACATCCTCGACGTCACCCACAACGTCAGCCCGGGCGACATCCGGGCGGGTGCCCTCGCCCTCGCCCGGGCCATCCAGTACCTGCCCGCGGGCGTCCATCTCGGCGTCGTGGACCCCACCGTCGGCACCGACCGGAAGCCGGTGGCGATCCAGGCCGTCGACGGCCGGCTCTTCGTCGGTCCCGACAACGGCCTCCTGTCGCCCGCCGTGGCGATCTGCGGGGGGACGGCGGCAGCGGTGGTGCTGGAGCCGTCCCGCTGGGGAGTGGAAGAGCCGTCCCCCACCTTCCAGGGCCGGGACGTCTTCGCCCCCGCGGCGGGGGCGCTGGCCGGAGGCGCCGCTCTCGCGGACCTCGGAGGAGAGGTGTCCCCCGCCGAGCTGGTGCCGATGCTGCTGCCCCTGAGCCAGGAGAGCGGCGGACGCCTCGAGGGTGCCGTGCTCTGGATCGACCACTACGGCAACGTGCAGACCAACGTCACCGAGGAGGACCTCGACGCCATCGGCACCGCAAGGGGGGAGACCCTCCTCGTGACGTTCGGGCGCATCGACGAGCGCGTCCCCCTCGTGGGCACCTTCGCAGACGTCGAACGCGGTCGCCTCCTCGCCTTCGTCGACTCCACCGGCCAACTCGCAGTGGGCGCCAACGGGGAGAACGCCGCCGGGATCCTCCGGGTGAGCGAGGGAGCCCACGTCACCGTGGAGAAGGCCCCGGACCCGCCGGGCGACGGCCTCTAGAGAACTGAGGAGAGGAGCAGTGATGACCGGGGACGAACGCGCCACGGGGTCCGCCGTCACCTACGAACGTTCCTTCGAGATGCTCACGGGCGCCTTCACCGGCGTCGTCGAGGACGTCGTCGTCACCCATGGACTGCGGGCCGTCTGTGACGTGGGCGGCGGGGCGAACCCCGTCCTCTCCCCGGACTTCATCCGCGCCCGGGCCCTCGACTACACCCTCTTGGACGTCAGCCGGGCCGAGCTCGACAAGGCGCCCGAGGACTACACGAAGGTCTGCGCGGACATCTGCCGGCCCCAGCCGGACCTCGCCGGCCACTTCGACCTCGTGTTCAGCCGCATGCTGGTCGAGCACGTCCCGGATGCCGCGGCCCTGCACGCCAACATCCTCGCGATGCTCCGCCCGGGCGGCTACGCGCTCCACTTCTTCCCCACGCTGTACGCCCTGCCGTTCCTGTTGAACCGCTGGGCGCCCGAGCAGTACACCGATCGACTCCTGCAGAGGGTCTTCCCCGGCCGGGAGAAGTCCGGGCGCTGCGCGAAGTTTCCCGCCTACTACGACTGGTGCTACGGACCCTTGCCCCGTCAGTACGAGCGCTTCCAGGGTCTCGGTTTCGACGTGGTCGAGTACCGGGGCTACTTCGGCCACGCCGCCTACTACGACAAGCTCGGGCCGCTGCGGGCGCTTCACCGCATGAAGACCGAGTACCTCATTCGCCGTCCCCATCCGAGGCTCACGAGCTACGCGCTCGTCCTGCTCCGCAAGCGCTGAGCGGCGGGTGCGTTCCCGGCCTGCCTGACGGTGGGCGTTCTGCAGGAATCTCGCGGGAGCAGCTAGAAGACGGTTCGGTAGGGAGGGTTCCCTCGGGTGGCGGGTACGGGTGGCGGTGGGTAGGCATCATCTCGGAGCCGACAAGGAGTCATCGTGAGCAACGTCCTCGTCACCGGAGCCGGGGGCTTCATCGGACACCACCTCGTCAAGCTGCTCAAAGCAGAGGGCCATCGCGTCCGCGGAGTCGACATCAAGGAGCCCGAGTTCGAGACCACGCAGGCCGACGAGTTCATGCTCCTCGACCTGCGCCGGTGGGAGAACTGCCAGAAGGCGACCGCCGGCGTCGACCAAGTCTTCGCGCTCGCAGCCGACATGGGCGGGATGGGCTTCATATCCGCCCACCACGCCCTCATCCTGCACAACAACGCCCTCATCAACTTCCACACCCTTGAGGCAGCGCGGGAGAACGGTGTGGGCCGCTACCTGTACAGCTCCTCGGCCTGCATCTACCCCGAGTACCTCCAAGAGACGACCGAGGTCGAGCCCCTGAAGGAGGAGCACGCCTACCCGGCGGCCCCCCAGGACGCCTACGGCTGGGAGAAGCTCATCACGGAGCGCCTCTGCCTGCACTACGCCGAGGACTACGGGATGGCGACCCGCATCGTGCGGTTCCACAACATCTACGGTCCCCTGGGCACCTGGCGGGGCGGGCGCGAGAAAGCCCCTGCCGCGATGTGCCGCAAGGTGGCCGAGGCCGGCCCCGACGGCTTCCTCGAGATGTGGGGCGACGGCGAGCAGACCCGCTCGTTCTGCTACGTCGACGACTGCGTCGAGGGTATCTACCGCATCATGCGCAGCGACTTCGGCGAGCCCCTGAACCTCGGCTCCGACGAGATGGTCTCCATCAACGAGCTCGCCCGCATCGCCATGGACGCCGCCGGCAAGGATGTCGAGGTCCGCCACGTCGAGGGTCCCCAGGGCGTCCGGGGCCGCAACTCCGACAACAGCCTCTGCCGCAGCGTCCTCGGTTGGGAGCCGCCCACCACGCTGCGCGAGGGCATAGCGAAGACCTACCCGTGGATCGCCGGGCAGGTCGCGGAGGCCCAGGCAGCCGAGGGCGACGCCTACCGGGCGAACCTGCGCGCCGAATGACACGGACTTCCCCCCAGACCGGCGCACCGGAGGGCCCCACCGGCGGCGTCCACTACCTTCCATCGTCATGACCTCGCTCGATCTCTCCGGGATCTCAGGTGCCCATGTCGTCGTGACGGGTGGCGCCGGCCTCATCGGCACGTTCGCCTCCTCACACCTCCTCGACGCAGACGCCGCCTCCGTGACCGTCGTCGACCGCCGCCCCTGGGACGGCAATCCGGCCGCCGACTCCATGGATCTCTCCCGCCGGCTCCCCCATGACAACATCGACCTGCGTGTGCCCGAGGCCGTCGACCCCGTGGTGGAGCAGGCCGACGTCGTGTACCACCTCGCTGGGGAGACCCAGGGGATCGGCTTCTCGGCGCAGCGAGGCTTCTGGATGATGCAACAGAACGCCGAGATCGACCTCGCCATGTTGGGGGCACTCGCCCGGCGCCGATCGGCGCGACCCCTCACGCTCGTGGCCGTCTCGTCGTCCTGCGTGTACCCGGCGAGCGCCCCGCAGCCGATCCGCGAGGACGCCGCCTCCCTGGAATGCGAGCCGGGCAACGAGGGCTACGGCTTCGCCAAGCTCATCCTCGAACGGGGCGTCACCGAGCTCACCCGGCAGGGTTCCGGGATCACCCCAGCGGTCGTGCGCCTGGCGAACGCGTACGGGGAGTCCTACCGGTGGAAGGGTGTCGAGCAGTCACACCTCGTGCCTTCCCTCGTCTACAAGGCGGCCACGAACCCCGTGCTGTCGGTGTGGGGCGACGGCACCCAGCAGCGCGACCTCCTGCACGCCTCGGACATCGCCCGGGCGATTCTCGCCGCCGGGGCGAAGGCGGCCGCCACCGGGGAAGCCGTGGGGCCCATGAACCTCGCCGGCGGAGAGCCCACGTCCGTGAAGGATCTCGCCGAAGCCCTCGCCGGGATCCTGGGCTGCGAGAAGATCGAATACGACACTACGAAGCCGTCGGGCAACAAGGCCAAGACCCTCGATCTCGGCGTGTTCCGGGCCACGCTCGCCGACTTCGCCCCCGAGATCGACCTGCGCGCCGGCCTGGAACGCATGGTCGAGGTGTGGCTCCCGCGGGTTCGCGCGGCACAGGGCTGACGGGAGCGCATGGTCGCCGGACCCCCCCTCGTCCTCGCCTTCTCCCACAACGTCGGGGGCCGGGGAGCGAGCTACCGTGCCGAGCAGCTCCTCAGCCGTCATCCTGGCGGGGCCCGCCTCGTCCTGTACGTCGGGGCCACGGGCGAGGCGTCCCAGGAGGAGCGGGGCGCGGCGACGATCGTGCGGTCTCCGAGCTGGCTGCGCGAGCCGCTGAGATCCGGCTGGAGCCTGGGCGAGGGTCGCTGGCGCATCCGCCACGCCGAGGCGCTCCTCGCAGGCCACGGCGGCCCGCCCGACCTCGTCGTCGCCTTCGACTCCCGCCCGTCGGTGCTGGCGCCGGCACTGCACTTCGCCGGTCGCTACAAGGCACGCCTGCACGCCGACGTCGGGGACTACTGGTGGTTCGGGGGTGCCGCCCTCATGCGCCGACCCCTGTGGGCGAGCCGGGCCTTCGAGCCCGTCGAGCACGTCCTCCTCAACCGCCTCGTCGCCCGCGCCGGGTCCGCCACCACGGTGTCACCGCGTCTCCGGGAGGAGATCGCCCGCCGCCGTCCCGACCTCGACTGCCCAATCGTCCTCAACGGCACGAGCGTGGGGGAGCCCCCGGAGGCCGATCCCCCCCCGCCAGGGGAGACGCGTCCGGTTCGTCTCGTGGCGGGGGGCGGCGCCGCATACGACATGGAGTACTACGAGGCGGTCGTCGAAGCTCTCGATGCCGCTGGTGCGGACACGGAGCTCTGGGTCACCGGTCTCGCCGCCGGGAAGTTCCCCGACAGACCCCGGGTGCGGCGCTTCGGGAACCTCTCCTTCGACGAGTACACGCGGACATGCTGGCGGGCCGACTACGCCCTCGCTCCCCTCGGGCCCACTGTGGCCAACGAGGCCCGCTGCCCCGGGCGCGTGCCGGCGTTCCTCGGCTGCGGCCTCTCCGTGCTCACGACCCGTGTCGGCGTCTGGGCGGACGTCGTCGAGGAGCTCGACGTCGGCCAGGCGCTGCCGCCCAGCCCCGAGGCGTACGCGGACGGCGTGCTGGACGCGGCCAAGGTGCCGGTGGCGGCGGCGGAGCGGGAGCGGATCTGGCGGGTGTCCCGCCGCTACGACTGGTCGCACCTCGCCGAGGAGTTCGCTGCCGCCCTTCACCTCCCCGCCCCCGGGAGCGGGGACTGATGGTCGGGGACGACCGGCGCACGATCTGCCACGTGGTGAGCTCGCCGATCCGCGGCGGGCCTCGCGCCATGGTCTACGAGCTCGTGAAGTGCATGGACCGGACCCGCTACCGCCCGGCGGTGGCGTTCGTCCGTCATGAACACCACTCGGCGGCGGAGGGCCACAGCGAGTCGATGCTCGCTGACTTCGAGGCGCTCGGCGTCCCGGTCTGTGTCGCCGGCATGGAGAGGAAGTGGCAGGCCGGCGGGGCAGTGCGCCTCGACCGCTTCTTCCGTGAGATCGGTGTGGACCTGATCGTGAGCCATCTGTGGCGCGCCGACATGTGGGCCGGAATCCTGAGCTGGTGGGGCCGGGCGCGCTACGTGCGCGTCCACCACGGCACCTTCCGGGTCTGGTCGGCTCGGCCGCCGGACGTGCGCTACGCGTACCGGATGCTCGAGCGTGTCCTGCACGAGAAGGCCGACCGTCTCGTCTGCGTGTCCCGGGAGATCATGGCTCTCCTGGAGCGCCATGAGCAGGCGGATCCGAGGAAGCTCGTCTGGATCCCGGGCGGGGTCCACGTCGAGGACTTCCGGGCGGACCCTCCGTTCCCCCTCGGACGGCCTCCGGTCGTCGGGATGCTCTCCCGCCTCGTCTCCTACAAGGGCGTCGACGACTTCGTGGACGCCGCCGTCATGGTGCATGCCGAGCGGCCCGACGTCCGATTCGTCGTCGCGGGCGTCGGGCCGGACGGCGACGCCATGCGTGAACGGGCCGGGCGAGCCGGAGCGGGCGTCGAGTTCCTCGGCCGCGTCCCTGATGCCGCTGCCTTCCTGGCGGGCATCGACGTGTTCGTGCAGCCGTCCTGGCGCGAGGGCACCCCGGCGTCTGTCATCGAGGCGATGGCGGCCGGCCGGGTGACGGTCGTGACGGACGTGAGCGGGATGCCCGACGTCGTCGAGGACGGCGTGTCGGGCGTCGTCGTCCCTGCGCAGGATCCCGCAGCGTTGGCGGGCGCCCTCGTCGACCTTCTCGACGGCCGTGACCGGGCGGCGAACCTGGCGGCGAACGGGGTCGTCCGCTCTCACGAGTTCTCCGTTGAACGCCTCTGCGAAAGGTGGGACGCCCTCTATCGCGACGTCCTCGGATGACGGGAACGGGGTTGCACCCACATCCTGTCCGCCGCCAGGCACCACGCTGCGCGTCAGCCAGACGATTCGCGGACGGCGCTTGAAGCCGTGAGGGGCGGCTCCGCCGCCCCGGAATCACGTCGAGATTTCTCCACGGAGGTAGGGGGG
>CAYJLW010000105.1:1668-11990 GCA_964370965.1 uncultured Acidimicrobiia bacterium | reverse complement strand
GGCGATCGCGTCCACGTTCTACGCATGAGGGGAGCGCCGGCCCCGCGGCGGCCCCACCGCGGCCTCACCCCGCAGGTGGGCCACCTCCCGGCCCCTGTGATCTACCTGGCCGCCACGGCCTGGGTCGGCGTACTGTCCTGGCTCGGCGTGAAGGGATTCGAGAACCGGGTGGTGACCTGATGACGTTGCGGATCGGCGGCGAAGCGCTCCCGGTTGTGGGCCGGGCGCGGATGTACGTATGCGGGATCACCCCGTACGACACCACGCACCTCGGCCATGCCGCCACGTTCGTCTGGCTCGACGTCGCCCGCCGCGTGCTCGAGGCCCGCGGCGTGCAGGTCGACCTCTGCCGCAACATCACCGACATCGACGACGACATCCTCGCCCAGGCGGCCAAGCGGGGCGTCGACTACCGGGTGCTGGGAACCGAGCAGACCTTCCTCTTCGAGGAGGACATGCGCCGCCTCCGGGTGCCGCCCCCGGCGTTCGAGCCCCGGTCCCGGGACTTCGTCGAGGAGGTCGTGGCGCTGGCCTCCGGCCTCCTCGAACGCGGGGCTGCCTACGAGCGCAACGGGACCGTGTACTTCGGCGCCGCCGGCGTGACGGGGCACATGGGCGCACTCGGCCTCTCCCGTGACGACGCTCTCGCCCTCGCCGCCGAGCACGGCGGGCATCCGGAGGACCCCGAAAAGGACGACCCCCTCGACGTCCCGCTCTGGCAGCGCTCCCGCCCGGGCGAGCCGCACTGGCCGAGCCCTTGGGGCGACGGCCGGCCCGGTTGGCATGCCGAGTGCAGCGCGATGGCGATGTCCCTCCTGGGGACGTCGTTGGACGTCCACGGTGGGGGCACCGACCTGCGCTTCCCGCATCACGCCTACGAGGCCGCCCAGGCCGAGGCCCTCACCGGCGTGCGCCCGTTCGTGCGCACGTGGATGCACGTGGGGACGGTGGGCTACGAGGGCGCCAAGATGTCCAAGTCCCTGGGCAACCTCGTGTACGTACACGACCTCCTGGAGCGGTGGTCCCCGGAGGCGATCCGGCTCCTGCTCGTCGATCGGCCCTGGGCCGAGCCCTGGGAATTCGACCAGTCGCTCCTGCACAAGGCCGAGGAGCGCATCGAGGCGCTCTGGAGCGCCGCCGGCCGACCGGGTTCCTCGGGGGCGGCTCTCGACGCCGCGCTGGGCGCCCTCGACGACGACCTCGGCGTGCACCGCGCCCTCGACATAGCCCAAGAGGCCGGCGGCACCACAGTGCGCAAGGTCGGGAGCCTCCTGGGCGTCCTGTGACCCTGGTCGGAGATGGTGGCCCCGCTGTCACGGCAGGCGGGTCCCCTCACCCCCCTGCCGTGGAAGCGCTGGCGTTGTTGTCGTGGCGAAAGCGGGGCCAGGCGGCGGTGCCGTAGCCGTCCAGACCCGTGTTCCGGACGATGCTGAGGGTGGCGTCGGTGGCGACGACGTAGACGGTGCCGTCTGCGACGACGGGCGCGGCCGTGACCGGGGCCTCGGAGCCCAGGGCGATCTCCCGCTCCACGTGGCCGTCGGCGGCGGAGACGACGAGGAGCTTCCCGTCGGTGGCGAGGAGGACGGCGCGGTCGTCCACGAGGGTGGGGCTCGCCTTGGCGCCGCCGTCCACGCGGGCGAGCTCCGTCGCCGCGCACGACGGCGAGACCCTGTACAGGACACCGCGCCGCTCACCTCCGTCCAGGGGCAGTGTGAAGGTCACGTAGGCGTTGCCGTCCCGGTCGACGGTGGGGGCCTGGTAGAAGCTCGCGGACGCCACGGCGTCGAGGGTCGGGAAGCGTGCCCGGCAGATCTCGTCCAGGTCCCTGCTGTAGTGGACGACGTCCACGTTCCCGGCGGAATCGTTCGGGCCGAGGAACTGCGCCCACACGGACCCGTCGGGGCCGATGGGCATCTCCCCGACTACCGCCGACTCCAGAGGACCCACCTCCCGGCAGCCCGGGTCGCCGGGATCCGCGGAGCGTTCCAGGGCCAAGCCGGGGCCGAGGCGCAGCGCCGAGCACCCGTAGCGGTACTCCGAGTCGTCGGCTCCGTACTGCTGCGTGCCGCCCCCGGCGAAGAGAGACGTGCCGTCGGTGGTGGGCCCCGCCGTCATCCAGAGGCGAACGCCGTCGTGGACGTCGAGACGGTGCCGGACGGTGCCGGTGGCGTCGACCGCGTAGAGGGCGCCGCAGTCGTCCTCGGGTTCGCCCCCGGCCTCGCCCTGGCAGGGGGGGAAGGGGGTGTTCACCGTCCCGAAGTAGTACAGGCCGCCCAGGACGGTGCCAGCGGCGTCGTTCACGGCGGCGATCCCGGTGTCCCCGCCCGCGTTCGCGAACGTGTCCGCGGAAAGCACCTGCACGGCCCCGCCTGTGAGCACGGGCCAGAAGAGAACGCCACCGGCGGTGTCGTACGTCGGCGTGCCTTCGGTGCCCGCCCCGGAGGCGAGCTCGTGGAGGAGGCCGTCCCCCGTGTGGTAGCCGAGGAGGGAATGCCCGTAAGGACCGGTGTCGGCGCAGCCGCGGCCCTTCTCGTGCATGCCGAACACGACCGTGGCGCCCACCACGACGGGAGTGGCGGTGACGTCCGTGCATGCTCCTGCCGGGGGCTTCACGACCCGGACGTCGCCCCTGTCCTCGTACGTGGCACCGTCCACGACCGGGGCGTCCAGACCGGGCGGGGCGCTGGGCGAGGGCGTAGGCGTGGGCGAGGGAGAGGGCGTGGCTGTTTCCGTGGGCGTCGGCGTGGGGGGTGAGGGCGCCGGGTTGCGGGGTATGCAGGCGCTGCCGACCAGGACGGCAGCAAGCGCCAGCGCGGGGAGGCGGAGTCGGGTCGCCACGGTGATCCTCTCATCGGTGATGCGATTCACACCATCCTAAAGGGACCGTGTAAAGGTTTGGTGAAGCCGGGGCGTCCTCACAGTCAGGAGGAGCCGTCGCGCCTCCACGGGGACGCCGCCCCCGCCTCCATGCGCAGGAGCGCCTCCTTGCGCCAGGAAGCGCCGGCGTAGCCTCCCACGCCGCCGCCGGCCGGGACCACCCGGTGGCACGGGACGACCACAGCTATCGGATTGCGGCGGCAGGCCCCGCCCACGGCCCGGGCGGCCCCGGGGTGGCCGCAGAGGCGGGCGAGGTCGCCGTAGGTCACCGTCTCCCCCGCCGGGACGTCGGCGAGAGCAGTGAGCACGTCGCGGTCGAAGCTGCTCACGTCTCCGAGATCGAGAGGTACGTCGAAACGGTGCCGGCGGGGCCGGGCGAAGTACCCGTCCAGTTGGCGTCGCACGCCGGCCGCCGCCTCGGGCGAATCGACCAGGCCCGGGACGCGGCCGGATTCGGCGAAGTCGAGACGGGTGAGAACGCCGTCGACCACCGTGACCACCAGGTCACCCACGGGGGTGGAGACGACATCTGTGCCGGTACGCGTTTCGCAGCCGACTGCCATGGCTGCGACAATACAGGGACGTACCCGTCAACGGGGGGCCTTCCGTGAACCTCGTCTCCGATCCCGAAGCGAGCGGCTTCTCCACCACCGCCCTGGAACACGCCGTCGCCCTCCTCGAGGAAGGCATTCCCGACCTCCACGACGGCTACCAGATCTACGTCTCCCGCCACGGGGTGCCCGTTCTCGATCACGCCGGCGGTGAGGCGCAGGCGGGCGTCAAGACCACCCCGGACACGATCATGCTCTGGTTCTCGTCCTCCAAGCCGCTCACCTCGGTGGCGATCGGTCGGCTCTGGGAGCAGGGCGCCCTCGCCCTCGACGACCCCGTGCGTCGCTTCATACCGGAGTTCGCCAACGGCAAGGAAGCGGCGACCGTCCGCCACGTCCTCACGCACATGGGCGGCTTCCCCTTCGCCGACTTCGCCCAGAACATGCCCTGGGACGACGTCGTGCGTCGCATCGTGGACTCCCCCGCCCTCTTCGAACCCGGCACGGTGGCCGCCTACCACGCCACCGCCGGCTGGGTCGTCCTGGGGGAGATCGTGCGGCGCCTCGACGGCCGCCGCATCGACCGCTACCTCGCGGACGAGGTCTTCGGGCCCCTCGGGATGGACGACAGCCATGCCGGGATCCCGCCGGAGCTCGTAGACGGATTGAGGGACCGGGTGGCCCACATCGCCCCGAAGCTCCCCCCGGACGATCCCATGTTCATGATCTTCAACCTCGTGCATCTCAACACGGACGAGGGCCTCAGCTGGGTCTCCCCGGGTGGGTCGGGCCGTGGGCCGGCACACGACCTCGGCCGGTTCTACGAGATGGTCCTCGGCCGGGGCGAACGTGACGCCGTTCGCGTCCTCTCCGCCCAGACCCTGGAGGCGATGACGTCTCCCCACCGTATCGGGGTCCCGGACGTGATCCTCTCGGCGGCCGAGCGCGACTCGCGGTGGGGGGCGGAGATCCCATGGTGCCTAGGGTTCGTCCCCCAGAACGTCGACTACGGGAAACTGGCGTCGTACCGCTCCGTGGGCCACTCGGGGCATGCCTCCTCGACGGGATTCTGCGACCCCGAGCACGGACTCGTGGTCGTCGTGATCTGCAACGGCCTCCCCGGCTTCCAGGAGAGCGCCCGGCGCATCTCCGCCGTCACGACCGCGGTCTACGAGGCGGCCGGCGTCGAGGCGGCGCCGGCGACGGGCGGCTGGCCGGCCGGGACCGTTCTCGGGGCCCAACCGGACGCATGACCGGGCTGACGAGGTTGGAGGCTCACGCCTCACGCACGTGAGGCGTGAGCCTCCAACCTCGTCAGCCCGCGAGCTCGGCCTCCCGCCGGGCCTCGAAGGCGGCGATGTCGTCCTCGTGACGAAGCGTGAGGCCGATCTGGTCGAGTCCCTCCAGGAGGCAGTCGCGCACGAAGGGGTCGACGTCGAAGGTGTGCACCTCGTCCCCGGCACGCACGGTGCGGGCCTCGAGGTCGATCGTGATCTCGGCTTCGGGGTCGGCCTCGGAGCGCTCCACGAGGGCTGTGACGACGTCGTCGGGCAGCGTGATCGTGAGGATTCCGACCTTGGCACAGTTGTTGCGGAAGATGTCGGCGAAGCTCCGGGCGATCACGGCCCGCACCCCGTAGTCCTCCAGCGCCCACGGGGCGTGTTCGCGGGAAGAACCGCAGCCGAAGTTCGCCCCGGCGAGAAGGATCTGGGCGCCGCGATAGCGGTCGTCGTTGAGCACGAATGACGGGTCCTGGCGCCAGGCGTGGAACAGGTACCGGCCGAAGCCGGAACGCTCCACCCGCTTCATGAACTGCGCCGGGATGATCTGGTCGGTGTCGACGTCGGCGCGGTCCAGCGGGATCGGCTTGGACGTGAGGGCGCGAAAGGCTTCCATCAGGTCATCTCCCGGACGTCGGCGAAATGGCCCGTGACGGCGGCGGCGGCGGCCATCGCCGGGCTCACGAGATGCGTGCGCCCGCCCGGGCCCTGGCGGCCCTGGAAGTTGCGGTTGCTCGTGGACGCGCAACGCTGGCCGGGGAGAAGGACGTCGTCGTTCATCGCCAGACACATCGAGCAACCGGCGTCGCGCCACTCGAAGCCGGCGGCGGTGAAGACACGGTCGAGGCCCTCTGCCTCCGCCGCCGCCTTCACCAGACCGGACCCGGGCACCACGAGGGCCACCACGCCGGGCGCCACGCTGCGGCCCCCGGCGACGGCGGCGGCGGCCCTGAGATCCTCGATGCGGGCGTTCGTGCAGGAGCCGATGAAGACGACGTCGACGGCCACGTCGGTGATGGCGGTGCCCGGCTTCAGGTCCATGTAGGCGAGCGCGCGGATCACGGCCTCGCGCTGCGCGGGGTCGGCGAAATCCTCGGGGGCGGGCACCGCCGCGGTGACGGGGACGCTCTGGGCGGGGTTCGTACCCCAGGTGACGAAGGGCGCGAGGGTCGCGGCGTCGACGACCACCTCGCGGTCGAAGACAGCACCGGGATCCGTGGGGAGTTGCCGCCACCCCTCCACGGCGTCATCCCACGCCCGACCCCGCGGGGCGTGCGGGCGGCCGTCGAGGTACTCGTAGGTCTTCTCGTCCGGGGCGACCATCCCGGCCCGGGCGCCTCCCTCGATGGACATGTTGCAGACCGTCATGCGGCCCTCCATGGAGAGCCCCCGGATCGCGGAGCCGCGGTACTCGACGGCGTGGCCGATGCCGCCGTCGACCCCGATCCCGTGGATGACGGCGAGGGTGACGTCCTTCGCCGTCACTCCCGGACCCAGGTCGCCGTCCACGTTCACGGCCATCGTCCGGGGCCGGTTCTGGGACAGCGTCTGGGTGGCGAGGACGTGCTCGACCTCTGAAGTGCCGATGCCGAATGCGAGAGCGCCGAAGGCCCCGTGGGTGGACGTGTGGCTGTCCCCGCAGACGATCGACATGCCGGGCCGGGTGAGACCCTGCTCGGGGCCCACGACGTGCACGATGCCCTGGCGGGGGTCGTCGATGTCGAAGAAGGCGATCCCCGTCTCCGCCGCGTTCGCCCGCAGGGTGGCGATCTGCCTCTCGGACAGGGGGTCCTTCGCCGGCTCGTCCCGCTCCTTCGTGGGCACGTTGTGGTCGGGCACGCCGAAGGTGAGGTCGGGTCGCCGGAGCCGGCGGCCCGCCAGGCGCAGCGCCTCGAAGGCCTGGGGGGACGTCACCTCGTGCACGAGATGGAGGTCGACGTAGAGGAGGGTGGGTAGGCCAGGTTCCTCGCGCACGACGTGCGCGTCCCAGACCTTGTCAAAGAGCGTCCGCGGGGTCATGGCCCGAGATGGTATCGGGCGGGCCGGGACCCGCCCCAGGGGATTCCGGGGAGCCCGCCCTGGGAGCCGTCGGGGAGAGACGAATACCCTCTCCCCAACCGCTGCGACTCGTGGAGGCTCCGTGATCGACATCAATCTCGCCGACGCGTTCGACGTCGCCGCCGCCGTCCGGGGGGACGAACCCGCCATCGGCCAGGGCGACCGCGTCGTCACCTGGAACGACTGCGAGAGGCGGGCGGCCAACCTGGCCCGCTGGATGCTGGAGCGGGGGGCGACCCGCCAGGGGAAGGTGGGCCTCTACGGCTACAACTCCCACGCCTACCTGGAGGGGATGTACGCCTCCTTCAAGGCCGGCCTCGTCCCGTTCAACGTGAACTACCGCTACAAGGAGGAGGAACTCCTCTACCTCCTCGACAACGCCGACGCCGAGATCCTCGTCGTCCACCACGAGTTCTCTCCCGTCCTCGCCAAGGTCCTCGGCGACCTCCCCAAGGTGCGGGGCGTCCTCCTCTACGACGACGGCTTCCCCGCGGAGGTGGCCGGTGAGGACTTCGAGGCCGCGGCCTCGGCCGACGGCCCGGCTCCCGTCGCCGAGCGGTCCCCTGAGGACCTCATGTTCCTCTACACCGGGGGCACGACAGGCATGCCCAAGGGTGTGATGTGGCGCCAGGGTGACCTCTACGACCGCCTCGGCGGCGGCGGCCTGGGGCCCTCCCCGGCCACCCTCGACGACCTCCGCACGTACGTCGAGAACCCCCCGTTGCGGGTCGGGAACCTCGTGGCCTGCCCGCTGATGCACGGCACGGGCTGGTTCGTGTCGATAGCGGCGTGGCTCACCGGTGGCACGGTGTTCCTCCTGGAGCACCCCCGGCACTTCGACCCGGGCGAGTTCTGGGCATCCGTGGAGCGTCTCCGCCCGTCGACGTCGGTGATCGTGGGCGACTCATTCGCCAAGCCCCTTCTTGGCCACCTCGACGAGGCCGCTGCCGGGGGGCAGACCTACGACCTCGACTCGCTGAAGATGATGATCTCCTCCGGCGTGATGTGGTCGACGGAGTCCAAGCAGGGACTCCTCCGTCACCATCCGGGGATGCTCCTCGTCGACCAGTTCTCCTCCTCCGAGGCGCTCGGCATGGGGACGTCGATCATGTCGGCCGCCGGGCCGGTGGCGACGGCGAAGTTCTCCCTCGGGGAGAACACGAGGCTCTTCGACGAGCTCCTCCGGCCGATCGAGACCGGCCCCGGCTCCAAGGGACTGGTCGGTGTCGGGGGTGCCCAGCCGGTGGGGTACTACAAGGACCCGGAGAAGTCCGCCCGGACGTTCGTGGAGGCCGAGGGCCAGCGGTACTCCATCCCCGGGGACTGGGCTGTCGTCGAGGACGACGGCGTCACCCTCGGCCTCCTCGGCCGGGGTTCGGTGTGCATCAACACCGGGGGCGAGAAGGTCTTTCCCGAGGAGGTCGAGGAGGTCGTGAAGCGCCACCCCGCCGTGCGCGACGTGGTCGTCGTGGGCGTTCCCGACGAGAGGTGGGGCGAAGCGGTCACGGCCGTGCTCTCCACGCAAGCGGGCGAGGCGGTCACGGAACCTGAGATCGTCGCCCTCGTGAAGGAGCACATCTCGGACTACAAGGCGCCCAAGCACGTCGTCGTCGTGGACCACGTCTACCGCTCCCCGTCGGGCAAGGCCGACTTCAAGGCCACCAAGGCCGCCGCCATGGCCGCCCTCGGGATCGACTCCTGAGCCCGGCGGCCCGAAGTGGGGTGAGAGCACCGTTCTGGGGAGCCCGGGCACGGTATCCCGTGCCTGGGCTCCCCAGAACGAAGAGGCACCGGAGGATGCCCGGATGAGCGCTGCCGGACGGTCGTTCTGGGGCTGGGGGTCAGAGGAGGCCCAGATCGGCCCTGAAGGCCTCCGGGGCCTCGCCACGGCCGTCGGCGGGCGTCTCGACATCGATCCGCCGAAGGCCGTGCCCGCACCCACCCTGGAGGACGTCGAACTCCCCGCACCCCGGGTCGCCCCCCCGGAGGCCCTCGCCCCGATCTGCTCCGCCGCGCCCTGGGAGCGAACGCGCCACACCTACGGAAAGTCGTTCCGGGACGTCGTCCGTGCCCTGGCGCGGGACTTCTCCCCCGCACCCGACGTCGTGGCGTTCCCGCGGAACGCCGCCGAGGTGGGCGCCGTCCTGGAGTGGGCCGGGGAGGCCGGGGTGGCGGCGATCCCCTACGGCGGCGGCTCCAGCGTGGTCGGCGGTGTGGAACCGGCCGTGGGCGACGGCTACGCCGGGACGGTTTCGGTCGATCTCGGCCGCCTCGACCGCATCCTCGAGATCGACCACATGTCGCGGGCCGCCCGCATCGAGGGGGGCATCTACGGCCCCGCACTCGAGGACGGCCTCCGCCCCCACGGCCTCACGCTCAGGCACTTCCCGCAGTCCTTCGAGTTCTCCACGCTGGGCGGCTGGATCGCCACCCGTTCCGGGGGCCACTACGCCGCCGGCCCCACGCACGTCGACGAGTTCGTCGAGTCGCTCACGGTCCTGGCGCCGTCAGGGTCGGTGGAGACCCGCCGCCTCCCCGGCTCCGGTGCGGGCCCGAGTCCCGACCGCCTCTTCGTCGGCTCCGAAGGGATCCTCGGGATCATCACCGAGGCGTGGATGCGCCTCCAGGACCGCCCCGTGCACCGGGCGTCCGTGGCGGTCGCCTTCCCGGACTTCCTCACCGGCGCAGAGGCGGCCCGCGCCGTCGTGCAGGCCGGGCTCGCCCCCACGAACTGCCGGCTCCTCGACCCCACCGAGGCGACAACTGCCGGGGCGGGCGACGGCACCGCCGCCGTCCTCCTCCTCGGCTTCGAGTCCGCACACCATCCCGTGGGCGGCTTCCTGGAGCTCGCAGCGGAGTGCGCCCGCGACAGCGGTGGCACGCTCGGCGAGACGAGGGTCACGGGCCCCGGTGACGAACCGGCCGGCCGCGGAGGATCCGCGGGCGCGTGGCGGGGGTTGTTCCTGCAGGGGCCGTACCTGCGCGACGCCCTCGCACGTCTCGGCCTCGTCACCGAGACGTTCGAGACTGCGATCACCTGGGACCGCTTCGCCCGCTTCCATGGCGCCGTCACAGAGGCGGTCACCGCCGCCGTGCGCGACGTCTGCGGCGCCGGGTGGGTGGCGTGCCGCTTCACGCACGTCTACCCGGACGGCTGCGCGCCGTACTACACGATCGTGGCGGCGTCCTCCCCCGCCGACCAGCTCGCCCACTGGGCCGAGATCAAGGCGGCGGCGAGCGAGGCCGTGCTCGCCCACGGCGCCACGATCACCCACCACCACTCCGTGGGGCGCGACCACCGGCCCTGGTACGACCGCCAGCGGCCCGCCCCCTACGCGGAGGCCCTCCGGGCGGCGAAGCGGTCGCTGGACCCGGCGGGGATCCTGAACCCGGGCGTGCTCCTCGATCCGTAAGTGGGACGGCGCGGGCCGTGAGCCGAAGCCCATGGGGTTAGGACCCCATAGGGGGCGGCCGGCGGGGGGGGGGGGGCCCCCCCCCCCCCCGGGGCCGCGCCCGCCGCGGGTCAATGTAACGGCCGGCGCGGGTCAACCCCCCC
>CAYJLW010000105.1:66-1658 GCA_964370965.1 uncultured Acidimicrobiia bacterium | reverse complement strand
GCTGGTTGGGGTTCTCCCGGTTTTGGGGGGGGGGGGGGGGGGGGGGGGCCCCCCCCCCGCCACCGCGGAGCAGCGCCAGCCGCGGATCAATGTAACGGCCTGCGCGTCTCAACGCCCCAGGATCGCCTCCCCCGCCCGCTTCCCCGTGACGAGGGCGCCCTCCTGGCTGGGGGAGATGAGCCAGTCCCCGGCGACGTACAGGTGGGGGACCTCGGCGGCGAGGGCGAGGGCCCGGCGGCGGCGCTGCAGGGACCCGGGCCCTGAGACCGGGATGGAGTGCCGCCAGCGGATCACCTTCTTGGCGAGGACGTCGACGGGGCCGCCGTTGCCCTCCTCGAGGCTGTCGACCACGTGCGGGTAGAGGTCCTCGTCGGGGGCGTCGAACCACTCGTATTGCCATGGGTGGCGCACGGACCCATACGCGAGGACGGGATCCCCCGGGCCGTCACGCAGGACGGCGAGGCCCGTGATCTGGCGGAGGCCCTCAGGGCCGCCGTAGAACGACACGGCAGGAACGCGGGCGGCGACGTCCGCCACGACGACGGCGATCACGATCGAGGAGCTGTAGGGGAACCCGGCGAGATGGTCGGCGAGCGGGCCCGAGACGAGGTCGCGGGCGAGCGGCGCCGGGACGGCGAGGACGACGTCGGCACCACGCAGCTCCGAGGCGCGCCCGCCGGACTCGACCTCGACTGTGACCCCGGAGGCGTCCGGGGCGACCCGCACGGCCCGCGTCTCGTAGGCCACGTCGACGTCCTTGGCGATTGCCTCGGCGATCCCGGAGTTGCCCGACCGCACGCCGTGAAGCTTCCCCATGGCGGCAAAGACGAGGAGCTGCAGGCCGGCGAGCGCCGACCAGTCCTCGGCACGAGCGAAGCTGAGGGACTCCATGAACGGGCTCGCGAACCACTCCACGAAGCCGGGGCCGACCCAGCGGCGGAGGTACGTCGCCGCCGGGACGGCGTCGAGGCGCCGGAGCAGGGGCGAGGTGGCATCCTTGTAGAGGGAGGCCTTGAGGGCCCCGAAGAGCGGGGCGACGGACGCCGCCCACGGGAGGATGGCGAGCTTCTCCCGCAGGGAGAAACGGGGGAAGGCCAGGATCCCCCGGATGCTGTGGGGCATGGACTCCCCCGCCGGGAAGGGCGGCGTCGTCAGGGCGTCGTAGACACGGAGGTCGTCCCGGAGGCCCGCGACGTCCACCCATGAGTTCAGCAGCGGGTAGTTGGGGCCGAAGAACACGGCGCCTTCCTCGACGACGACGCCGCCGAGGTCGCTGGAACGTTGGCGGCCGCCGACACGGTCGGTGGCCTCCACGACGAGGACCCGGCGCCCGGCGCGCGTGAGCTCGTGGGCGGCGGAGAGGCCGGCGAGCCCCCCGCCCACCACGACGACGTCGACGTCCCGGCTGCGGCTGCGCCTGCGGCCGGCGCTGGGGCTGGGACTAGGGCCCTGGGCCATGTGAGCTCCTTTCTCGACACTCGATGCGCCGTCCTCGCCTGCGGCGGATGGCCACCTGCCGCGTCAGGCCGGGCTCCGCCCGGCCGGCACAACCTCCGGCGGGACAACGCCGAGCGAGGGGGGGTCCGCGGGGG
>CAYJLW010000104.1:0-12137 GCA_964370965.1 uncultured Acidimicrobiia bacterium | reverse complement strand
CCCCCCCCCCCCCCCCCCCCCCCCCCCCCCCCCCCCCCCCCCCCCCCCCCCACTACTCGAGGCCGAGGTCTCTCAGGAGCTCTTCGGGGAGGGTGATGGGGGCGACACCGGACTCGTAGTCGGCGAGATGGCGGGCCAGGATGCGTGAGAAGACCCAGGCGTGCTGGGGACTCATGCGGACGGTGACGACGGACTTCTGCTCTCCCGGGGATTCGGTCACGAGGCCGAACTGGAAGATGAACGAGTAGGGCGTCGAGGCCACCCGTACGGAGTCCGAGTAGACGTCGGGCGCGTCGGAGCTCTCGAATGCAGAGGTGTCCATGGCCGCAGGCTACCCTTGCCCGCCCGTGTCCGCACCGCCGAGAAGCGCCACATTCAGGAACCCCGGAGAGAGCATGTCTGAGCGCACCCTGGTCCTCGTGAAGCCCGACGGCGTCCGCCGCGGCCTGGTGGGCGAGGTCGTGGGCCGTTTCGAACGCAAGGGCTTCCGGATCGCCGCCATGGAGCTGCGGGCGCTCGACGAAGGCACCGCCAAGGCTCACTACGCGGAGCACGCGGAGAAGCCGTTCTTCGGCGAGCTCGTGGAGTTCATCACCGGGGGCCCCCTGGTGGCCCTGGTCCTCGAGGGCCGCAAGGCGGTCGAAGCGGTGCGCACGATGATGGGTGTCACCGACCCCGCCCAGTCTGCACCGGGGAGCATCCGGGGGGACCTCGCCACGGTGGTCACCGAGAACCTCGTGCACGGCTCGGACTCCCCGGAGTCCGCCGCCCGCGAAATTGCGCTCTTCTTCCCCGATCTAGAAGACTTGTAGCTTCACGGGTGGGTACTCACCCGGCCTGCCGGAATCCGGCACGAATCAAGAGCCCCGCTCTGCGGCAACTGTCCCCCAGCCGCGGGCGACGAGCACGCTAGGCTTCGGCGAATCGCCGGAGCCCGGGAGGCGACATGGGCACCTTCAGTCAGTTCTTCGGGCGAGACATGGCGGTCGACCTCGGCACCGCCAACACGCTCGTGTACGTGCGTGGCCGCGGCATCGTGCTGAACGAGCCGTCCGTGGTGGCCATAAACACGCGTGACGGCCGGCCGCTCGCCGTCGGCTCCGAGGCGAAACGCATGATCGGGCGTACGCCCAGCCACATCCAGGCCATCCGGCCTCTGCGCGACGGCGTCATCGCCGATTTCGGTATCACCGAGAAGATGCTGCGCTACTTCATCCAGAAGGTGCAGCAGAGCCGCTGGCAGAAGCCCAGGATCGTGATCTGCGTGCCGTCCGGCATCACACAGGTGGAGCAGCGGGCCGTCGAGGAGTCCGCCCTCCAGGCCGGGGCCCGCCGGGCCTACATCATCGAGGAGCCCATGGCGGCGGCGATCGGCTCCGGCCTCCCCGTGCACGAGCCTGCCGGGAACATGGTCGTCGACATCGGCGGGGGTACGACCGAGGTCGCGGTCATCTCCCTCGGCGGCATCGTCACGTCCGAGTCCATCCGAATCGGAGGCGACGAGCTCGACGAGGCGATCATCAACTACGTGAAGAAGGAGTACTCCCTGGCGCTCGGGGAGCGCACGTCCGAGGAGATCAAGATCGCGATCGGCTCGGCGTTCCCGGCCACCGACGAGCCCCGGGCCGAGATCCGTGGCCGTGACCTCGTCACGGGTCTCCCGAAGACGATCATCGTCACCACCGAAGAGATCCGCCACGCTCTCGAGGAGCCCGTCGCCCAGATCGTCGACGCTGTCAAGGTCACGCTCGACAAGACGCCGCCTGAACTTGCCGCGGACATCATGGAGAAGGGCATCGTCCTCACCGGCGGGGGCGCCCTCCTCAAGGGCCTCGACCGCCGACTCGCCCACGAGACCGGCATGCCGATCCACGTCGCCGAGTCGCCGCTTCACGCCGTGGCCATCGGGTCCGGGCAGTGCCTCGAAGAGTTCGAAGCGCTCAAGCAGGTTCTCATCTCCTCCACCGGCCCGAACTGACCCCCGCCGACATGGCGATATACCGGCGCCGCGCCGCCCGCCGCAGGGTTGTGCTCATCGTCCTGCTGGCGGTGTCGCTGATCATGATCTCGACCGACTTCCGCGACGGGGCGTCTTCCTCGACGCTGCGCAAGATCCTCCTGGAGATGGTGCGCCCGGTCGAGTCTGTCGTCGGGGCTGTCACGCGTCCCGTGGGGCAGTTCGTCTCCGGGATCTTCAACGCCGGTTCTCTGCGTGCGGAGAACGAACAGCTCCGCAAAGAGGTGGAGGAGTTGCGCCGCCAGAAGCTCGATGCCGCCCGGGCGACCCGGGAGAACGCAGAGCTGCGCGAGCTCGTCAACCTCGCCAACCCCCAGAAGCTCGACGCCGTCACGGCCCGTGTCGCGAGCGTGCGGGCGACGAACTTCGAGTGGACGATCTCGATTGCCGCCGGGACCAAGAACGGCATCGCCGACGGCAACCCCGTCGTCAGCAACGCCGGGCTCGTGGGGCGAGTGACCGACGCCACGTCGAGGGGCGCCAAGGTGATCCTCGCCACCGACCCGGCGTCGTCCGTGGGTGTGCGCGACGTGCGCTCGGGCGTCACGGGTGTCGTCTCCGGCCAGGGTCGCGAACCGCTGCGCCTCGAACTGGTGGACGCCAGTGCCGACCTCCGCCGGGGCGACGTCCTCGTCACGTCCGGTTTCGAGGGCAGCCGGTTCCCCGCCGACGTCCCTGTGGGGCGTGTGCGGGCCGTGAAGAAGAACAAGACGGGCCTCGTCCTCTCCGCCACGGTCGATCCGCTGGGGAATGCCACGAGGGCCGACTTCGTGTCGGTCCTGCTGTGGACGCCTCCGGCAGGATGATGGCAGCGCTGGCAACCGGAGTCGGGGCCGGAAGGGAAGGAAGCGTCTTGCGGCGATGGGTGGTGATCCCCCTCGTGCTGCTCCTCGGGGTGGCCCTGCAGACGTCGCTCTTCGCGCGCCTCCCGCTCTTCGGGGCGCTGCCGGATCTCCTGCTGCTCGTCACGATCGGGGTCGCTCTCGAGAGCGAGCCGGAGGTGGGTGCCGCCGTGGGCTTCGCCGCCGGTCTCCTGCAGGACCTCGCCGGCGTCCTCCCTCTCGGCATTTCCGCACTGGCGTACACGCTCGTGGGCTACACCGTGGCGGCGCTGGGCCGCCTCTTCCCCAAGGGGCCGCTGGCGCCGATCGGCGTCGTCTTCGCCGGCACGCTCGTCGGGCAGGCGTTCGTGCTCCTGCTCGCGTTCCTTCTCGGCCAGGGGAGCCGGGCGCTCTCGATGCAGACGCTCGTGCTGGGCGCGTTCTACACGGCCAGTCTCGCCGCCGTCTTCCTCCCCGCGCTGCGGCGCCTGCTCGGCGAGCGTAGGGAGGCGGCGTGAAGCTCCTGGAACGCCGCCGCCGGCGGCGCGTGTGGCGCCGTGACGACTTCTCCCGGGCTCCGAAGCGCGACAGGACGCGCCTCAAGTTCGACACCGGCAGGAGCCGCGGTGAGCGGCCCAAGGCCGAGCCGAGCGGTGTGGGCCCCGCCGGTGAGGAGGCGGGAGCGCGGCTCCGCCTGCGGATCCTCGTCGCGGTCTGCATGGCTCTGGGCCTCACTGTCGTCGCCCGCCTCTGGTATCTCCAGGTTCTCGATCACGCGCGTTTCGCGGGGGAGGCCAACTCGAACCGGGTGCGCTTCGCCCGTGACGAGGCGCCGAGAGGGCGGATCCTTGCCGCCGACGGGAGCATCCTCGTCGACAACCGCGTGTCCCTGTCGGTCGGAGTGGAGCTCACCGAGCTCACCAAGCCCGCGGTCCGCAGCCGGGTCGTCACGCGCCTCTCCGCTCTTCTGAACCTCCCCAAGGCCGACATCGAGAAGCGCATCAAGTACCCGAAGGGTTCGCCGATCGACGCCATCCCCGTCGCCGACGACGTCCCGCAGGCGACCGTGGCCTACATCCGGGAGCACCAGGAGGACTTCCCGGGCGTCGTGCCCGTCCTGCGGCCCGTGCGGGTCTATCCTCAGCACTCGGAGTGCCCCGCCGAGCCCGAGACCTGTCCCACGCTCGCTCCGCACGTCCTGGGCTACGTGGGTGAGACGAACCAGGAGGATCTCGCCCGCAACAAGGACTACCGCCTCGGGGATTCGATCGGCCGTTCCGGCTCGGAGTCCACGTACGAGAAAGACCTCAGGGGGGACCCCGGGATCCGCAAGCTCGAGGTGAACGCCGTGGGCCGCCTCCTGCGCACGCTCGGGGAGCAACCCCCCCAGCAGGGCGACGACGTCCGCCTCACCCTCGACCCGCTCGTGCAGCGCATCACCGAGACGTCGCTCCAGGAGGGCCTCGCCGCTGCTCGCACGCAGTTCGACAAGAACACGAACACGACATACAGGGCGGGTGCCGGCGCCGTGGTCGTCCTCGACCCGAACACGGGCGGCGTCGTCGCCATGGCGTCGAACCCCGCCTACGACCCGGCGCAGTTCGTGGGGGGGATACCCACCGACGTCTGGAAGGTCCTGAACGACCCGGCGAACCAGTACCCGATGAACAACCGGGCGGTCCAGGGGCAGTACGCCCCCGGCTCCACGTTCAAGGTCGTCACCGCGATGGCGGCGCTCGCCCACGGGTTCATCTCGCCGAAGACCACCATCGCTGCCGGGCCCTACTACCAGGTGGGCAACCGCAAGTTCCGGGACTGGAAGCCCGGGGGTCACGGGGCCACCGACCTGCGCAAGTCCCTCGTGGAGTCCGTGGACGTCTACTACTACGCCCTCGGATACAACCTCTACAAGCAGCTCTCGAAGGCCGACTATCTCGCCGACACGGCCCGCAAGGTGCATCTCGGGGAGCGCACCGGCATCGACGTGCCCGGCGAGACGCCCGGCAGGGTCCCTGACGAGAACTGGAAGCGGGCCGTGCACAATGCCAACCCGGCGGCCTTCCCCGACCCCCGTTGGTACGCCGGTGACTCCGTGAACATGTCGATCGGTCAAGGGGACGTCCTCGTGACGCCTCTCCAGATGGCCGTCCTGTACGCGGCCATAGCGAACGGAGGCACGCTCTATCAGCCCCACGTCGTGGACCGGGTCCAGACCCAGTCCGGTCGTGTCGTGCGCGGCGTGCCGCCCCAGGAGCTGGGCCGCCTCCCCGTCGACCGCAGCATCCTCGGCCTCATGGCGAAGGCCCTCCAGGGGGTCGTCACGGAGGGGACGGCGAAGGCAGCGTTCGACGGGTATCCCCACGGCCAGTTCCCGGTGGCGGGCAAGACCGGCACCGCCGAGGCGGGCAAGCGACAGGACTTCGCCTGGTTCGTGTCCTTCGCGCCGGCGACCGACCCCCGCTATGTCGTCGCCGTCGTCATCGAGGAGGGCGGCCACGGAGGATCCACGGCGGCGCCCGTGGCGAGGCGGATCTACGAGCGGATCTTCGGGATCGAGAGCAAAGGCGTCGTGGCCGGGGCGGTGACGGACTGATGAGCACCCTCAGTGCCGTCCCCGGGGCCCGGCGCCTCTCCGCCCGGTCGGCGTCCGCGTCACCGTTGCGCCATCTCGACCCGATGCTCCTCTGCGCAGTCCTCGCCCTGATCGCATTCGGCTGCGTCATGGTGTACTCGGCGTCGTACCGCAAGCTCGAGGCGGCGGGCGCGAGCCCCGACTACCTCCTCGAGCGCCAGCTCATGTGGGCGGCGATCGGCCTCGTCGTCCTGGCGGCCGTCGTGCTCTTGGACTACCGCCGCTACCAGGGGTGGGCGCCCCTGATGTACGCCGCGGCCCTCCTCGCCTTCGTGGCCGTGCTCAGCCCTCTGGGAACGGAGGTGAACGGGGCGAGCGGGTGGTTCGCGATCGGGCCGTTCCAGATCCAGCCCGCCGAATACGCCAAACCTGTGCTCGTGCTCCTGCTCGCCTCGGTGGCCGCCACCGGCAAGGGCGACCTCGACAGCGCCCGTTTCGTGCGCGTCGTGGTCCTGGCCTTGGCGCCCATGGGGCTCCTCGCCCTGCAGCCCGACCTGGGGTCGGCGATGGTCTACACCGCCACGGTGCTGGCGATCCTCCTCGTGGCCGGAGCCCGCCCCCGCCACCTCGTGATCCTCGCCGCCGTCGGGGTCATCGGCATCGTGGGAGCCTTCCAGCTCGGTTTCGTGAAGGACTACCAGAAGGCCCGCCTCACCGCCTTCATGGACCCCAGCGGCGACGCCAAGCGCACCGGCTACAACCTCCTGCAGAGCCAGACGGCGATCGGCTCCGGGGGCCTCACCGGCAAGGGCCTGCTGAAGGGGTCCCAGACGAACCTCGCCTACGTTCCCGAGCAGCAGACCGACTTCATCTTCTCCGCTGTGGGCGAGGAGCTCGGCTTCGTGGGTGCTGTCACCCTCCTGTTGCTCTTCGCCCTCCTCGTCTGGCGGGGATTCCGGATAGCCGTGCTGTCCCGTGACTTCTACGGCACACTCGTGGCCACGGGCGTCACCGCAGTCATCGCCTTCCAGGCGTTCCTGAACGTCGGGGTCACGATGGGGATCATGCCCGTCACAGGGGTCACGCTCCCTCTCGTGAGCTACGGCGGGTCGTCCCTGATCACGACCTGCATCCTCGTCGGTCTCCTCCTGAACGTGCACATGCGCCGCATGACGACTGCTCCGCTTCCGTGATTTCGAGGGGGGACTGCGTCCCCCCTCGAAATCCCCCCTCTTCACGCCGTGCGACCCGGTCGCCGTTCCGGCCGGGCAGAGCCCGGCCTCTGACTCACGGGCGGCGGCTTGACCGTAGGGCCGGCTCCGCCGGGCCGGACCGGATCGAGAGTCGCCGGTTGGGAGGCAGGGGGGCTCTCAAGGGGGGACGCAGTCCCCCCTTGATTCGATTCAGGGCCTGAGACCCTCTAGGAAGGGGACCTCGTAGACCTTGTCGTGGTGGACGGGGCCGTGGCCGAAGTAGCCGTCTTCACCGAACAGCTCGCCGTGGTCGGCTGTGACGACGATCCAGGTGTTGGGGGGGACGAGTTCGAAGAGGCGGGCAAAGACGTCATCCAGGTAGCGGACCGCTTCCACCTGGCGGTCCCGGAGGGCGTCGAGCTCGGCCCGGTCAAAGAAGGTGGGGGCGTCGTCGTCCACGAGCTTGCCTCCGACGACGTGGTCGTCGAGGTGCTTGAAGACGCCGTGCACGCCGCTGATGCGGGGCCAGTCGCCCGGGTCTTCGTCCGGCGTGGCGTACGGGTAGTGCGTCTCGCCCACGTTCAGGAGCCAGAACGACCGCCTGTCCTCCTCGAAGGTCATGTCGTCCAGCATCGCCGCCATGTCGTTGTGCGTGGGCATGAGCTTGAAAGAGTCGAAGCCCGCGTTCAGGGGGGTGCGGGGGTTGAGCACAGGCAGCGACGTGCGGGCGTGGGTGCCGTATCCGAGAACGTCGCGGAGATAGACGGGCATGTAGAGCGTGGGCACGAGCTTGGAGAACTCCATGTCCTCCGTGCCGAGGCGGGTGTTGTAGGTGACGAAGTCCCGCTTGTAGTACTCGGAGGCGAACACGTGGGGAGGGCTCGTGTGGGGCAGGAGGCCCATGAGCAGGTTGTAGTGCGACGGCGCCGTCCAGGTGGCGTAGCTGTAGCGCATCTCCACGGGCCCGAGGCTCGTGATCACCCGGGGCGCCGCCGCCATGAAAGTGTCGTAGCGGCAGGAGTCCAGGATCACCACGACGAGGTTGTTCGCGGCCCGGGGTGGGGGAGGGCGCTGCTCTGCGCCCGGGGCCACGCCCGCAGAGGCGCGCGGGGGCGTGTCGTGGCGTTTGCGCCCGAGCCTCACGGCGGGCTCACAAGTAGCCGAGTTGGGCCATGCGGCGGCGGATCTCGTCGTCTTCGTCGGTTGTCTCCGTGGCGGCCGACGCGGTGACGTCGAGCGGCTCGAAGGAGTCGCCGAGTGCGTCGAGCGCGCTCTGGAGGGCGGCGGCGGCGTCCCGGACGTGCTCGGGTGCGTCGCCGAGGTCGACGGGCGTGCCGTGGAGGTCTCCGGCGAGGAGCGAGGCCGCCCACCCGCCGGCCGTGCCGTGGAGCTTCCAGGGGTCGGCGATCCAGAGGAGCTCGGGGGAGACGCCGAGGCGGAGACGCTCGGGCACCCTCCCCTTGAGGCGCAGGACGGCCTCGGCGCTGCGGTCCTCCTTCTCGCTGATGACCGGCTGCGAGGACGCAGGCAGGAGGTCGCCGTCGCGCAGGCCGGCGGCGACGCTGATGACGTCGAAAGCGGAGATGGTCGAGACGACGTCGGGATCGACGCGGCCGGCGAGGTCGGGGTGGCCGACGGCGAAGGGCACGTGGACCGCCTCCGGGCGGGTGGAGAAGCCGTGGCCCAGCACGCCGTTCTCGAAGAGTTCCTCGCCGTGGTCGGATGTGACGACCACGCAGAACCCCGCGTCGACGAGGCGGCGGGCGAACGCGGCGACGAGATCCGCGGCGTACTCGGCGCAGCCCCGGTACATGGCCCGGATCGCCGCCCTGGTCTCGTCGGTGTGGTGGTCGGCGCCGGAGAAGGCCTGCCACTGGTCGAGGGGGATCGTGAAGGCCTTGGCGCGTGAGACGCCCGCGCGACGCAAGTGGCGGTCGTACGGGCGGGGGGGCCGGTAGGGGGCGTGCGTCTCGAGGAGGTTCGTGAACATGAACACCGGGTCGTCGTGAGCGGCGGGGACACGGTCCCCGAGGTACTCGAGGGCGTCGCGGGCCCCGACGTCGGCTTGGGCGAGTTGGCGGGAGCGGTAGCGCTGGTAGAGACGGAGAGCCTGGCGTCCGAGGGCGCTGGCCTGCAGGCGCTCCCGGCGCGACTGGCGGCGGTTGATGGTGGGGCTGCCCCCGTCGGTCCAGTCCAGGAACTGCTCGTAGTCGTCGAACTGGGACCCGAAACCTGAGGAGTTGGACAGCCAGGGGCTCTTCGACGCGCCCACGAGGCGGTAGCCGGCTTCCTGCAGCCGGGTGGGGAGCCATGTGTGGCGCAACTCGGAGTACGGGCCCGCCTCGGCACCGGCGAAAGTGCGGTCGGTTCCCCCGGCGTAGATGGCGCCCGTGACGACCTGGTGGTCGTGGGGGAGGAGGCCCGTGAGCATGGAGGCGAACGACACGGGGGTCCAGGAGGCCGGGGACACGGCGCGTTCGTAGACGACGAAGCGGTCGTCGGCGAGGTGTTCGGCCAAACGGGGAGTGACGACGTCCGACCTCGCCGCGTCCATGACGAGCAGGGCCACATGGGGCGAACGCATGACGGGCAAGGGTATCGGAGGCGGAGCGGGGATTCACAGCCAATGGCGGGCCCGGTGCCGGACGCGGGGGCTCGGGCTGGTAGGCTCCACGCAAGGTTTCCGCCTCGCAGGCCTTCCGTCGATTCCGCGACGGGACGCCCGCACCGGGTCGAGCGTCGAGGTGCCAGTACCGAGATGCCGGCATCCCAGTGCCCGCCCCGGGGGCGGCCAAGTATTCGATCGGAACGCGTCATGGCCTCACTGTGGCCGTCGATCGAACCGTTGCTACCGGAAGTCAAGCGACCTGCCCGGTACATCGGTTCCGAGGGCAACATCATTCGCAAGGATCCCGCTCCGGACCAGGTGCGGTGGCTCCTCGTCTTCCCTGACGCCTACGAGATCGGCCTTCCCAATCTCGGCATGCAGATCCTCTACGAGGTGCTGAACGACCGTCCCGACTCCCAGGCGGAACGGGCCTACGCCCCCTGGCCCGACATGGCCGCGGCCATGCGCGCCGCCGGCGTCCCGCTCTTCTCGGTCGACCGCCATGAGCCGGCGTCCGCCTTCGACATCCTCGCCTTCTCGCTCCCCGCGGAGCTGCTCTGCACGAACGTCCTCGAGTGCCTCGACCTCGCCGGCTACCCGGTGCGGGCCGCCGACCGTGGCGACGGGGTGCCCCTCGTCATGGCCGGGGGTCACAGCGCTTTCAACCCGGAACCCCTCGCCGCCTTCGTGGACGCCTTCGTGATCGGCGACGGCGAGGAGGCCGTGGGCGACGTCACCCGGGTCGTGGAGCGGTGGAAGCGGGGCGGGGGCCCGAAGGCCGACCTCCTCGCCCGCCTCGCCCGGGTTGAGGGTGTGTACGTGCCGTCGCTGTACGACGTCGGGTACCGCGACGACGGCCGGGTTGGCGCAGTCCGTTCCCGCCCGCCGGCGTCTCCGCTCGTCGAGAAGCGCACGGTGGCCGACCTCGCCGACTTCGTGCACCCCTGCCGGCCCCTCGTCCCCCTTACAGAGGTGGTCCACGACCGCCTGAACGTCGAGGTCTTCCGGGGCTGCACCCGCGGCTGTCGGTTCTGCCAGGCGGGCATGGTTACCCGCCCCGTCCGGGAGCGGCCGCCCGAACAGATCCGCCAGATGGTCAAGGAGGGTCTCGAATCGTCGGGCTACGAGGACGTCAGCCTCCTCTCGCTCTCCAGCGCCGACTATTCGGGAATCGGGGACCTCGTCAGCGGAATGGTCGAGGACCACGGCGACAACCGTGTCTCCGTGTCGCTGCCCAGCCTGCGAGTGGACGCCTTCACGGTCGGTGTCGCCTCCCAGATCCAGCGCGTCAGGAAGACCGGGCTCACGTTCGCCCCCGAGGCGGGCACGTGGCGGATGCGCCGAGTCGTGAACAAGCTCGTCACCGACGACGACCTCCTCGCCGCCGTCGAGGGCGCGTACAGCCAGGGCTGGAAGCGCATGAAGCTCTACTTCATGATCGGTCTCCCCACCGAGACCGACGAGGACGTCCTCGGTATCGCCGAGCTGGGCCGCCGGGTCACCGACATCGGACGCCGGTACCACCGGGGGGCGTCGGCGACGGTCTCGGTGGGGGGGTTCGTGCCCAAGGCGCACACCCCGTTCCAGTGGTGCGCGCAGGACCCGGCCGCCGAACTCGGCCGCAAGATCACCCTCCTCAAGGACGCGCTGCGCCGCTCGCCCGTGCAGCTCCGCTGGCACGACCCCGAGGCGTCCGTCGCCGAGGGCATCCTGTCGCGGGGCGACCGCCGCCTCGCCGGGGTCGTCGAGCACGTCTGGCGGGCCGGGGGCGTCTTCCAGGAGTGGAGCGAGTTTTTCTCCCCGGGACGCTGGGCGGACGCCCTTGCCGCGTGGGGTCTCGATCCCGGGTTCTACGCCCACCGCTCCCGCGGCGAGGACGAAGTCTTCCCTTGGGGGCACATAAGTGCCGGCCTGCACCGCGACTTCCTCTGGGACGAGTTCCAGGCGTCCCGGCGGGGGGACGTCAACGAGGACTGCCGCTGGACCCCGTGCTATGACTGCGGCGTCTGCACGGGGCTCGGTGTCGAGCACCTCGTGGGCTCCCTGACGCCCCCCGCGGGCGGGAGCCAGGGCACCGGCCAGGAGCTGCCGGACGTCTCCGCCTGCGTGGGGGGTGAGGGGAGATGAGAGTGAGACTCGCCTACACGAAGCTCGGCCCGGTCCGCTTCACGTCGCACCTCGACGTCGCCCGCATGTGGGAACGGGCCGTGCGACACGCCGGCCTGCCCGTGGCCTACTCCGAGGGCCACTCGCCCCGGCCCCGGATGCACTTCGGCCTCGCCCTCCCCACCGGCTACGAGTCCGAAGCCGAATTCCTGGACGTCGATTTTGACGTCAGAGGGGGAGCCGGCTCCCCCCCCGGGAACCCCCCTCGCCAAACGCTTGGGCCCGGCGGGTGTTCCGGGGCGGCGGAGCCGCCCCTCACGCGGCGCGTCGCAGTCCGCGCCGGGCTCGGCGGCGAGGCGGCGTGTGAGGACGTCGGGGGTTTGGAGCACTTGGGCGAGCGGCTCTCCGGGGTGCTGCCCGACGGCGTCGACGTCACGGCCGCCGAGGTGATCGGCCGGGAGGCGGGAGCCCTCCAGGCGGTCGTGGAAGCCGTCGAGTACGTCGTCCGCCTCCGCGGGGACGCCGTCGACACCGAAGCCCTCGCCTCGCGGCTCCTCGCCGCCGAGACCCTCGTCACCTCGGTGACGAAGAAGGGCCGCCAGGTGGACGTGGACCTCCGCCCCGGCGTGCTGGATGCCGCACCCGTGAGGGCCCCAGCGGATCTCCGGTACCTGACGCATGTCGATGCCGTGAGGGCGGGCTCTGCCCGCCCGGACTCAAGCCCGGCGCATGGCGCGAGGCCAGGGGGGGTCCGCGGGGGGGGCGGCGGGGCCCCCCCCAGGGGGGGGGGGGGGGGCGGGGCCCCCCCGCCCCCCCCCCC
>CAYJLW010000103.1:3720-12170 GCA_964370965.1 uncultured Acidimicrobiia bacterium | reverse complement strand
CCGAACTTGCTCCGCTGCGTGGACACGGTGCTGATCGCCCCGTCCACGAAGCTCACGGCGTTCACGTTGCCGCCCGTCACCATGCCCACGAGGCTGGCCACGGCCGTACCCAGGAGGCTGAGCGCCAGCGCACTCGTACCCTGGGAGAAGCTGATCGTGATCTGGTTGAAGCTGTCCGTACCCGCCCCCACGTGGAAGGTGAGCGTGGCCGTGGTCGCCAGGAGTTGCTTGTTGCCGAAGACCGTCGCCTGCGCGATCCGGTCGATCTCCGAGAGCGCCTGGTTCACCTCGTCGCCCAGGGCGTCCCGGGCCGACTGGTCCGTGGCACCCACGTTGGCGGCCTGCAGGGCGAGGTCCCGCACCCGCTGCAAGATGGCGTGCACCTCACCGAGGGCACCCTCAGCGGTCTGGATGACACTGATGCCGTCCTGCGCGTTGCGCACGGCCATCTTGAAGCCGCCGACCTGGCTCCGGAGCTTCTCGCTGATCGAGAGGCCCGCAGCGTCATCGGCCGCCCGGTTGATCCGGAAACCAGACGAGAGCTTCTCCAGACTCTTGGAGAGCTGCCCGTCCGTCACCGTGAGGTTCCGGTACGAGTTGAACGCCGCAACGTTCTGATTGATCCTGAGACCCATGATTCCTCCATGGCTCGATGGGGTCTGCCTCGTCCCTGAGGCTTACTGGTCTGGTCGTGCGTGGTGGTTCCCTAGAGCAAGAGCCGTCCTCCTCAGCCGCCTTCCGGAGATCCCCGGGGGCCCGGCGGCGGAGAAGCCGCCGGCTGCCGACCCCGTGGGCCGGCGACACCCTCCCGGCGGAGCCCTCACCTTCGAGGGCTCCACCGGGAGGGATCTGTCACCTCTGCGCCTAGCGGAGGAGCGAGAGCACCGACTGGGGCACCGAGTTGGCCTGGGAGAGCATCGAGACACCGGCCTGCATGAGGATCTGGTGTCTGGTGAAGGCCACCATCTCCTGGGCCATGTCCGTGTCACGGATCCGGGACTCCGAGGAGGAGAGGTTCTCCACGGACACCGACAGGTTCGAGATCGTGGACTCGAGCCGGTTCTGGTAGGCCCCGAACTTGCTCCGCTGCGTGGACACGGTGCTGATCGCCCCGTCCACGAAGCTCACGGCGTTCACGTTGCCGCCCGTCACCATGCCCACGAGGCTGGCCACGGCCGTACCCAGGAGGCTGAGCGCCAGCGCACTCGTACCCTGGGAGAAGCTGATCGTGATCTGGTTGAAGCTGTCCGTACCCGCCCCCACGTGGAAGGTGAGCGTGGCCGTGGTCGCCAGGAGTTGCTTGTTGCCGAAGACCGTCGCCTGCGCGATCCGGTCGATCTCCGAGAGCGCCTGGTTCACCTCGTCGCCCAGGGCGTCCCGGGCCGACTGGTCCGTGGCACCCACGTTGGCGGCCTGCAGGGCGAGGTCCCGCACCCGCTGCAAGATGGCGTGCACCTCACCGAGGGCACCCTCAGCGGTCTGGATGACACTGATGCCGTCCTGCGCGTTGCGCACGGCCATCTTGAAGCCGCCGACCTGGCTCCGGAGCTTCTCGCTGATCGAGAGGCCCGCAGCGTCATCGGCCGCCCGGTTGATCCGGAAACCAGACGAGAGCTTCTCCAGACTCTTGGAGAGCTGCCCGTCCGTCACCGTGAGGTTCCGGTACGAGTTGAACGCCGCAACGTTCTGATTGATCCTGAGACCCATGGTTCCTCCTTGGATACGGGTCGGTCCTCTTCCCTGAGGCTGTGGCTCTCATCGGCCGGGAGGCCGTCGAGATGAGCGAAACGGCCCGGGAAATGTCCCGGGAGTCGCACTAATTCACGATCAGCGGAGCAACTGGAGAACGGTCTGGGGCACCGAGTTGGCCTGGGAGAGCATGGCCACGCCGGCCTGCATGAGGATCTGGTGACGGGTGAAGGCCACCATCTCCTGGGCCATGTCCGTGTCACGGATCCGGGACTCCGACGCCGAGAGGTTCTCCACGGACACCGACAGGTTCGAGATCGTGGCCTCGAGCCGGTTCTGGTACGAACCGAACTTGCTCCGCTGCGTGGACACGGTGCTGATCGCCCCGTCCACGAAGCTCACGGCGTTCACGTTGCCGCCCGTCACCATGCCCACGAGGCTGGCCACGGCCGTACCCAGGAGGCTGAGCGCCAGCGCACTCGTACCCTGGGAGAAGCTGATCGTGATCTGGTTGAAGCTGTCCGTACCCGCCCCCACGTGGAAGGTGAGCGTGGCCGTGGTCGCCAGGAGTTGCTTGTTGCCGAAGACCGTCGCCTGCGCGATCCGGTCGATCTCCGAGAGCGCCTGGTTCACCTCGTCGCCCAGGGCGTCCCGGGCCGACTGGTCCGTGGCACCCACGTTGGCGGCCTGCAGGGCGAGGTCCCGCACCCGCTGCAAGATGGCGTGCACCTCACCGAGGGCACCCTCAGCGGTCTGGATGACACTGATGCCGTCCTGCGCGTTGCGCACGGCCATCTTGAAGCCGCCGACCTGGCTCCGGAGCTTCTCGCTGATCGAGAGGCCCGCAGCGTCATCGGCCGCCCGGTTGATCCGGAAACCAGACGAGAGCTTCTCCAGACTCTTGGAGAGCTGCCCGTCCGTCACCGTGAGGTTCCGGTACGAGTTGAACGCCGCAACGTTCTGATTGATCCTGAGACCCATGGCTCCTCCTTGATCCGCTGAGGGCCATGGTCACGGCCCCCCCATGGTCAGGGTGTGTATCGACATGGGCCGGATGACCTGAAGGCATTTGTGCGACTGCCGCGCGGCGCTAAGGCAGGCTCTGCGAAGTGCCGAAGAAGAAGTGCCTGTTCATCCCACTTGTGTGGCCCCCGGGGACACGGGACCACTGGGACGCATGTGCGGGCGGACTTCATGTCAGTCGACCAGCGAGGCGGGAATGGCGAAGGCGGAGACGAGGGCGAGCGGCTCTTCGGGAGCGGCCAAGGCGGGCCGCAGCATCCGGATCTTCGACTTCCGCAGGCCCTCGAAGTTCAGCCGGGACGACGTCCGCACTCTCCAGGCGATGCTCGAAGGATTCACCCGCGAGTTCGGCACCGTGGTCGCCTCCACGATCCGGACCTCCACCCAGATGACCGCCATGAACGTGGAGGAGCTCAGCTACGAGCAGTACCTGCAGTCGGTCGACGACAGCGGCATCATCACCCTGATCGACCTCGACCCGCTCAAGACGGCCGCCGTCCTCCACGTCCCGTGGTCGATCGCGATCATCGTCCTCGACCGCCTCCTGGGCGGCCCCGGCACGGGCGGCTACCCACCCCGGGCCCTCACCGACATCGAGGTGTCCGTGCTGCGCGACCTCCTCGCCCGGGGAGTCGAGGAGCTCAAGACCGCCTTCGAGTCGCTGGTCCCGATCCGTCCCCGGATCGTGGGCATCGGCGGGGACACGCAGTTCACCCAGATCGCCGCCGCCTCCGACATGGTCGTGCAGTTCCCCTTCGAGATGGGGATCGGGGAGATCTCGGACCGGGCGAGCCTCTGCATCCCTGCCGCGCCCCTGCAGCCGGCCCTGGAGAGCTTCGCCGGACACAAGGTCTTCGGCGCCGAGAGGCCCGAGGACCCCCTGGCGGTTCGCCACGCCCTCGACAAGTCCCTCAACGGGATAGAGATCGAGGTGGCGGCTCGCTTCAACCCCGTCCTGCTCACGTCGGCCGACGTCGTCGGCCTCCGTGCCGGCGACATCCTGCCCCTGCACCACCGTGCCGAGCGTCCCCTCACGCTCTTCGTCGACGACGCCCCCTGCTTCGAGGTGCGACCCGGCAAGAAGGGGTCCCGCCTCGCCTGCATGGTCGTGCGCTCGGCCCTCGACGCCGGCGGGGACCTGTGAGTCCTTCGCCGGATCGCCACGGAAACCACTCACTCCGGGAGCGGTTCTGCCGATGAGAGACAGGACTCACCACACGACGACGCGGAGCCCTCGTCCATGACCCAGCCGATGTCCAGCATCGACGGCCTCATCAGTGGGCTGAACACGACCGAGCTCATCGAGCAGCTCATGCAGGCCGAACGCGTGCCGCAGCTCCGGCTGGAGACCAAGAAGAGCGGCATCGACAAGGACGTGGCCGCGTACCAGTCGATCAACTCCAAGATCGCCTCCCTCGAGTCCGCGGTGTCGGCGCTCTCGGAGGCCGCCGACTGGGGGGTCTTCTCGGCCACCTCGTCCGACACGACCGCCGTCACGGCCGAGGCGGGCTCCAGCGCGCTCGCCGGTTCCCTCAGCTTCAAGGTCACGAAGCTGGCCCAGGCCCACGCCCTCCGCTCGAGCTGGACGGCCACGTCCCTGAGCGACGTCGTCGCCGGCGGCACGATCCAGATCACCAAGGGGACCGGCACACCCCAGAACGTCGACGTGGGCACGAACGCCTCCCTGAGCACGGTCGTGAGCGCGATCAACCAGGCCGACATCGGAGTGACGGCGGCCGCCGTCCAGGTGGCCTCCGGCCAGTACCGGCTGCAGCTCACGTCCTCCACGACCGGCGCGGACTCCACGCTGTCGCTCTCGGGCGGCTTCAACCCCGGCTACGACACGTTCGTCACCCTCGCCGCCGCACAGGACGCCGAGCTCACCGTCGGCGACCCCCTGAACGGGGGCTACACGGTGACGTCGGCCTCCAACGACGTCACGGGAGTGCTCCCCGGGGTCACCTTCCACCTCCTGGACACCACGACCACGAACGTGACGGTGAACGTGACGCCGGACTCGTCCGCCCTGGCGGACAAGGTCTCCCGGGTCGTCGACACGCTCAACGCCGCCCTGTCTGAGATCAAGACGCTGAGCAGCTATGACACGGCCACGAAGAAGGCCGGGACACTGCTCGGCGACTCCGTGACGCGACGCCTCCAGTCACAGCTCGCCGACGCCGTCACGGCGGCGGTCACGGGCAGCTCCCTCGGCAGCGCGGGCCTCGCCGGCATCACCTTGCAGCGCGACGGCACCTTCGGCTTCGACCGCACCAAGTTCACGGACGCCTACGCGTCGGACCCCACGGCGGTGCGCAAGCTCTTCACGAACAACGAGGGCGACGGCGACGGCGTGGCCGAGCGGCTCCTGGCGGTGGCCGACGGGGCGACGGACATAGTGAGCGGTTCCCTCACGGTCGCCATCAACGGCAACAAGACCCTCTCGAAGAGCATCGACGACCAGATCGCGAAATGGGAGGAGCGTCTGGCGGACAAGGAGCTGGCGTTGCGACGCCAGTTCACCACCCTCGAGACTGCGCTCAGCGAGCTCCGCAACCAGGGCAGCTGGCTCACGTCCCAGCTCGCGAGCCTGCAGTAGGGGAGAGCGACCATGACCGATCCCGTCCGCAACCGCTACCTCGCCGACACGGTGTCCACGTCGAGCCCGGCCCGCCTGATCGTGATGCTCTACGACGCGCTCGTGCGCGACCTCACCTTGGCGGAGACGCACCTGCGAGCCCAGCGGGCCGACGACGCCCACGACCGCCTCCTCCACGCCCAGGACATCGTGCTGGAGCTCCGGTCCTCCCTCAGGCCCGACCTCTGGGACGGCGCCGACGCCCTCGCCGCCGTCTACTCCTACCTCCTCACCCAGCTCGTGCAGGCCAACGTGAGGAAGGACCCCGAGACCGTGGCGCTCTGCCGGGGCCTCGTGGAACCCCTCCGCGACGCCTGGAGCGACGCCGCCACCACCCTCACCCAAGAGGGCGAAGAGGCGCCGGCGATCCGGTAGCGGCAACCCCGCCCCGGCCCGCGGAGGTCCCACACCCCGGCGGCGGGTCCAAAGTGATGCCGGACACCCGATATCCCGTGGAAACAGCATCCCTTCAGCCCGACCTCGGGGCGGCCGCCCCGCCAGACCCGTAGGGGCGGCTCCGCCGCCCCGGACCCCACCGCACGGCAGCACGCGGTCAAGGGCCAGGGGGGTACCAAAGAGGGGACGCAGTCCCCCCTTTGAGATCTAGCGGAGGAAGTCGAGGAGGGAGGGCTGTAGGACCCGGGCCGTGGCGCCCAGGGCGGCCTGGTAGGCGACCTCCTGGAGCTGCATGTCGGTGATGGCCTTGGGGAGATCCAGATCCTCGCTCTCGGAGAGCTGGGAACGGAGCGCGAGGATGGTGTCCTCAGCCTTGGACTGCAGGCGTTCCACCCTGTTGTAGCGGGCGCCCGTGGCGCCGACCGCGTTCAGGATCGTCTCGCTCGCGGCGTCGAGCGCGTCGAGGTCTGTGGTGCCGAGGAGCGCGTGGTCTGCGGGGAGGGCGCTGCGGAGGTGCGCCGCGATGTCGCTCAGGAGGGCGAACACTCCCGTGGCCCCGCTCCCGAAGACGTCGTCGCCAGGGATGTTCACCTCCATCTGCACCCCCGGCGCCAGGGTTCGCTCCACGAGACCGGAGTTCCCCTGGTAGACGCCGGCGCTGTCGAAGACGACAGCGCTGTCGCTCGTGCCGGCGAAGACGGGCTTGCCCATGTACTCCGTGCCCGCCTCGGAGAAGAGGCCGAGGCGGGCCATGTCGACCTCCTCGGCGAGCGCCGCCCGGCCCGCCGGGTCCATGGCCCCGTCGTTGGCGCCGGTGACGACGAGCTCCCGGACGCGCCTGATGAGGTCGAGGCTGTTCGTGAGCGCCCGGTCGGCGGTACCCAGCCAGGCGGCACCGTCCTGGGCGTTGCGCACGAACTGCTCCTGGCGACGGATCGCGGAACGGCTCTGCATGGCCGTGAGCGTCCCCGACGGCGAGTCGGACGGCTTGGACACCTGCTTGCCCGAGGAGAGCTGCTCCTGCACGCGCTGGAGGCGCGTCATGGAGCGCTGCAGACCGTCGAGGGCATTGCGGCTCATCCCCGCCTGCGTGACCCGCCCTATCGCCATCGCGTCGCTCCTTCGTACATGCCCGCCGTCATACGATCCCCAGCAGGACGCCGATCATCTCGTCCACGGCCCGCATGAAGCGGCTCGCCGCCTCGTACGCCCGCTGGTAGGCGAGCATGTTCGTCATCTCCTCGTCGAGGTTCACGCCGGACTCGCTGAGACGGGCGTTGTCCACCTGGGCCACGATGTCTCCCTGCACCTCGACCCGCCGGTTTGTCGTCTGCACCGTCACGCCCATGCCCACGATGAAGGTCCGGTAGCTCTCGTCCGGGCCCCCCGCGAGGTTGGCGAGCTCGGCGAGGGCGTGGGCGTTCCCCCCGCTCATGGGGGAAGAGGCGGCGGAGGCGGCGGCGATGAGCGACGGGTTCCCGGCGAGGGTGCCGTCCACACGCACGGAAGCCGCCGTCGTGTAGGCGGGGTCGAAGAAGGCCACTCCGGTGGTGGTGCCGTCCAGGGCGTACCCGAGGGCGTGCTGCGTGTTCACGGTCGTCACGAGGAGCGCGGCGAGGTTGTCGAGCGCGGCCCGGTCCGCGGGGATGACGGCGTTCACACCTGCGAGCCGGGCGGACATCTCGCCGTTGGACACCGTGGCCGCGTACCCGTCGGTCGTCCATTTCAGGACGACGGGCGAACCCATGTCGTCGACGTACAGCGACTGGGCGTCCGAGCCCAGGACGAGCGCCGTGCCCCCGAGGAAGACGTTCCTGACCCCGTTGTCGCCGTCGCGCACCGTGACACCGACCTGCTCGGCGAGGTTCCCGATGAGGAGGTCGCGCTTGTCGAGGAGGTCGTTGGGCGACAGCCCCGCCAGCGTGGAGCGGGCAATGGACTGGTTCAACTCGGCGATCTCCAGGGCCGCGGCGTTCACCTCGGCGACCTGGGCCTTCATCTCGTCGATCGTCCGGGTCCGCAGTGAAGACAGGTTGGCGTCCGCCTGGTTCAGCGCGGACACGAGGGTCTGGGCGCGCTCCAGGAGTTGCGCTCTGGCGGCCGTGTCCTGGGGCTGGTTTCCCACGTCGTCCCAGGACGACCAGAACTCCGACAGGAGAGAGGCGACGCCGTTCTCGCCCGGTTCCGCGAAGATCCCCTCGATCCGGGTCAGGAGCGAGGCAGACCCCCGGAGGCCGGCGTCGAGAGCGTGCTCACTGAGGCCGCGGGCCTCCAGGAAGGCGTCCTGCAAGCGCTGCAGGTCGGCCACACGGACGCCGCCCGTGCCCATGAGGGTCTTGGCGTGGATGCCGGGGATCGCGACCCCGGCGGCGGATTCGAGCTGCACCCGCTGGCGGGTGTAGCCCTCCGTGTTCACGTTGGCCACGTTGTGCCCGGCCATCTCCATGCCGCGACGCTGCGCGTACAGGGCACTGAGAGCGGTGTTCAGCGCTGCGAAGTCCGACACGGCCCGCCTCCCTTGCTCACACTCAGCCCCGAATCGGACGGCGGCCGGCCAGGTGAGGGGCGGCTCTGCCGCCCCCGGACCCACCTCCGACGGCACGCCGCCGACAGGGGAGTTCCAAAGGGGGGACGCCAGTCCCCCCTTTGAGAGCTCACACTCAGCCCCGAATCGGACGGCGGCCGGCCAGGTGAGGGGCGGCTCTGC
>CAYJLW010000103.1:0-3620 GCA_964370965.1 uncultured Acidimicrobiia bacterium | reverse complement strand
CGCCGACAGGGGAGTTCCAAAGGGGGGACGCCAGTCCCCCCTTTGAGAGCTCACAGCGCCTCGTCCAGGAGGCGGGGCGCGTCGCCGAGTTCGTCGTTACGCCCGTCAGGGGCGTACGTGCTCACCTTCGCGACGTCGCTCTCCCCCGACGTCAGCCAGGCGAGCGCCTCCCGGGCGGCGTCCGCCCCGCTCTGGAGGAGCTCGCGGTTGGCCTCCGTGAGTGACGTGATCGTCTCGGTGAACTCGAGGAAGGCCCGCCTGTGCTCCCGGAACACGTTCTGCCAGGGCCCGGGCACGGCTTCCACGAGCTGGCCCAGAGACGGCCCCGGCGAGATGCCGAGGTGGCGGGCGAGCCGGTCGACGGCGCCCGCCCTCGTCTTCTCGAGGAGGCGGATCTCCTTCACGACCATCTCGACCTCGCGCGTGGCCTGGGGCAGCCACTTGGGCCGCCCGGACGCCAGGATGAGCTGCTCCTCCTCGAGCTTGAAGACGAGGAGTTCGAGCAGTTGTCGTTCCCGCCACAAGATGTCAGAGACCTGCTGCAGGTCCACAGGTACCTCTCGGAGCCTCGCTACTGGGGTGTATCGGCGACTCCCGGCCCCGAGCTGAGCGGAAATTCCCTACACATCGGCTGTCAACGCGCCGATGTTTCCCTTGTGTTGTGGCGGCGGGCCCGATCGGGTCGAGAGAGCGGGGAGACCCGGGGCCGAGCCTCTCACATGGCGCCACACTGCCGACACAGCAGGTGAGAGCATGAAAGACACCCAGTCGAGATCCCGGCAGCGGACACCGGCGACGATCGTCGTCCTCACCGAGTCGAGTTGGCCGGAGACGAAACGCTGTCTCGACACCCTCCGGCCCACACTCGACATCCACGACGAAGTCGTGGTCGTCGTGCCCGCCGACGACGCCGTCACCCTCGCCGGTCTCGGGCAGTGCACCTGGGCCCGGGCCCGGACCGTCCCGGCGGGCGCGTCCACCGGGGAGACGTTCGCCGGGGGCGTGGCGGCGGCCACGGCCGCCCTGGTCCTCGCCCTCGCCCCCCGTGTCCTGGTGTCCCACCGCTGGCTCGACGTCCTGTGCCGCGCCCTGGGGGACGAGACGGTGGGCCTCGTCGGGCCCCGCATGGCGGGCGACGTGAACCACCCGGCGCAGAAGCTGCACGAGTTCGCCTTCCTCCTCGAGGGCCAGAGCGGCCTCAACTCCGCCGCCCGGGCCCGCTACGGGGAGCACGGCGACGACGTCACGACGGCCCCGGAGCTGTCGTCTTTGTGCAGCGCCCTGCGCCGCGAAGACGTCCCTGACGCCACGGCCCTCCGGGAGGCGAGAGACCACGGCGACCTCGGCCGCCTCCTGTCCGACGGCGCCCGCCGCAGGGGGCGCAGCCGGGCCGTCGCCCAGGGCGCCCTCGTGCACGTGACCTCGCCCGGGTCCGGCCGCCAGGCGCCCCCGCCCGGGCCGCGCTCTGGTGCGGGCCGCTCCCGCCGGCAGCGGACCTCCGCCGCCGGCGACGAGCCGCTCCTGTCGGCCTGCCTGATCGTGAAGAACGAGGAGAACGACCTTCCCCGGTGCTTCGCCAGCCTCGACCGGCTCGCGGACGAGGTCGTGGTGTACGACACCGGGTCGACCGACAACACGCTCGCCCTGGCGCGGCGTGCCGGCGCCACCGTGATCGAGGGCACCTGGGACGACGACTTCGCCCGGGCTCGCAACGCCGCCCTCGCCCATTGCCGGGGCCGCTGGATCCTCCACCTCGACGCGGACGAGACGATCGAGACCGACATCGCCCGCCTCCGGGAGCGCCTCGACTCGCCCGCCGCCCCGGACGCGCTCGTCGTCCCGATCGTGAACGTCTCCGAGGGCGCGTCCGCCGAGAACGCCACGGAACACCGCAACATCCGCCTCTTCCGCAGGGAGCGGGGGGAATGGCGCGGCCGCCTCCACGAGCAGGTCGTGGAGCGCCCCGGCCAGCCACCCCTGGCCTCGGCGCTGCTCGACGACGTCCGTATCGTGCACACCGGCTACAGCGCCGACGCCATCGCGCGCAAGGACAAGCAGGAGCGCAACCTCCGGGTCGCGCGGGCGGGACTAGAGGACGACAACGACACGAGCGCCCACAGCCTCCTCAACGTGGCCCGCAGCCTCTCCTTCGCCGGCCAACCCGAGGAGGCGCTGGAGTCCTTCCGGGGCGCCGTCGACGCCTCCACCAACCCGGTGCAGCTCCGCACGGCGGTCAAGGGCGTCGCCGAGACGCTCGTGGCGCTGGGGCGCCCGGAGGAGGCTCTGCCCTGGATCGAGCGTCTCCGCGAGCACAGCGACGTGCTCGGGATCGCCGACTACCTGGAAGGCGTCGCCCGCCTCAACCTCGGCGACCACGAGGCGGCCCTCGCCTGTCTCGACCGCGTCGAGATCCTCGAGGACGAGGACTGGAAGTACCCCGAGGCGATGCTCGACGTGCACCGCGGGGTCGCCCGCAGCGCCGCCGAGGACTGGGAGGGCGCCGCCGGCTGCTTCCTGGGGGCGATCCGCCGGAGCGGCTCCGACCTCCCGATATGGGCCGCCCTCGTCGATGCCGCCCACAGGGCGGGGCAGGGGAACACCGAGATCGCCGCCCTCGTGCCCATGGACCGGATCGCGCCGGTCATGGCCCAGCTTCTCGGGGCGGTCCCCGAGGCCGCCGACGCTCTCGCCGAAGCCCTCTGGGAGACAGAGCCCGCGAACGGCGGCCTCCTCGCCGGCGCGATCCGCCTGGCCGTGAAGCTGCCGCCGGAACGGGCCCTGGAGTGGTCCGCCCGGCTCCGGGCGCTCGGCCTCGGCGAGCACTGCCCCCTTGTCGCCCAGGCCCGGGACTTCTCCCTCGACCCCATGCAGCGGGTGCTCGCCGGTGCCCTCGCCCGCACGGCGTTCGAGGACGAGCGCTCCCGCAAACACATGCAGATGGCCGCGGGGGCCGTCCGGGTAGAGGACTTCGAGGAGGCGCTGCTCCTGCTGAACGAGATCTGTCCCGACCTCCTCGACGCCTTCGTCCTCGGCGCCGCCATCACCCTGGAGCGCTGCCTCCGCCTGGGCGAGCTCCTCCACGGCCTGGGCGCGACCGGCGAGGCCGTCTCGGTCGTGCGCCACGGCCTCGACCACGGCGGCGGCGGCGAGGACCTCAAGGACCGCGCCGGAGCGTGGCTCCGCTCCGTGGACCTGGCGGGCGCGGAGCTGTGAGACACCCCGGCACACCCGCCTGGGAGTCCTACCTGAGCGAGCTGGAGACCTGGCTGGCTGCGGACGGGCACTCCGGCCGGGGGGCCGCTCCCCACCCGCCCGCCGACCCCGGGCCCGTCCCGCAGACGCTGCGTCCCCGGGCGGAGGCCCTCCTGGGAGAGATCCGCCGCCACGAAACAGCCATGTCGGCGAGCCTGGCGGAGGTGCGCCGGGCCCTCGACGCCCTCCCCCGCCGCCCGGCCGCCGCCACCCCCGACTCCCGTCCCCACTACCTCGACGCCCGGGCGTAGAGCCCACCTCCCATTCGTCTCAGACCGAACTGGGGGGGGGGGGGGGGGGGGGGGGGGGGGGGGGGCGGCGCCGGGGGGGGGGGGGGGGGGGGGGGGGGGCGGGGGGGGGGGCGGGGG
>CAYJLW010000102.1:2498-12242 GCA_964370965.1 uncultured Acidimicrobiia bacterium | reverse complement strand
CGGCCTCGGCGGCCTCGGCGGACCCGGGCCCTCCGGGCGCCGCAGTGGCTGCGGCGTGGCGGCGACGGGCGCTGAGCCCGGCCACGGCGGCGGCGAGAAGGGTGAGGCCCCCGGCGAGGTGGAGGGCGACGGGTGCCCCCCATTGCTGGGACACCCAGCCCATGAGGGGCCCGCCGAGCGGGGTGCTGCCGAGGAAGACGACGGTGTAGACCGACATGACCCGCCCCCGCATGCGCGGGTCCGAATGGAGTTGGAGCGTGGCGTTGGCGGTGGACATGAAGGCGATGCCCGCGGCACCGACGGGAACGAGGACGACGGCGGTCGAAGTCAACGTGGGCATGAGGGCTGCGGCGACCACGAGGGCGCCGAAGACCGACGCCGAGCCCACGAGCAGGCCGGTGCTCGGGCGGCCCCGGGCGGCGGCAGCCAGGGCCCCCACGAGAGCTCCCGCGGCGACGACCGAAGTGAGGAGCCCGAAGGCCTCGGGGCCGGCGTGGAACGTGAAGCGCGTGAGGAGGGGGAGGATCGTGCGCAGGTTCAGGCCGAAGGTGGCCACCACGGCCACGAGGAGCAGGGTGCGCCACAGCTCCGGCGTGGACCGGACGTATCGGAGGCCCTCGCGAACCTGGCCGGCGGAGCGCTCGGCAGGGCCGCTGCGGTGGAGACGTCCCGGGTCCATGACGGCGAGAGCCCCGAGGACGGCCACGAACGAGGCGGCGTTGGCGAAGAAGGCCACGGCGAGGCCGGTCGTGGCGATGAGGACTCCTGCCAGCGCCGGGCCGACGAGGCGGCCGGCGTTGAAGGCGGCGGCGTTGAGGGCGACGGCGTTCGCGGTGTGCTCGGGCCCCACCATCTCCGGGACGAAGGACTGACGGGCCGGGGTGTCCACGGCGCTGGCGCAGCCCGTGAGGAAGGCGAGGAGGAAGACGGACCAGAGCGCCACGGTGCCCGTCGCCGTGAGCACTCCGAGGGTGAGAGCGAGCAACGCCATCACCGACTGGGACCACATGAGCAGCCTGCGCTTGTCGAAGCGGTCCGCCAGGACGCCTCCGTACAGGCCCACGAGGAGGACGGGCAGGAACTGCAGTCCCGTGTTCACGCCCACGGCCACCCCGCTGCCGCTGAGGCGCAGGACGAGCCAGTCCTGTGCCACCCACTGCATCCAGGTGCCGCTCACGGAGACGACCTGGCCGAGGAGGTAGAGGCGGAAGTTGCGCACCCGCAGGGAGCGCACGGCCCGGTTGCCGGCCAGGCGGAGTCGCGTCACGACTCCTCCCCGGCGAGACGCTCCAAGATCCCGGCGGCGCTCCAGAGGGTGGCGCGCTCTTCGGCGGTGAGGTTGGCGAGACGCCGGCCCAGGAAGCGGTCGCGACGCCTGCGGATCTGGGCCAGGTGACGGTGGCCCCGGGTCGTGAGGCTGACGTGCCAGACACGGCCGTCGACGGAGTCCCGTTCCCGTTCGACGAGACCGACGTCCTCGAGGCTGCCCACGACGCGTGTGACCGTGGGGGGCCGCACCCGCTCGGCGGCGGCGAGCCTGCCCAGCGTGACGGGCTCCAGACGGCTGATCGTGGCGAGCGTGGAGAGCTGGGACGGAGTCACGTCGGTGGCGGACTCCTGGCGGAGACGGCGGCCCAGGCGCATCACGGCGAGGCGGAGACGGCCGGCGAGGTCGGCGTCAGGTGTCTTGGGGGTGGGGGTCCGGGGGGACGTCGTCGCTGTCGTCATCAGTTAGCGCAACTAATTAGCCAGGCAAAGTATTCCTCTTCCAGTATCCCTTGCGAAAGCGGACAACGGAAGCGGTTTTCCGGAAGCGTCCGGAGACAGGGGGCTGTTGTGGCGGGCCGTATCGAGGACTACGCCGTCATCGGGGACATGCACACCGTGGCCCTCGTGGGGCGCGACGGGGCCATGGACTGGCTCTGTCTCCCGCGCTTCGACTCCCCGGCGTGCTTCGCCGCCCTCCTGGGAGGCGAGGAGAACGGGCACTGGAAGATCGCTCCGGGCGGCGGCGTGCGACGCGTGCGGCGCCGGTACCGGCGCCAGACCCTGGTGCTCGAGACCGACTTCGAAACCGCCGAGGGCACCGTGCGCCTGGTCGACTTCATGCCGCCCCGCACGGCCAAGCCCGCCGTCGTGCGGGTCGTCGAGGGGGTCCGGGGCCGGGTGAGCATGAACGTGGAGCTCATGGTCCGCTTCGACTACGGGTCGATCGTGCCCTGGGTGCGCCGCCTCGACGGCGCCGTCCTCGGTGTCGGGGGCCCCGACGCCGTGCGCATCACGTCGCCTGTGGCGCTCCAGGGCGAGCACCTCCGGCACACCGCCACCTTCGACGTGGCCGCCGGCGACAGCGTCCCGTTCGTCCTGCAATGGTTCCCCTCCTTCGAGCGCTCCCCCCGGCGCCTCGACGCCGCCGACGCCCTCGCTCGCACCGAGGCCTTCTGGGACGGGTGGTCGGCCCGCTGCCGGTACGAGGGGACAGCCCGGGACTCCGTGCTCCGCTCCCTCGTCACGCTGAAGGCGCTCACGTACGCCCCCACGGGCGGCATCGTGGCCGCCGGGACGACGTCCCTCCCCGAACAGCTCGGCGGCGTGCGCAACTGGGACTACCGCCTCTGCTGGCTGCGCGACGCCACGTTCACGCTGTATGCCCTCCACCTCGGCGGCTACACGACTGAGGCCCGGGCGTGGAGGAACTGGCTCCTGCGCGCTGTCGCGGGCCGTCCGGAGAAGATGCAGATCATGTACGGGCCCCGTGGGGAGCGCCGCCTCGCCGAGGCGGAGGTGGACTGGCTCGCCGGCTACCAGGGTGCCCGCCCCGTGCGCATCGGCAACGCCGCCGTGGAGCAGTTCCAACTCGACGTGTACGGCGAGGTGATGGACGCGTTCTACCAGGCCCGCCACAGCGGCATCCACGACGCCGCCGGCGACGAGCGCGCCTGGGCGCTGCAGCGGGCGATCATGGACTTCCTCGAGTCCGGCTGGGAGGAACCCGACGAGGGCATCTGGGAGGTGCGCGGTCCCCGGCGCCACTTCACCCATTCCAAGGTGATGGCCTGGGTGGCCGCCGACCGGGCGGTGCGCACTGTCGAGCACTACGGCAACGACGGTCCCGTGGAGAGGTGGCGACGCCTCCGCCAGGAGATCCACGACGAGGTCTGCCGGGGTGGCTACGACCCGGACCGCGCCACGTTCACGCAGTACTACGGATCCGTGGCGCTCGACGCCTCTCTCCTGCTCCTGCCCCTCGTGGGGTTCCTGCCCGCGTCGGACTCCAGGGTGCAGGGGACGGTGGCGGCCATCGAGGGCGGTCTCCTGCGCGACGGCTTCGTGCAGCGCTACTCCCCGGAGTCCTCGACCGGCGTCGACGGCCTCCCCGCCGGCGAGGGCGTCTTCCTCGCCTGCAGCTTCTGGCTGGCGGACAACTACTCCCTCATGGGCCGCAAGGCCGACGCCCGCAAGCTCTTCCGGCGTCTCGTCGGTCTCGCCAACGACGTCGGCCTCCTCTCGGAGGAGTACGACCCGGACACGAAACGCCTCGTGGGCAACTACCCCCAGGCCTTTTCCCACGTGTCCCTTGTGAACACCGCCTACAACCTCGGTCGCGAGGGCGGCGTCGCCCTCGCCCGCCACACCTGCGGGCACCGGTAGCGGGGCGGCCCTACCCGGCCAACCGGCGGAGGACGGCCACGGCGGCCGATGTGTCCCCCGGCCCCTGACCCCTGCTACCCTGAGTGACAAGGCCGCGCGCCGCGCAGTCCCCACACGATCAGTCCGTCATCCCTCGCGGACACGTCCAGGACGGCCCGACCTCAGGATGGCGAACCACAGGAGAGCAGTCCAAAGACGTGACCACAACTTTCACAGCGCTCGGCGTTCCAGATGACCTCGTCGCCGAGCTGAGTTCCCAGGGGATCGAGCGGCCGTTCCCCATCCAGATCATGACGATCCCCGACGCCCTCGCCGGCGACGACGTCTGCGGCAAGGCGAAGACCGGTTCGGGCAAGACCCTCGCCTTCGGCCTTCCCGCGCTCGTGAACATCGGCAGCGCGCAGGCCGGGCGTCCCCGGGCCCTGGTCCTCGTGCCCACACGTGAGCTCGCCGCCCAGGTGTCCGACACCCTCACCCCGCTCGCCGAGATCCGCGGCCTGCGGATCCACGCCTGCTACGGCGGCACGCAGATCAGCAGCCAAGTGAGGTCGCTCCGCCGCGGTGTGGACATCATCGTGGGCACCCCGGGGCGTCTCATCGACCTCGTCGACAACAACGGTCTCGACCTCGGCGGCGTGCACCAACTCGTCCTCGACGAGGCCGACCGCATGTGCGACATGGGGTTCCTCCCCCAGGTGGAGTGGCTCCTGCGCAAGTTGCCCGCCGAGCGCCAGACGATGCTCTTCTCCGCCACGCTCGACGGTGACGTCAACGGCCTCGTCCGCCGGCACATGCGCGAGCCCGAACGCCACGAGGTGGCTTCCGAGCAGGTCACCGTCGAGGAGATGCAGCACCGCTTCGTCACCGTGCACGAGCGGGACAAGGTCAAGGTGACGGCGGCCATCTGCCGTGGCGCGGGCAAGATCCTGATCTTCACTGCGACGAAGCGGGGGGCCGACCGTCTCTCGCGGGACCTCAACGACGAAGGCGTGGCCGCCGAGGCCATCCACGGCGACCTCCGCCAGCAGGTTCGAGAGAGGGCTCTGGCCCGCTTCACCGACGGCGACGTCCCGGTGCTCGTGGCCACCGACGTGGCGGCCCGGGGCCTGCACATCGAGGGCATCGACATCGTCATCCACTACGACCCCCCCGAGGAGCACAAGGCCTACCTGCACCGTTCGGGCCGCACCGCCCGTGCCGGGGAGACCGGTCTCGCCGTCACGCTCGTGCTCTGGAACCAGGTTCCCCAGGTGCGGCGCCTGCAGAAGCGCATCGGGGTGCGCCAGCCCCCCGTGGAGATGTTCTCCAACGATCCCCGGCTCGCCGACCTGGCCGCCTGGGACCCGGTGGCCGCGGCCGCGGTCGGCTGACCCCGCTGGGCCCCGCTCAGGCCTCCAACTCCGCGATCGCGTCCCGGATCGCCGCGCCGACCGCGGCCCGGTCTCCCTCGGACGGGTAGCGCATCCGCGGCCAGAAGAACCCCCGGAGGCCGTCCTTGGGCTTGCGGGGGACGACGTGGGCGTGCAGGTGGGGGACACTCTGGCTCACCCGGTTGTTCATCGCCACGAACGTCCCCCTGGCGTCGAGGGCCACGGGAACGGCGCGCGAAAGCAACCGTACGGCGGTGAAGAACGGCCCCAGGAGGTCGTCGGGGAGGTCGGGGAGGGTCTCCACGTGGCGCCGGGGGCAGACCAGGGTGTGCCCCCGGAAGATGGGCCGGTGGTCGAGGAAGGCGACGACGGCGCCGTCCGCATAGACCGTCTCGGCCTGCTCCGGCCCCCCCGCTATCTCACAGAAGCGACAACTCCGCCCGTGTAGGTCGCGCGAACTACAGAAAAGGGACATATGGACCTCTAGTTATCCTGGTCCTCCGACCGAAGAACGGGACATGCAGGTCTTCAGCAGGTTCCGTGTCTTCACCGTGGCTCTCATTCTGGCGCTTGGCGCCTGGGGCACGCTCGGCAGCGCAGGCCCGGCTGTCGCGGCGCCCCCGGAGCCGGTTGCCGGCCTCGACCCCGGCCTCGCGGGAGAGCAGGGAACCGTCGATGTGGTCGTGAGTGCGGTGGACGGCCAGGAGGCCCAGGCCGCGGAGAGGATCCGGGCACTCGGGGGCACGGTGGGCGAGGACGTCGCGCTGGTCGACGGCATGACTGCCACGGTCCCGGCCGACAGGGCCGAGGAGATCGCCTCCTCGCCCGAGGTCGCCGCCGTCACCGAGGACCGCCCCGTGCGCTTCCTCCAGGACGGAGCCGCCGTCGACCCCTCGGTGGCATCTCCCTACCGGGACGTGACGGGCGCCACGGCCATGCACTCCCAGGGCCTCACCGGCGACGGGGTCGGCGTCGCCCTCATCGACACGGGCGTGGCCGCCGTGGCGGACCTCCAGGGGCAGGTGGCCGGCGGCATCGACCTCTCGGGCGAGGGCACCCTCAGCGACGGCCACGGCCACGGCACGGCGATGGCCGGCCTCATCGTGGGCACGGGCCACGACGACCCCGCCCGCACGGGGATGGCGCCCGGCGCCCACCTCGTCGTCGCCAAGGTGGCGGGGGCCGACGGCGTCACGTCCATGAGCCGCATGCTCAAGGCGATGAGCTGGGTGGCGGCAAACAGGCGCCGCTACAACATCAGGGTCGTCAACATCTCCTTCGGCGTCGCCGCCACGCAGGATCCCTTCGCCGATCCCCTCATCCTCGGCGTCGAGAAGCTCCGCAGCCTCGGCATCGTCGTCGTGGCCGCCGCCGGCAACGACGGCCCCGAGAAGGGCACCGTGAACAGCCCCGGCAGCGGTCCCACCGTGCTCACCGTGGGCGCCCTGGACGACCGCGGGAACACGGAACCCGCGGACGACGAGGTGGCCCCCTGGTCGTCACAGGGACCCACTGCTGCGGGCTTCGCGAAGCCCGACGTCGTGGCACCCGGAGAGCACGTCGTCAGCACCGTGTCGCCCGACTCCACGATCGCCACGACGTACCCCAACGCCCTCATCCCGCCCAGCTACATCCGGGGCGGGGGCAGCTCCCAGGCCACGGCCGTCACCTCCGGAGGCGTGGCGCTCCTCCTGCAGGCCCGGCCCCGCCTCACCCCGGACCAGGTCAAGCACGCCGTGCACTCCGCCGCCGACCCTGTCGCCGGTGTCGACGCCGACGCCCAGGGCAGCGGCCGCCTCGACGTGCCGGGCGCCGCGGCCGCCGACAGCGGCCCCCGGCGCGCAGCCCGAGCGGGCTTCGCGTCCGCCTCGGACGCCTGCCGCAAGGGCGACGAGGCCTGCGGAGCATGGGACGGCGCCCGCTGGCGGGGACTGCGCTGGCGGGACAAGGACTGGGCCGGTGCCCGCTGGCGGGGACTGCGCTGGCGTGACCAGGACTGGGCGGGTGCCCGCTGGCGGTCGGTCTGGGACGGCGCTCGGTGGCGCTACGTGGTCTGGGACGGGAGTCGCTGGCGGGGCAGCCGCTGGCGCGAAGCCACCTGGGACGGGAGTCGTTGGCGTGAGGCCACCTGGGACGGGAGTCGTTGGCGTGAGGCCACCTGGGACGGGAGTCGTTGGCGGGAGGCGTCCTGGGACGGGAGTCGTTGGCGTGAGGCGTCCTGGGACGGGAGTCGTTGGCGATCCGACTGGTCGAGCGGATGAGCACCGAAGCGCAGGCCGGGGGCGGCACCTGCGTCACGGAGGAGCGGGCCCCGGAGCCCGCGCCGCAGTCTCGCCCTGAGAAGTCCCCTCAGGATCGTCGTCTCGACTGCTTCGTCGGAGGCGTCGCCCTCGCCGGTGCGGCCGCCATGGTCGTCTCCGTGCTGTGGGGGAGCGCTCTCGATCGGTCCCCGCCCGTCTGGCAGCTCCTCCTGGCCCTCGCCGGCTTCGGACTCGCCGAGAGCCCCATCCTCGAGATCCGCTTCGGCCACAACCAGTACTCCTTCACGTGGTCCGAGGCAGTGGTCGTCCTCGGCCTCTACTTCCTGCCCGGGGCCTGGCTCATCCTGCTCGCCCCCGCCGGCGTGGCCGTGGGCAACCTCCTCACGAAGAGCTCTCCCCGCAAGACGGCGTTCAACGCCGCGTCCACGGCCGCCGGGATCCTCCTCGCCGAGGTCGTCTACAAGGCCTGGGGCGGAGCCGGACCGTCTCTCGTCCTCGCCCGCCCCCTCACCTGGCTCCCCCTCGTCCTCGGGTCGCTCGCCTTCTTCCTCTGGAACGGTGCCACCGTCGCCGTCGCCGTGGCGCTGTCCCAACGGCTGCACCCGGTGGGTGTCTACCTCAAGGGCCTGCCCGTGAGCGCGTTCGTGTGGGCGGGCAACACCGTCGTCGGCATCCTGGGTTGTGTCGTCGCCCGCACGACCCCCGCCGCTCTCGTGTTCGGCCCGGCCCTCCTCGCCCTCCTCGCCTATGCCTACAACAGCTCCCTGCGGGCGATCGAGGAGAGGGACACCTGGCAGACGCTGGAGTCCGCCTCCCGGGAGGTCGCCCGCCTCCGCAAGAGCCACATGGCGCCCGCCGTGCTCGACCGCGCCGAGGGTCTCTTCAAGGCGGAGTTCGTGGAGCTCATGCTCACGGACGGCGCCCCCGGGACGTCCGGGGCCGTCTTCCGCCGCACGGACGGAGGGCGGACCGAGGAGCTCACCGTGGATCCGATGCAGGACGCCGCCGGGTTCTGGCCCCGGGCGTTCTCCGAAGGCGCCCCCTTCATCCTGCGGGCGGAGTCGGCTCCCGCCCCGCAGCGCCGGGACCTCGAGGCGCACGGCATGGAGGTGTGCTGGGTCGCCCCGCTCAACACCTCGCGGGGCTGCTTCGGAACCCTGCGGATCGGCTTCCGGGGCCAGGTTTGGCTCAACCCCAGGGAACTCAAGGTGCTCGCCACCTTCGCCAACCAGGTCGCCGTTGCCGCCCACAACGCCTCCCTGTTCGACGAGATCGGCGCCCAGCACACCAAGCTGCGCCGCATCGTCGACGGGTCCTCAGACGGCATCGTCTCCCTCGACGCCGCGGGGGAGATCACGGTGTGGAACCCCGCGATGGAGCGCAGCACGGGGATCCTCGAGGCCGAAGCCCTGGGACGGCCCATCCACGACGTCCTCCCGGCCACCACGGAGTCCGGCGAGGCCCTCGACGCCGCCGCCTGGGACGCGATCCTCGCCGCGGACGACGACGACCCCCGCCTCGTGGAGATCTCCGGGAGCGCCGGAGCGCGCTGGCTGCAGCTTTCCACGGGCGTGGTGGAAGAGGGTGGCGCCCAGAGCACCACGGTCCTCACCGCCAGGGACGTGACGAAGATCCGCGAGCTGGAGGAGGCCAAGGGCGACTTCGTCGCCACGGTGGGCCACGAGCTCCGGACGCCGCTCACGGCGCTCAAGGGCTTCCTGCTCACGATGCGCAAGCCGAAGTTCCCGTTGGACAAGCGCGAGATGGTGGAAGCGACCCTGGAGCGCATGCTCGCCCAGGAAGAGCGCCTCGAGCGTCTCGTCGAGGCCGTCCTCAGCGTTTCGGCCATGGACCGGGGCGACTTCACGGTCGCCGCCGAGAACGTCTGCGTCGACGACGTCCTCACGACGGCCGTCGAGAAGGCCGGCCTGCAGGCGGAGCATCCCGTGGAGGTCTCCATGGCGGGGCTGCCCGGCACCGCGGTGGGTGATCCCAACCGGATCGCGCAGGTCCTGGACGCCCTTCTCGACAACGCGGGGAAGTTCACCGATCCCGGCACCGCCGTGCACCTGAGCGTGGAGCGCGACGGCGACCGGGTGAGGGTCACGGTCGCCGACGAAGGTCCCGGCATCCCCTCGGACCAGATCGAGGCAGTCTTCGACCGTTTCACCCGCCTCGGCGACCATCTCACCCGGGTGCAGTACGGGACCGGAATCGGCCTCTACATCGCCCGGCGCGTCGTGGACGCCATGGGCGGGGAGATCTGGGCGGAGAGCGCATTGGGGGAGGGGGCGACCTTCCGCTTCACTCTTCCGGCAGCCGAGCTCCCGATCACCGTCGTGCTCTAGCGTGCGGGACCGGAGAGGGCCGCCCGCTCCGCCCCCCGAACCGAACTGGGCGGGGGGGGGGGGGGGGGGGGGGGGCCCGGCCCCCGCCGGGGGGGGGGGGGGTGGGGGGGGGGG
>CAYJLW010000102.1:0-2488 GCA_964370965.1 uncultured Acidimicrobiia bacterium | reverse complement strand
GAACTCGATCGGGGACATCGGCGCCGGCCTCCGGTCGAGCGCCCGCAAGGCGGCCGACGCCGATGGCGCGGCCGTCCTAGCCGGGGGCGACGAGGGCCCCCCCCCGGGCGCCGGGGGGGGGGGGGGCGGGGGGGCCGGCCCCCCCCCCCCCGCGCCCAGTTGCGAGGTGACGTAGAGTCCGGCGATGGACCTGAGACTGGACGGCAAGGTGGCGCTCGTCACGGGCGCATCCCGGGGCATAGGCCGGGCCATCGCCGCCGCCTTCGCCGCCTCGGGGGCCAAGGTGATGCTCTCCTCACGCAAGGAGGCCGATCTCCACGCCGCCGCCTCCGGCATCGACGGAGAGGTGGCCACCTACGCGGCCAACGCCGGCGACCCGGCGGCGGCCACCGCCTGCGTCCACGCCACGCACGACCGCTTCGGCGCCGTAGACATCCTCGTGAACAACGCCGCCACGAACCCGTACCTCGGCCCCACGATCGGTATCGACGTCTCCCGCTTCGACAAGACCGTGGCCGTGAACCTGCGCGGGCCTCTGGTGTGGATCCAGCAGGCCTACACGACCTACATGGGCGAGCACGGCGGCACGGTGCTCAACCTGGCGTCGATCGGGGGGATGCAGGCGGAGCCGTTCCTGGGCGTCTACAACGCCACCAAGGCGGGACTCATCCACCTCACCCGCCAGCTCGCCATGGAGCTCGCCCCAGGTGTGCGCGTCAACGCCATCGCCCCCGGTCTCGTGAAGACCGACATGGCCCGGGCCCTCTGGGAGGAGGGCGAGGAGGCCATCGCCGCCCGGGTGCCCCGCCGGCGCCTCGGGGAGCCCGAGGACGTCGCGAAGGCCGCCGTCTTCCTCTGCTCCGACGCCGCCGACTGGATCACGGGGCACACCCTCGTCGTCGACGGCGGCATGATGCTCGGCCACTGAGACCCCGGCGGGGGGACGCCCCGGCGAGATTTCCACTATATTGGTAGTGGAAATTCTCCTGGTCCCCCGGAGGCCAGCCATGGCCAAGGTCTGTGACGCCGACATCGCAGTCGATCGACCGTACGAGTACGGCTGGGAGGACGACGTCGAGTACGAGTTCATGCTGCCCCCGGGCATCAACGAGGACGTCGTACGCACGATCTCGGACATCAAGGGCGAGCCCCGCTGGATGCTCGACCTCCGCCTCAAGGGCCTCCGCCACTTCCTCCGCAAGCCCATGCCGGACTGGCTGAGCTTCCCGATCGACGTCGACCTCGACAAGGTGAGCTTCTACGTCGTCCCGAAGGGGACCAGCCAGGAGAACACCGACTGGGACGCCCTCCCGAGCGAGGTCCGCTCCACGATGGAGCGACTCAGCCTCACGGAGCAGACCGACGTCCTCGCCGGCCAGGTGGCCCAGTACGACTCCGCCACGGTCTTCCACAAGATCCAGGACGACCTCGCCGCGCAGGGAGTGATCTTCTGCTCCTTCGACGAGGCGGTCACGAAGCACGAGGACGTCTTCCGCCCCCACATCGGCCGGGTCGTCCCGCCCGGTGACAACAAGTTCTCGGCCCTCAACTACGCCGCCTTCAGCGGGGGCTCGGCCATCTACGTGCCTCCCGGGGTCAAGGTCGCCGAACCCCTCTCGAACTACTTCCGCATCAACTCCGCCGGGATGTTCCAGGGCGAGCGCACCCTGATCGTCTGCGACGAGGGCGCCGAGGTCACGTACTACGAGGGCTGTTCCTCCGCCGGCCAGAACCTCAAGGACACGCGCGACCGGCCCTCACCGCTGCACTCCGCCGTCGTGGAGCTCGTCAACCTGGGCGGCACGATCAACTACATCACCATCCAGGAGTGGGCCGCCGACGTCTGGAACCTCGTCACCAAGCGGGGGGCCTGCTTCGGCGAGGACTCCCACGTCAACTGGGTGAACTTCGAGTCCGGTTCCGGCCACACGGCGAAGTACCCCGGCACCGTCTGCCTCGGCGACGGGTCCGGCACCACGATCGACACCGTCACGATCGCCGGCCCCGGCCAGAACCAGGACTCGGGCTCCAAGATCGTCCTCGCCGGCCGGCACACCTCCGGCACCGTGAACGCGAAGTCCATCAGCTTCGGCGGTGGCCGGGCTGTCTACCGCGGTCTCCTCAAGGTCACCGAGGGCGCCGAGGGGGCGAAGGTGGCGAGCAACTGCGACGCCCTCCTCATCGACGACGTCTCCGAATCCACGACCTACCCCTACATCGACGTCCGGGAGTCCTCGGCAGCGGTGGCCCACGAGGCCACGACGTCGCGCATCGGCGCCGACCAGATCTTCTACCTCATGAGCCGCGGCATCACAGAGCGTGAAGCGCAGGCGCTCGTCGTCTCCGGGTTCGTCGCCGGCACCGCCGAGAAGCTCCCCGTCGCCTACTACGCCGAGGTGCAGCGCATGATCAACCTCCAGTTCGGCGACGAGTCCGTCGGGGGGGGGGGGGGGGGGGGGGGGGGGGGGGGGGGGGGGGGGGGGGGGGG
>CAYJLW010000101.1:0-12304 GCA_964370965.1 uncultured Acidimicrobiia bacterium | reverse complement strand
CGCCGGCGCGGGTGTGGGGGTTGTTGGTGGTCTGGCGTGCCTGGCGGTGCTCCGCCGTGCCGGCGGGGGCCCCTCGCCCCGCTGGCCGCGGGCCAGGGTCCGGCGGGGGCCCCCAGCCCCGTCGGGCGCGCTCTGAGGACCGGCGGGGACAGGTCGCGTGAGGGGCGGCTTCGCCCCCCCCGCACAACTTCCGGCGGCACGCGGTGGAGGAGGGGGGTTCCTAAGGGGGGAGCTTGCTCCCCCCTTGATCTAGAAGTTGCTGACGACATTGCGGAAGACCTTCTTGATGTCCTTGGGGTCGGCGGACACGTAGAGGTTGCCCTGCGTGGCGTCCACGATCTTGCGGAGGGCGCCCTGGTCGGCGTCCTCGCCGTAGGCGATGGCGAACACGCGCACCGGCCGGGCCTCGCCGCGGCGGCCCAGCCAGCGCACGAGGCCGTCGAGGTCGTCGTTGGTGTCGTCCTCGTTGCGGCCGTCTGTCAGGAGGACGACGGCGTTGATGCGGTCCGCCGAGGCGACCTTCTCCACGGCCTTCACGGACTCCGTCGTGGCGTCGTAGAGACCCGTGCCCTGCAGCGGGGAGAGGCCCCTGACCATCTGGGCGATCCGCTGGCGGTTGGGGCCGATCGCTTCCATGGGGACGAGCTCCTTGAAGTCCCGGTCGCCGTCGAGGTTCGTGGAGAAGATCCAGAGGCCGACCTCGTCGCGGTCCTGGAAGTCGTCCAGGGAACCCAGGACGGCCTGCTGGGCGAGCTCCAGCTTCGTGGTGTCGCCCACGCCGGCGGGGTCGCCCATGGAGCCGGACACGTCGAGGACGAGCAACACCCGGGCGGTCTTGCGGGTGGACGCCCACACGTCGAGGGCCTTGACGAGCACTTCGGGGCCGGGGACGGGCAGGATGGTCTGGGGCTGGCGGGGGTCGAGGCCGTTGGCGGCGTCGATGGGAGCCTTGAGCGGGATCGCCGGGTCGGCGGGCCGGAAGCCGAAGCGCAGCGTCTGCAGTTGGCTCTGGCGCCGCTTCGTGACGTAGTCCTCGAACCTGCGGGCGCCCTCCTTCTGCGCCCTGGTCACCCAGGGGGCGTCGAGGACGAAGTAGGGGTTGTCGCTCCAGAGCGTCCCCTCTTTGGGATACACGGCCACGAGCGGCACGCGGGGCTTTTTCGCCTTCTCGCCCGGGTCGAGGATGCCGTCGGGGTCGCCGCTGTTGTAGTCGATGACGGACTTCTCCTCGACGGCCACGGCAGACACGTAGGCGAGGGCGGCGCCGCGGCGGTCGGCCTTGTAGAGGTTGTTCAGGAACGCGAGTGTGGTGTCGCCGTAGTGGACGACGCTCCCCTCGACGCCCTGGATGAACGCCCGCACCTCGGGCCGGTCGAGGTCGGCGACGGTGAGGTCGCGGACCTTGCCCGCCGCCGCGTAGTCGGTGGCGATGGTGGCGTTCAGTCCGGACGTGGATATGTTCGGGTCGGTCTTGCCGAGCTTGAACGCCCCCCATTCGGGGTGACCGTACTTCGCCCAGCCCTGCGGGTCCTGGGCGAGGGCGGCGACATCCGCCCAGCCGATGGGGGTGTTGGGCCAGCCCAGGGCCTCGGCCATCGGCTTGGGCATGGCGATGACGAGCGGTGTCACCTGGATGGGAGAGAAGTCTCCGATCGGGGTCTTCTTGCCGGCGGCGGTCCGGCGCTGCGTGACGATCCCGCCCCAGGCGCTGGCGGCCGGGCTCCACACCGCCGGCTTGCGCTGGGACGTTCCCTTCCAGTCCTTCACGAGCAGGTCGGCGCCCTCCCCGGAGGACGTCTTCTGCGTCCACACGTACACGGGCTTGCCCCCGACCTTCACCTTCTGGCGGTTGAACTTCTCCGCCAGTTCAGTGAGCAACGTGAGCTTCTCCGGGGAGGTCGACACCACCACCTCCACGGACCCCGCCGGCGCCCCCGCCCTGGTAGCCGCCGGCGCCGGCCCCCCCCCAGGGGCCCCGGCCCCCCCCCGCCCCCCCCCGGGGAGCGGGGCGGCCAAGGGCAGCCAAAAGAAGCAGTACCCCAGAAGCCGGAGGTGCCGCGCGTGCCCGAGGAACACAGGGGGCGAAGGGGGTGGCACGGTGTCGGGGGGCCCCACGGGAGCGGAGTCCTCGGAGCGGACGTGGGGGGAGACACCGTGCCAGGACCCGCTTCGCCCCCGGGGAGTCGCCTTTGACTCGTTCACCTGCGCACCTCCTGCTCCCAGAACTGCTGAAGCGCCGTCACGGTTTCGATCGAGGGGAAGTCGGCGATGTCGCTGCGGGCGATCGTGAGCTGGATGCCGTCGGCCGTGTGCTGCGTGAGCGGGTTGTCGCCGCTGTTCACGACGGCCACGTCGGGGTTGGCGGGCCGGAGGCCGAGGGCGAGCGCCCGTTGCTGGTTGGCCTTGGCGAACATGAAGTCGCGCAGCATCACGGCGGCGTCCTTCTCGACGGCGCTGGAGTCCTTCGTCACGAGGACCGCGAACGGGAAGTCGGACCAGGCGTTCACGGGGGGGTAGAAGACCGCGAGGGCGCCGCCGCGGCCTTTGGCGTTGTCGACCTGCGTGGCGGCGACGAACTCGTAGGTCGAGGCGATGTCGTAGCGGGGTCCGTAGATGATGAGGTCGCGGGCGAAGTCGCCCGACGTGGGGGAGAACGAGGGCACGGAGCGCTCGATGGCGAGGACGAAGCGCTGGTAGCCGGGTTCGGTGACGTCGGCCGGGGTGAGTCCGGCGTTGCGGTCGTAGTAGCCGTAGGACATGAGGATGAGCGCCAGGAGTCCGGTGTTCGTCGTGACCGGGTTGGCGTGGCCGAACTTCACCAGCCCCCATTCCGGGTTGCCGCCCAGGGCCCGCCAGCCGCCCGGGTTCGCGGCGGCGCGCTCGATGCACTGCCATGTGATGGCGTCGGCGCAGTCCTTCAGGAGGACCGCGGCGCGGTCGGCCCAGATCACCCAGACGGTGGGGGAGAGGGCGACGGGGAGCATCTGGTACTCACCGGACTTCAGGAACACGTCGATGCCGTTGCGCGCCCGGTATTGCAGGTTGGCCCGGTCGACCCAGGCGGTGGAGGCGGGGATCCACGCGAGGGGCTTGATGCGCCGGTTCACGATCTCGTCCTCGGCGGCGGCGGAGTCGAGATACGTGGCGCGCACCCGCACGGGGCGGCCCTCGACCTCGGGTCGGGAGGCCTGGAAGGCCTTGAAGGACGCCGCGCAGTACTGCTGGATCTCGGAGGCGCACACGATGGGGACGGTCACGGCTCCGGACCCCCGGGCGTTCCCCCTCGTGTCGCCGAACAGGAGTTGGCGAACTCCGAACGCGGCGGCGACGAGACCGCCGGCGACGAGGAGGGCCAGGAACCGCTTCATTCCCCGGGGACTCTAGAGCGGCCCGAGTGCTTCGCGGCCCTGTTCTTGCCCAGAACGGAGAGCGGCTACTCCCGTGGGGCCGCCTGGTCTTGGGGTTGGTCGAGGGCGGCGGCGAGGGCGGCACCCAGGAACCGGAACGTCCACTCCTCGACAAGGGGGCGCGTATCGCAGAAGACGACCGGTACGCCGGGGTAGCGGACCTGGAGTCGCGCCAGGAGCTCGGCCACCCAGCCGGGCTGGACCCGTGCGAGCTTGAAGACCGCGGAGTGCCGGTCCTCCACGACCACGGCGGCGTGGGGGAGGGTGGCGAGGTCGGCGAGCTGGTACGGGAGCGTGCCCTCCACGAGGCCCTTGACCAGGTTGTCGAGCGACTTGCGTTCCACGACGGCGACCACCGTCGAGGAGGACGCCGTAGTCGCCGGCGGGGAGCCCGTGGCGTTCCGTGGCGACCTGCTGCTTGGCGAAGCGATAGGGGTAGCGCTCGCGGGTGTCGACCCGGATCGTGAATCCGTCGAGCCAGGACGCCCTCCGGCCCGGCACCCGGATGGAGGGTCTCGCCTGCTTGGTGGTGCGCGCCGACTGCCAGAAGATCCCTTCGCGCCCGCCCTTGAGCTTCGTGAACACGAGTTGGGAGCGGTTTTCCCTCCCTCGGGCGAGGACGAGGTCGACGGCGACGCCCTTGCGCACGCAGGACCTCACGGGCACCTCCTCGAGGACCTCGGCGTCCTCCGGCCAGGACTCCGCGCGGTGGCAGTAGACCTTCGACGTTCGCGGCCATGTCTCTCCCGCCTTGAGCACGAGGCCGTCTTCGCCCAGCGGCAGGCGGATGAGGAAGGGGAGGGTCGAAGCCGGATCCGGGTTCCGGGCGACGACGAAGAGCCGCTCCATCCCGTCATTGTGGCCCGACGGGAGAGGTGGCGGCGGGAGTGAACAACGCGGGCGGGGGGGCGGGCACGGGGTAGGGCCGATTCCGCGCCCGGCCCGGGGCTCACGTGTCGAAGGGATCCCGGACCTCCACCCCGGCGAACTTGCGGAAGTCACGGTCGCGGGTCCAGATGGTGCGGACGCCATACTGGTGCATGAGGGCGACGAGGTGCGCGTCCGGGACGAGGTTTCCGCGGGCGGTGACGCCGGTCGTCACCCGCTGGTAGGTGTCCCAGAAGTCCTCCCCCTCACCGGGTGTGCGGATGTGAGGGCGGGCGAGGAGCGCCCGCACGTTCTCCACCGCCGTCTCGGGGGAGAGGGGCGCTTCGAAGACGGCCGTGTGCGTGGACACGCGCAGATATGCCATCAGCACCGGCCAGAAGAGGTACAGCAGCGCTGGCCCGGCGGCGAGCTCGGTGACCAGGTCGCGGGCCCGCCGATGGAGTGAGCCCGTCGAGTCGGACGCGTACAGAAGGACGTTGGCGTCCACCGTGACGCTCATCCGGAGTCGAGGAGGGCATGCAGGGCCTCCTTGTCCTCGATGTCGACGCGAGGCCGCATGGGCTGGGCTTTCCACCGGAATCGGGGCGGCGGGGCTTTCCTGGCGGGCTGGGCGAGAGCGGCAGCGAGCATCTCGGAGACGAGTTCGCCGAGCGTCTTGCCCTGTTCCCGCTGGAGGCGCCGGAGCGCCTGGAGAACGGTGGCATCGATGTCGATCGTCGTGCGTGCCATGATGCGCGATGCTAGTCGGACACGCATCAGATGCGTGTCGGTGTCAGAATCCTCGCAGGCGTACGGCTTCCACGACGCGGCCCACGGCGATGTCGTAGGCGGCGGCCCGCCAGGCGAGGAAGTCGCCTTCGGCTTCGAGGATCGTCGCCCATGCGGTGTCGAGCGTGCGCGTGACGAGGCCGAGGACCTCGTCACGGGTCCAGGTGAGGCGCTGGCGGTTCGCGACCCATTCGGCGTAGCTCGCCACGACGCCGCCCGCGTTGGCGAAGAGGTCGGGCACGACCGGGATCCCGGCGTCCACGAGGATCTCGTCGGCCTCGGCGGTGACGGGGGAGTTCGCCGCCTCCACGATCATGCGCGCCGAGATGCGCTCGGCGTTGTCCTTGGTGACGGCGTCCTCGAGGGCCGCCGGCACCAGGACGTCCACCTCGAGCTCCAGGAGCTCCTCGTTCGTGATCCGTTCGCCGGGGCAGTCGTCCGGGAGCCGCCCGCCGGCGCCGGTGTGGATCTGCAGGACGTGCGGGTCGTATCCGCTGGGGTCGTACCAGCCGCCCCGGTGGTCCGAGACGGCGACGACCCGGCAGCCGGCGTCGGCGAGGAACCGGGCGGCGAAGGATCCCACGTTCCCGAAGCCCTGGATCGCCACCGTGGAGCCGGCGACGTCGACGCCGGTCTGGGCGGCACCGAGCCCGACGGCGTGGGCGACGCCGTAGCCGGTCGCCTCGAGGCGCCCGGGAGCCCCGCCGAGGACGAGAGGTTTGCCCGTGACGCAGGACGGGTCGTCCTCCACCGAGTTCGCGTACACCTCGAAGATCCAGGCCATCACCTCGGGGCCGGTGCCCACGTCCGGGGCCGGGATGTCGATGTTGGGACCGATGACGGTGAGGAGGCGTCGCGTGAAGCGCTTCGTGAGGTCCTCGAGCTCCCACCCCGTGAGGGTCGTCGGATCCACGGCGAGGCCCCCTTTGGCGCCTCCGAAGGGGATGTCGACGAGGGCGCACTTCCACGTCATGAGGGCGGCGAAGGCCCGGAGCTCGTCCATGGACACGATGGGATGGAACCGCATGCCGCCCTTGAACGGCCCCCGGGAGTGGTTGTGCTGCACCCGGTAGCCCGTGACGACGTCGATGGTGTCGTCCTCGTGTACGAGGGGCACCTCGAGGGTGACCTGGCGGAACGGGCTGTTCAGGAGGGCCCGGACTCCCCCTTCGACGTCGAGTCTCCGCATGGCCTCGCTGGCGAAGCGCTCCTGTGACTTCCGGGCGTTCAAGCGGGGCCCCTCTCTCTCGCCCGCCGCCGCATCGTACGTGGCCCCGGTGTCTCGCGGCGGGAACCGCCCCGCGCTCGTTCAGGGGGTGCCGCAGGCGCCCTTGCGGGGTCCGGCGACGACCACGTCCGCGGTGGCGAGGTAGTTGTCACCCTGCAGGAGGCGGGCGAGGATCGCGGGCGGCGTGAAGTCCTGGACGGTGTGGGACGGGCCGAGGCCGACGTCGAGGGTGAGACGACCGGCGGCGTCGGCGCGCACCGCCGTGCGGCGGGTCGCCCCGAGGACTGTCGCCGCGACCGTGTAGACCCGCCTGCGGCAGTAGAGGGCGGCCGTGCGGACGTGCATCACGCCCGTTCCGCGGGCGGTGAACCCGCCACGGCCGGCCCGGCGCAGCTCGGCCATCTCCAGCACGGTCCGTTCCATGTCGACGTCCCAGTCCCACGCCGAGAACGCGGGCTCCGGAGAGATGTAGTCGAAGGTCTCCGGCGCTGGCCGCGGGGAGGCGAGCGCGGTCCGTAAGCGAGGGAGGACGTCGCTCAGCGCCGCCTGCCAGATGGGCCACTCGTGGATGCCGTCGGTGCGGTGGGCGTCGAACGGGATCCCCCGGGCCGCGAGCTTCGCCATCAGGGCGTCGTTCATGAGCGAGATGCCCCACTCGTAGAAGATCCCGTTGAAGTCGTCGGTGGGGTGTGTGGGCCGGCCGTTGCCCGAGTACAGGTGGAGTTGTGTGTGGGAGAGGTTCGGGGCGAGGTCAGCGGGGTTGTGGGCGCGCCAGCGGACGCCGTCGGTCGTGGGGTCCCCCCAGATGGCGTCGCGGGGCACGTCGTTGGGATCGAAGAGGAGGGCCACGATGATCTCTTCCCAGAGCGGGCTCAGGGCGAGGAGGTCGACTGGGCCCGAGAAGGAAGCCGCGGCCTGGAACAGCTCGGGGTGGCGACCCGCGTAGCTCAGGGACCCGTATCCGCCCATGGAGAGGCCGGCGACAGCGCGCCGCCCCCGCCGCACCCGGTAGCGGGTCTCCACGAAGGGGAGGAGCTCGCGGATGTGGTAGGTCTCCCAGCGGGCCGTGTCCCCGGGCGGAGGCCGGATCCAGTCCGAGTAGAAGCCGTTCTCCCCGCCGTCAGGCATGACGACGAGGAACGGGTAGGGGGCGGTGACGGCGTCGGCGTCCCCGAGGACTGTCCAGTCCACCTCGCTGCCGCCCCGCCCGTGCAGGAGGTAGAGCACGCTGTAGCGGCCTCCCCGGTCGTAGCCGGCCGGCAGCAGGACACGCACTCGTGTTTCCCGGGCGAGGGCGGGGGAGAAGACTGTGAGCTCCTCCATCCGGCCCGTCCTCACGGTGGAGCGGACCTCGAGACCCGGGGAGGTCTCGAGGCCGGTCTCGGTGCCGGCGACGGGCGGCGTCGAGACCAGGGCCGCGGTAGCGAGGGCCAGAACGGCCAGGTACCGGAACGCCCCCAGCGGGCGCCGGGAGCTCCTCGAGCCGGCGCGTCGCACGGCCGGATGCTACGCGGGAAGGGACGGCCGTGCCCGGTGGCGGGCCTCGACGTCTCGCACGTCCCGCGGGTGCGGGACACCGACCGCCACTGGGGTGGCGCCCGGAGGGAGGTCAGACGCCCATCAGGCCGGCGGTTTGCGACCGCTCTTCTTCGCGGTCGTCCGGGCCGCGGTCTTCTTCGTCGTCCCCTTGGCAGCGGTCTTCTTCTTGGCCGGGGCGCGGCGCTTCTTCGCCGGGCCGGCGGCCTCGCGGGCCCGAAGGAGGGCGATCGCCTCGTCGAGCGTGCACGCCTCCGGGTCGGTGCCGCGGGGCAGGGAGGCGTTCGTGGTGCCGTCGGTGGCGTAGGGGCCGTAGCGGCCGTCGAGGATCCGCACGGGCGCCTCGCTGTCGGGGTGGGGACCGAGATCGGCGAGGACCTTCTGCTGGCGGGCGCCGCGGCGCTTCGGCTGGGCGAAGATCGCCCGGGCCTCGTCCATCGTCACGGTGAAGAGCTGGTCCTCGGTCTCCAGGCTCCGGGAGTCGGTGCCCTTCTTGAGGTACGGGCCGTAGCGGCCGTTCTGCGCCGTCACCTGTACGACCTCGCCCTTGTCGTCGGTCTCCTCGCCCACGACCCTCGGCAAGGACAGGAGCCGGAGGGCGTCCTCGATGCTGACGGTGTCGAGGGACATGGACTTGAACAGGGAAGCGGTCTTCGGTTTCGTCTTGGAGTCCGGGTCGAGCTCCCCGAGCTGCACGTAGGGCCCGAAGCGGCCCGCGCGGGCGACGACGTCCAGGCCGGTGTCCGGGTCGGTGCCCACCACCCGACCGGCGTCCTTGCCCTGGGCGAGGAGCTCCGTGGCGAGTTCCACGGTGAGCTCGTCGGGCACGAGGTCCGTCGGCACCGGCGCCGTGTCGTCACCCCTTTGTAGGTAGGGCCCGTAGCGGCCCACACGCACGGCGATCTCGCCGCTGTCGACGTCGGTGCCGATCGGGATCGTGTTCACAGCGCGGGCGTCGATCTCCTCGAGGCGCGGCCCGGCGGCGAGGTCGTCGAGTCCCGGCCGGCCGTTGCCGAAGTAGAAGGTGCGCAGCCACGGGACGGCCTCCCGTTCTCCGTTCGCGATGTCGTCGAGGTCTTCTTCCATGCGGGCCGTGAAGTCGTAGTCGACGAGCTCGTCGAAGAACCCCTCCAGGAGGCGCACGACAGCCATCGCCGTCCAGGACGGCACCAGAGCGGTGCCCTTCTTCCACACGTAGCCGCGGTCCTGGATCGTCTGGATCACGGACGCGTAAGTGGAGGGGCGGCCGATCCCGCGCGCTTCGAGCTCCTTCACGAGACTCGCCTCGGTGTAGCGGGCGGGGGGCTGCGTGGTGTGTCCCTGGGCCACCAGGCTCTCGCAGGCGACGACGTCACCCCCGCTCACCGGTGGGAGGTCGACCTCGCGGTCGCCCAGCTCGGCGTCGGGGTCGTCGGATCCCTCTACGTAGGCGCGGAGGAAGCCAGGGAAGGAGATCGTGCGCCCGGACGCCGCGAAGACCGTCTCCTCGCCCTCGACCGTGGCAGCGGCGAGGCGGAGTGACACCCGTTTGCCCCGGGCATCGGTCATCTGGCAGGCGATCGTGCGCTTCCAGATGAGCTCGTAGAGGCGGGCCTCGTCGCCGTCGAGCTCTCGGCCCACTTGGTCGGGGGTGCGGATGCGGTCGCCGGCGGGACGGATGGCCTCGTGCGCCTCCTGGGCGTTCTTCACCTTCCGGGTGTACACGCGGGCTTGCCCGGGCAGGTAGTCGTCGCCGTAGAGCTCACGGATCTGCGCCCGGGCGGCGCCCACCGCCTGCTCGGAGAGGTTCGTGGAGTCCGTGCGCATGTAGGTGATGTAGCCCCGCTCGTAGAGGCGTTGTGCCACCGACATGGTGCGCGCCGAGGAGAAGCGGAGCTTGCGGCCCGCCTCCTGCTGCAGGGTGGACGTCATGAACGGGGCGTACGGCGACTGCTTCCAGTCCTTCGTCTCGACCGACGCGACCCGGAACGGCCGGTCGGTGAGGCGGGCGGCGAGGCCCCGGGCGGCGTCTTCGGCGAGCTGGACGAGGGGGGAACCCTCCGGGAGGTGTCCGGTGGCGGCGTCGAAGTCCTTGCCGGTGGCGAGGCGGTGGCCGTCGACGGAGACCAGCGTGGCCTTGAAGGTGCCGCCCTCGGCGGCGAACACGCCTTCGAGGTCCCAGTACTCCCCGGTGCGGAAGGCCATGCGGGCACGTTCGCGCTCGACGACGAGACGGGTGGCGACGCTCTGCACGCGCCCCGCGGAAAGCCGCGGCATCACCTTCTTCCACAGGACCTCAGACACCCGCCAGCCCACGAGACGGTCGAGTATGCGGCGGGCCTCCTGGGCGTCCACGAGCTTGCGGTCGAGCTCGCGGGGGTGGGCGATGGCCTCCTCGATGGCGCCGTGGGTGATCTCGTGGAAGACCATCCTCTTCACGGGCACGCGGGGGTTGAGCACCTCGGTGAGATGCCAGGCGATCGACTCCCCTTCGCGGTCCTCGTCAGTCGCGAGGTAGAGCTCGCTGGCGCCCTTCAGGGCGGCCTTCAGTTTGCGGACCTGGTCCTTCTTCTCGGACGCCACGACGTAGATCGGCTTGAAGTCGTTGTCGACGTCCACGGCGAGGCGCGACCAGGGCTCGCCCTTGTAGGCCGCAGGGATCTCCCGGGCGTTGCGGGGCAGGTCGCGGATGTGGCCGATGGATGACTCCACGACGTAGCCGTCGCCGAGGAAGCCCGCGATGGTGCGGGCCTTCGCCGGTGACTCGACGATGACGAGCGGCTTCGTCACTCTGGATCCTCCGTTCGAGGCTTCCCCGCTGCTCGGCGGGAAGTGCGGGAAACTTGAGCGGTCCCGGGACGGGATCGCTACACCCTATTCCCATGTCCCGGCGTCGCGTGTCAACTCGCGGGGTGCCAGGCAGGGGCGGCGGGCGCCCCGCGGATAGCCTGTCGTGTCGGGACATCAGCGTGACGGGCGAGTGGAGGAGCGGCGTGACCGAGGCCGCAGGTGCAGGCGCCGGCAGCCCCGGGGTCGAGCAGCCTTCGATCTTCAGGAACCGGAACTTTGTGCGACTCTGGGCCGCGCAGGTCGTGTCGAGCACGGGCGACTGGATCGGCGTGGTGGCGATCATCGCCGTCGCCACGCGGATCGCGAAGAACAACCCGGAGATCGGCGTGTCGCTCGTCATGGTGGCGCGCATGCTGCCCGGGTTCTTGCTCGCCCCCATCACGGGCGTGCTCGTCGACCGATGGGACCGCCGGCGCACCATGTACGTGTGCGACATCTGTCGTGGCCTCCTCCTCGGCCTCCTCCCGTTCCTGGAGTCGATCTGGCTTCTCTTCGCCCTCTCGTTCGTCCTCGAGCTCTTCGCCATGCTCTGGCAGCCGGCGAAGGAGGCGACCGTCCCGAACCTCGTACGCCCCGACCAACTCGTGAACGCGAACTCCCTCGGCATGGCCGCGGCGTACGGGACGTTCCCGATCGGCTCGGGGGTCTTCGCCGGCCTCGCCGCCGTGGCGGTATGGCTGGGGGGCCTCAACCTGGGCCCGCTGGAGGTGCTGAAGGTGAGCCAGGAGAACATCGCCATCTGGGTGGACTGCTTTACGTTCTTCGGTTCCGCCACGCTCATCTTCCACCTCCGCCTCCCTCCGGCGGAGCGCACGAGCCGCAAGCTCGACATGGGTCAGACCTGGCGGGAGCTGCGTGAGGGCGTGGTCTTCATCCGCCAAGAGCCCGTCGTGCGCCTCGTCCTCGTGGGCATGGCGGCGGCTCTCCTGGGTGGGGCGGCCGTCATCCCGCTGGGGGCGACCTTCGCCAAGCAGGTCCTCCACGGAGGCAGCAGCGCTTTCGGCCTCCTGATCACGGCGCTGGGAACCGGCGCCGCCATCGGCGTCGTGAGCCTGTCCGCGATACAGCACCGTTTCTCGCTGGTGCACCTCTTCACCATGGGCCTCATGGCGTGCGGGCTGTTCCTGGTTCTGGCGGCGTCGGTGTCCTCCCTCTCCCCGGCGCTCCCGCTGATCGCCCTCTTCGGGGTGGGGGCGGGCGGGGCGTACGTGACGGGCTTCGCCGCCCTGCAGGACTCCGTCGACGACGACCTCCGGGGGCGCGTGTTCGCCGCCCTGTTCACGATCATCCGCCTCTGCATGCTCATCGCCCTCACCGTGGCCCCGCTGCTGGCCGGCATCCTCGACGACGTCGTCCGCAGCCTCGTGCCCGGTGGCAGGGTCAGCTTGGGCCTCACCCTGCAGCTGTCGGGGACACGCATCACGCTCTGGCTCGGAGGCATCATCGTGTTCCTGACCGGGCTGTGGGCGCGGGCGGTCTGGAATCGTCTCCGTCGCCGCTCCCCGGAGGTCGCCATGCTCGACGAGCTCACGGAGGAGCGACTGCGGGAGAAAGCCCGGCAGGCCGGGAGCCAGGCCACCCGGTCCACGATCGAGGGCCCGAGCGGCCCTTTGAGCGGGGGGCAGGGCCCCGCTGCCCCGCGGCCACG
>CAYJLW010000100.1:2657-12385 GCA_964370965.1 uncultured Acidimicrobiia bacterium | reverse complement strand
CCCCCCCCCCCCCCCGGGCGGCCCCCCACCCCCCGATGGGGGCGCGCCAGCGGCCCGCGGTCCGGGGTCCCGCGCCCAGTTCGGTGGGAGGACCCGGCCATCACGTGTGAACTTGGGAAGCCAGGCGGGGAGGTGCGCTAGCGTCGGGGGGGATGCAGACGGCGGATTCGGGCACCACACCCCGGGCGCAGGCGCTCCTCGACGCGCTCGGGGACGCCGTCGTCGTCACCTCCGAGTCAGGCGTAATCACGGCCGCGAACCTGGCCTGCGGCGAGCTCCTCGGCTACGCGCCCGGGGAGCTCCTCGGGCGCTCCGTCGAGGTCCTCCTTCCCGAACGCCACCGCGAGGTTCACGCCTCCCACCGCGTGACCTACAACCGGCGGCCCTGGACGCGGCCCATGGGCAGCGGCACGGAGCTCACCGCCCGCCACGAGGACGGCACCGAGATCCCCGTGGAGGTGAGCCTGTCACCGGTCCACGAAGGCGACGGGCCCTCCGTGGTGGCCTGCATCCGGCCCCTGGCAGGCCCGGCGCACGACCAGAGCACCCGGGAGGCCACCGCCCGGGCCTCGGTGCTCGTGGAGATCTCCTGGGCGCTCGCCGGCGGCGACCCGGCGGCGTTCGACCTCGCCTCCCTCCGCGTGGCCGAGCGCATCGGCGACGTGTGCACCATATCCGTGCGGGCACCAGGCGCCGAGGGACGGCTCGATCCCGTCGCCGTCCACCACCCCGATCCCCGCGTCGCCGCCACCGTGCGGCACCTCCTCACGGTGCATCCCCTGCGGGCGGGCGAGGGCATCTCCGGGAACGTCGTCACGTCCGGCACGGCCGCCGTGGTCACGGACGCGGTGGCCGAACGAGTGCAGGCGGAGCACCGCCAGGTGGCGGAAGACCTCGACGTCCGCGCCGCCATGTCCGTCCCGATCCAGTTCGACGGCCGCACCCTCGGTGCCGTGGCCACCGGCCGCATGGGGCCGGGGCCGGGGTACACCGCCGACGACCGCGCCTTCCTCGAAGCCGTCGCCGCCACCGTGGCGCGCGCCCTGCCCCTCTCGCACGCCGGCGTGGCGCCGGACGACAGGAGCGAAGCCTTTCTCCTCCTCGCCATGAACGCCGCGGACGTGATCTACCGTGTGCGGCTGCAGCCGGAACCCGTCTTCGAGTACGTGAGCCCGTCGTTCGAGCGCACGAGCGGCCACCCCCCGGCGGGCCTCTACGCCGACGCCGGCCTCTTCACGCAGATCGCGCACTTCGAGGACCGTACGCGGGCGCGCCGCCTCCTGGACGACCCCCCGGCGGAGGAGGCCACGCTCCGGCTCCGGTGGGTCCGCCAGGACCGCACCATGGTCTGGACGGAGCACCGCCTCACACCGTCCCTCGACGCCGCCGGCCGGGTCGTCGCCCTCGACGGCATCGCCCGCGACGTCACCGCCTCCGTGGCCCTCGAGGAGGTCCTCGCCTACCAGGCCACCCACGACCCCCTCACCGGGCTGGCGAACCGCAGGCTGTTCTTCGACCGTCTCGAGCGGGCCCTCACGCGCCTCGGCCGGCGCACCGGCACGGTGGCGGTGCTCCTCGTGGACCTCGACCGCTTCAAGGCCGTGAACGACGAGTGCGGGCACGCCGCAGGCGACGACGTGCTCGTCACCACCGCCGACCGCCTGCAGCGCGCCGTCCGAGAGGTGGACACGGTCGCCCGCCTCGGTGGCGACGAGTTCGCCCTCGTCCTGGAGACCGACACCACGGCCGAAGCGATCGACGTCGCCGAACGGGTGATCGCGAAGTGCGCGCAGTCCCTCGCCAAGGGCTCCTGGCCGAACGTCACCGCCAGCATCGGGATCGCCGCCACCACGAACGACTCCGAGACAACCCCGGGGGAGCTCGTCGGCAACGCCGACGCCGCCCTGTACCGAGCGAAGGCCCTGGGCGGCGGCCGCTGGCAGATGTACGACGCCGGGTCCAGCTGACGTACCCCGGGGGGAGGGTGAGGCGACCTGCCGCGGCCTCTCCGAGCGCCGAGCGCGCCCGGCGGCCCGGCTGGGCCATCATGGTGTGATGCGTTCCCGGGTGGCTGCCGTCCTCGCCGTCGTGGTCGTCCTGCTCCCCGCATGCGGGGGCGGGCGCCTGTTCCGGCGCGGGCACGACACCGAGAGGCCCTCCGCCGGCGACGACCGCCGCACGCTCGACCTCGGAGGCGAGACCCGCTGGTACGTCCTCCACGTCCCGGAGTCCGCGTCCAAGGGGCGGGGCACGGTTCCGCTCGTGCTCATGCTCCACGGCGGCGGCGGGCGCGCCGACCGCATCGACGAGCAGACGGGCTGGGCCGACCTCGCGGACCGCGAGGGCTTCGTCGTGGCGTTCCCGCAGGCGGTGGAGCGGCGCTGGAACGACGGGCGCGCCGACGCGTCCTCGCCGTCCTACGAGATGGACGTCGACGACGTCGCCTTCCTCTCCGCCGTCATCGACGACGTGGGCACCCAGGTGCCCCTCGACCGGCGCCGGGTGTACTCCGCCGGGATCTCCAACGGGGCGTTCATGTCCGCCCGCCTCGCCTGCGCCCTCTCGCGCCGTGTCGCCGCCGTCGCCACGGTGGCGGCCACGATCGCCCCGGAGCTGCTCGGGAGCTGCAAGCCGTCCCGGCCGGTGTCCGTCGTGTCCCTGAACGGCACGGGCGACCCCGTCGTGCCCTACGAGGGGGGCCGCATCGCCCTGGGGCGGACGGAGCGAGGCGACACCACCGGCGTCGCCGAAGCGACCGCGTTCTGGGCGCGCACCGACGGCTGCGACCCGCAACCCGAGGTGACCGACCTCGCCGACAACGACCCGGACGACGGGTCCACGGCCACCCGGGAGACGTACACCGACTGCCGCGACGCCACTGCGGTGGTGCTCTACCGCGTCGAGGGCGGGGGGCACACCTGGCCCGGGGGTCGCCAGTACCTGTCCGAGCGGGTCGTGGGCCCCGTGAACCGCGACGTGGACGCCACCCGGGTGATCTGGGACTTCTTCGCCGCCCACCCCGCGCCCCGGTGAGACGGGTGAGCGGCCGATGAGCGCCCCCGACGACGTCCCCCGCCACCGGCCCCGGGCGGCCGCCGCCTTCCTCATCGTCATCGTGGTGGGCGCCCTCGGCGTGTTCGGCGGCGTCGCCGTGTTCCTCAACACCGGCGGCAAGGGGGCGGGCGGCCAACGGGGCTCCCCGAACCCCGAAGGGTCCGGTGTCCAGGTCGTCTCCTTGAACCAGACCGCCCGCGACGGCCCCCTGGCCTTCACAGTGACGTCCTTCGACTGCATCGGGGACGCCCTCGCCACGGGTTCTGCGCAGGCGACGGCGAGCGCCGGGGGCCGCTTCTGCGTGGCGGACGTCACGGTGCGCAACGAATCCGGGGCGACCCAGCGCTTCCGGGACGCCCCCCAGATCCTCGTGGACTCCGCCGGCGCCCGCCACACCCCCCACGCCGAGGCGGTCGCCGCACTCAACCCCGCCGGTGAGGGGGCCTACGACGACATCCGCCCCGGAAAGGAGGTCCTCGTGAGCCTGCCCTGGGACGTGCCCGTGGGTGCCGCCCCCGTCGCCCTGGAACTGCACTCGGAGCCGTCGAGCCGGGGGGTGACCGTGAACTTCCCCTACACGGGCGCCACAGGGTCCCCAGGCCCGGCGGACCCGCCGCCTTCGCCCACACTCACACCCTCGCCCACGCCGACGCCCACGCCCACCGCGGACCCGGTCGCCGCCCTTCCCCCGGGCCTGTACTGCCGGGACCTCTACCCGAAGGGCGTCTCCTACCCGGACGCGCTGCGCTACTGGGAGCGTGAGGGCCGCCCCGAGCGCATGGACGCGGACGGCAACGGCGTCCCCTGCGAAACGGTCTACCCAGCCGACGCCCGGGGGTGACCCGTCGGCCGGACGCCCGGGCGGTCACGTCCCTACTCGCGGCGCTTGCGGCGGCGGCGCCGAGCGGCCCTGTCCGCGGCCTGGCGCCTCTCCGCCTCCTCGGCGGCGACCTGGGGGGCGATCTCCTCGAAAAGGTCCCGGACGTCGGCGAGGAGCGCCTCGGCGTCCTCGTCCACGGGGGTGGGCACGGGTTCCTCTTCCCTCCGTTCCGGGGAGAGGGACCCGTAGACGAAGCCGGTCGTGGAGAGGCGGCGCTTCTCGAAGTACAGGCAGTGCCGGGGACAGGCCTCCGGGGCGTCCGGGGCGGCGCCCAGGTGGCAGCCCTCGACGCGGTCACCCGAACGGGCGGTCTTCACGTAGTAGTGGCTGCATTCGGTGCGCATCGCCATGGGGCGGTCCCTCGGTCGGGGTTCCTAGCGTTCGTCGGCGGGGACGGCAAAGGGGCCGTCGAAGCACTGGTTGAACTCTACGAAACCGGAGCCGGTTCCCCCCAGGGAGTCCTCAAAGCGCATGAGCGCCCGGATCATCCGGCTCGTGCGGCCGTCCGCGGCCGCGAGCGGGAGAACAGCGGCATCGACGGTCTCGCCCTGCAGCACGAGGGTGGTGCCGCTGTCGTCGGTGACCGTCTCGGTGATGCCCTCGGGCCAGCGACGCTCGCCGTAACGGGGCTCGGTCGTGAAAGCCGTCACCGTGTGGGGGCCGCCCCCGTGCCACGTGACCCCGGCGGCGGCGTCGAGGCCGGGGACGTCGGGCCGGGCCGGGTTCACGGCGACGTCGCCGGTCTGGGCGGCCGTCCAGATCCAGGGCAGCGACCACCAGTCGCGCACCCCCCAGGAGTGGTCGCGCTCGCCGGTGGCGTCGAGGTCGTAGGCGTCCTCGCCGGCACGGATCTCCCCCGTCCAGCGGCCGGTCTGCTCGTAGCGCCCCGACGCGACCCCGTTCACCACGGAGCTCATCTGGGGCCAGTACGCCGGCGCCGCCCCCGCCTCGAACTGCAGGTCGATCGCCACCGGGACCCGTTCGCCCCGCTCGCCTCCGTAGAGATCGCGTCCGGCGGGAACCCGGACCCCGTAGGTCTCGGCCTGCAGGCGCCAGTGGGCGAAGGGCTCCTCGCAGACGTATTCGCACCAGAGGGCGTCGCCGCGCAGGTTCTGCGTACCGAGGTCGCCCGGAAGGGGAACGTCGTGGTCGCGGACGGCGACGACGCCGCCGGGCGTGAAGAGGTGGAGCCAGTACCAGGCGCGGCGCTCGTTCGGGACGTAGCCCACCCGGGTGAAGCCGCCCAGGGAGCAGTCGGGAAGCGCCCAGTCGTAATACCAGGACTCGTTCCAGAGTGCGTCGGGCCCGGCGGTGTGGGCGAACTCCTCGGCGGCGTCTCCGACGGTCAGGTCTCCAGCGGCCATCCGGCGATTCCTTCCTTCTCCAGGAGGTTCTCGAGCTCGCCCAGGGCGCCCTCGGCGTCGTCCACCCAGATGGCCGCCATGCCCACGGCGAGGGCCCCCTCGACGTTGGGAGGGCTGTCGTCGAGGAACACGGCCTCCCAGGGGTCGACCTCGAGCGCGGCGCACGTGTGCAGGTACACATCGGGGTGCGGCTTGCGGATGCCCACGTCGGATGAGTCCACGACGGCGTCGAAGAGGTCGTCGACGCCGATCATGTCCCGCCACACGGCGGCGAACTCGCGGACGTTGTTGGTGAGCACGGCGGTGCGGTACGCGGGCCGCAGCCGGCGGGCGACGTCGACGTAGGACTCACGGACCGTGAAGCTGCCCGCGAACCGGGACACGAACTCCCGCAGCGAGATCGGCAGGGCGGCCGCCGCCGCCCGCTCCTTCAGGTCCAGCCAGAAGGCGCTCGCCTCGATCTCGCCCCGCTCCAGGCGGTGCCAGGGATGCTCGCCGTCGGCTTCCCCGTAGTCGCCCACCATGAGGTGCACGAGGCTCCCGGGCGGGTAGCCCAACTCCGACTCGTAGGCGAGGACGCCGTCGAAGGGCGAGGACGTGAGCACGCCGGCGAAGTCGAAGACGACCGCCCGGATCACGGGCCGTCTCCGTACGGGGCGTAGCGCAGCGTGGCCGACGTGCCCCCGAAGCCCTCGAGCGGTTCCAGGATGTCGAGGATGTCCGCGGCGGCACCGGGCAGACCCCAGTCGAAACGGTCGTCGACGCCCGCCTCCTTGGCGAAGGGGCGCAGGAAGCCGAAGTAGACCTCGGCCCCGGCGACGATCTTGTCCCGCTTCGTCATGGCGGCGATCTCCCGGTAGAGCGCCCTGTTGGCGCTCCGGGCGGCAGCAGCCACGTCGCCGAGGCTGCCGAGGGGCACGGGCGCCGACGTCCCGGCATCGTAGAGGCCGAAGGCGACGCAGTGCTCCAGGTACTCGGCGGGATCCGTGCGACTCGTCCCCCAGTCGTCCACCCGCAACTCCACACCTTCGAGGACGTACGCCGCCGTGAGGTCGGCGTAGGGCAGACCGGCACCGGCGTCCGCGCAAGGCAGGTCGCCGCCCTGGAGCTGGTAGTAGTCGCGCGTCAGGAGGACGCGGCCCCCACCGAGGTCGTAGGGACCGGTGTCCCCGGTGCCGACCCGGGTGTCGAAGTGGGCGAGGAACAGGTAGGCCATGAGCGCCCCGTTGCAGGCCCGCACGGCGTCCCGCGTGTCGGCGTCGACGGCCCGGGCACACTCGGCGAGGCGCCGCACGGTCTCGGTGTCGTAGGCCGGGTTCACGTCCCCGGCGTCGGCGCACATGAGGTGGCCGTCGCAGCGGTACGCCCGCGCCGCCCGCTCCCAGAAGTCGAAGAGGACCGCCGCCCGCTCGGGATCCGCGTCCGGAGAGAGCCGGCCCATGACCGTGAGGAACGTCCGGCCCACGAGGAAGATGTTCGCGATCGACCAGAGGTGGACGGCGTTCACGCGGGAGCCGGGACGGGCACCCCGCCGGCCGATCTCGGCCGGATCGGCGACGGCGGCGATCTCGGCCATCATCTCGGGCCAACGCCGGTACGCCTCGGCTGCGGAGAAGAGGATGTAGAGGGTGACGGGAATGAGCGCGCTCTCCAGGGCCGTGCGGGCGGCGGTCATGCGCGAGGCCACGGCGTCGTGGTACGCGACCCAGCGGTTCACCCGGGCGACGTCCCACCCCTCCCCGAGCGGTCTCACCCCAGCACCGTCCCCGCCGGGGCGTCCGAGCAGTCGACGGTGACGGTGGCGCCGTCGACGGGTGCCGCGCCGCCGAAGTCCGCCCCCATGACGCACGGGATGCCGTACTCGCGGGCGACGATGCCGATGTGGCTGTCGGGCGTTCCGGACAGGCAGACGATGGCGCCGAGGAGGTCGTACACCGGTGCCAGGAACGTGGCGCCGGCATCCCGGATCACCGCCACGACACCGCCACCGTCGACGTCGGAGTCCATGAGAGCGATGACGTCATCGGGGGATTCCAGGCGGTGGACGGCGCCCCGCACCGCCGGCGCCACGGCACACGCCGTTCCCCGGCCGAGGATCGCCGCACCAGGTTGGCCGGAGTCGAAGGACTCGTGCACGGAAGCGCCTCTTCGCGTTTCTTGGCCCGGTTCAGGACCCCGACGGCGGCTCCGCCGTCGAGGTGACACGGATGTCACCTCCTCATATTGACAGAGACGCCCTCCCGCGTCGATTCTTGGCCGATGTCGGTCCCAGCCGAGGTCATCCAGTCACGGGCCCAGGCCACCAAAGCGGCCATCCTGGGCGCCACCCGGAAGGTCTTCCTCCGCAAGGGCTTCCACCGCGCCACCGTCGACGACATCACCAAGCAGGCGAACGTCGCCCACGGCACGTTCTACCGCTACTTCCGCAACAAGCAGGAAGCCCTCTACGCCCTCGTGGCCGAAGCGATCTCCCGTCTGCAACTCCCCAAGCGCGACTGGGCCCACGAGGACATGTTCCGGGCCATCCACGACGACCTCACCGCAGTCTTCGAGAGCGCCCGACGCGAACGTGAGCTCACGATCATCTGGCGGGAGGCGTCGAGCTACGACGAGAAGGTCGCCGAGGCCCGCCAGGCCCTGCAGCGTCCCTTCCTCGATCGCATCGCCGAGTCGATCCGTGCGGGCATCCGCAACGGCCTCATCGCCGAGATCGACGTCGACGTCGCCACCCGGGCGCTGGCCTCCATGGCGGACGAGTTCTCCTTCAACTGGTTCGTCCTGGACAACCGCGACGACGACCCGAGCGCGGTCGCCGACACGGTCGCCACCATCTGGTGGCGGGGTCTGGGCTATAACCTCACGCAGAGTTCCTAGGGGGGCTCCGGCCACTCCCAGGGCAGTCAAGCACCGCACAAGGTGAGAGAACGGCGGCGAAAGCCGAGAAAGGTGAGAACGATGGGGGTCAAGTTCCTTTCCGAGGAGTGGGCCGAGGCGATGTCGGAGGCCGTCAACGCCGACTCGACGTTCCAGTCCGTCGCCGGCGGCGTAGAGCTCACGGTCCAGCAGGAAGTCAGCGGCGCACCCGACGGCGACGTGAAGTACTTCATCGGGATCAAGGACGGCCAGGCGTTCGCCGAGATCGGCGAGGGCGAAGGCGCCGACCTCACCGTGGCCCAGGACTACGACACCGCCGTCGCCATCGCCAAGGGCGACCTCAACCTCCAGAACGCCTTCATGCAGGGCAAGGTGCGCGTCACCGGCAACCTCGCCAAGGCGATGCAGTACCAGCCCCAGCTCCAGTCCCTCGAGGGCGCCATCGCCGGCATCGACGTCGAGTACTGATCACTCCGCCCGGCTCCGCTTCGTGTCTCACCCGGTGAAGTTCCTCTCACAAGAGTGGGCCCGGGCACTCACCGACCTCCTGAACGCCAGCCCCGAGTTCCGGGCGACCGCCGGCAACGTCGAGCTCACGATGGCCCAGGTCGTCACCGGCGGCCCGGACGGGGACGTCACCTACCACCTGCGCATCGACCGCGGCGAGGCCACCGTCGCGCTCGGCGAGGCCGAGACCCCCGACGTGACCGCCACCCAGAGCTACTCCACGGCCGTCGCCATCGCCCGGGGCGACCTCACCATGCAGAACGCCTTCATGACCGGCCGGCTCCGGGTCACGGGCAACCTCGCCAAGGTCATGGCACACCAGGCGTCCCTCGTCGGTCTCGAGGCGCTCCGCGAAGACCTCGCCGTGGAGTACTGAGGACCGAAAGCGGCTTTTGGCGGATACGGGTCTGTACTACGCCACTTGGATGACAAGGTGACGTCAACGTCGGCGCTGGTAACGCAACATTCACACAAGAGCAGGGAAAACCCCCTTGCGGCACAGGGAGCCATGGGGCACACTGCATCGATGACGCCTACGCAAGCTGCCGTAGACCACGTGTAGGCGGAAGGGGCCAAGAGATGCAGGTGCAGAGCACCATCGAGATCACGAGAATCAGGGAGATCGCCACCGGCGTCGCGCAACGTGCGTTCTGCTACGACACGCCCTCCGACTTCCGGGCGGGTGTCGAAGCTCTCACCCACTCCCTCGAGGTGATCCTCGCCCAGGGGGAACGGCGGGGCGACGAGGGCGCCGAAGCGGATTCCATCCCGCGAGCCGGCTGACACCCGGCCCACGGCGCTCCCTCACGCACTCCCCAGCCGGGTCTTCCGGCTGCGCGATACACACGCACCCCCGAACCGGGTACCGTGCCCTTCGGGCCCGGGTCACCTCTGCCGGGGTCTGCGGTTCGGTCGCCCCCGAAACCCTTCCCCGGTGAACTCGGACCGCGTGCAGCATCGAAGGGCCCCCGGGCCCCCCCCCCCGGGCGGGGAAACGCCCGGGGGGGGGGCCCCCCGCCCGCCCCGGCGCCGGGGGGGGGGGGGGGGGG
>CAYJLW010000100.1:0-2647 GCA_964370965.1 uncultured Acidimicrobiia bacterium | reverse complement strand
GGCCCCCCCCCCCCCCCCCCGGGCCGGCGTCCCCGGGGGCGCGCCCCCCCCCCACCCCCCGCCCGCCGCCACCCCCCAACCCCGTGGCCCCCGCCCACACCCGGGACCTTCCCACCCCCGGGCGGCAGCGGCCGCTTGCGCTCCCTACCGGCGCCAGGGGACCGGGGCGATCTCGTAGTAGTCGGCTCCCGTGACGTCGTTGATGACGAGCGCCGGGAAGTCCCTGACCTCGATCGCCCGGATGGCCTCGGGGCCGAGATCGGCGAAAGCGATGATCTCGGCCTTCTCGATCCGCTGCGCGGCGAGCGCCCCCGCCCCCCCGACCGCGGCGCAGTAGACGGCGTGGTGGCGGGCGAACTCGTCCCGCAGGGACGGCGCCCGCCGCTTGCCCTTGCCGATGATCGCCTTCACACCCCGCTCGAGGGTCATGGGCGTGAGGGCATCCATTCGGCTCGCCGTCGTGGGCCCCGCCGACCCGATGGGCTTGCCCGGCATCGCCGGGGTGGGTCCCACGTAGTACAGGACGGCCCCCTCGGCCGGGAAGGGCCAGGGTTCGCCGGCCTCGGCGAGGTCGCGGAGGCGCATGTGGGCAGCGTCCCGGGCCGCGTAGATCGTCCCGGTGAACAGGACCTCGTCACCCGCGCGGAGCGGATCGACGTCGGCGTCGGTGAGCGGCGGGATGAGGAGGCGGGACGGGGCGGACTCGGGGGCGGCCATCGTCAGAGCTCCAGAACCGTGCTGCGGTGGGCGTGGCACTCCATGTTCACCGCCACCGGGAGTGCGGCGATGTGCGTGGGGTGAGTCTCCACGTGGACCGCGAGGGTCGTCACCCGCCCGCCCAGAGACTGCGGGCCGTAGCCAAGGTCGTTCACGGCCGTGAGGAGATCCTTCTCGAAGGCGGCGACGTCGGACGCGGGGTGGGGGCTCCCCACGGGGAAACGCAGCAGAGCCCTCTTGGCCAGCTCGGCGGAGAGCTCGAAGTTGCCGCCCACGCCCACGCCCACGATGCCCGGAGGGCAGGCGTCGGGTCCGGCGCGCTCCACGGTCTCGACCACGAAGCGCTTCACGCCCTCGATGCCGTCGGCGGGTACGAGCATCGTGTGGCGCGACTTGTTCTCCGAGCCGCCGCCCTTGGCGTCTACGTGGATGCGGACCCGGTCGCCCGGGACGATCCGGGTGTGGATGATCCCTGGTGTGTTGTCGCCCGTGTTCGCCCGCCCGAAGAGCGGGTCGGCCACGATCGAGGGGCGCAGGTAGCCGTCCTTGTAGCCCCGACGGATGCCCTCGTTGATCGCCTCGGAGAGGTCGCCGCCCACGAGGTGGGCGTCCTGGCCCACGTCCACGAACACGACGGTGGTTCCGGTGTCCTGGCAGATCGGGTACACACCCTGCGCGGCGATGTCGGCGTTCTCGAGGAGGATGTCCAGGATGCGCCGACCGGTCTCGGACTCCTCCTCCTCCCGAGCCCGTTCGAGGGCCCCCCGCATGTCCTCCGGGAGGACGTAGTTGATACGGATGCAGGCGGCGGCGACAGCCGTGGTCACACCGCCTACGTCGACCTCGCGCACGCTCAGTCCCCCAAGAGAGCGGCGACGTCAGCCTGCTTGGCCCGCACCGCCTCGGCGGCCTCGCGCAGGTTGGCGAGCTCGTCGCCGGTGAGAGGGAGCTCCACGACGTCCTCGACGCCGCCCCGGCCCAGGACCGCGGGCACCCCCAGGTAGACGTCACTGATGCCGTACTGGCCCGTGATCCAGGCGCACACGGGCATCTCCACCTTGGCGTCGCTCACGACCGCCCGCACCATCGCTGCCGCCGCGGAGGAGGGCGCGTAGTACGCGGAGCCGGTCTTGAGAAGGGCGACGACCTCGGCACCGCCGTCACGGGTGCGCTGCACCAGACGCTCGATCTGCTCAGGCGTGGCGACCTCGGCGAGGGGTTTGCCGGCGACCCTCACGAGAGACGGCACGGGCACCATGGTGTCGCCGTGGCTGCCGAGCGTGACGGCCTCCACGTCGCTGGGCGCCACGTCGAACTCCCAGGCGAGGAAGGTGCGGAAGCGGGCGCTGTCGAGCATCCCGGCCTGGCCCATCACCCGCTCCGCCGGGAACCCGGTGACCTGCCGGCACAGCGCCGTCATCTCGTCCAGCGGGTTCGAGACCACGACGACGACGGCGTCGGGGCTGTGCTCGGCGACCCGGCGGCTCACGTCCCCGACGATCTTGGCGTTCACCTCGAGGAGGTCCATGCGGCTCATGCCCGGCTTGCGAGGCAGACCCGCCGTGATCACGACGACGTCGGAGCCGGCGGTCTTGTCGTAGCCGTCGGACTGGCCCACGACGCGTGTGCGGAAGCCCTCGAGGGGCGCTGACTGGTTCATGTCGAGGGCAAGGCCCTCGGGGAGACCCTCCACGATGTCGGTGAGCACGACCTCGTCCACGAGGTCCGTCTCGGCGAGGCGTTGGGCCGTGGTCGAGCCGTACTTGCCTGCTCCGACGACGGTGACCTTGCTCACTGCGACTCCTCCGATTCCGTGGGGACCCGGCCGAGTCTACGGATCCCCCCCGGGGCGGTTCTAGCCGGGCCCCCCGGACGGGGGGGGGGGGGGGGGGGGGGGGCCCCCCCCCCCCCCCGCGCGGGGGGGGCGCGC
>CAYJLW010000099.1:10848-12569 GCA_964370965.1 uncultured Acidimicrobiia bacterium | reverse complement strand
GATGCTGTTGTCCCGACATTCCGGGAATTCGGCATCATTTCGCCCAGACTCCCCCGGCACGAACGCGCCAAGGTGATGCTGTTGTCCCGGTATTCCGGGACAACAGCATCACCTTGGCGATGGCGGCGTGGGTTGGCGGCCCCGCCAGCGTCCCCGCGGCCCCGCCAGCGTCCCCGCGGCCCCGCCAAAGGCGGCCGTGGGTGCCGGTTACCCGCTACCTCGTCGTGAGGAAGAGGTCCTTGAGGGCGGCGAAGGACTCGAGCGCCTTGCCCGCCCCCAGGACGACCGTCTCCAGGGGGGCCGCCGAGAGACGCACGGGCACCTGGGTGTCCCGCTCGATGCGCTTGTCGAGGCCACGCAGGAGACCACCGCCGCCCGTGAGCCAGATGCCCTCGCCGAGGACGTCCTGGGCGAGCTCCGGCGGCGCCTCGCCCAGGCACTCCACCACGGACGCGCACATGGACTCGACGGGTTCCAGGATCGCCTCCCGCACCTCCTCGGGTGTGAGAACGACGTTGCGGGGCAGGCCCGTCTGCAGGTCCCGGCCACGGATCTCGGCCTTGCGGGTGTCCTCGCCCGGGAACGCCGAGCCGATGGCGAGCTTCATCTCCTCCGCCGTGCGTTCGCCGATGGCGACACCGAACTCGCGGCGCACGAACGCCTGCACGGCGCTGTCGAGGTCGAAGCTGCCCACGCGGATCGCCTTCAGGGTCACGATCCCACCCAGGGCGACCACGGCGGACTCCGACGTGCCGCCGCCCACGTCGACGATCATCGAGCCGAGCGGCTCGTTGATGGGCAGGCCGGCACCGATGGCGGCCGCCATGGGCTGCTCGATCATGTACGCCGCCCGGGCGCCCGCCCGCAGCGTCGCCTCCTCCACCGCCCGCTTCTCCACCTCCGTGATCGCCGACGGCACGCAGATGAGCACCCGGGGCTTGAGCCCGAAACGACCCACCCCCGCCCGGGCGAGCACGAGACGGATGAGCCGTTCGGTGGTGTCGAAGTCCGTGATGGCGCCGTGACGCAGGGGCCTCACGGCCACGATGTGCCCGGGCGTGCGCCCGATCATGTTCCAGGCTTCCCGGCCCATCGCCAGCACCTGGCGCGAACGCACGTTCATCGCGATGACCGTGGGCTCGTTGAGGATGATCCCCTGGCCCTTCGCGTAGACGAGGGTGTTGGCGGTTCCCAGGTCGATCGCGAGGTCCCGCGACAGCGTCAGTTCCTTCGCCGGTCGCTCGGGTCGAGCGCGCGGAGGCCCCGCTGGAAGTCCTCGATGGAGGACTCCAGGGTCTGCTGGGGCCGGCGCTCGTGCAACCACACGATGCCGCCGCCCACAAGGATCAATGCGACAAGAAGTAGCAAATAGGGCATCCGCTGCCGTCTCCCGGGGGCGAAGTCGGACTCCGGAGGGTACCGAGTGGCACCCCCTCCGCGTCCACCCGGCATCCCCCCCAGGGTCCCGTCGCCCGCGCCCCGGATCGCTCGGGGGATCCTCATGGTGATCTCAAAGAAGCTGCCTACGTTGCCTGGCATGAGTCGCGAAACCACCACCCGCACCTGGCCCGCACCCCCGGCACCGCCATCGACATTCCCCTCGTCGGGCACCGAGACACCCCCGCCCCCGGCGCCCCGCGGTGACTGGCCACCCGCACCGCAGGAACCTCTCCCCCCCCTGCACCCCCGCTACGGCGAAGCCGTCACGGTCGCCCCCACCC
>CAYJLW010000099.1:0-10838 GCA_964370965.1 uncultured Acidimicrobiia bacterium | reverse complement strand
GTGCCGGGGACGGACACGCCCTCCCCTCCGTCCCCGGCACCGGGCCTCGTCTCCGCCACCCGCACCCCGGCCCCCTCGTCCACGAAACCCAAGGGTGCCGGCCGCGGTTTCGTCCTCGTCCTCTCCCTGGCGGCCGCTGTCCTCGGCGCCGCCCTCGCCCTCGGAGCCGTCTGGGTCGGAGGCGGCTTCGACACGAGCCGGGGCGCCTCGTCCCCCGCCGCCACGACCCCCGTGTCGCAGCCGCCTGTGGTCTCAGCCGGCTCCGCCAAGGCTCCCGACGTGGCCGCGGTCGCCGCCGCCGTGCGCCCCGCGATCGTCAACATCCGCGTGTCCTCGTTCCAGGGTCAGGGCTCCGGTTCGGGAGTGATGTTCGACACCGGCGGTCTCATCATGACGAACAACCACGTCGTCGACGGCGCCTCCAACGTCAAGGTGGAGCTCACCGACGGGCGCACCCTCGACGGCGAGGTCGTGGGCACCGACCCCACCACGGACATCGCCGTCGTGCGCGTGAAGGCCAAGGACCTCCCCGCGGCCAAGCTCGGCTCCGCCACCCGCCTCAAGATCGGTCAGCCCGTGATCGCCATCGGCAACCCCCTCGGCCTCGACGGCGGGCCCACGGTTTCCACGGGCATCGTCTCCGCCCTGGGCCGCCAGGTCGAGGGTGAGGGCGAGAGCCTCTTCGACATGATCCAGACCGACGCCGCCATCAGCCCGGGCTCGTCGGGCGGGGCGCTCCTCGACGCCGAGGGGAACGTGATCGGCATCACGACCGCCAAGGCCTCTCCCCAGGCGGGTGCCGAGGGCATCGGCTTCGCCACGCCCATCAACGTCGCCAAGCGCGTCGCCGACGAGATCGTCACCAAGGGCAAGGCCAGCCACCCCTTCCTCGGGGTGCGGGGCACGGACGTGTCCGCCGACCAGGCGGGCAAGCTCGGCGTCTCCGAAGGGGCCCTCATCATGGACGTGGAGCCCGATTCGCCCGCCGCGAAGGGCGGCCTGCGGGCGGACGACGTCGTGGTCTCCGTCGACGGCAACGACGTCACCTCGATGTCGGGTCTCGTCGTCGCCCTGCGCTCCAAGAACGTGGGCGACGAGGTCACCCTCACCGTCGTCCGGGACGGCAAGCGCGAGCAGTTGAAGGTGAAGCTCGCGGACAGACCCTGACCTCTTTCGGGGCAGGACTCCGCCCCCCGGCCTCCCCCACTGAACGACCCACGTCGGACGGAACCAGGCCCCCACTAGGCCTCCACTAGGCCCGGCGCCGGCGCCTCAGGATGAAGGCTCCGGCGACGGCCGCCGCCGCCGCAACGAGTGCTGAGCGGGCCAGGCCCTTCGGTTCCTCCGCACGCGCCGACGCCGCGGCCGCCAGCGCCGACTCGTTGGAGTGGCGGGGGCGGAAGCCGGCGTCGGCGAGCCTGGTGTTGTCCACGACCCAGGGGAAGCGCATGTAGGGCAAGACCGTGCCGGGCAGCGGCGCCCGGCCGGCGGCGAACATCCTGTCCATGAACCGGCGGGCGGCGTCGGGCGGGAGGCGCACGAGCGGGCGGCGGCCTCCGGTCACAGCCCGGACCTCATCCGGTGAGGTCCATCCGTCGGCGGCGACGTTGTAGACACCGTCGAGGTCGTGCTCCAGGGCGAACACGAGAGCCTCGGCCACGTCGTCCTCGTGGACGAACTGGAGGGCGGAGGACTCCTCGGCGAGACCGACCGGGGGAGGGCTGGTGACGAGGCCGGCTAGGTAGTTCGTCACCGTGGGGCCGAGCACCACCGCCGGGCGGAAGACCGTCACCACGGTGTCGGGGCACTCGAGGCGGAAGTCGACGATCCGCCGTTCGATCTCGCCCTTGCAGACCGCGTACACGAATCCTTCGTTCGGCCGCAGCGGGGCGTCCTCCGTGAGGGGCACCGGGTTGTTCTCGTAGGCGCCGTACGCGGTGGCGCTCGATGCCACGACGAGCTTGCGGGGCCCGCCGGGCGCCCGTGCCGCGGCCAGTGCCCGCTCGAAGGCGCCGAGGTTCACGGCCGTGTCCCGCACCGTGTCCGGCGTGGGGTTGAACACGTAGGCGAGATGGACGACGGCGTCGCATTCCTGCAGAGCCTCCGTGGCAGCGGCCGTGGTGGCGTCGACGGCCCGGAAGTCCAGGAACCCGGGGCACGGTACCGGGGGCCGGAGGTCGAGGCCCACGACCCGCCCGGCGAAGCCGGCGCCTGCGAGGGCGGCGACCAGGCAGCGGCCGAGGTAGCCGGACACGCCCGTGACACCGATCGTGGCGGGAAGGGCCGTGTTCGTCGTCATCTGCGCCTGCCGGTCGTCGTCGGCCCTCGGGAGCGGGAACCGGAGGGATCCTATGATGGCGGGCGTGGCTCCCGAAATCGGACCCGGTGCGTTCCCTCCCCTTCCCGCCGACTTCGACCTGTCCCGGTTCCTGACCGGGGGGGGCGGCCCGGTGAACTGGGAGATCGCCACGTTCCTCGCCGTCGCCATGGCGGGAGACGCCGACGCCCCGCCCCGCTGGAGCGACGTCGAAGACGAGTACGCCGGTCTCGTGCGCGCCGCGGAGGTCCTCGTGGGCGGCTACACGGGCCTTTCCCCGGGGGCGCTCCTGACTCCCGTGGAGGTCGTGAGCCGGGCGCGCTGGGCCGAGACGCACGTGCCCTCCTTCCGCCCTCTCGTGGAGCCACTGGCGGCGAAGATGGCCGCCGCCGTCCCGCCCGGGGGGAACGACCCGATGGCGAACCTCATGCGGGCGCTCACGCCGTTCCTCCTCGGGGCGCAGGCGGGCCTCATGGCGGGCTACCTCTCCCACGTGGTCCTCGGCCAGTACGACGTGCAGTTGCCCTCTCTCGCGACGGGCAGCGGCCTCGTCTTCGTGGCCCCCAACCTCGAGGCCGCGGAGGTGGCCCTGAACGTCGTCCCGCAGGACTTCAAGTTCTGGATCGCCCTCCACGAGGTCACACACGCCTACGAGTTCTCCCAGCCCGGGGTCGCCGACCGCTTCTCCCGCCTCATGGGCGAGGTCGTCGATTCCCTCGAGGTGGACGCCGATCGCCTCACGGACATGGAGGGCTTCGACCCGGCGGACCCGGGGTCCCTGCAGGCGATCTTCGAGCGCCCCACGGGTCTCCTCGGGGCCATCTCGAACCCCGCCCAGGAGGCGGCCATGGACCGCATCCAGGCGTTCATGGCCGTGATCGAGGGCTACGCAGAGCACGTCATGCACACGGCAGGCGCCGCCCGCATCGGCACCTACGCGGACATCGAGGCGGCCATCGCCCGCCGCGCCGAGGAGCCCGGCGAGTTCGAGGACCTCTTCCAGCAGGCACTGGGATTCAGCGTGAAGCGCCGCCAGTACGAGGCCGGCCGCAACTTCTGCGACACCGTCGTGGCGGCCGAGGGTGTCGAGGCCCTGAACCGGGTCTGGCGGGACGAGTCCGCCTGGCCCGAGCCCCACGAGGTCGGCGATCCGGGCGAGTGGCTCGCCCGTACGGTGGGTCGCCGCGGTTGAGAGCGTGACCCGGGGCGGGGGGGGGGGCGGGGGGGCGCGCCCCCCCCCCGCACCCGCGCGCGGCGCCCGCCCCGGGGGGGGGGGGGCGGGGGGGGGGCGCGCCGGTCGGGGGGGGCGCGGGGGTGGAGCGCGTGCCCGGGGGCGGGGGCGGCGCCGTGGAGCCCCCACCGCACGCATCACAGGAGCTCGCCCCGGACGCCGGGGAGGAGGAGCAGGGCGAGGGGCACGGCCACGAAGGGGAGGAGCATGAGGGGGCCGGCGCCGGCTCCGCCCCCGACGAAGAGCGCCACGGAAGCGGTCAGGAACACGGCGGCGCACAGGCAGAGCACGCCCACCGCGACCCACCACGCCCACCGGCGGCGCCGGTACAGGGACACACCCGTCGCCACCATGAACATCCCCCCCGTGGCCGTGAGGCCCGAGGACGCCGACAGCTCCCCCCGCAGGAGCGCCGACACGCCGGCGAGGGCGGGAAAGAGGGCGAAGCCGGCTGTGATGATGGCGCCGAGGGAGAGAGCCAGCGACGGCGGCTCGGCGTCCTGCGGGGCGGTCACGACCGCAGGGTAGGTCGATCCCACCCGACCCGGTCCCCCGGACCCCGGGTCGGGGTCGCCGGGACGCGCTCCGGATGCACCCGCTGCGCGACGCAAGTCACACGACCCCCGCACGCGGGGCGTTGTCGAGGGCACCCGTGAGGTCCCGGATGTAGCAGGTGTCGACGGCGGCGAGGTGGAAGCCGAGACCGCCATAGAGGCCGCGGGCACCGAGGTTGAGCTCGTCGACGTAGAGCATCCCGGTCGCCGCCCGCTGCGCGAGATACGCGAGCCCCGTAAGGACGAGGGCGCTCCCGAGGCCGCTCCCGGCATGGTCCGGGTGCACACAGATGACGTGGATCTCCCCCAGGGGCGGGACGACCTGGTGCAGACGGGTCCAGCAGAAGCCGGCGACCCCCCCAGGCGCCCTGGCCACGAAGAAGCCCGCCCGGTCGACCCAGGGCTGGCCCGTGCGCCGGCGGAACTCGTCCGGGGTGAGCCCCCCCTGGCCCGGATGCCAGGCGAAGGCGGCGTTGTTGACGGCGAGAACCGCCGCCGCGTCGTCCTCGGAGAAGGTGCCGATCTCATAGCCCGAAGGGGGCGGCGATGCCCCGATCTCCGCGATGGGCATCTCCAGACGCAGCAGACGGCGCCCGAGCGCGAAACCCGTCCGAAATGACAGTCGCTCGACGGCGGGCGAAGACACGTACGCCCAGGCACCGACACAATCCGAACCTGCCTCTCGTGCAGCGTCCAAGGCCGATGCCACGAGAGCCGTGCCCGCGCCCCGGCGCCGGTGCCCGGGCGCCACGGCGAGACGAAGATCCACCCCCAATCGGGCGAAGTCGAGGAGCGCCGCCCCGGCGACACCCCCCTCGGCCTCGGCGACGAGGACACGGCGCGGCCCGCCGGCCTCAGGGATCTCTTCGGGCCCGAGGTCGCGACCGAACGGATGGACGCCGTCGCGCCCCGCGCAGCCGGCAACGAGGACAGCAAGCTCCCCGGCATGTCCCGGCCGCACCGCCCAATCCTGCATCGGGCGGGACTCTACCGAGCCGAGGACGGGCGCTCCCCCCGGGCCGGCCCCGCCCCGCCGCCCGGGCCGGCCCGTCACTTGCCCCGGGGCGTCTCAAACTTGTAGCCCAGGCCTCGGATCGTCACGATTCGCGTCGGGAGCGAGGGCTCGTCCTCCACCTTGGAGCGCAGCCTCTTGATGTGGACGTCGAGGGTCTTGGTGTCCCCGAAGTAGTGAGGCCCCCACACCCGGTCGATGATCGTCTCCCGGGGCAGAACCCGCCCGGCGTTCTCCACGAGGAGGTGGAGGAGCTCGAACTCCTTCAAGGGGAGCTCCACACGCTCGCCCCGGACGTGGACCTCGTGGCGTTCGGGATCCACGCGGACCTCGCCCACCTCCACGGCGTCGAGCGACGCCGGCTCGTCGGCCAGGGGAGCGCGCCGCAGCGCCGCCCGGATGCGGGCAACGAGCTCACGCAGCGAGAAGGGCTTCGTCACGTAGTCGTCGGCGCCCACCTCGAGGCCGACGACCTTGTCGATCTCGGCGTCCTTGGCCGAAACCATGATGATGGGAACCGCCGAAGCCGACCGGATGTGCCGGCAGACGTCGAGGCCGCTCATCTTGGGCAACATGACGTCGAGGAGGACGAGGTCGGGTCGGGCCGCCGCGAAGGCGTCGACCGCCTCGATACCGTCGCGCGCGACGAGAACCCGGAAGCCCTCCTTCTTCAGCGCGACCCGCAGGGCATCGACGAAGGACTCCTCGTCCTCGACGACGAGGATCGTCGTTTCCGCGGTCATCGTGTCGCTGCCGCCTCCTCCGCCGCTCGATGCTTGCCCCTCACCTCGGGCTCGGCGAGCCCGGGGAGAACGATCGGCCTCGCCCCGGCGGGACCGGCGGAGATCCGCATCGTGAACGTGGACCCGACACCCTCCTCGCTCGCCACGTGGATCTCGCCACCGTGGTTGACGGCCACGTGGCGCACGATGGCGAGGCCGAGACCGGTGCCGCCGGTCTCGCGTGAGCGGGCCCGGTCGACGCGGTAGAAGCGCTCGAAGACCCGCCCCATGTCCTGCTTCGGGATGCCGATGCCCTGGTCGGCGACGGAGATCTCGACCGTGCCGCCGGGTTCGCGCAGGGCCCCCACCCGCACGGTCGTGCCGGGATCGGAGTACTTCACGGCGTTCTCGACGAGGTTGTAGACCGCTGTGGAGAGCTGCCTGCGGTCACCGGTGACGACGACCCCCGGTTCTACGGCCACCTCGACGACGACGCCGGAGCCCGGGAGGCCGGCCCGGACCCGGTCGGCGGCCTCGGCGGCCACGACGTCGATCGAGACGAGGTCGCGGATCGGGGACTCCTCGGACTCGAGTCGGGACAGGTCGAGAAGGTCCTCGATCACGCGGGCGAGGCGGACGGACTCCCCGGCGAGACGTCCGGCGAGACGCCGGGCGACCTCGGGCTCGTCGAGGGAGTCGCTGAGCGTCTCGGCGAGGAGACCCAGCGCCCCCACAGGGGTCTTGAGCTCGTGGCTGATGTTGGCCACGAAGTCCCGCCGCACGGAGTCGAGGCGGCGGGCGGCGGAGACGTCGCCCACGACGACGGCCGCCCCGATCTGGCGCGTGCCGTCGTCGAGGGCATGGGCGGCGAGCACGAGGGTGCGTCGTACGGGAGTGAAGAGCTCGAGCTCCTCCTGGAGGGCGCCGCCCTCGGGGAGACGGCCGTCGGGCGCGAGCTGGCGGTCTATGGCGGTGCGGAGTAGTCGGCGGACGGCGGCGTCGACGACGGCGTCGTCGTTGCGGCCGCCCACGTAGCGCTCGGCCTCGCGGTTCGTGTAGCGGATGCGCCCGTGCTCGTCGGCGACGACGAGGCCGTGGTCGAGGACGGCGCAGGCCTCGGTGAGGCGGCGGGTCTCGACGATGAGGGCGTGGTCGCGGGCGGCGCCGGTGTCCACGGCGCGCTCGAGGCGGGCGAAGGCGGCCTCGAGCGTGCGTTGATCCTCGACCTCGCTGAGGGCGGACCCCCCCTCGATCTTGGCGACCATGGAGGCGAGGCGCCGCTTCACGCCCCGCCTGAGGATCACCACCCGGGCCATGAACACGACCACGAGGATCCCGGCAGCGGCGTAGGGCAGGTAGCGGATCATGCCGGAAGCCTACGTGGGGACACTGCGCGGGGGTGAGCAAGCTCCCCCCCGCGGACCCCCCCACCGCGACCGCGTACCGCAGGACGCGGATCCGGGGCGGCAAAGCCGCCCCTCACGCGCCAAGTCGCCGGCCCCGTGACGGACGGCGGCCCGACCGTAGGGCCGGCTCCGCCGGCCCGAACCGGATCGGAAGCAGGACGGCGCGAGGGGCCGAAGGGGGGAGGTCGAGGGGGGACGCAGTCCCCCTTCGAGATCATGGGGCGATCTCCCCGGCGAGACCCTCGGCCTCGCCCGAGACGAGGAAGCGGATGCGCTGGCCGATGCAGACGGCGTGGTCGCCGATGCGCTCCAACGCCTGACCGGCGATCAGGGAGTTCACGGCCACGTGGGCCGTGTCGGCCCCCTCGAGGCCCCTGATGAGCTCCATGAAGGAGAGGAACTCGCCGTCGAGCTCCACGTCGGTCTCCTCGATCGCCCGCCACGCCTCGGGGTCCCGGGCCGTCCAGGCTTCCCCGGCACGCACGAGCATGGCGTGGGCGAGGGCACCGAGGCGGGCGATGACGGGCTTGAGCTGCTCCGCCCGCGCCAGCCAGGTCTGGTCGAAGACCTGCTTGGCGACCCGGATGGAGAGGTCCCCGCAGCGTTCCAGGTCGCTGATGACCCGGAGGACGCTGATGAGGAAGCGGAGGTCGCTGGCGACGGGGGCCTGGCGGGCGATCACCTCGAACACGGCGCTCTCGGTGGAGAGCGTGAGCTCGTCGATGAGGTCGTCGTGGGCGATCGTGTCCCGGGCCATGTCCGGACGGCCCTCGACCAGGGAGGCGACCGCCCGCTGGACAGCGACCTCGCACTCCCCGAAGAGCAGTTCGACACGGCGCTCGATGAAGTCGAGCTCGGCCTGGAACTCCTGGCGGGTGCTGCTCATCCGAACCTTCCCGTGACGTACTGCTCGGTGCGCTCGTCCTTGGGAGCGCTGAAGATCTCGGTCGTGGGGGCGTACTCGACGAGCACGCCCGTGCGGGTGTCGTCCTCGTTCACCTCGGCGGTGAAGAACGCGGTCATGTCGGAGACCCGGGCGGCCTGTTGCATGTTGTGGGTGACGATGACGATCGTGTAGTCCGACTCGAGCTCGCGCATGAGGTCCTCGATCCGGGCGGTGGCGATCGGGTCCAGTGCCGAGCAGGGCTCGTCCATGAGGATGACGTCGGGCGCGACGGCGATGGCCCGGGCGATGCAGAGGCGTTGCTGCTGGCCGCCGCTGAGGGCGAGGGCGGGCTGCTTGAGCTTCTTGCGCACCTCGTCCCAGAGTGCCGCCCGTTTCAGGGCGTGCTCCACCCTGTCGGCGACGTCGTCCTTGACGCCGTTCACCTTGAGGCCGAAGGCGACGTTCTCGAAGATCGACTTCGGGAAGGGGTTCGGCTTCTGGAACACCATGCCGATGCGGCGGCGGACCTCGACGGGGTCGACGTCGCGGGCGTAGAGGTCGACGCCGTGGTAGGTGATCCGCCCGGACACCCGGGCAGCGGGGATGAGGTCGTTCATACGGTTGAAGCAGCGGATGAGCGTGCTCTTGCCGCAGCCGCTGGGGCCGATGAACGCCGTGATCTCCCGGGCCTGGATCTCCAGGCTGACGTCGCGGACGGCAACGAGGTCGCCGTAGCGCACGGTGAGCCCGGACGCCTCGAAGACCGCCCCGCGGGAAGTCAGGGCGGAGGGCTCCCGCAGGGGCAGGGGCACGGGGCCGGGCACCTCGAGGCGGGGAAGAGCCGTCGTCTCGGGCATGTCGGGGTCTCGGGTCACGTCTACCACTTCTGCTGCTTGCGGTTCCGGAGGACGATGGCGACCGCGTTCATCGTGAGGAGGACGGCCAACAGGACGACGATACCGGCCGCCGCCGTGAGCCGGAAGTCCGCCTGGGGGCGCGACGTCCAGTTGAAGATCTGGATGGGCAGGGCGGTGAAACGGTCGTAGAGATCGTGGGGCACGAACGTCACGTACGTGAGGGCGCCCATCGTGATCAGGGGGGCGGTCTCGCCCAGGGCCCGGGAAACGGCAAGGATGACGCCGGTGAGGAAGCCCGGGAACGCCGCCGGCATCACCTGACGGGAGATCGCCTGCCACTTCGTGGCCCCGAGGGCGAGGGCACCCTCCATGATCGAAGGGGGCACCGCCCGGAGGGCCTCGCGGCCGGCCACGATGATGACGGGCAGGACGAGGAGGCCCAGGGTGAGGCCGCCGGCGAGCACGGAGCGGCCCATGGCGAAGAACCGCACGAAGATGGCGAGGCCGAGGAGCCCGTAGATGATCGAGGGGACGCCGGCGAGGTTGGCGATGTTCACCTCCAGGACCGTCGCCAGCTTCCCGCGCCGCTGGTAGTGCTCCAGGTAGACCGCCGCGCCCATCCCCACCGGGATCGAGAACAGCGAACACACCGAGATGATCCAGAGGCTGCCGAAGATCGCCGGCTCCGCCCCCGCCCGGGAGGCGAAGCGCGAGGGCAGCGAGGTGAGGAACTGCCAGGAGAGCCGCGGGACGCCGTCGATCATGACGTCGAGGAGCAGGATCATGAGCGCGGCGACACCGATCGCCAGGGACGCCCAGAGCATGAACAGGAAGGTGGTGTCCTTCACCCGGCGGGCGGCGACCCCCCGGCCCGACAGGTCGGCGCGGGCGACGACGGCGGCGGGCGAGGCCATCAGTCGTACTCCTGGCGGAAGCGGCGCACGATCCGCTGGCTGGCGACGTTGAGGACGAGCGTCATCAGGAACAGGGTGGAGCCCACGGCGAAGATCGTCCGGTACGCGACGCTGCCCGCGGGCGTGTCGCCGAGGCTCACCTGGACGATGTAGGCGGTCATCGTCTGGATCGCCTCCAGCGGGTTCGCCGACATCCGGGGCTGGTTCCCGGCGGCGATCGCCACGATCATCGTCTCGCCCACCGCCCGTGAGACCGCCAGGATCACCGACGCCGCGATCCCCGAGAGCGCCGCCGGGACGATGATCCGCAGGGACACGACCCGGCGGGTGGCGCCCATGCCGTAGCCCGCCTCGCGCAGACCCTGGGGGACGGCCCGCATGGCGTCCTCGGAGAGCGACGCGATCGTGGGGACGATCATGATGCCCACGACGATGCCTGCGGAGAGGGCGTTGAAGCGTTCCGTGCCGGGGACGAGCTTCTCCAGGACGTCCTGGGTGACGAAGTTCAGGGCGAAGAAGCCGAGCACGACCGTGGGGATGCCGGCGAGGACCTCGAGGAGGGGCTTCAGGAACGCCCGCACCCGGGGCCGGGCGTACTCGCTCAGGTACACGGCGATGAGGAGGCCGAGGGGTGTGGCCACCGCGGCCCCGATGAGGGCGACCATGACCGTGCCGTTCACGAGCGGGAGGACGCCGAAGCGGGCGTGGCTCCCGAACGTGGGCGCCCACTGCGTGCCGCCGAAGAACGACAGGGGGGAGACGTCGTGGAAGAACGCCACGGTCTCCCCCGCGAGGGACGCCAGGATGCCCACGGTCGTGAGGACCGTGACGAGCCCGCAGGCACCCAGGAGGACACGGACCACGGCCTCGCCGGGGCGGCGGGGCCCCCCCCCGGGGGGGGGGGGGGGGGGGGGGGGGGGGGGGGGGGGGGGGGGGGGG
>CAYJLW010000098.1:2734-12640 GCA_964370965.1 uncultured Acidimicrobiia bacterium | reverse complement strand
CGCCAGGCGACCAACCAGGCACAGACCCCCACCCCACGGCCGGCGGGGTGAGGGGCCCCCGCCCCCACCGCGGAGCAGCGCCAGCTGCGGAGCCATGTAACAGTAAGACCCGCGTAAGAGCGCCGCGACGCCCGACCTGTCACGATGGGCATGCCACGACAGGCCTTTCACGACAGGACCCGTCACGATGGGCCTGCATGGTCCACCGATCTCGGGGGACGGGAGGCGCGACATGTCGACGACCGGGCTCACAGGGGACTCACGCCGCAAGAGGAGGCTGCGCGGGGTCACCGTCGTCCTCGTCGCAGCCGGCGCCGCCGCCATCGGGCTCCTCCGGCCCGCGAGGCTGGAGGCCACCGTCGGCCTCGTCTCGGGCTGTGACGCCCCTTGGGCGTCACCCACGACGCCACCCGTGGTCTCCCCCACGACATCCGTGCAGCTCGACCCCGACGTCAAGGTCGTCGTCGACGTCGTCGCCTCCTGGGGCGCGACCGTGCACAAGGAGTTCACCCCCGTCCTCCCACCCGTGTGGCCGAACGCCCCTGCCCCGTGGCAGAGCTACGACGTCGACGTCGATGCCAACGGCACGCCCGACGTGCGCGCCACGCTCGTGCTCCGCTTCCGGGACGACGCCACGAGCATCCTCCCCCTCCTCTCGACCACGTTCGGGATCCCGCTGGACAACCCGATCGGTCCCCCCGCCCACCTCATGGTCGGCCTCGACGTCGTCGTGGAGCGTCTCGCCGGGGGCGGTTTCGCAGCGGGGCAGGTGACCGTGGGCGCCGGCCTGAAGTTCGTCCGCCAGGACGGCTCCTGGTACAAGACCCGGGCGGACTTCGAGTTCTCCAGCTTCCAGTCCTCGACGGGTGGTGACGGCGGCGTCCCGCACCCCTTCCCCGCTCGGTCCGTGACCACGTTCGGCTACAAGGCGGACCCGGCGGGCTGGCCGAACCAGGGCCACTGGATGCTCAACCTCGACAACGACTACACGCCGGGCTCCGTCCCCCCCGGAACCCGGCCGCCGCTGCGCAACGCCTTTCACCTCTACGACCTCGACGAGGCGGGCGTCCCAGTCGAGGAGACCATCCGTGCCGACCTCACCTGGGCGCACAGCCCCGAGCAGTTCGCCTTCGGCACCGAGTTCGTCTGCGGCGCCTCCACCCAGGGCTTCCAGGCCCGCAGCCAGCTCTCCTGGCACCAGCCCCAACCCGAAGTGGGCGACATCCCCAACCCGCTCCAGCTCGTGGTCAAGACCGGCGTGGACGAGGGCATCGCCGGCGGCGACGAGGTCGACCTCGATGTCGGCTTCAGCGACGTGCCCGAGTGGGTGGACCTCGTGTTGAGGCCCACGGCGATCCTCCTGCACCGCTCCGAGGAGACGCCACTCGACGTCGACCTGCGGAGGCTGTCGCTTGCCTCGATCGACCCCACGATCTGGTTTTCCAGCCTGCAGGAGCCCCTGGTCCTCTCCGGCACGATCACCGGAGTGCCGGAGCGCAGCGTGATCACCCACGACCCCGGCGGCGACGACCCCTCCGTCCCGGGTGGGGCCGTGACGAGGGAGTCCGTCCACTTCTGCCCCGAAACCGCCGTCGTCCCGGACGAGCCGTTTGCCGCCTGCAGCGGGGACTCCGTGAAGCGGGCGGAAGAGGTCCGGCTCCGGATCCAGAACGTCTTCGACGGCGACAACTACGCCGGTCTCGGCCTCCCCGACGCACCGACGGCGGACGACGTGGACCGCTCCTACGTCGTGTACGGCGCCAACGAGAACCGCATCGACTGCACGACGCCGTTCTGCCTGTTGACGCGAACCCACCCTGCCTACCGCTTCGCCGCCCGCCTCCGCGAGGTGCGCTCCGCCGGCGTCACCCTCACGACCGAGGGCACCACGGACCCCAAGAGCAAGATGCACATCGAGAGCGACCTCGGCTCCGCCCAGGAGACGAAGGTGGTCGTCCACCTCGACTCCCGCACCCGCCGCAACGACGAGGTCGCCAACAGGGGGAACCTCGTCGACGTCAACGCCGTCGTGTCGGACCTGCCGGAGAGGGCCACGATCGACTACGAGACCGGCCCGAACCGGCCCTTCCGCGTGGCGACGTCGTTCTCCTCCGGGGTCGTGGGCCTCGACGGCGACGCCGCCGTCCGCCTCGCCGGCCCGAGTGCCACCCACGTCGACGGGAGGTTCCAGGCCGGTTTCGTGCCCGCCTCCTTCGTGGCCGACTGGACCGAGACGCTGAAGACGATCCCGTTCAACGGCGGCCAGCTCCCGATCTCGGTCGAGAACAGAATCGCCTTCGCGGCGTCCGCGCCGGCGCTGGTCCAGGTCGGCATGGACGTCGCCGACACCGCCGACCGGACGGCGAACCTGCGCACCCGCGTCTACGCCGGCGCGCTCCTCCCCACGAAGGCGGACGTGTCCTGGCGCCAGGCCCCTCTCGGCGGCGCCCTCCAAGAGGTCGAGGCGCGCGGCTGCCCCACAGGCCCGGGGGACCCCGTGATCCCCGACTGTCCCAACATCGTGCAGGCCACCGTCGTGTACTCCCGGCCGAGCGCATCGGACCCCGACTACCTCACCGAGCCGCCACTCCCGGCCGCCCCCCAGGTGGGCCTCGTACACCCGGACTTCACGGCCTGGGAGGGCGAGGGTGTGCGGGCGATCGTGCGCGGCCCGAAGAGCTGGGGGGTGCGCGCGGGGCTGAAGAACGTGCGCACGGCGCTCTACCGGGCGTCGCCGGAGACTTTCTGCCTCACGGCGAACTCGACGGCAACGCCCTTCCCGCTGCAGCTCTTCGACGACAGCAGCGCCTACAACGTCTACGCGGACGTCCTCCTCTCCAAGCTGCCGAACCGCATCGGCGTCCGCGTGATGCCCGACGGCGGCTCCGCCGCGCAGCCCTGGATCTGGGCGACCACGGGCAACTGCCTGAACATGTCCACGCCGCCGCAGAAGGTGACGCAGTCCCAGGACCCGACTGGCACCCCGCGCATCGATGCCGTCGTGCGCTACGGCGACCCCCTCCTGCTCCTCGCCGCCCTCGACCACAACGGCAACCGCCCCGCCCCCCAGCGCCTCTCGGGCACCTCCGGCATCGAGACCACCCTCGCCACGCAGGGCGTCCCCGGTGGCGCGGGCACCGTGCCCGCCGTCCACGGCCACCTGAACGAACCCGTCCCCAACACGTTCCTGCTCTGGAAGCCCGGCGAGGCCCGCTGCGACGACACCTCCACCCCCGCAGAGCGCAAGACCTGCCAGGACCGGCCCGACTTCGAGGTCGACGAATGGCAGAAGTACTCCGCCAAGATGCTCTCCACGCTCACCCACCTCGGCCCCCTCGACCTCCTCTACACCGACGCGGACGCCCGCCGCGACGTCGTCGCCCACGTCGACAAGGTCCCGGGCCGCCTCGAGGGTTCCGCCACGCTCACGGAGAACCGTCGCCTCCCCTGGACGAAGATCTTCGTGCAACTCCAGGGCAACACCGGCCTCGGGACGGCCTCCGTGAAGGTGTTCGAGCGGAAGGATCCCGCCCACTACGGCCACCCCGGCGAGAGCGCCTGGTCGAAGAAGACGGCGAACTACAGCGTCGTGCTCCGCAACGTCCCTTCGCTGCTCGTCTTCGGCGGCGACATGTACGGTGCCGGCGAGCAGCCCGCCGCCCCCCGGAGCACCCCGGCACCCACCAGCGACCCGGTCTGCGGGCCCCGCCTGGGCTACACACCCCCCACGACGGAGCCGTCCCTGGGCTACGTTCACGCCGACGTCGACATGGGCGGGATCCCCACGGCCGTCAAGCTCCGCCTCCGGGACTACGGCGGCGGCAAGCTCTCCGCGCGCCTGTCGTCGTTCGAGAAGATCTCCGCCACCGTCGCCGTGCGGATCAACAACGTCGTGAACAACGGCTACTCCTCGGAGGACCACTACCTGGGGCCGCTCTACATCGGTTCCAGCGAGGACTGGCGCTGCATCGACGCCGACCTCCCCCTCGAGATCGGCTTCGGCGGCGTGCGCGACCTCGGTGTGGGCATCAACCAGCTCCGCTTCTCCTTCCGCACGCCCCAGGACGACCCGCCCGGCGCGCTCACGCTCTCGACGGGCGAGGACTCCACGATCGAGGGCGACCCGGCGGCGAGCGCCTTCCAGCGCAACGGGATGTGGTACCGGCGCTTCTACCACCGCTTCGACCCGGTCGCCTGGGGCGTCTGGACGATCGACAAGACGAACTGGCAACAGCCCAGCGTGCACGTCTTCGCCACGCCGCCCTGCGCCACGATCGAGAACGAGTGCTACTACCACAACGGGATCGGCGACGACGTCCTCAACTACGCCGCCAACGACGGGACCAGCGGCGGCTACAGCTTCCGGGACGTCCTCGTCGACATCCTGTTCACGGCGCCTATCCGCCAGTCCATGTGGGAACGGGACGTCAACCGGCTGGAGCCGGGCCGGCCGGGCATGGAGTTCTACAACACGGTCCTGGGCACGATGCCGAAGAACCACAACTTCTGGTTCCCCGACGTCGCCCAGCAGGCGCCCAAGAGCGGGTTCGCCGCCCTCACGACGTCGGGCGACTGCTGGCCGAACGCGGTCTTCCAGGCCGACGCCGAGGGCTTCGGCGTGAAACGGGACAGTTTCGCGGAGGCCGCGGACGGCACCCGCTACTACCTGAAGCTCCAGTGCCGCAACGAGACCTCGTCCGTCGGCATCGGCACGTCCAACACGAAGCGAAGAGTCTCCTTCTCCGGCCTCTCCTTCGTCGCCGAGTTCAAGGGGACGAAGGGCCACCACCCCCGTTGGGAGGCCCACCTCCCAGTCCCCCTGGGCCTCGAGCAGAACGGGCTCTGCACCGTGTGGACGGCGCTCTCGATCCGATGCGACGTCCTCGTGGGCGTCCAGCCCGCCCTGGGCGGTTCCGTTCAGGTCACCGCGACCGGCTACGTGTACCTATTGGGCGTGCCCATCCTGGCGCGCACGGACCGGGTCTGGCTGGACGCCTCCGGCGCCCCGGGGCGACCGCAGTCCCCCGAAGCCGCCGCCGCCTCCTCGACCGCCGCCCGCGTGGCGGACTTCTTCCCGGCGTTCCAGGCGGGCACCGCGGGGACGCCGCTCGCCGTCGACGTCTGCCCGCCCTACTGGGCCTGCGCCACACCTCCCTCCGGAGGCACCCGCCGCTGGTACTTCGGTGACGGCCGCTACGAGGGCAGCAGCGCCACGAAGCGCTCCCACACCTACCCCGTCCCCGGCAGCTACCTCGCCAAGGTCGTCGACTACGACAAGTACGGCAAGGTCGTCGCCCACCACAGCATCGTCGTCTGGATGGGGTGACACGGCCCGGCGCGGGCCGTGTCTGCGGGGCTTGGAGGCCCAGGACTCACGCCGGTGGGTTCTGGGCCTCCAAGCCCGCCACCAGTGAGCGGAGGCGCTCGCGTTCCCCGTCCACGCCTTCGTCGACGTCCACGAGCGCGCTGCAGAAGTCGTCCGCCGGGAGCGGCCCCCGACCGGGGGCACCCCCGGACTCGGCGGCCGCGCTCAGGTCCCAGGCGTCCACCCGCCACCTCCGACCGGGCTCGAGGGCGAGCATGTCGCCGCGGCGCACCACGAGCTCGTCGCGGCCCACCCCGAGGGCCTTGCGGAAGCGGAACAGGACCTGGCTGAGGCGGTTGCGGCCCGTCGCGGGGGCGGTGTCGGGCCAGAGCGCCTCCAGGCACCGGTCTACGGGGACAGGGCCCCCCGCGGCGACGAGGACGGCGAGGAGCCGGGACGCCCCCTCGGGCAGCGGCACCGCCTCTCCTCCCACCCGCACGAACGGCTCCGGGGCGAAGGTGACGACCTCGCCGCCCCGAAGACGGGCCGTGTCCGCTCCGCCCCCCCCGAGGAGCAGCTCCCAGAGGGTGCGCTCGTGCCGAGGCGGCAGGAGGTCCTCGGCCCGGGCCCGCAGGTCCGCCGCCGCGCCGGGGAGGCCGAGGCGGTCGCAGTCACAGGCCGCCCGCAGATACTGGAACCCGGCGAAACGGGCCTCCCCCGCGCCCACGAGGTCCTCGAAAGCCGCGCCGAGGGCGGCCATGGTGTCCGGCCCCGGTGCGGCGACGTGGTCGAGGCGGGCGAACAGCGCCCGCCGGTCGACGTCGCCGAAGGCCGTGACGAGCTGGCTGTAGCGCGCCCGGCCCCCCCACTCCCGGGCCGCGTCCACCCGGCCGAGGTCGGCGAGGATGGCTGCCACGGTGACACAGGCCGAGCCGAGCACCTGCGGGAAGTCGCGGCGGAATTCGTCCGCGACTGCGGCGAGCCCGGCGAGCGACCCGGCGCTGCCCGCCTCCCCGATCACCTGCGCCACCGCCCTCACGTAGCGCACGAGAACCCCGAGCTCGACGGGGAACGGCGAAGGGAGCTCGTCGCAGCGGCGCAGGGCGTCGTGCACGGCGGCGAGGTCGCCCCTGATGAAGGCGGCGTGGGCGAGGCCGTAGAAGGCGAGAGCGGCGTATTGGGAGTTGATCGCCACGAGACGGTCGCAGGTCTCCGTGAGGACGTGCTGGGCGGGGTCGAGGCCGTCCCAGTAGCCCGCCACCCGCATGTAGGTGGCGACCCCGGCTGTGATGGCCTGTTGCTCGTCCCAGCCGGCGCGCCCGAGGTCATCGACGGCAGCGGCGATCTCGGCGTCGGCTGCCGCCATGACGCCGGGGTCCCCGGCGAGGAGCATCCCCACGCCCTTGACCCGGTGGAGCCGGCCCCGGGCGGCGAGGAGCGGGGCGGGCAGCGGTTCCGCCGGCGCCGTGGCCAGCGCCCCGTCGGAGATCACGTACGAGAGGGCGTCGCCCCGCCAGAAGAAGTACTCGGCGAGGAGCGCCTGCACCCAGAGCGAGTAGTCCCGCTCCCCGCGCTTCGCCGCGGCCTCGGTCTCGTCGCGCAGCGCCTCGAGCACGAGGACGTCGCCCGCCTGGGACTGCACGTCGACGTCGGCCGCCGCCAGCCTGAGGACGAGGCCGCCCTCCCCCTCGGGGACCCCGGCAACCAGGGTGCGCACGCCGGCCAGGTCACCCTTGCCCAAGCGGCGCAGCACGGCTGTCTGAACGTCCTCTCCCATGTCGTACCAGGGAGCTAGCACCCCCGGCGCCGGGCGCGCCAACATGAACCCATGACACGATTGTCCAGCGAGGAGGACGCTGTCTGGCGGCTCCTGGCGATCGGGCACCTGAGCGCCGCCCTCAGGACGGCCGACCAGCGGAGCTCCGGCCCTCTCCTGGACGCCCTCGTGGACGGCGCCCGGGCGTCCCTGGGGCCCGACCCGGGACCCTGGCCGGGGCCGGACCGCCCGGGCGACTCCCGGCACCTCCGGAACGCCACGGCCGCAGAGCGGGCACTCTGGGCCGGGGACCCAGCCGGGGCGGCGGGGCTGGCGATGTCCGCCCTGGGGTCCCTGCCGCCCGAGACCCTCCCGGGAGCGGTGACGCTCGTGGCTCGCGCCCGGCTCGCCCGCGTCGCCGGTTTCGGCGCGCTCGCCCTGAGGGGCGCCGCCGGCGCGGAGGAGGCCGCCGCCCACTTCGCCACCGCCGGGTCGGACTTCACACGAGCGGGCTGGGCGGCCGACGACAGCCTCACAGCGGCGCTGGCGGCGCTGGCCCACGGCCTCTGGGGCGGCTCTCACCCCGGGCCCCTGCTCGCCGCCGTCGCCGAGGCGACCGACAGGCTCCGGGCGCAGGGAACCGACTGGACGCCCGTGGCCGCCGCCTGCGGGACGGTACTCGGCGGCCTCTGCGGGCAGGCGGGTCTCCCCTCCGCTGAGTGGCCGGGAGCGCTGGCCGGCTTCGTCGCGACCGTCGCCGGCGCGGCCGGCGCGGAAGCCCCGGGGGCCGGTCTCGGGAACCTCGTCGTCGACCGGGCGCGGGAGTGCCGCGGGGCGCCGGCGACGTCCACCGGACGGCGCGGCGTGCTCCGGCTCCTCGGCCCCGAGGTGACCGCCGACACGGGGGCAGGACCCCGGCCGGTCTCAGACGCCGACGCCCGCCTCCTCCTCCTCCTGGCCGCGGCCCGCGGGCCCCTCCCCGTCCCTGAAGTCGCCGCCCGTCTCTGGCCCGGCTCCGACCCCTCCGCGGGGGCGCGGCGTGTGCGGGCCGCCCTGCACCGGCTCCACAACCGTCTCGGACTCGCCCCGGGCGACCTCGTCGTACGCCGCCCGGGGATCCTCGCCCTCGACCCGGGAGGAGTCTGGACCGTCGACCTGCGGGAGTTCCTGGAGCTCGCGGAGGGCGGCCGTGCACAACGGCTCCTCGCCCTCGAGCGCTACCGCGGGGACCCGGCATCCAGCCAGCTCGCCTACGACGACCTCGCCGGCGACATCCGCGAAACGTGCCGCGAGGTCCTGGTGGAGACGGCCCGCCGCGCCCTCGACGACGGCGACGACCCCGCCGGCGTGCAACGCCACATCCGCCGCCTCGGCATCGACGAGCACTGACCGGCGTGTCCACCGGATCCACCCACCCCCCCGGCTACATCTCGTTGAGGCGGTCGATCAGGGTGCGGAGGCGGCCAAAGGAACGGCGGTCGAAGTCGAAGGCGATCCTCTCGAGGTGGAGGGCGTCGTCGTCGGAGATCTCGTCGGCGTGGGGCTTCGCCGCCCGGATGCGCCCCGACTCCACGATGTCGGCGAAGTCCTCGTTGAGGGCGGCAAGACCGGCCGCATCCGGGAGACGCTGCACCCGCAGGTAGAGCCGCCCGTTGACGTAGCGCTCGGAGTGGTAGTTCCGATAGAAGCCCGTGAGCTCGGCGACCGCCTCCTCGACGTCGGACGTGATCGTGAAGATGTCGAGGTCCTCGGGGGAGACGAGGCCCGTCCTGAGGAGCTCGCCCCGGAGGAAGTCCACCCAACGGTCCCAGTAGCCGTCGCCCGGGGCCTGCAGGAGCACGACAGGGTGGAGGTCGGAGCGACCGGTCTGCATGAGCGTGAGAACCTCGAACGCCTCGTCCATGGTGCCGAAGCCGCCCGGGAAGTAGGCGAAGGCGCGCGCCATCTTCACGAAGACGAGCTTGCGGGTGAAGAAGTACCGGAAGTTGAGGAGCTTGCGGTCACCCGCGACAGTCTCGTTGGGTTCCTGCTCGAAGGGGAGCCGGATGTTCACCCCGAAGCTCGCGCCGGTGCCCGCGCCCAGGTTGGCCGCGCTCATGATCCCGCCCCCGGCACCCGTGATCACCATCCAGCCCTCGCGGGCGACGGCCCGGCCGAAGTCGACGGCCAGGGCGTAGTTCGGGTCGCCCGGAGGAGTGCGGGCGGAGCCGAAGACGCTCACCTTCGGCGTGTCGCTGAAGTGGGCGAAGAGCTGCAGCGCCCGCCGGAGCTCGCGCAGGGCACCGTTCACCAGCTTCAGGTCCCCACGATCAGCGCCGTCGATGCCGAGCCGCACGACCGTGGCGGCCATCTCGGCGACCACGTCGGCGTCGGGGCCGCCCACGAGGGCGACGACCTCCGTGAGGAGACGGTCGATGTCCTCGGAGCCGGTGCGGCGGTGGCGCACGGGACGGCGAGGACCGTTGGTGCGCCGGATGGGGGGGACGTCGGTCATTTCACTTCCGTATCGGCAGGCGGGGGACGGTGGTGCACTGCCTAGCACACCGCCCGGTCGCGACGCTGCCCCGCCGGCGGGCCCAGGGTCGCTGCCGCGGGGCCCTCCTCAACGCACGAGGCGCGAGAGGCGGCGCTCTGCGAGAACCTGCATGTGGGGCGCTTCGGGCACCCACCCACCGTAGCGCCCCCGGCGACCACGCCCGCAGCCGACGGAGGCCTGACCGTAGGGCCGAGCCGGCGGGGGCGGTGAGGGGGGCGACGGCGTCTTGGGGGCGGAGGGGCGGCTTTGCCGGCCCGGAACGGCGGGGCGGCGGCCCGCCGGCCGGGGTGGGGGGGGGGGGTGGGGGGG
>CAYJLW010000098.1:0-2724 GCA_964370965.1 uncultured Acidimicrobiia bacterium | reverse complement strand
CCCCCCCCCCCCCCCCCCCGGTGGATCAGGCGAGGGCCGCGGGGACGACGTGGCCGGGGGCGGGGGCCTCGCGGGGCAGGACGCCGGGTCGCCATCCGAGCTTCGCCTGCGTGTCGCGCAGGAAGCGTGTCCATTCCGTGCGGTCCCATCCCTGGACGACGTCGACGACCTCCCGGCCCCGGTTGCACAGGATCGCCGTGGGGTACTTCTCGACCCCGAGAACACCGAGACCCTCCCAGTCAGGGAGGAAGGCGAACGTGCGCACCGCGGCGGCGACGCGGGGAAGGGCCTCGGCGACGTCCTCCTCCGTACCCTCGAAGAGCGCCCAGACGGTGCAGTCGCCCTCGTTCAGCCGGCAGAGCTCGAGGAAGGCCTCCTCGAGGCCGGCGCAGTAGTCGCTCCAGGCCGAAGCCACGAGGAGGACGGGAAGGCCGGTCTCGCCCGCGTCGTCGAGTCGGGCCCCGCGGCCGTCGACATCTGTCAATTCCAGCGGGGGGAGCGGCGTGCCGGTGTCGATCATGGACGGCATTTTGTCGCGTGAGGGCGCCGGGCCACAATTGACGGGCGGATCGAGAAGGGGGCCTCATGCCGAAGCTGCGCCACGTAGACACGCCCGAGCAGGCGGGGTTCCGAGCCGAGGTGCGGGCCTGGCTGCGCTCCGTGCTCCCGGCCGAGTGGTTCGAGACACAGGAGTCCGGGGACGCCGAGGCCTTCCGCAAGGTGACCCGGCGCTGGTTGGGCGCGAACTTCCTCACCTGGATGCGCACTCTGGGGGAGTCCGGCTACGGCGCCCCCACCTGGCCGGTGGAGTACGGGGGTCTCGGCCGGGACTGGGTGGCCCAGCGCATCGTCCGCGAGGAACTCGACACCGCCGAGCTGCCCACGGTGTACCCCAACATCCTCGGGGTGGGCATGGCGGGCCCGGTGCTCATGGCCCACGGTACGCCCGAGCAGTGCGGTCGCCACGTGAAGAAGATCCTCACCGGCGAGGAGATCTGGTGCCAGCTCTTCTCGGAGCCCGCGGCGGGTTCCGACGTCGCCGCCGTCACCACCAGGGCGGTGCGCGACGGCGACGAATGGGTCGTGAACGGCCAGAAGGTCTGGACCTCGATCGCCCAGATCTCCCGGTTCGGGATGCTCATCGCCCGCACCGACCCCGACGCCCCGAAGCACCAGGGGATCACGTACTTCATCTGCCCCATGGACGCTCCGGGTGTGAGCGTGCGGCCCTTGCGCCAGTTGACCGGCGACGCCGAGTTCAACGAGGTCTTCTTCGACGACGCCCGCATCCCGGCGGAGAACGTCGTGGGAGAGGTGAACGGGGGCTGGGCCGTGGCGAAGGCCACGCTCGCCAACGAACGGGTGGCGCTCTCGGGTGTGGCCATGCAGCGGGAGGGTGGCATCAAGCGGGTGATCGAGCTCGCCCGATCCGTGGGGCCGTCGGGCCTGCCGGCGAGCCAGGACCCGGTCCTGCGCCAGCGTCTCGTGCAGCTCTACATCGAGAGCGAGATCAAGGACGTCACGGCGTTCCGGGCGATGGCGGCCCGTCTCGCCGGGACCACTCCGGGCCCCGAGGGCTCGATCGGCAAGCTCTTCGCCGCGGAGTTCAACCAGCGCATGACGGAGCTCGAGATGGCGATCTACGGCGCCTGGTCACAGGTCACCGGCGACGTGGCCGAGTTCGAGGCGCTGGGGGACGCCACGGCCCGCTTCCTGCGCGCACGTGCGAACACGATCGAGGGCGGCACGTCGGAGATCCAGCGCAACATCATCGGCGAACGCGTCCTCGGCCTCCCGTCCGAGCCCCGCGTGGACGTGGGTGTCCCCTTCCAGGAGATCGCCACCGGGGTCTGAGACGCCGGTGGTTGTGGTCACATCAACGTGTTAATGTGACCACATGGATGTGGGAGTAAGGGACCTGAAGGCCCGCCTGTCGGAGTACCTCCGTCTCGCCGAGCGGGGCGAGGTGATCACGATCACCGAGCGTGGTCGCCCCAAGGCCGTGCTCGCGCCCCTTCCGGGTCGGGCCCGCATCAAGGAGGGCATCGCCGAAGGTTGGATCTCCCCCCCCAGAAGCCGGGGGCTCCCCCGAGTACTCCGCCACCGCTCCGCGCTCCTCACGTCGGAGGTACTCGCCGAGGACCGCGGCGAGTGACGTTGTACGTCGATCCCAGCGCGTGGCTGAAGCGCTACATAGACGAGCCCGACTCCGAGCGCGCCGTCGCCATGCTCGACACCGACGACGACCTCGTGACCGGCCGCCACTCGATCGTCGAGATGCGGCGCAATCTCGGCCGGCTCCTCGAAGGCAGGGCCCTGGCCGCGGCGCGCAAGGACTTCCGCACGGACCTCGGTGCATTCGCCCTCGTGGAGCTGGACGCCGTCACGTGCGACACGGCGGCGGCGATCGCCGAACACACCGGGTCCCGGACGCTCGACGCGATCCACCTGGCGTGTGCCCAACGTGCTGGCGGCACGTCTCTGCCTGTACTCACGTTCGACCTTCGCCAAGCCCAGGCGGCCCGCACCCTGGGCATCCCCGTAGTGGGCGCCTGAGGCCCGGCCTGTCAGCCAGCAGCCAGCCTGTCACCCCGAGGCCGGGCTCCGCTGTCTGCTCCGCACCTGGGAGCGTGGGTCGGAACCGGACCCTCCCACGGAATCGGGTCCTCCCACCGGACCGGGTCCTCCCACCCGAAGTGGGCGCGTCACGCGTCACATGTGACG
>CAYJLW010000097.1:0-12670 GCA_964370965.1 uncultured Acidimicrobiia bacterium | reverse complement strand
GTTCACAACTCACGTACGTGAGTTGTGAACCTCCAAAGTCCGCCGTCCCGGCCCTACCCCAGGTGCTCGCCGTACGGCGGCCACCACGGCGGCGACACCGACGTCTCGATCGTGGCCGGGTCGACGGGGCGGCGCTCGCGGGACGCCTGGTAGACGGCGAAGCAGAGCTGCAGGACCTTGACCGCCGTCTCCCCGGACATGTCCGGCTGCGTGTCCGCGAGCAGTGAGTCCACGAAGTGGGCGGCGGAGTCCCGGAAGCCCGTGCCCCAGTCGGCGTCGAGGTCCGCCCATGACGACGTGGTGCCGTCGCCCCGGTACAGGACGAGCGGGGGGAGGTCGAGCATCCTGCCGGTGCAGCGTGTGACCCAAAGGAACCCCGCCGTGCCTTGGATCTCGAAGAACTCGTCCGCGCCGTAGTAGTCCGAGCGCAGGTACATGTCCGGGGCGAAGGTGACCTCCATGAGGCCGAGGAGGTCGTCGCGCTCGTACTCCCAGAGCGCCGCCGTGGGCGCTTCCATGAAGCCGGGCGCCTGGCGGACGACCGCCTGCACGGAGCGCACGTCCTCGTCGAAGAGCCAGAGCGCCACGGCGTACTTGTGCACGACGTCGTCGAAGAGGTGCCCGCCAGGGCTGCGCGAGTCGATCCGCCACACGTAGCCGTCGAGGCCGAGGTCGCGCTGGAACACCGAGTCGGTGTGGCCCACGACGGTCTTGACCCGCAGCATCGTGGGCGTGCCGATCGCCCCGGAGCGGATGAGCTCCTTCGCCTTGAGGAGCGGCGGGTAGTGCAGGGCGCACTCGGTGATGCGGAACGTGACGCCCGCCTCGGCGACGGCGGCGAGCATCTCGCGGGCGTCGGCGACGGAGTTCGCCATCGGCTTCTGGCACGAGACGTGCTTGCCCGCCCGGGCCGCCGCCACGACGTGGCCGCGGTGGAGGTTCGTGGGGGTGAGGATCTCCACGGCGTCGACCTCTTCGTCGGCGAGGAGGTCGGCGAGGTCCGTGTACACCTTCGGGACGCCCCAGGCGGCGGCCGCCCCCGCGGCCCGCTCGCGGAGCGGGTCGCAGAGGGCGACGACGTCGCAGTGCTCGTGGGCGAGGTAGCCGGGGACGTTGAGTTGGGCGACGTTGCCGATCCCGACGACGCCGATGCGGACGCGGTCCATGTGCCCTCCGGTGCTCGTGCGGCCCGCCCCGCGGCTCTGGCGGTGCCCGAGCGGACCGGCTCGGGCGAGGCTATCGTGGCCGCCTCTGGAGGGTCGCGAGAGAAGGAGTGGGCATGGGCGCTACGCGACGACAGGGTGGGCGGGGTCTCCGCCTGCGCATGGCAACGGCAGCGGGGGCGGTGGCAGCGTTGGCGCTCTCGGGCTGCTTCCGCATCGCGAACACCGGGCCGGGGGGCGGATGGGTGCCTTCGGCGGACCCGTCGATCCTCAAGGTCGGGTCCTATTACTACAAGTACACGACGAACGCGGGCTACTACCGTGTGCCGGTGGAGCGGGCCACGAACGCCAAGGGCCCCTGGTCCGGTCTCCGGGACGCCCTCGACCCCGACGGGCTGCCGAGCTGGGCGCAGCGGGACTTCTGGGCCCCGGGCATCTGGCAGTCCGGCAGCTACTACTACCTCTACTTCAGTGCCCGGCCCAGCGCCGGAGCCGCCCACTCGATAGGGGTGGCCCGTTCCACGTCGCCGTTCGGGCCGTTCGCGTACCAGACGACCCTTGTCGCGCACAGCGCCGGCGCCATCGACCCCGACGTGGCAGCGCCCGCCGCGGGCGGGCTCTACCTGCTGTACAGCATCGACCACGGCGGCACCGTCTGCGGCGGGAACCGCAGGCTCATGAGCCAGCCGCTCACGTCTCCGACGCAGAAGGCCGCCGACGGCCCGTTCACCCTCCTGACGGCGCGCAAGACCGGCTGGGAGCACTGCACGGTGGAGAACCCGTCGCACGCCCGCGTCGGGAGCTACGACTTCCTCTTCTACTCCGGGGGCGACTTCTGGTACGACAGCCCCAACGACTACAAGATCGCCTTCGCCCTCTGCGGGAACCTGCGATCCGCCTGCACGCGCGTGAACGCCACCGGCTGGCCCTGGGGCACGGCGCTGCCCTTCCTCGAGCGCCCCGGCGGCGAGGACGTCTTCTGGGACGGTGACAAGCTGCGCATGGCCTACCACCACGGCAAGGCGGGGAGCGGCCACGCCGACGAGCGCTCCCTGGTGGTGTCGGACCTCGTCGTGGACACGAGCACCTACATCGGCCCGGGCTGATTCCGGCCCGCCCTCAAACGGGCGTGAAGGTGCAGTCCGGTCCCACTTCGACGGGGCGGCCGAACCACTCGCCGTCGAGGAACGCCGCGCTCACACCGGGGTCGGAGGAGTTCAGGAGCGTGCGCCGGCCCTCGTCGAGGCGGACGAGAGCGAGGACCCGTTCCGGGGTGCCGTCGCGGTTGAAGGGGACGGTGTAGCCCTCCACCGTGCCCGTTCCCGACGGGTCCTCCTCCAGGCGGGGGTGGGCGGCGGCGCCGACGGCGGCCTGGTCGGCGGCGACGTCGTTGCGCCGGAAGGGCCGGGGGGGCGGCCGTCGGCCGTAGAGGCCGAACGCGTGCTTCGTGAGGAACCCGCCGTTGCCCGTCACGATCCCCAGGTCGCCCTCGCTGCGCCGGAGGCGCTCGGCCATGGCGGCGACGGCGTGGGTGACGTAGTTGTTCCACGGCCCGCCCGCGTAGGGGAGGCCGCCGGTGACGGTGCGGGGCCGGGGGTCGTCGGGGGGGAGGCCGAGGGCCTCGGCGGCGAGCTGCACGACGGAGGCGTTGCAGGAGTAGAGGTCGAAGAGGGCGACGTCGTCGATGCCGACACCGGCGTCCCCCAGCACCGCCCGGGCGCAGGCCGCCATGGCGGGGGAGTGGTCGTAGGCGACGTGCTCGGTGAACCACCAGATGTCGTTGCAGTCCCCGCCCGCCCAGACGTACACCCAGCGGTCCTCGGGGACGCCGAGACGCCGGGCCGTCGCGGCGGTCGTGAGGACGGCGGCGGCGGCCTGGTCCACGTTCATGAACGAGTTCAGCCGCACCGGGTAAGGCGTGGAGACCATGCGGTTCTCCGGCGTCACGGTTGTGAGCTCCGCCGGGCTGCGGCGCTCCCGGAACCAGGCGTGGGGGTTGGCGGCGGCGACGTCGGTGAAGCGCGCCATCATCTCGCCCAGGTAGCGGACATGCGCCTCGGGGGTGCGGCCGGCCGCCACCCGGAGGGCCGGCTCGAAGAGCGGGTAGATGTGGATGGGCAGGATCGCCCGGCGCGTCATCTCGAAGCGGTTCACGAGCACGGGCTCTTCGTTCGCCGGCAGGGGGTCGTCGCTCATGGCCCAGGCGAGCTCACCGCCCGCGGCCTTGGCGGCCGCCTTCGCGGCCATGCACTCGCCGCCGACGATCACGGCCACCCGGATCTCCCCCCTCTGGAGGGCCTCGGCGGCTTCGTTGACGCCCTCCTGGGGGGTGTTGCCGCCGATCTTGAGGAGGGCGGCGTCCACGGAGTCGAGGCCCAGGCGGTCGGCGAGGAGCGCCGGGGCGTTGGCGTAGTCCCAGCAGAACACGGGCGAGACCCTGAGGCGGTCGACCTCGGCCAGGACGGGAGCGCCGGCGTCCCGGACGGCGAGAGACACGGCCTCGGCCATGAGGTCCAGCGGTTCGCGGAGGTCCGGCCAGGCCTGGTCCCGCAACGTGACCTGGCCCACGCCCACGATCACCGGCAGGCGGGCGTCGTCCAAGTTCTCACTCCCGGGTTGGCGCTGTGCCACGAGATTCTGTCAGGCCGGGCTTGTCAGGGCGGGCTCGTCATGGCGGGGGGCGCCGGCCGGCCACGACGTGGGCGGGTCCGCCGGACGCCGGCTACTGGGTGACGGACCAGGTGATCGTGCCGCTCTGCCATGGGAACGACGTCGTGTCTACCCACCAGCCGGTGGCCGCGGCGCCGTCGTCGCCGGAGCGCAGGATCGTGGCGAGGACGAGGGGGGCGTCCACGTCCACGCCGGATCCGGGGTCGGCGACCTCGACGGCCCCCACGTACAGCGGCAGGCCGAGGAACTGGTGGGCGTCGATGGCGACCGTGGCCGTGCCGCTCACCAGGCCAGGGATGGTGGCTGTGCCGCTCACCTGGTTGGCGGGTTCGGCGCCCGGAGGGCCCACCGTGATCGTCCAGGGCGGGACGGTGCCGACGTTGCCGTATGAGAGGCCGCCGGCGAGCGTCACCGACACCGTCTGGTCGCGGGGGTTGGTGAGACCGGCCTCGACGTCCCCCGGGACGCACCAGGGCGGGGCGCTCACCGGGTTGCAGCGCGACGGCGTTCCGCCGGGGATCGTGAACGCTCCCGGTCCCTGAGCCGCGTGGCCCGGGGAGGGGAAGTCCGTCGAGACGAGCTGGGCGCCGCTGTCGAGGGCGGCGGCGGCGGCGACCGGGTCGAGGACGACGTCGTCGTCCGCCCGGGTACGCACGATGTAGCCGTCGGAGACGAGGCCCTGGATGCGGGACTGGCCGGCGACGGGGTCGTTCACGACGAAGACTCCGGCCCAGGACGCGCCGCTCTGACCGGCCGGGAAGGCCACGCGACCCTCGAGGTTCGGGTGCCCGGCGAGGTAGTTGTCGGTGGCGGGGCCGGCGCCCACGTCGAGGAAGAACAACACCCGGCCCCGCGCCCATCCCAGGGTGGGCCAGCCGTCGGTCGCCAGCGCCTCGGCGACCGTGGCGTGGGCGCCCCGGACGTCGTCGGGGGTGACGAGCCCGGACGCCGGGACGACCGAGCGGATGAGGGCGTCGAGCTCGTCGTAGTGGTTCGTGGGCTCGTCGCCGAAGGAGAGGTCGTCCTTCGGTTCGATCTGGACGAACAGGGGCGCGTGGGACGGGTTGGCCGCCGACCAGTCCCGCACCTGGGCGAGGCACTCCGAGAGGAGCGGGCAACTGGATCGCTGGTCGACGACCGGGATGTGGTGGACCGTGAATCCGCCCCGGTCGGGCTCCCAGTAGACGTCGAGCTCGATCTGGCGGACGCCCTCGAGCCCGAACTGTAGAGGCAGGGGCGCGTGGCCGTAGTTCAGCAGGGCGACGAGCACAGGGATCGGCCACGGGGCCTTCAGGCGGTAGCTGTTGTGCGAGCCGAGGTGCTGCACCTGGTTCATCCGAAGGGTGGCGTCGTTCGGGTACGGCGTCGCCTGCGCGGGAGCGCCCGCCGTCGCCACGAGAACCAGAGCGGCCGTGGCCGCCAGGACCAGTCTCTTGCGCATGCCGCCCCCAGGTAGCGAGCACCTAACAGGATGGTTCCCCGGGGAACTTCCCGGGTCGCGTTGGGACTTCGACACGGATGGGCTCCGGCCCTCTGAGTGTCCCGGTCCAGTGCCGGCGGCGTTACACTCGCAGCGAGGTAGCAGCGTCGTCCAGGAGAACGAAGTGACCGAACCGCAGGGGCCGTCCGGGCCGACTCCCCCGGGCCAACAGGGACCTTGGTCTCCGGCCCCTCCTCCGGGCGAGGTGCCTTTCTCCCCCGCACAGCCGCCCCCGGCCCCGGGCGTGCCTCCCGGTGCGGGGCCTTGGCAGCCGCCCCCGGGGCCCCCCGGGGCGCCCGTGCCCGGCTGGCCCGGGCAACCGCCGGCGAAGAAGAGCCACACCCTCCGCAACGTCCTCGTCGTCGTGGGCGCGGTCGTCCTGCTCGGCATCGCTGCCGTCGTCGTCGCCGTCGTCTTCTTCGTGAAGGCCGTCACCGGTCCCGCCGACGCCACGAACGACTACCTCGCCGCCCTGAAGGCGAACAAGACGAGCGAGGCCTACAGCCACCTCTGCCGCAGTCTCCAGGATGAGATCGGCTCCGAGGAGTTCGTGGGCATCATCCGAAAGGAGCGGGAACGCAACGGCCCCATCGTCTCCTACAACGTCCACTCCACGGAGATCGTCAACGGCAGGGGCCGCACCGAGTACACGCTGAAGCGCCGTCGGGCGTCCTCCGACATCCAGGCCGGCCTCGTCAAGGAGGACGGCGAATGGAAGCTCTGCCAGTTCTCGGGCTGATCCGGCCTCACGATCGCCGCAGGAGGACGCGCTCCCCGGGGTTCGCCGGGGCCGGCGGCCGGGGCGCGTAAGAGCGGGGACGCTTGAGCCGTCTAGCTTCCTGATGCCCGAACGAGAGGAGGCGGACATGGGCCGCAGGGCGCATCTCACGGCGGTGCTCGCCGTCGCCGTTGCCGTCTTCGCCGGGGCGCTCACCGGAGGCTGCGCCGAGGCCAAGAAGGAGCCGAAGAAGTCCCCGACCCCGAGCGCGTCGCCCACGGAGACCGCCACTCCGGCTCCGACAGCGACGGCCACGACACCGGCGGCCACGCCCACGGCGGCGCCGCCACCGGGAGGGGTGAGCGAATCGGCGTTCGGCTACGTGAAGTCCGTGGGCGGCGGGGGCGGGTCCTACACGCTCACGATCGACTACGCCGAGTTGCTCACCGGCCAGGCCGCCGTGGACGCGGCGCACGAGGACGGCGCCATACCCCCGGAGCAGGACTACATCGAGAACGACTACTACATCAGCAACAAGAACCCGAAGCTCCGCACGTTCCCGATCTCTCCCAGCGTGCAGATCCACCTCCTGGAGAGCTTGGGCTCCACGGAGACGAAGCTGGTGTCGGTGGCGCAGTTCAAGGCCCAGGTGCGCCCGGACGCCCCTGTCAAGATCGTCGTCGACGAGGGCAGCGTCACCAGGATCGACGAGCAGTTCTTCCCGTGAGCCGTTCCGGGGGGGACTTCGGCCCCCTCGAACGCCTCCCTGCCGGGCCCGCCCGCCGTCGGGACGTCGCGCTCCCGACCGGACGCGGTGGCCCGGGGCGCCTCCTCGCCTACGACAAGAAGGCGGTCGTCCTCCGCCAGGCGTCCGCGGAGTCGTCGGGGCGGAAGGCGGGCCGCTCCGGGTCGTGGACGAAGCCGTGCTCGGCCCCGGGGTAGGTGACCGTCTCCGCGCCGGTGGCGGCGAGGGCTTCCACGTCGGCGGGGGGTGTCCACGGGTCGGCGCCGCCGATGATCGCCAGCACCCGGGCGCCGCCGGGACGGGCGAGGGCGTCCAGGGGCTCGCCCTGGCCCGGCCCCCGCCAGTTCTCGGGGACCCGGATCATCCCGTAGAAGGACACGGCCCGGTCGAAGCGCCCGGTGCCGGCCGCCTTCAGCGTGTACATGCCGCCCATGCAGAAGCCGATCACCCCCACAGGATCCCCGCCGGTGGCGTCGGCGGCGGCGACCGCGTCGCCGATCTGGCGGTCGTCGTCGAGGGTGGCGACGCCCCGTTCGATGCGCTCCTCGAGGGGCATCGCCTCGCGGCCGGGGAACGGTTCGGGGGCGCACACCGTCCAGGCGTTGTCGCCGGCGAGGCGGGCGCAGAGGTCGTCGAAGAGCGGCCGGAGGCCCATGATGTCGGGGATGACGACGAGGCCGCGGACGGCCGTGACGCCCTCGGGAGGCCGGGCGATCTCCGCCGGGGTGCCGGAGGGCAAGGTGATTCGCATCCCGGGAGTCTCGCGCGAGGAGCCCAGGGTCGCGGGTGCGGCTGCGGACGCAGGTGGCCGCCGCACTGTGCGTCCGCAGCGCGCTCGCAGGTAGTCTCGTATCGACCGACATCGAAGAGAGGCCCATGGACGTGAAGCCGATCACGGCGTGTTGCGACCCCGTGCTGGCCGCGCCCCTCGACGAGGCGCAGGCCGAAGAGCTCGCCGACGCCCTCAGGGTGATCGCCGATCCGGCGCGCCTCCGCCTCCTGAGCCTGATCGCCACCCAGACGACGGGCGAGGCGTGCGCCTGCGACCTCGTGGCGCCCCTCGGACGCAGCCAGCCCACGGTCAGCCATCACCTCTCGGTACTCGTCGACGCCGGCCTCCTCGCTCGGGAGAAGCGGGGGAAGTGGGCGTGGTATCGCGTGCTGCCCGACCGCTTCGAGGTCCTCCGGGCCGTCCTCGCTCCCGTCGCCGGGGGCTTCCCGGGGCGCCAAGGCGCACGACCGGCGTCGCCCTCCCCGGCATGACCGGAGGGGCGGGCGTGACCGGTGCCGGGGCAGAGGACGCCGGGGTCTCCTACCCGGGGGCGTGCCCGCCGGAGCGCACCCGGAGCGTCGACGCCTGCGGCGTCCGCATCGCCGTCTCGGAGTGGGGCGACCCCGACGCCCCGCCCCTCCTCCTCGCCCACGGAGGTTTCGATTTCGCCCGCACCTTCGACGTCTTCGCCCCGCTGGTCGCCGCCGGAGGGTGGCGGGTGGTCGCCTGGGACCAGCGGGGCCACGGCGACTCCGAGCACACCGCCCTGTACTCCTGGGACGCCGACGTGCGTGACGCCGCCGTCGTCCTCGACTCCACGAGCGCCGGCGCCGTGCCCTTCGTGGGGCACTCCAAGGGCGGATCCGTCCTCGTGCGCCTCGCGGAGATCTGGCCGCACCGCGTGACCCGGCTCGTGAACGTCGACGGTCTTCCGTCCGGGTCCCTCGTCCCGGACGTCTCGGATCGGGAGCGCACCCGGCTCCTCGCCGAGGAGCTCACCGGCTGGCTCGATCACCGCCGCCGCGGGGCGCAGCGGCGCCGGCGGCCCGGCACGCTCGACGAGCTCGCCCGCCGGCGGGGGCTCATGAACCCGCGCCTGTCACAGGAATGGCTGCGGTACCTCGTGACGGTGGGCGCCCGCCGGGACGACGACGGCTGGCGTTGGAAGGTCGACCCCGTTCTGCGTTTCGGGGGTTTCGGGCCCTGGCGGCCCCACTGGGCGCTGCTCGGCCTGCCCTCGATCGAGGCGCCCGTGCTCGGCCTCCTTCCCACCGAGGCCGAGCCCATGGGCTGGGGAACGACGCAGGAGGCGCTGGCACCGTACGCCCCGGCGGGCATGCGCCTCGAGGTCTTCCCCGACACCGGGCACTTCATCCACATCGAGCGTCCCCACGAGGTGGCGGCGTCCGTCCTGGAGTTCCTCGCGTGAGCGCGGAAGGGACCACGACACTGCTCCACGCCAAGGTGCGTCTCGCCCTCCACCGCCTCGGTGGCGACGCGTCCGGGGGCCGGCCCCTGCTCCTCCTCCACGGCCTCGGCTCTCGTTCCCCGGAGGCCGCGCCCGCCGACGCGGCTGCGTGGCCGGGGCCGGTCATGGCCCTCGACTTCACAGGCCACGGGGACTCCGACGTGCCCCGGGGCGGCGGCTACACGGCGGAGGTACTGATGGCGGACGCGGATGCGGCCCTCGCCGCCATCGGGCCCGCCACGGTCCTGGGGCGGGGCCTCGGCGCCTACGTCGGCCTCCTCGTCGCCGGTGCCCGCCCCGACCTCGTGCGCGGCGCCGTGCTCTGTGACGGCAGCGGCATCGAGGGGGGCGGGGAGCGGCCCGCGGGGCCGTCCCTCCGGCTCGTGGACCCCGGCTTCGTCCCGCCCCCCGATCCCTTCGCCTACGCCGAGCTCGGCGTCGACGTCCGGCCACCCGACTACGCGACCCGCTTCGTACGCCAGGCCACCCACCTCTCGGGCCGGGAGTGGCCGATCTGGGTGGCCGCCCGCGCCCGGCCCCCGTGGCTGGAGGCGGTCGTGGACGAGCCGGGTGTCCGCTGCGGGCCCGTCGCCGAAGCCCTCGCGCACTACGGCGCTGGGGGGTGACTCACGGGGCCGTCCGGGCGGGTCCCGGACGGAACGCACCCACCTGAGAGCGACCCCGACGCGTCAGGTCTCCCGGGGTGCGGGGCGGATCCCGTCGATCTGGGAGAGGACCCGCAGCATGACCTCGTCGGCGCCCCCGCCGATCGAGAGGATCCGGGTGTCCCGGAAGTAGCGGGCGGTCCAGGTCTCCTCCATGTAGCCGATCCCCCCGTGGAACTGGATGCAGGCGTCGGCGACCTGGCGGGCGAGGCGGCCCGCCTTCAGCTTGGCGATCGTGGCGAAACGGGTGGTGTTCTCGCCCCGCATGTACGCCTCCGCGCAGGCGTAGTTGTAGTGACGGAGGAGGTCGATCTCGGCGGCGAGCTCGGCGAGGGAGTACTGGATGTACTGGTTGGCGATGAGGGGCTTGCCGAAGGCGTGGCGGACCTGCAGGTACTCCACCGTGCGGTCCAGCGCTGCGCTCATGGAGCCGACGGCGTTGTAGGCCGCGATCATGCGCTCGTTCTGGAACTGCGCCATCTGCTGCTGGAAGCCCCGACCGATCTCGCCGATGGTGTTCGACACGGGCACGCGGGCGTTCTCGAACACGAGCTCCGCGGTGTCCGACGCCCTGTTGCCGAGCTTGTCCAGCTTGCGGCTCACGGAGAAGCCCGGGGCGTCCGTGGGGAACACGATCTGGGACATGCCCTCGTAGCCGCCCTCGTCGGACGTGCGAGCGAGCAGGCAGAGCCAGTCCGCCTGGATGCCGTTCGTGATGTAGAGCTTGGCGCCGTTGACCACCCACTCGTCGCCGTCGCGCACGGCCTTCGTCCGGATGGCGGCGACGTCCGAGCCGGCGTCCGGTTCCGTGACGGCGATGGCGGCGACCATCTCACCCCTGATCGCAGGTGCCAGGTAGCGCTCCTTGAGCTCATGGCTGCCGAAACGGTGCAGTGCCGGGGTCGCCATGTCGGTCTGGACGCCGAGTGCCATCGGGACGGCGTTGCCTCCGGCGCGCCCGAGCTCCTCGCCGAGGATGACGGTGTAGATGTGCTCGGCACCGCCGCCGCCGTAGGCGGGGTCGTACTCGAGGCCGAGGAGGCCGAGGGCGCCGAGCCTGGGGAAGAGCTCGTGGGCGGGCAGCAGGCCTGCCGCCTCCCACTCGTCCACGTGGGGGTTGATCTCTTTGTCCACGAAGTCCCGGACCATGCGGCGGAACGAGTGGTGTTCGTCGGTGAAGCGCATCCCTTGCGGCCTTTCCCTGAGTTGGGGGTGATTCTGCCCGGGGGACGGCCGCCGGGGCCATGGCGGGGGGGGGGGGGGGGGGGGGGGGGCCCCCCGGGGGGGGGGGGGGGGGCCCCCCCCCCCCCCCCCCCGGGCCGGGCGGGGGGGGGGGGGGGGGGGGCGCCGCCCCCCCCCTCTTCGGGGCCCCCCCCCCCCCCCCCCCCCCGGCTCCGCGCCGTGACCGGTCGGCTGCCCCGCCGTCGGGGCGAAAGGAAACGGGGTGGATGTGCCGATACGGGTATGGGTCGGCGGGCCCAGACGGCGGATGGGCACTACGACCCAGGGGCGGGCCCCACACCGAAGGTTGGTGCAGATGGCAGGGAAACACGCCTCCCAGAGGGAGTTCGAACGACGCAGCCGCCCCTGGGGTCGCCGGGGCAGCGAAGTGGGCCGCGTCGTCGAGGAGATCGCCCGCCTCGGCTACCCGGTCATGACAGGGCGGCGGGTACCGGGATCCACCGCGAACATCGACCATCTCGTGTTCGGGCCCGCGGCCGTCTACGTCGTCATGGCGAAGAACTACCGGGGCCGGGTGGAGGTCCGCCGCGGCCGCCTTCACGTGGAGGGACTCGACTGCAGCGGTCTCGTCCTGCAGGCGCGGCGTCAGGCGGCCCAGCTCCACCGTCTCCTGGCCCGCGACCCGGGGGCGCTCGGCCTCACGGTCGTACCCGTCCTCTGCTTCGTGGGTGCCGAGCTGGCGTGGGGGAAGACGGCCGTGGACGGAGTCCGGGTCGTGGCCCCCAGGGAGCTCGCCCGTCTCCTGCGCACCCCTGGCCGCCTCACCCCGGAGTGGGCCGCCCGCCTCGCCGCCCCGTTGGGCGCCGGTCTCGTACGGGTGTGACCGGGGCCGGGGGCGGGGGCGGGTCTGCTACCGGCTGCGGCCCATCAGCACGCGGGCAGCTCTGCGGGTGACGGCATTGGGGAGAACCTCCGTGAGACCCGCCGTGACACGGTTCAGGAGGCCCGGGACGGACACCGCCCGCTTCCGGTCGAGATCGCGTAGGGCGGCCTGCACTATGTCGGCGGGCTCCATCCACATGAACTCGGGGACGCCCTCGCCCGTGACCTCCGCCCGTTCCTGGAACCCGGTGTGGGAGAAGCCGGGGCACAACGCCATCACGTGTACGCCCGTACCGCCGAGCTCTTCGTGGAGTGCCTCGCTGAAACTGGTCAGGAACGCCTTCGTGGCGCCGTAGATCGCCATCCCGGGCGTGGGCTGGAACCCGGCCATGGAGGACACGTTCAGGATCGCCCCCACCCCGCGCTCCACCATGGCCGGGGCGGCGGCGTGGCAGAGACGCACGGCGGCGAGACAGTTGAGGCGGACCTCGTCGTCCTCCCGGTCGACGGGAAGGTCCACGAAGCGCCCGATCGTGCCGAAACCGGCGTTGTTCACGAGGAGGGACACCGGCGGGTCGGCCGAGAGGCGGGCTTCCACGGCACCGAGTTGCTCCCGGTCCGTGAGGTCGGCGGGGAGGACCTCGACGTCGACGCCGTGGGTGTCGTGGAGCTCTCCGGCGAGCGTGTCGAGGCGGTCGGCGCTGCGGGCGACGACCACGACGTTCCAGTCACGACCGGCGAGCTGGCGGGCGAACTGCTCGCCGAAGCCCGCGGAGGCGCCCGTGACGAGGGCGGTGGGGCGGGTGTCAGTGGCCATGGGCGCCAGGGTAGACGGGGTGTCTCCCGTTCCGGGGAGCCACGGCACGGATAGGGCCTGTTGCAGATTGGGTGCTCGCGATTTCGCTTGTGATCGTCGATGATGTGG
>CAYJLW010000096.1:0-12921 GCA_964370965.1 uncultured Acidimicrobiia bacterium | reverse complement strand
GGATGGAACGTCTGCGTTACGTTCTGCACGCGAACAGCGTTCGAGACGGTCCGGGGCGCCGAGTCGTCGCCGCGTCACTCCGGCGTTCGGCCGACAGAACGGTGAGGACGCCGGCGCACCAGCGCGGTCGCTGGGAACGGCGGTCGTGGAGCAGGGAATGCGGCTCGCAGGACCGGCGTCCGGTCTCTCAAGGCGGCCTGCGCACCCGCCGATGTGACGGGTACTGCAGAGAGGATCCGCCATGTTCTTTCTCGTCCAGATGCTCGTTGTCGTGACCGGGGCGGTGGTGCATGCACTTGTCGACCGCAAGCCCGACAGGCGGACAAGGCGTCGTGTCGTCGAGTTGCTCCTGATCTGGCTGCTCGCCGGGGGTGGTGTCATGGCGATCGTGGCGGGCATCCTCCACATCGGACCGAGGTCGGCGGAAGTGGCCGAGGGGATCGGCTACCGGCGGTCGATGTTCCAGTGGGAGATCGGCTGGGCGGACATCGCCATCGGCGTCGCCGGCCTGCTCTGCGTCTGGAAGCGAGACGGCTGGCTCACCTGCGCCGTGACCGTCCTCGCCGTCAGCTACTGGGGCGACGCCATCGGCCACGTCATGCAGTACTCGGCCCACGGGAACGTCGCGCCGGACAACTACTGGGCGATCCCGAGCGACGTCCTGCAGCCGCTGCTGGTGGTCGGTCTCGCCGTTGCCTACCGGCGCCTCTCACGCCCGGCAGCGTCCGAGACGGCGACAGACGCCGACCGGGCCGCGGCGACGGCGATGGCCGAGGCGGCAGCCGCCGAGGGCTGAGGGGCCGTCCATGGCGCGAGGGGTGGAGCGGGTGGTTTCGCCGGCTACACCCGGATCGTGACCCCGGCCGCCGCCGGCGTCGCCGTCATCCACTGACCCCCACGCTGCAGCCAGGCGCGCTGTTCGCGGCCCGGTCCTGCCTCCCAGAGGCCACCCGGTCGGACGCGAGCCCATTCCGGGGCGCCGACCAGCCGCGCGTTCTGCCGAGTCCCCGCCGTCTCGAACGCTGTTCGCGTGCAGGATGGAACGTCTGCGTTACGTTCTGCACGCGAACACCGTTCGAGGGCGGGTTCCGGCCCGGGCTGGGCCGGTGGGGCCCCGGGCCCCTCAGCCGCCGGACCTCCAGGCGGCCATGGCGGCCTCCAGGACGGTGTCGCGCAGCCCGGCGAGGTCCTCGGTGACGTACAGGGCGATCGGGATCTGCAGGGAGCCGATGGCGCACGCGGCGCGGGCGCGGGCCCGCTTCGGGGCGCGTGCGCCCGAGAGGAGGGCGATCATGCGCTGGATCTCGCCCTTGAGGCGCTCGCCTACGTCGCGGTGCCCGAGGATGGAGAGGTCGCTCACGAGGAGGCGCATGAGGCGGTCGTGGTCGATGAGGAAGTCGAGGTAGAACGCCAGCACGCCGCCGCCTCGCTCCCGGCGTGGCGCTGAGCCCAAGGCGTCGATGCCGGCCTCCAGCTCGTCGAGGGCCTCGCGGAAGAGGGCGACGAGGATCTCGTCCTTGCCGGGGAAGTGGTAGTAGAGCGCCGCCTTCGTGACCCCGACGTCTTGCGCGATGTCCCGCATGCTGGTGCCCTCGTAGCCGTCGTCGCAGAAGAGCGCCAGGGCTGCTTCCAGGATGCGGGCCCGGGTGGGCGCCTCGACGGCGGCTGTGGCGCGCATGTCTCCTCCCCGTTCCCGGGGCGTCCCCGACCCCGGGGGTGTTGACTGACCGTTCGGTAAGTTATAGCGTACCTCCCCGAGGGGGACTCGCGGGACCCGCCCAAAGGGGGGCCATGCAGACCGAGAGCCGGCACCAGCGGACCCAGCGCGAAGGCAGCGGCGAGACCCGGCGCCGCTACGAGGACAAGACCAGCTTTGACGAGGTGGCGTGGGGGTCGCACTGCGTCGACTGCTATCCGGGAAGCTGCCCCTACCGGGTCTACGTGAAGGACGGCAAGATCCGCCGCGAGGAGGTGGCGGGCACCTTCCCGCAGTTCGAGCCGGGCGTCCCCGACATGAACCCCCTCGGGTGCCAGAAGGGCAACAGCTGGTCCCAGCAGATCGACGCCGCCGACCGCCTCCTGCACCCCATGCGGCGCGTGGGAGAGCGGGGCTCCGGCCAGTGGGAGCGCATCACCTGGGACGAAGCCCTCACCGAGGTCGCCGACGCCGTCATCGACGCCATCGAGGAGGTGGGCACTGAGTCCGTCGTCCACGAAGGCACCCCGGAGGTGGCGGTCGTCCCGGCCACGAGCCGGTTCATGGGCCTCATCGGCGGCATCCAGACCGACGTGAACGGCTCCATCAACGACTTCGCCGCCGGGCACCACCTCACGTTCGGACGCTTCTACCCCATCTTCTCCAACGACGACCTCTTCCACACGGAGCTCCTGCTCCTGTGGCACGTGAACCCCGCCTACACGTGCATCCCCTTCTACCACTACATGTGTGAGATGCGTTACAAGGGCGGGGAGGTCGTCCTCTTCGCCCCCGACGTGTCCCCGTCGCACACCCACGTCGACTACCACGTGCCCGTCGAGTACGGCTCCGACGCCGCCCTCGCCCTCTCGATGTGCCAGGTGATCCTGCAGGAGGATCTCGTCGACGAGGACTTCGTCGCCTCCCAGACCGACCTCTCGCTCCTCGTGCGTACGGACACAGAACGGTTCCTGCGCCAGGCGGACCTCGTGGAGGGGGGCCACGACGAGGTCTTCTACCACTGGCACCCCGAGCGCGGCCCTCTCGAGGCGAGCCGTTCGCAGCTCCTGCTCGACTTCGCCCCGCGTCTCGAGGGCACGACCACGGTCACCCTCGCCGACGGCGCCACGGTGGAGGTGCGCCCGCTCATGGTCCGCCTGCGGGCCATGCTTGACGCCGAGTACCGCCCCGAGCAGACACAGGCGACCACGGGCGTGCACCCCGACACGATCCGCACGCTCGCCCGCAAGGCGGCCTCGCGCCGCACCACGATCGTGATGGGGATGGGCGGCTGCAAGGCCTACCACTCCGACCTCTTCCAGCGCACCATGGACCTCCTCCTCGGCCTCACGGGGAACTGGGGCAAGAAGGGCACGGGAACGAACTGCTGGGCGGTAGGCCTCTTTGACGGCCAGGTGACCACGATGGCCAAGCAGCGCGCCGGCATCGAGGGGGCCGAGGACGTCCTGGGCGCCCTCGACGCGATCGAAGGGGCCCTCAAGGCCGCCGACCCTACGCTCAGCGACGAGCTCGCCACGATCGAGACGTGGCGGAACATCGGCGCTCTGCGCTTCGGGGGCATGGCGCCCTCGTTCTTCTTCTGGTACTGGCACTGCGGGTTCCGGGAGCGCTGGAACAACCCGACCTGGAACGATCCAGGCATGGCGCGCAGCTTCGACGAGTACTTCGACGAGGCGATCGAGGAGGGCTGGTGGCAGACCACCGCCCGGCCCGGGCCCGAGTCGCCCCCCCGGGTGATGATCGAGTGCGGCGGCAACCGGTTGCGGCGCACTCGGGGCGGCCAGGGCGCCCTCATGAAGAGCCTCTGGCCGCAGCTCAAGCTCATCGTCGACGTCGACTTCCGGATGTCCATCACGGCCCTGCACTCCGACATCCTCCTGCCCGCCGCCCAGCACTACGAGAAGGTCGCCTTCCACATCCCGAGTCCGTCCATGCTCACCCTCACGCTGTGCGACAAGGCGGCCGAACCCGTCGGGGAGGCCAAGGAGGAATGGGAGATCTTCTCCCTGTTGTGCGAGAAGCTCGCCGAGCGGGCGGCCGCCCGGGGCCGGGAGACCTTCTCCCTCGGCGCCCGGCGCTCCCTGGGCGCCGTCGACGGGGTCGGCGTGGGGGACGCCGCGGTGGTCACGCGGCGATACGCTGACCTCTGGAGCCTCTTCACCCTCAACGGGGCGCTCCTCGACTCCGAGGACGTGGGGGACGAGATGATCCGGGACACCGTGCACTCTGGAACGCTGCCCGCGGGCACCGACATCAAGACCCTGCGCGAGGACGGCTGGGTGCGCTTCCAGGACTGGGGCATCATGCCCATGGCAGCGGGGCAGTCCTCGCCCTGGCCCGAGAAGGAGACCCACGCCCCGTTCCGCAACCACGTCGAGAAGGGCTACCCGTATCCCACGCTCACCCGCCGCGCGCAGTTCCTCATCGAGCACCCCTGGTACGTGGAGGCGGGCGAGGACCTGCCCGTGCACAAGGACCCGCCCCTGATGGGTGGCGACCGTCCCTTCCGGATGTCCACGGGACACAACCGCTGGTCGATCCACGCCATGAACATGTGCAACCCGGTGCTCATCCAGACCCACCGGGGGGAGCCCTCCGTCGTCATGAACGACGCCGACGCCGCGCGCCTGGGCGTCGGAGACGGCGACCGCGTCCGGGTCCACAACGACGTGGGCGAGTTCCTCCCCCTCGTGAAGATCTCACCCGGCCAGAGGCCGGGGGGCCTCATGGTCTACAACGGATGGGAAGGCTTCATGTTCAAGGGCTGGAAGGGCTCCAACGAGTGCGAGCCCGGCATGGTGAAGTGGCTCCAGATGGCCGGCGGCTACGGCCACCTGCGCTACGCGGCCATGGAGTGGCAACCTGTACCCGTCGACAGGGCGATCTTCGTCGACGTCGAGCCCGCCCCCGACTGAAGTGCGCCCGCCGAGACCCGAGCCGAACCGAGGAAACGCGACACGAACCACGACCACACCCCCCCGAGCCGACGTGGCGCACCGGTGGCGTGAAGGCGGGCTCCGCCCGCCCGGACCCACGTCCGGCGCCCAGCGCCGGGCAGGGGGGTTTCGCACGGGGGACGAAGCCCCCCTACCCGAAGCGGAGGCCCCATGACAGGCACGCACCAGCTCGTCGACTTCTCGCTCAACGAGGACGTCGTCGAACTCCAGAAGCTCGCCCGGGACTTCGCCCGGGAGGAGATCCGCCCCGCCGAGGTCGTCCTCGACCGCATCCCAGACACCACCGAGGTCTTCGCCTCCGACACGTTCCGGTCGGTGATGAAGAAGGCCTACGAGTGCGGCTTCCACAAGCTCTCCCTCGCCGAGGACGTGGGCGGCCTCGGCCTCCCGTTCTTCGGACACCTCGTCATCCTCGAGGAGCTCGCCGCCGGCGGTGCCGGTCTCGCCAGCCAGATCCTCGTCTGCCCCATCGCCGCCTCCTCCATCGCCGGCTTCGGCCTCGCCGGCCGCCACCCGACGTACAAGGAGTACCTGGAGGCCTACGTCGAGGACGTCGAAGGCGTCCACAGCGGAGCCTGGGCGATCACGGAGCCGAACATCGGTTCGGACTGTGTGAGCCGCGAGCCCGGTGTGCACTTCGCCACCCGGGGGACGCCAGGCGACGGGACCTACGTCCTCGACGGCGCCAAGGCCGGCTTCGTGAGCAACGGAGGCCTCGCCGACTTCATCCTCCTCTTCGCCTGTGTCGACCCCGAGACGGGCATGAACGGCACCGGGGTGTTCCTCCTCCCGGGCGACACCCCTGGTGTCTCCCGGGGCCGGCCCATGGACAAGCTCGGCCTCCGGGCCCTCAACCAGGCGGAGATCTTCTTCGACGGCGCTGAGGTGCCCGAGGAGTTCCTCGTCATGCCCCCGAACCCCGCCTACCCCTTCGTGCTGGAGCAGATCGTCACGCACGGCAACGCCGCCGTGGGCACGATCGCCCTCGGGGTGGCCCGGGCCGCGTACGAGGAGGCCCTCGCCTACGCCAAGCAGAGGGTGCAGGGGGGGAGGGCGATCATCGAGCACCAGACGGTCGGCCTGAAGCTCTTCCGGGCGTTCCGCGACATCGAGGCGGCCCGGGCCTTGCTGTGGAAGGCCGCCTTCGCGGAGAACATCGCCCATTCGGCGGCCGCCCGCACGTTCGCTTCCGACATGGCAGTCGCGGTCACAGCCGAGATGGTGCAGGTCTTCGGCGGCTACGGCATCTCGAAGGAGTACGGCGTCGAGAAGTACTACCGGGACGCGAAGTTGCTCCAGATCATGGACGGTACGAACGAGATGGTGTCCCTCGCCGCCGTGGAAAGGCTGTAGGCATGCGTGACGTGTATGTGGTCGCCGTGGGCCTCATCCCGTTCGGTCGCTACCCGGACAAGGGGGTCAAGGACCTCACGAAATGGGTGACAGGCAACCTCTTCGCCCACAGCCCGGTGGGGCGCGAAGCCCTGGAGTCGGCGTGGATGGGCAACGCCGGGTGGGGGATGTCCGCCGGCCAGCACTGCATCCGGGGCCAGGTCGCCCTGGCACCCTGCGGGATCGCCGGCATCCCGATCATGAACGTGGAGAACGCCTGCGCCGGCGGGTCCTCGGCCTTCCACGGCGCCTGGATGGACGTCGCGTCAGGCGCCCACGACGTCTCCCTCGCCGTCGGGGTGGAGAAGATGACCCCGGAGCCGGGAGCGGGGGAGTCCGGCGGCGACGGCTTCCAGACCTTCAAGGGCTTCATCGCCGGCACCGACGTCGAGGTGACCCGGGGGATCGTCGACGCCGTCCGTGCCCAGGCCGAGGCGAAGCGCAAGGAGCTCGAGGCGGCGGGCACGATCGAGAAGGGCAAGGGCGGGGGAGACCGCAGCGTGTTCATGGACTTCTACTCCATGGGCGCCCGCGCCCACATGGAGCGTTTCGGCTCCACACAGGAGCAGCTCGCGAGCATCGCCGCCAAGAACCACTGCAACGGATCCCTGAACCCTGACGCCCAGTACCGCTTCCCGATGACGACCCAGGAGGTCGTGGACGACCGCCTCGTGTCCTACCCGCTCACGCGGGCGATGTGCGCTCCCATCGGCGACGGTGCCGCCGCCGCCGTCGTCGTCTCCCGGGACTACCTCGATCGCCTCAGGGACGCCCGGCCCGTGAGGGTGCGCGCCTCGGTCCTCGCGTCCGGCGGTCTCGGCCCCGACGACCGCGAGGAAGCGGTCGCCCGCAAGGCCTACGAGGTCGCCGCCCTCGGCCCCGAGGACGTCGACCTCGCCGAGGTCCACGACGCCACCGCCTACGGGGAGCTCGCCCAGACCGAGAAGCTGGGGTTCGTCAAGGAGGGCGAGGGCGGGGTGTACGCCGCATCGGGCGCCACGAGCCTCGGGGGGGAGAAGCCCGTGAACACGAGCGGAGGCCTGGAGTGCCGCGGCCACCCGATCGGCGCCACCGGCCTCGCCCAGATCGCCGAGGTCGTCTACCAGCTCCGCGGCGAGGCGGGGCAACGCCAGGTGCCCGGTGCCCGGATCGGTCTCACGCAGAACGCCGGAGGGGCCGTCAACATGGGGGAGGCCGCCCTCGCCGTGCACATCCTGGAAGGCCCGGGCGCGTGAGCGGCGACAGCGGCGGAGCGGGGCCGGTGGAGGACCGCACGAATACGACCGCCACGACGCTCGCCGAGCTCCTGGAGTGTCAGGCCGGGGCCCTCGGGGAGGCGCCGTTCCTGTACTTCGAGGACCGTGTGGTGAGTTTCGCCGAACTCGACCGCCGCGTGAACCGGGCCGCCAACGGACTCGCCCGCCTCGGTGTGGGCCCGGGCGTGGGCGTGGCGATCATGCTCCCGAACAGCCCGGAGTGGCTCTACGTCTACTTCGCCACGCAGAAGCTGGGGGCGTACGCCGTTCCGGTGAACGTGGCGCTCAGGGGCGAGAGCCTCCGCCACGTCCTCGACCACTCCGACTCGACGGCGCTCGTCTGCCACCCCGATTTCGCCGACGCCGTCTTGGCCGCACGCCCCTCGCTCCCGAAGCTGAGCGACGTCGTCGTGGACACGACGGGTGCGGCCTCCACCTGGGAGACGCCGGCGGGGTGGCGTCCACTCGCCGGGGTCATGGACGCCCCCGACACCCCGCCCGAGGCCACGATCGACCCCGACGCGATCTCGTCCCTCATGTACACATCCGGCACCACTGGAGCCCCCAAAGGGGTCGTGGGCCGCTACGGACGCTTCAGCCTGGCGGGCATCCGCATGCTGGGCGCCATGCTCGCCCCTGACGAGGTGTGCTACACGTGCCTGCCCCTGTTCCACGCCAACGCCCTCCTCCTCACCGTGATCCGGGCGCACGTCAAGGGCCTGCGGGTCGTCCTCTCGCGTCGCTTCTCGGCGAGGCGCTTCTGGGACGAGATCCGCGCGGGGGGTGTGACCACGTTCAACGCTCTCGGGGCGATGATCCCCATCCTCATGAAGCAGCCCGAGCGCGCCGACGACGCCGGCAACCCCGTCCGGGTCGTGTTCTCCGCTGCCTGCCCGGCGTCGGTGTGGGCGGCCTTCGAGGAGCGCTTCGGGGTGCGCATCATCGAGGGTTACGCCGCCGTCGACGGCGGGGGCTTCTCCGTGGTCAACTTCGGCAACGCCCCGAAGGGCTCGATCGGCAAGCCCATGGTGGCCGTGCGCGTCGTCGGCGACGACGGAGGCGACGCCCCCGTGGGGGAGCCGGGCGAGTTGCTGTTCGAGGTCCGCGACCCCGAGGCGCACAAGGTCGAGTACTACAAGGACGCCGCCGCGAGCAGCGCCAAGATCCGCGACGGCTGGTTCCACAGCGGCGACCTCGTGCGCGCCGACGGCGAGGGCAACCTCTACTTCGTCGATCGCAAGAGCGACTCGATGCGCCGCCGGGGGGAGAACATCTCCTCCTGGGAGGTGGAACGGGAGATCGACGAGCACCCCGCAGTCCTCGAATCGGCGGCCTTCGGCGTCCCCTCGGATCTGGGCGAGGACGACGTCATGGTCGTCGTCGTCCCCCGGGAGGGGGCCACCGTCGATCCCGGGGACCTCGTGGCGTTCTGCGCCGAACGGATGGCGCCCTTCATGGTGCCCAGATACGTGGAGGTGCGCGACGCCCTCCCCAAGACCGAAACCCACCGCGTCCAGAAGGGCGTGCTGAAGCGCGAGGGCGTCGGGCCCCGTACCTGGGATCGTGAAACAGCAGGAGCAGAGGAGACCACCGCATGGAAGTGAAAGAGGCGATCGGGACCCGGCGGACCTACCGGTTCCTCCTCCCGCACCGGCCCGTCGAGCTCGGCAAGATCCAGAAGATGCTCGAGGCCGCCCGCCTGGCGTCCTTCTGGGGCAACGTGCAGGCCCTCCGGGGCGTGGTGATCCACAGGGAGACGGCGAGCGAGGAGACCTGGGGGACGCTCTTCGCCCCGGTGCTCGGCTTCCAGATCGACAACGCCCCGGTCGTGATCGTGTGGTACCTGGACTGGTCAGCGCTCGACGACCAGGGCGACCGGTTGCGGGAGCTCGTGCGCGCCCGGGTCCTCGGCATCCACGAGGACAACGCCATGGAGTACCTCGATGCGACCCTCATCCCGTTCTTCAACGGGGCCATGCCGCTCATCAAGGCGTCCGCCATCACGGCTGTGGACTGCGGCCAGGGCATCGCCCAGGCCACGCTCGTGGCCATCGACGAAGGCCTCGGCACCGCGTGCCTGGGCACCACGAACCAGGCGGCTATCAAGGCGAACCTCGGGATGCCCGAGCACTGCGACATCCTTCTCCTGCAATGCGTGGGCTACCCGGCGGAGACCAAGGAGGCGGGCGGCCAGCGACCCCGGCTTCCCTTCGAGGACCTCTTCCACCTCAACGACTTCGGCACGTCCTTCCCCCGCGACGACGCCGTCGTCGCCGAGCTCGAGGAGGAGCGTCTCCTGCAGGCCCCCTCGCCGTTGCCCTGGCGCGAGGCCGAGCTCCAGTACCTCCAGAAGGCCCTGGACGCCCCGGACTACTAGCTCAAAGGGGGGACTTCGTCCCCCCTTTGGAACTCCCCTCCGGATCCGACCGCCGTCCGGCCCGGTCACCGTTCCGGCCGGGCAGAGCCCGGCCTTCGACCCGTGCCGAGAGAGATCGAGCCTGGCCGGCGCGAGCGCCCGTACCCGGAGGTCGCGGAGAGGCGGGTGAGGCGCCCGTCACGACGTCGGCGGCGCGGAGGCCGGAGCGGACGGCGCCCTCGACGCAGGGCTGCACGAGCCAGTCGCCGCAGAACACGATCGGGGGCGCTTGGTGGAGGCGGCGGAGACGCGTGTAGTAGCCCACGTCCACGATCGGGACGGCCTGCGGCCAGCGCACGATGTGGACGACGTCGGCGGCGTCCAGAGCGAAGATCCTGGGGTCGATGCGGGCGGCCTCCTCCCAGAGGGCCCTGCGCAGGGCGTCGTCGGGGAGTTCCAGCAGGGGCCCGCTCGATGCTGCGGGGGAGCAGACGAGGAGCCACTCCCAGTGTTCCGGCACCCGGCCCCACGCGCCTCCGCGGCCGGAGGACAGCTCCACGGTGGCCACGGTGTCGTTGGGGAACACGTGGATGCTGCTGCGGGGCGGGCCCTCGTTGCGCCGGGCGGCGTAGAGGCGGACGTGGGGCGCGTACCGCACAGTGCGCAGCACCTCCGCCGCCGGGTGCTCGGGCGCCAGGGCGGTGGCCGCCGGGGCGGGGACGGCGACGACGGCGGCGTCGAAGGGTTCCGGCGCCCCGGCCGCCACGACCTCGACCCCGCCGCCCCGGGTCCGCACAGCCTCCACCCGGAGGCCCGTGCGGGTAGCGAGGGCGGCCCCCAGACGGCGCCACGGGGCGTCCATGCCGCCGTCGACCTGGAAGAAGCGCCCCACCGACAGCGCTCGCAGCCAGGACCGCACGAGAGCGCCGGACATGTCCTCGAGACGGGCGAAGAAGGGGCCCTCGAACATGGGCCGCAGGATCCGCTCCACGGCCGCGCCACCGGCGGGCGCGAGGGCGTCGAGGGCGGCCACGGCGTCCCGGCGCTCGTCCACACGGAGGCCGCCGGGCTGGCGCAGGAACAGCGCGCCCATGTAAGCGAGGAAGCGGGCCGTCTCCGCCGGACCGAGGAGGCGGGAGGTGAGGATGCGCCGCAGGGAGTTCGGGGCGGGGTGGAGGGCGCCGTCGAGGAGGAGGTCGCCGCCGCCCCGCAGCGGCAGGGGCCGCAGCCCGCCCGCCTCCCGGAGCTCGCCGAGGAGTGCCAGGGTGTCGGGGTAGAAGGAGGCGAGCCACCCCGCTCCCGTGTCCGCCCAGTGGCCGTCGCCGAAGTGCTCGGTGTGCGTGCGGCCCCCGGCGACCGGATCGGCCTCGAACACGGTGACGTCGTGGCCCCGGGAGCGGAGTCGGTACGCGGCGGCGAGGCCCGCCGGTCCCGCTCCCACGACTGCTACCCGCATGGACGTCCTCCGCCGTGTGCCTGCCGGCAGGACACTACCGAGGTGTGCCGCGCCGCGGAGCCCGTCAGGGCATGTCCAGGGACCCGTCTTCGCGGAAGGACACGAAGGGGTTGTGGGCGACCTCCCAGGGGTGGCCGTCGGGATCGGCGAAGTAGCCCCGGTATCCGCCCCAGTCCGCCCGCCCGGCGGGGCGCAGGAGCGTCGCCCCGGCGGCAGCGGCGTCGGCGAGGGCGGCATCGACATCTTCTTCCGAGGCGACGTTCACGGAGAGGGTGACACCGCCGAAGGGGGCCCGGGGTTCTGCCGGCAAGTCGGCGTCCGCCGCGAGGCTCGGACGCGGGTACAGGCCCAGGACCGAGTCGCATGTGGGGAACCAGATGATCTCGTCGTTGGAGGCGGCGCTGCGCGTCCAGCCGAGTCGCTCATAGAAGTCCGCAGAGGCGGCCAGGTCGGCAACTGCGAGAGTCACCATGCTGATGCGCTGCGGGACGGCCACGGCGCCAGTCTGCCAGGGTCCGGCGCTCATGGCGGGTACCTTGGCCGCATGCGCTTCGGGATCGACGTCGCCCAGCAGCAGATGGAGTGGTCCGAGATCCTGACGAGGGCACGTTTCGCCGAGGACGCAGGCTTCGACGGGCTCTGGCTCTTCGACCACTTCAAGCCCCTGTACGGTGACGCGGACGGCCCGGCGTTCGAGGCCTGGACCGCCCTGGGCGCGCTGGCGGCGTCGACGGAGCGGATTCGTCTCGGCGTTCTCGTCAACGGGGTCACCTACCGGCACCCCGCCGTGCTCACGAGCATGGCGATCACCCTCGACCACGTCTCGGGGGGTCGCCTCGACTTCTCCCTCGGCGCTGCCTGGTACGGGCCGGAGCACACAGCGTTCGGGATACCGTTTCCGTCCGTCGGCGAGCGCGTCGATCGTCTCGAAGAGGCCCTCGTGGTCTACGAGACCCTCACGACGACCGACGACGCCACGGTTGACGCGGTCCACTTCCCGCTCGTGGACGCCACGATGCGTCCGCGACCTGTGCAGAAGCCGTACCCGCCGATCTGGATCGGCGCCACAGGCGAGAGGCGGATGATGCCCCTGGTCGCCCGCCACGCCGACGTCTGGCACGCCTTCGGCGACGCCGGCTTCCTGGCGGCGCGCTCGGCCTTGCTGGACCGGCTGGCAGAGGACGCCGGGCGTGACCCCGCTGCCGTCCGCCGCGCCACGAACGTGTCCGTCGAGGGGGCCAACGACGAGGTTCTCGCCGAGATCGACTCGCTCGCCGTGCTCGGGATCACCGACGTCATCGTGTCCTGGCCGTCCAGCGGGATCCGGCGGGTCGAAGAGCTCGTCCCCGTCCTCGCCGCCTACCGTGACTGACTGAGCGGCCCGCCCGGCTTCCGGGCAGACCCGTTCGGTCAGGGGCCGGGCTCGGTGAAGGCGCTGGGGCCGCCCGATCCGCCCTGGCCCGGGCTGTAGTACTTCGGCGGCCCCACGATCCGCCAGTCCAGCGGGTCGCGACGGCCGTTGCTCAGGCTGCCGTAGCTGTCGTAGATGTGGACAGCGGCCTTCAGCACCGCGCGGCGGTACTTGTCGCAAGCGCTGCCGCTGCACAGGACGTTCTGGTCCGCCCACACGAACGTCACCGGCCACGACGCGGGCGCGCACGCCTCGCCGCCCGACTGCGGGGGTATGCCCTTGCCGCTCCTAGGATCGCCAGGATCGTTTGTTACAGGGCCATTCGTCCCGGGTCCCCGCTGCTACAGGACAACGGTGGAGCCGAGCAGAATCGAAC
>CAYJLW010000095.1:0-13588 GCA_964370965.1 uncultured Acidimicrobiia bacterium | reverse complement strand
GGGAGAACCGCATCACTTTGCGCTCGTCACCCCCTGCCAGACCCCGCCAAGATCCGAAGCGCCGGATGGATCGAAGGGGGACTGTGTCCCCCCTCTATCCTCCCCCCTTCAGGGCCGGGCCGCGTGCCGCCGGATCGCCGTTCCGGGCCGGCGGAGCCGGCCCTACGGCCCCACTGGGCGCCGTTCTGGCCGAGCGCCGGCGGGGTGAGGGGTCCTCGCCGGCACGCGGAGCGCCCGCAGGTGCGGAGCAGACGGCAGAGCCCGCCCTGGCGTCCCCGCGCTACACGCTCCGGGGAACGTCCTTGAAGGGAATGCCCTTGTCCACCCGGATGTCGCCGGGGAGGCCGAGGACGCGCTCGCCGATGATGTTGCGCTGGATGTCGTCGGTGCCCCCGCCGATGCGGATGCCCGGCAGGCCCAGGAAGGCCGCCTGCCAAGCGCCGTTCATCGGGGCGTCGGCGCCGTCGAGCACCCCGGCGGGGCCCTGCACGGCGAGAGCGACGTCGTACATCTCGGTGGCGACGTTCGTGAAGAGAAGCTTCATCGTGGAGCCCTCCGGCCCCGGCGCCTCCCCCCGCAGGACCGACGTGAGGAGACGCAACCCCTGGTACTGCAAGGCCTTCGAGCCGCAGTAGCAGCGCATCACGCGATCGCGGATCACGGGGTCGCCGTCCCGGCCGCAGCGCTGCACGAGGCGGACGAGGGAGTCGATCCCGGCGCCCGCGCCCGCCCCGCCACTCGTGCGTTCGTGCATGAAGGTGACCATGGCGAAGCGCCATCCGTCCCCCACCTCCCCGATGCGCCACTCGTCCCGGGCGACGGCTCCGTCGAGGAACACCTCGTTGAAGTTCGCCGCCCCCGTGATCTGGCGCAGCGGCCGGCACTCGACACCGGGCTGGTCCATCTCGACGACGAACGCCGTGAGGCCCTTGTGCTTGGGCGCGTCCGGGTCGGTGCGGGCGATGCAAAGTCCGTAGTCGGACATGTGCGCGAAGGTCGTCCAGACCTTCTGGCCGGTGAGGCGCCACACGTCGCCGTCACGCTCGGCCCTCGTGGCGATCCCGGCGAGGTCCGAGCCTGCACCGGGCTCGCTGAAGAGCTGGCACCAGACCTCGTCGCCGCGCAGGAGCGGCGGCAGGAAGCGGAGGCGCTGGTCCTGACTCCCGAGGACGTTGACAGCGGGGCCGATCCAGCCCAGGCCCACGGTGAGCTCGCCCCTGGGCACGTCCCGCCTCGCCTCCTCCATCCCGAATATCACGCCCTCCATGGTGGAACCGCCCCGCCCGCCCACGTCCCTGGGCCACGTCACACCCGCCCATCCGGCGTCGAACTTGGTCGCCTGCCACACCCTGGCGGCGGCCATCTTCTCCCTCTCCTCCTCGGGCCCCCATTCGGCGACGATCGCGAGGGAGGGCACCTCGGAGGGCCGAGCAGGCTCCGAGACGGACTCGAGCCAGGAGCGCACCTCGGCGCGGAACGCGGCCTCTTCGGGCGTGTCGTGGAAGTCCATGGTGGTCGGTCTCCGGTGTCGTGTCGGGCGGACGGATGTCAGGGCGTCTGGGTGCTGACGGGCACCTCGCGAAAAGGCACGGCCTTGTCGGTACGGGGCTCGGGGGGGAGGCCGAGGACCCGCTCCCCGATGATGTTGCGCTGCACCTGGTCGGTGCCGCCGGCGATGTGCGCCGCCGGCGCGAAGAGGAGCATCTCGCGCCACTGCGCCACCTCCCCGCCGTCGACGCCCTCGGGGCCGGCGACGAGGTCGGCCCCCAAGGTGGCCGTGAAGAGGGCCACGGCGTCACGGGCGATGCGGGACACGGCGAGCTTCGCCACGGACCCCTCCGCTCCGGGCATGAACCCCTGCTTCAGGCGCGAGAGGGCCCGGTAGCCCGTCCAGGTGAGGGCGTGCGCCTGGGAGTAGAGGCGGGCGGCGAGCTGGCGGACCACCGGGTCGTCGGTCAGGCGGCGGCCTCCGGGGCGGGGCCGCTGGAGGAAGTCGAAGAAGTCGTCGTAGCCCAAGCCCCCGGTGAGACCGGACGCACCCAGGGACATGCGCTCGTTCATGAGCGTGTTCACGGCCACGGGCCAGCCGCCGTCGACCGGGCCGATGCGGAGGTCGTCCGGGACACGGACGTCGTCGAGGTAGACCTCGTTGAAGCTCGCCCCCCCGGTCATCTGGCGGAGAGGCCTCACGGCGACACCGGGAGAGGCCATGTCGACGACGAAGTACGTGATCCCCCTGTGCTTGGGGGCGTCCCAGTCGGTACGGGCGATGAGAACCCCCCAGTCGGCGTAGTGCGCCGCGGAGGTCCAGACCTTCTGGCCGTTCACCACCCACTCGTCACCGTCGCGGTCGGCGCGGGTCTGGCAGGCGCCCAGGTCCGAACCGGCGCCGGGCTCACTGAAGAGCTGGCACCAGACCTCGTCGCCGCGCAGCATCGGCTCGAGGAAGCGCCGCTTCTGATCCTCGGTCCCCATGGCGATGATCGTGGGTCCGGCCATGCCCTCGCCGATGATGTTGACCGGCACGGGTGTACCCACCCGGGCGCACTCCTGACCCCAGATGACCCGCTCCATGAGGGCCGCGCCCCGCCCGCCGTACTCCTTGGGCCACCCCAGGCCCGCCCATCCCCCCTCGTAGAGAGTGCGCTGCCAGACCTTGCCCGTGGCCACGAACTCGGCGTCCTCGACGTCCGCGAAGATGAGCGCCTCTCCGCTGCGGCCGCTGCGGGGCGGGACGTTGGCCTCCAGCCAGGCCCGCGCCTCCTCCCGGAACGCCGCCTCCTCCGCGGAGTCGTCGAAGTCCATCACATCCCCCTGATTCACGTCACGCCCAGCAGGCGCCAGGCCCGTGAGGCAACCCCGTAGCGGTAGGGGGAGTCAAGCCGACGGGACAGGAAGGGGACGCTCTCGCCCGCCGCGCCAAGGGCCTCCTGGAGGGGGCCGGGGTCGCCGTCGGCGCCCACGTTGAGCCGGACGCGGGTTCCGTCGGGGACGACCGCCTCGCCGAGGCGGGCGAGGCGCTCCACGAGGGGCCGCTCCGTGAGGTCCTCGCCGTCGTGGAAGGGGAGGTCGAGGACGACGAGGGTCTCACCCGCGACGACGCCGTCGAGGAGCGCCGTGCGCCCCACGACCCGGTCGCCGATGCGGACCAGCCCGGGGTGCGCCCCTGTGACGTCTGCGCCACTGCCGTCGTAGACCCGCCCCGGGCCCTGGTACACGCACTCCACGAGGACGCGGCGCCCGGGCCAGAGCGGCTCGAAACGCCAGTCCCGGTTCGGACCCGGCCTGTCCCCCGGGACCCCGGCGCCCGGCGCCCAACGGGCCGGGCGGACGACGGGGGGGAGGACGACCGCGGCGGGCGGGCAGGCCGCCGAGCGCAGGACGAGACCCTGGCTCCCCTTCGTGCGCACGAAGTGGAACTCGCCGGTCTCCCGGTGACCGTGGAGGCGCACGGTCCACTTCTCGGCGTCCGCTTCGAGCAACTCGTAGGGCCCGGCGTCGTAGCGGCGCACCGCTCCCGCCCCGTACTCCCCGGCCGGGATCTCCCCCGTGAAGTCGGCGTAGGCGAGGGGGTGGTCCTCGGTGGGCACGGCGAGGCGACGCTCGCCGGGCTCCGGGGGCAGGCCTCTGGGCACCGCCCAGGAGACGAGGGCGCCGCCGGCCTCGAAGCGGACGTCGTGATGGAGGCGTGTCGCGTAGTGCTGCTGGATGACGAAGAAGGGTCCCGGGGGCGCCCACGCCGGCCGCACGCCCGCCCCCTCGCCGGAGGGGAGCGGCTCGGGCGTCTTCGCCGCGTCCCGCCGGGTGTCGTAGGCGCCCAGGCCCGCCTTGTGCACGGAGTCGGGGTCCAGGTGGCGGCCGTCGCCGTGCAGGGCCCGCCGGCGGGCGGCGGGCAGGTCGAGTCCGAGGCGCGCCATCGCGGCGTCGAGGTTGCCCTCCCCGGACTGCACCGGGGCGAAGAGGTCGCCCCGCTCTTGCACGCGGGCGAGGACGTTGTCGATGCGGAAGTCCTGCGGTACGGCCCCGGCCGCGACCTCGTCCCACGTCAGGGGCGTGGACACGCACGCCCCGGGCACGGGACGCACGCAGTAGACCCCGGCGATGTTCTGGCCCCGGCGGTTCATGTTGGCGTCGACGAAGACGCGGGAGCCGCGACGGGCGACCTCGACGGTCATCGTCACCTTCTCCGGATAGGCGGCCGCCAGGAGTCCGCCGACAGCGGTCACGAACCCGCGCACCTCCGCGTAGTCGTGGCGGCCGTCGAGGGGGAGGAAGATCTGCAGGCCGGTCGCGCCGCTCGTCTTCGGGTACGACACCAACCCCAGTTCCCCCAGGACGTCGCCCAGCACCAGCGCCACCGCCCGGACGTCCTCGAAGCCGACCTCGTTGGGGTCGAGGTCGAAGAAGGCGTAGTCGGGCCGGTCGAGGCGCCAGAAACGGCTGTGCAGCGGGTGTATCTCGATGCAGCCCAGGTTCGCCAGCCAGAGGAGGTCGCTGCGGCGCCGGGCCAGGAGGTACTCGGTCTCCCCCCGGCCGCTGCGCTCTGACGCCGGCATCCGACAACGGGCCACCCACTCCGGCGTGTGACCCGGAGCGCGCTTCTCGTAGAAGCCCTCCCCCGCCACGCCCTCGGGCATACGGTGCAGCGTGAGGGGCCTGTCGGCTGTGTGGGGCAGGATCCAGGGCGCCGCGTTCCAGTAGTACTCGCAGAGGTCGCCCTTGGTGACCTCTGCGCTGCCCCCGGCCGCCGGCCAGTACGCCTTCGTGAGGTTCGTGAGGCGCACCTCACGCTCCTCGTCCTGCAGGACCCAGGCGTCCCCGTCCCGCTCCGCGGGCATCTCCGAGGTCTGTCCGATGCTCCGCCAGTCGTCCCCCGCCATGGCGCGATCCTGCCACGACGCCACCGGCGGGAGCGGGAGCTCCGGGATGCTCGCCCCTGTCCGACACCGTGAGGGACGGCCCCGGGCTTCCTCGGCCCAGTCGTGATGGCCCAGTCGTGATGGCCCAGTCGTGATGCCGCTCCCGCGATGGCACAGCGCACTACCCTTGTCGGTGCGCCGGGCACGGGGCGCGCCGGGATCGCCCGTGGGGCGACCCGAAAGACGAATGCAACCGGGGATTTGCCATGCAAGGCCAAGCCCGTGCCCTCATCGATGCCGCCGCCTCCGAGCGCGTCCGGGGCTCCACAGCCGTCGCCCTCCAGGCCGCCCAGGGTCTCGCCGAGCTCGCCCGGGAACGCCCCGAGCCCGCCGAGTTCGCCCCCGCGTTCTTGGAGTCCGCCCGTGTCCTACTCGTGAACCAGACTGCGATGGCGTCGCTGTGGCGGCTCGTGAACGACTGCCTTCTCGCCGCCGACGCCGCCGAGGGGCCCGAGTTCGCCGCCGACGCCGTCGTGGACGCCGCCGGGGCCTTCGCCCTCCGGGTGCGGCGCGCCCACGACGCCGTCGTGCACGAGCTCGCCCCCCTGCTGAACGGGGGCGGCGCGGTCGTCACGCTGTCGGTCTCCGGCACGCTGGAACGGGCCTTCGAGGCCCTCGCCCGCGCCGGCCACGTGGAGCGCGTCTTGTGCTGCCGCTCACTGCCGGGGGGCGAGGGCGCCGACCTCGTGAAGCGCCTCCGGGCCAAGCGCATCCGGGCCGAGCTCGTGGAGGACGCCGCCTTGGGTCCCGCCCTGGACACCGCCGACGTCGCCGTCATCGGCGCCGACGCCGTCACCCCGGTGTGGGTGGCGAACAAGGTCGGGTCCCGACCCCTCGCCCTCACAGCCCGGGCAATGGGACGGCGGATGCTCGTGGTCTCGGACTCCACCAAGATGGTGCCGTCCCCGGTGGCGGCGGCGATCGCAGGCCGCCTCGAGCGCGACCCTGCCCGGGCGCTCTTCGAGACGGTCCCCCTGCGGGAGATCGACGGGTGGGTGTCCGAGCACGGCCTCGCCCAGCCCGCCACCGTCGAGCTCCTCGCCCGGCGTGTCGCTCTCCACGAGCGCATCACCGTCCTCGCGGACGAGCTCGCCGCCCACACGCTGGTCTGACTTGGCGCGCCGCCGCTGCGCTCACCGTCGATGCTGCTCGCGGACCCGGCACCGCTCCGGGTGACGTAGTGTCACCGTATGCGTCGCCGCCTTCGCACGCCCCTCGCCGTCCTGGGCGCTCTAGCTCTGTTCGTCCCCGCATGCGCCCTCCGGGACCCGTACGCCGACCGTGGGAGCACGGCATCCCGGCTGGAGCGCGAGAAGACCCGCTCCCGGGAGCAGGCCCGTTCCGAGCGCATCCTCGACGAGCCCGCTCCTGCGTCGGAACCGCGAACCTCCCCGACGCCCACCCCCGCGCCCACCCCGGGTCCGTCGGTGGGGGCCGCCACGGGCAGCTCGACGGGCAAGGCCGTGGCCGCCACCTCCGGAAAGGGCCAGTACCTGTACCGCATGGAGAAGATCGGCACCCCCGCCGAAGTCGTCGCCAGAGCGAAGGCCACCGGACTCCGCCATCTCGTCATCCGCGCCTCCAACCCCGAGGAGGGCTTCTACATACGCCCCACCCTCGAGGAACTCCTCCCCCTCGCCCACGCGGCGGGCATCAAGGTCGTGGCCTACGACGGTCCCGCCATGGAGGACATCCCCGGCGACGTCGCCCGCGCCATGGAGGTCGTGAGCTTCCGCACGGCGGGAGGCGACCGGGTCGACGCCCTGGGTGCCGACATCGAGAAGACCAGGGCGAAGAACCTCGACCGGCCCCGGGCCCTGGAGTACGCCCGCCGACTCCGGGCCGCCGTCGGGCCCGGGTACCCGCTGGTCGCCATCGTCATGAACCCCAACTACCACATGAGCTGGTACCCGTTCGCCGAGCTCGCCACGGCCTTCGACATCATGTCGCCGATGGACTACTGGACAGGCGTGACGAAGGACGGGGCCGGCTTCGTGCGGAAGTCCGTCGAGATGCTGGGCCGCTTCGGAAAGCCGGTCTCGGTCATCGGCCAGGCCTACCCCATCGAGGGCAAGGGCACCTACCCGTCCGCCGATGTGGTCGTCGCCGCCCTCGACGCCGCCAAGACGTCAGGAGCCGTGGGCATGTCCTTCTGGTCCTGGGACACGACCCGCCCCGACACGTGGAGCGCCATCAAACGGTTCTCCTGGTGAGCTCCGCCCAGCTCAAGCCCGCAGCCCCCGCCCCCGATGCAAAGATGTGGCGGGGATCAACCGGGGAGAGACACGTGTACGAATCCGCCCGGGGGTGGGAGTGAGGGGAGCGATGGGCGCCGGCGAGGCCCTGGAGCTCGTGGCCGCCGCCTTCGCCGGGCTGCCCGACCCCGTCCTCGTCGAGGACGCCACGGGCGCCGTCGTGGCGATCAGCCGCGCCTGGCTCCTTTTCGTGGGAGTCGACGACGAAGCCGAGTCCCTGCGGGGAACGCCCGTCAGCGACGTCCTGGCCCACAGCTTCCGCCAGGCCGAGTCACACGACGTCCGGCGCCTGGCCTCGGGCCCGCCCGTGCAGCCGGTGCGCCCACTCACCTTCCACGCCGGCGACGGCCACATCTGGCGGGTCGAGGCCGACCCCCTCACGGTGCTGGGCGAGGTCCGCGGCCGGGTCTGGTGGCTGGCGGACGTGACCGACGCGGGCATCGCCGCCGGTCGCTCCGACGAGACCGCCCGCCTGCTCGACATGATCGTGCAGTCCTCCCCGGACATGATCATGACCGTCGACCCCGCCGGAAACTTCGAGTTCGTGAGCCCGGCCGTGACCCACATCATGGGCTACCAGCCAGAGGAGCTCGTGGGCCGGAACATGCTCGAACTCCTCCATCCCGAGGACGCCGCTTCGGCGGCCGTCGCCTTCCAGAACGAGCTCGCCGGCAGGGACGACTTCGGCGCCCTCTCCCATCGCGGCCGCCACGCGGACGGCTACTGGGTGCCCCTCGAGTCCAGTGGTGAAGCGATCCGGGGCGAGGACGGCGAGTCCATCGGGATGGTCCTGGTCGCCCGAGACATCTCGGAGCGACGCCGCCTCCTGGAGACGAGCGAGGCCAGCGAGCAGCGCTTCCGCTCAGTCGTGGAGGCGATGGAGGAGGGCGTCCTGCTCCGGGCCGCCCCGACGGGCGAGATCATCGCCTGCAACAAGAGCGCCGAACGCATCCTCGGCGTTCCCTCCGAGGAACTCGTGGGGCGTACCCCCACCACCGCCCGGTGGAACTCGATCCACGACGACGGCACACTGTTCCCGGCGGACGAGCACCCCACGATGGTGAGCCTCCGCACCGGCCGGAAGTGCTCCGGGGTCGTCATGGGCGTGCGCCGCCCCGACGGCACCCTCCGCTGGATCTCAGTGAACTCCTCGCCCCTCGTGCGCTCCGGGCGCGAGAAGCCCTACTGCGCCGTGGCCACGTTCACCGACATCACCGCGCGCAAGCAGGCCGAGGAAGAGCTCATCACGTCCCGCGAGGCCGCCCTGGAGGCGTCGCGGCTGAAGTCCGAGTTCCTGGCCACGGTGAGCCACGAGATCCGCACGCCCCTGCACGGGATCATCGGCATGACCGACATCATCCTCGACTCCTCCCTCTCCGGAGAAGACCGGGAGCATGCCGAGATCGTGCGCCGCTCGGCGATGTCCCTCCTGCACATCCTCAACGACATCCTCGACTTCTCCAAGATCGAGGCGGGCCGCCTCGACCTTGAGACCGTGGAATTCGACCCTGCCGCCGTGCTCGAGGCCACCCTGCAACTCCACAGCGCCAAGGCGGCGGAGAAGGGGATCGACCTCCGCCTCGCGGTCGACCAGTCCGTGCCCCCGCTCCTGCGGGGCGATCCCGTGCGATTCCGCCAGATCGTGGGCAACCTCCTCAGCAACGCCGTGAAGTTCACCGACGAGGGACACGTCACCACGGGGGCGCGCCTCGTCGGCCTCGGCGACGACGTCGTCACCGTCCGCATCGAGATGGAGGACACGGGCATAGGCGTCTCCGACGACGCCCGCTCCCGGCTGTTCCAGCCCTTCACGCAAGGGGACGGCTCCACGACGCGTATCCACGGGGGCACGGGCCTCGGTCTCTCGATCTGCCGGCGGCTCGTCGACCTCATGGGGGGCGTGATCGACTTCGCCAGCACACCCGGGGAGGGCTCCACGTTCTGGTTCACAGCGTGTTTCGGCCGGGCGGACGCCGCCCCGGCTCCCGGGCGCGAGCACCTCCGTGTCGTGCCGGCACCAGCGCCGACGCCCGAGAGCGGTGCCGAGCCCCCCGTGATCCTCATCGTGGAGGACGACCCCATCAACCGCAAGCTCGCCGTCCTCCAACTCCGCAAGCTCGGGTACGGAGCCGACACGGTCACGAACGGCCTCGAGGCGATCGAAGCCGTCAGGACCGGCGCGTACGCCGCGGTTCTCATGGACTGCCAGATGCCCGAGATGGACGGGTACTCGGCGACGAGGGCCATCCGGCGCCGCGAGGCGGAGGGAACCGGCCACGTCCCGATCATCGCCATGACGGCCAACGCCATGGCCGGCGACAAGGAGAACTGCCTCGCCGCCGGCATGGACGACTACATAGCCAAGCCCGTCGACCTCGCCGAGCTCGCGGAAAAGGTGCAGTTCTGGGTGCCCCTGGCGAGCGCCCGCTTGGAGGTGGCGGCCGACACCTCCCTCCCCCCCGCTGCACAGGACGTCGACGCCGCCGTCGATCCCGTGGTCGTAGAGCGCCTCCGGGAGCACCTCGGCGACGCCGCCCAGGAGGTCATCGGGGAGTTCGTCGACCTCTTCGCCGCCAACACACCCCGCAAGATCGCCGCCATCCGGGCGGCCGTGGAGGCCGGCGACGAGGACGGCCTCGTCCTGGCCGCCCACACCCTGAAGTCGTCCAGCGCACAGCTCGGCGCCCGGCGCGTGTCCGACCTCGCCGCCCTCCTCGAGAGCATGGGCCGGGACAACCTCCACGCCGGCCGCCTCGAGACCCTCCGGGATCTCGAGCACGAGTTCCAGAGGGCGCTGGACGAGTTCCGCCGCATCACAGCCTAGAGACCCTCGGGAGACCTCTACCGGAGGTGGCGGGCCGCCGGGAGCACGGCGTCGGCGAAGAGGTCGAGACCGTCGGTGGACGGGTAGTCAGGGAACCAGAGGACGAAGTACCGGCAGCCCAGGTCCGCGTAGGCGTCGATGCGTTCGAGGATCTGCTCCGGTGTGCCCACGAGGTGCCCCTGGCGGTACGAGTCGGCGGGCTCCTGGGTGACAGGCTCCCAGACGGCCATGCGGGCGTCGAGCTTGCGGGCGACGTCGGCCTCGGTCTCGCCCACGATGCAGTCCACGTGCATCGTCTTGGTGACGTCGTCGTAATCCCTGGCGACGGCGTCGCAGTGGCGCCGGAGGACCTCGCACTTGTGGGCGAACTCGTGGGTCTTGCCCCCGAAGTTCGAGCAGTCTGCGAGGCGGGCGACCACCTTCAGGGTGAGCTGTTCCCCCGAGCCCCCTATCCACACGGGCGGCCGGGGCTTCTGCAGGGGCTTCGGGTCGCAGCGGGCGTCCGCCAGCGTGTAGTGGTCACCGGCGAAGTCCGTGCGTTCCCGGGTCCACATCGAGGTGACGATCTCGACGGCCTCGGCGAGCATCCCGATGCGCGTGCGGGCGTCGGCGTACTCGAAGCCGTACCCGGCGTACTCGTGCCAGTACCACCCCGCGCCGACGCCCCAGTCGAGGCGGCCCCCGGAGATGACGTCCACGCAGGACGTGATCTTCGCCAGCAGCGCCGGCGACCGGTAGGAGTTGCAGCCCACCATCTGGCCGAGACGCACCGTCGTGGTCGCCTCGGCGAGGGCGGCCATGGTCGTCCAGCACTCGAAGACCGGGTCGTCGCTGGGCGCGGGGATCGTGTGGAAGTGGTCGTAGACCCACACCGAGTCGAACCCGCCCGCCTCCGCGGCGAGCGCCACCCGCTTGCACGTCTCCCACTGCGCCTGCGCGTCTCCGGCATCGTGGAGCTCCATCTTCCAGCCCTGGGGAGCGAAGGCGCCCAAACCGATGCCTTCGGCTGTCACGCAGGCACCTCGACGGTGGCATGTTCCCGCCGGGCGGCGCTGCGTCGCTCCGCCTCCAGGCGCTCCAGGTCGACCTCGCCGTAGTCCACGAACGTCATCGCCGCTGCGATCGCAGGATGGACCTCCGCGATCGTGCGGTGCATGGCGTGGGCGACCCGGCGGTAGGCCGGGTGGCCCTGAGGCGAGGAACGCAGCTCCAGGACGTGGAACGCCTCCCGGACGTTCATCTGCATCGAGAAACGGATCCGGTAGGCGAGGCACAGAGCGTAGGGGGCGGCCCGCGGAACCTCCGCCTTGACCCGCTCGTACAGCTCCGCGGAACGCCCCACGGCACCGCGGAACTCCTCTGCGCAGCCTGCCTCCTCGACGAGGAGCGGGAGGTCGTAGCCGAGATACGGCGAGAGCTCCTGCCACTCGACGGTGCAGATGCGGTGGCGTTGCAGGTCGCGGAAGGCGCCGTAGTCGGCCACGACGTCGAAGCGGTACCCGACCCGCTCGAAGCCCCGACCCGGGCGGTGGCGGCGGTTGCCCCGCTCGCCCACAGCCGCGGCCACGAGCGCCGCCCGCTCGTGCACGGGCAGGGACCGGACCCGGGCGAGAACGACGTCCTCGGCGAGGCGCGACACCGGGTAGAGAGCGGCAGCGGCGATCTTCGCCTCGGCGTCAGGGTCCCAGTCGAGGAGCGCCACGCCGTCGTTCTCGGGGTGCTGCTCCGGCACAGAAGGCAACTCGGCGTCGGGGTCGTCGAGACCGAGGCGGCGGGCGGCCTCCTCGGTGGCTCGCCGCAGCCCCGCCAGGTACCCGCTCCAGGCCCCGCCCCGCTCGGCGACCTCCACCCGGCGCAAGAACGCCGGTATGACGCAGTTGAGCTCGTCGAGCATGAGGCCGGCGTACTCGCGGGCCTCGGCGAGGGGATGGGCCCGCATCCGCAGCAGGAGCCCCTCGAACGCCTGACCCGAGCCCGCCATCCCGAGGTTGGACGTGGTCGCCGCCGGGAGGAGCCCCCGGAGCGCGTCGCACGCCTTCGCCCGCAAGGTCTGGCGCCACACCGTGGCGGGATCATCCGGCGAGGCCGGGTAGCGGGCCTCGAGATGGGCCATGAGACGGGGCAGGAGGCCGGCGTACGTCTCGAAGATGCCGTCGAGGGTCGCCGCGTAGTCCCCGGCGAGGGGCGACGACGCCACGTCGGGTTCGAGGCGGTAGCGCCAGCGTCCGCCGGGGCGGTCGTCATAGGGGATGTACCGGGTGGACTGCTCGAGGTACGAGGCGAGGCGGCCCCGCTCGATCACCTTCGTGAGGACGTTGGAGACACCTTCGCAGGCAAGGTGCGCGAATCCCAGCTGGGCGACGGAGTCGTCGCCGTAGTCGCCAAAGATCCGGTCGTAGAGGGCCTCCGCACGCCCGGTGCCCGCGTCGGATTCCACTCCCGTGGCCAGGGCCGCCTCCCCGGAGAGGAACTCGTCGAGGAGGAGGCGCCGGAGCGACTTCGCCGAACGGGAGTAGCGGGCGAAGAGCGCCCCCTTGGTGACCTCGGGGAGGTTGCGCAGGGCGAAGACCGGGCGGTCGACGTTCGTGACGTGGGGCGCCAGGCGTTCCGCCTCCTCCTCTGTGAAGACCTCAGACGGCATCTCGATTCCCAATGGTCCCCGGCTCCTCTGACTGGTTGTCGTCCCACGCTAGCTTCGCGGCCTCATGATCACCGTGCAATCCGGCGACCTGCAGATCTCCGTCACCGACTGGGGCGGCCCCGCACCCGGGGCGCCCCCCCCGCTCCTGTTCGTGCATGCCACCGGCTTCTGCGCCGGGGTGTGGCGCCGGGTGGTGGAGCACTTCCCGGAGCGCCGCTGCTTCGGTTACGACCAGCGCGGCCACGGCGAATCCTCCAAACCGGAGGACCCCGCAGCCTACGAGTGGGAACGCTTCGCCGACGACTGCCTCGCCGTCCTCGACCACCTCGGGGTCGAGTGCTGCGACGGAGTCGGGCACTCCTCGGGCGCCGCCACGCTCGTCCTCGCCGCCACCAGGGCCCCCGAGCGGTTCCGCCGCCTCGTCCTCTTCGAGCCGATCATCGCCCCGCCGGTGAGCGAGGAGTCCCACTTGCGCAACGCCGGGCGCTTCGGCCTCGCCGAGGGCGCCCGGCGCCGCCGCATGGTCTTCGCCTCACCGGAGGAGATGCTCGCCCGGTTCGCCGAGAAGCCGCCCTTCAACACGTGGGAGGCGGACTGCCTGGCCGACTACGTGCGCTGCGGCTCCTTCACCCGCCCCGACGGCCGGCAGGAGCTGCGCTGCCCCGGCCACGTAGAGGCGATGATGTACGACCAGAGCGTCCATCACCGGGGCTACGGCGCCCTGGGCGACCTCACGTGCCCGGCGCTCGTGCTCTCCGCCTCGGACACCTTCGCCGTCCCACCCCCCTACGCCGAGCACCTCGCGTCCCTCGTCCCCGGAGGCCGCTCCGGCGTCGTGCCCGGGTGCGGGCACTTCGCCCCGATGGAGCGCCCCGACCTCTTCGCGCAACTGGCCGCAGACTTCTTGCGTGGGAGGGAGCAAGCTCCCCCCCACGAGCCCCCCCTCCCC
>CAYJLW010000094.1:0-13840 GCA_964370965.1 uncultured Acidimicrobiia bacterium | reverse complement strand
TCGCCCTCCGCATCGCCGACTGAGCTGATCGAAGGGGGACTTCGTCCCCCCTCGAACTCCCCCTTCCGGACGCGACCGCTTGCCGGGTCGGACGCCGTTGCGGCCGGGCGCCGGCGGGGTGGGGGGTCCCCGCCGGCACCCGGAGCACCGCCAGATGCGGAGCAGACAGCGGAGCCCGGCCTTGCGAGTAGGTCACTGTCACCACAGGCCCGGCTCTGACCGCACGCGGGGCTCAGGGTGGGGCCGGTTCGTGCCGATGTCGGGCACATGGCTCTGGAGGCGATCCTGCACATCCAGCGGCGCATAGCGGAGATCCAGTCCGCCGCGACCGGCCCGTCCCAGGCCGTGGCGGCGAGGACGTCGGCGACCCTGCCCGCGACCGGCGGCGAGCAGTCGAGCTTCGCCGACGTCTTCGCGGACGCCCTCGGCTCCGTGACCCAGACCCGGGACCCTGCCTCCCCGGCCACGACGGCCACGACTCCGGCGCGGACCCAGCGGGGCAAGCTGGCCCCGCCGCCGGAGCTGGCGCAGTACGCCAACGGGCGCATCCCCGAGGAGCGCCTCGTCCCCATCGGCGTCGGCAGCCACAAGCTCTGGGCGCCGGCGGCCGAGGGGTACCGGCGGATGGCGGCCGACGCCGCCGCTCAGGGAGTGCACATCGGGGTCACGGACTCCTACCGTTCCTACGACGCCCAGGTCTCGCTCGCGCAGCGCAAGGGCCTGTACCGCAACGGTGGTCTCGCTGCCACTCCCGGGACGTCCAACCACGGCTGGGGCCGGGCGCTCGACCTCGACCTCGACGCCAAGGCGCAGGCCTGGCTGCGGGCGAACGCAGGCCGGTACGGTTTCGTCGAGGACGTGCCCCGAGAGCCGTGGCACTGGACCTACAGGGGTTGACGCCGTGACGACCGGACCGGCCGGGCGATCGGGACGCGAGTCCTCTCGACTGGCGACCCCGTCGGGGCCATACTCGGGCGGGCGCCGATGCGTACCCGCCCCGGGGCCGGAAGGGAAAGGACCCGCATGACCGACACCACCACGCTGGGGATCCCCGAGCTCACCTTCGCCGCCGGCCTGCCCGGCTTTCCCGAGGCCCGACGCTTCGCGATGGTGCGCTGGGGAGACGGCGACGGGCCCTTCTCGATCCTGCGCAGTCTCGACCAGCCCGACCTCGAGTTCCTGGTCGCGCCGCCCATGTTCTTCTTCTTCGACTACGACCCCGAGATCCCCCTCGTGGACGCCGCCATGCTCGGCGTGGGTCCGGCGGACGACGCCCTCATCCTCGTGATCGTCACCCTCGGCGGCTGCCCCGAGGACGCCACGGCTAACCTGCTGGCACCCATCGTCGTCAACCCCACATCCCGCCTGGGGGCCCAGGTCATCCTCGACGGGGACTACGAGATCCGCCGGCCGCTGTTCGCCGCGCCGGACCGCTGAGAACTGCTGTACTGCTGTGAGCCGGTGAGCACCGGGAGGGTCTGACATGCTCGTCTTGTCGCGACGGCCGAACCAGAGCATCAACATCGGCGACGACGTCGTCGTCACGGTCCTGGAGGTGCGCGGCGACCAGGTCCGCCTCGGCATCACGGCACCCCGCAGCGTCGCCGTGCACCGCGAGGAGGTGTACCGGGCGGTGACCGAAGCCAACCGTGCCGCCGCCCTCCCCAAGGACGCCGCCCTCGACGCCCTGGGCGAGTACAGCGCCCGCCGCGTCCCGAACTAGGCGCCCCGGCGGGCGGCGGCGTCCTCGGCTCCCGAACCTGTCGCGGAATCCGGGGGCCCACACCCGATTCCCGCGACAAGTTCGCCGCGTGCGCCGGTCTCCCGGGACGAAACTCCTACGGTTCGGGCGGGAGTAGCCGATACCTCCGGGCATGAAGAAGGTCGTGATCATCCTGGTGCCGGTGCTGGCCCTCGCGGGGGGCGCCTACTTCTTCCTTCTCGGGGGCAAGAGCGAGAAGAAGTCGAAGTCGACGGCCACGACCACCCAGCCACCCGGTGAGGTCCTGTCGCTCGACCCGGTCACGCTCAACCTCGCCGACGGTCGCTACCTGAAGGTGGGCATTGCCCTGCAGCTCTCGGCCGCCGCATCGGCGGAGGAGATGAAGGCGGAGGGCCCGAAGGCGCTCGACACGGCCATCGAGCTGCTGGGCCACAAGACCTACGACGAGCTCATCAAACCCGACGTGCGCGGCACGGTGAAGGAGGAGATCTCCCACAAGGTCTCCGAGCAGTTCGAGGGCAAGGTCCTGAAGATCTACTTCACGCAGTTCGTCATGCAGTAGGCGGCGCGTGGCCCCGCCCCGACACCCTCAGGGCGAGCCGGTTCCCGTGCCCGGACGCGCCGAGGGGCGGGGGACCGCAGCGGTGTCGGCCCGCCCGCCCCCTTCGCAGGCGGGTCAGTGGGTGACTGAGATGTCGCCCGTGGCGACCGGGCCGGAGAGGCTGTAGCCGGCGAAGTCCCCCGTGCCGGTGACGGTGACGGTGTCGGGGCCACCGCCGGCGAGGGCGTCGCGGGCGTCGACGGTGAAGGCGAGCCTGCCCGTGCGCCAGGGAAGCGCCCGCGTGTCGAGGGAGAAGGCGGTGAAGGCGGCGCCGTTGAGCCCCGTCGGGGCGACCCCGCCGGCAGGTGCGAGGACGAGCCCCCACGTCACGACGTCTGACGGGGCGTCCGTGACACGGGCGACGCCGAGGTAGAAGTCGAAGAAGCCGAAGAACGAGAGCCGCTTCACGTCGGCACGCACGGTGGCCTCGCCCACGACGGCGTCCACGGCGAGCACGCGTGTGACGGGGCGACCGTCGGGCACGTCCACCGTGGCGGTGGCCGCGGTCATGCCTGTGGCGCCCTCGTCGTCGGTGACGGTGAGCGTGACGGTGTAGATGCCGGGGGCGGCGTAGGCGTGGGACGTGGCGGCGCCGGCGGCGTCGGATGTGGCGCCGTCGCCGAAGTCCCAGTGGTACTGGGCGACCGTGCCGTCGAGGTCGCCGGAGCCGGAGGCGTCCAGGAGTACCCCCCACTGGGTGAGGGGGTCGGGCGCCCAGGAGAACGCTGCCGTGGGCGGGAGGTTCTCCGCCACGCCGGTGTCGTGGGCGAAGGCGTCCGCGACCCCGTTCGTGTCGCCCGGGACGAGAGCGGAGGCCTCCGAGGAGAAGAGGACCACGGCGGCGTTCGTGCTCATCGCGGCGTTCTGGGAATGCCCGTCGCCCTGGGTGCCGTCGGTGGCGACACTCGTCCGTGTGGTGATCCCGGTGGCCAAGTCGTACAGGAACACGTCGGTGCGCCCGTTGGTGTCGCCCGGGACGAGGTTCGTGGCCTCGGAGTTGAACACCACGTAGCGACCGCCGCCGCTCATCCCCGGGTAGTCCGAGCGGCCGTTGGCCTGGACGCCTCCCGGGCCCACGCTCACCCGCGTCGTGGTGTCGGCGACGGTGTCGCGGACGAACACGTCGAGGGCCCCGTTGGTGTCGCCGGCGACGAGGTTCGTCGCCTGCGAGTAGAAGGCGATGTAGCGGCCGTCCCTGCTGACGACGGGCTGGTAGGAGTCGCTGTTGGCCTGCGTGCCGCCGGTGCCCATGCTCACACGGGTCGTCGTGGCGGCGACCGTGTCGCGCACGAAGGCGTCGACGGCGCCGTTGCCGTCGCCGGCGACGAGGTTCGAAGCGTAGGAGTAGAAGGCGACGTAGCGACCTGACTCGCTCACGTGGGAGCTGTACGACGAGAGGTTCGCCTGGGCGCCGCCGGCGGTGACGCTCGCCCGCGTCGTGGTTCCCGTGGCGGTGTCGCGGACGAAGACGTCCTGCTGGCCGTTCGTGTCGCCCGCCACGAAGTTCGGCGAGTAGGAGTGGAAGGTCACGTAGTGGCCGTCGCCGCTGATGCCCCCCAGTGAGGACTGGCTGCCGCCTTGGGCGCCGCTCGTGGAGACGCTCACGCGGGTGGTGGTGCCGGTGACGGTGTCGTGCAGGAAGACGTCCTGCTGGCCGTTCGTGTCGCCCGGGACGAGGTTCGAGGCGTCCGAGCCGAACGCTATGTAGCGCCCGTTGCCGCTGATGCGGGCGTACGGCGAGCCGTAGTTCGCCTGGGTGCCGCCGGTGGCGACACTCACCCTGACGACGTCGCCCGTGAGGGTGTCGCGCCGGAACACGTCCCACGTGTTGTTCGTGTCGCCGGCGACGAGGTTGCCGGCGTAGGACGGGAACGCGACGTAGCGCCCGTCGGCGCTCGCGTACGGGGCCGATGAGGCGCTGTTCCCCTGGGTGGCGTCGGGAGCCACGCTCACGCGGGTCGTGTCGCCCGCAGCGGCGCGGGCGGGCTCGCCGACAAGAGCGAGTCCCCACACGAGGGACGTGGTCACCAGGACGACCGCCGCGCGCAAAGAGCGGCGGTCACGAACGAAACCGGACACTTCGACCTCCCGGGACTCCGCCAGCGGGCGCGCATTGTCCGCCGTCCCCTCCTGGCAACCGTAAGGCAGGCAACGGGCGGCGTTCAATCGCGGCAGCGGCAAACCGGGTCGTCGAGGGTGGATCGTCCGACTCGTGGGCAGGAATACCCCGGGAATTGTTTCAGTCGCCCTCGGTGCGTGCCGAGACTCCCCTCAAGTGAATGGGGCGAAGCAGCCTGAAGCGGGGCGAGGGGGAGGAGCGGGCGCACGGGGTCGAACGGACCCGCCAACCCTGTGAGGAGGCGAGATGGACGAGATCGTCCGGGAATTCCTGATCGAGAGCCACGAGAACCTCGACACCCTCGACCGCGAGCTCGTGGAGCTGGAGCGGAACCCGGGGGCCACCGAAACCCTCGGGAGTATCTTCCGCACGATCCACACGATCAAGGGGACTTGCGGGTTTCTCGGCTTCGGCAAGCTGGAGAGCATCACGCACGTCGGGGAGAACCTCCTCAGCAAGCTGCGTGACGGCGAACTCACCCTCGACCAGGAGATCACCGACGCGCTCCTCGCCCTGATCGACGCGGTCCGCGGCATCCTGGCGGCGATCGAGGCCACCGAGGCCGAGGGGGACGGCGAGTACGGCGAGCTCGTCGCCGAGCTCTCGCGTCTGCAGGAGCCCCCGGCCGCCGGGGAGCCCCAGGAGCCCCCGGCACCGCCCGACGCGGCCGCGGGCCCGGAAGCCCGCCCGACCGCGGAGGACGCCGCCGCCACGCTCGTCGAGGTCGAGGAGGACGGCGCCGCCCTGGCCGAGACCGACCTGTCGCCGCAGCCGTCGCCGAGCGCCGCCGAGCCCGCCGACAGCCCGGCCGCGGCCGGCCCCGCCGGCCCCGCCGAAGCCCGTTCGACGGTCATCGACAGCATCCGGGTGGACGTGTCGCTCCTCGACAAGCTCATGAACCTCGTCGGGGAGCTCGTCCTCGCCCGCAACCAGATCCTGCAGTACTCCAGCCAGCAGGAGGACGCCGCCTTCATGGGGACGTCGCAGCGGCTCAACCTCGTCACCACCGAGCTGCAGGAAGGCGTCATGAAGACGCGCATGCAGCCCATCGACAACGTGTGGGGCAAGTTCCCCCGGGTGGTGCGCGACCTGGCGGCAGCGTGCGACAAGCACGTCCGCCTGGAGATGGAGGGTCGCGACACCGAGCTCGACAAGACGGTCCTGGAGGCGATCAAGGACCCGCTCACTCACCTCGTGCGCAACTCCGTCGACCACGGCATCGAGTCGCCCGCCGACCGCGAGGCCGCCGGGAAGCCCCGGGAGGGACGACTCCTGCTCCGGGCGTTCCACGAGAGCGGACTCGTGAACATCGAGATCACCGACGACGGCAGCGGCATCGACACCGAACGTGTCAGGGCCCTGGCCGTGGAGCGGGGTGTCGTCACCCAGGAGCAGGCGGGCCGCATGAGCGACCGTGAGGTGACGAACCTCATCTTCCTGCCCGGGTTCTCCACCGCCGACAAGGTCACGAACGTCTCCGGCCGGGGTGTGGGCATGGACGTCGTGCGCACGAACATCGAGCGCATCGGCGGCACGCTCGACATCCAGAGCACGGTGGGGGCGGGCACGACCCTGAAGATCAAGATCCCCCTCACGCTGGCGATCATCCCGGCGCTCATCCTCAACAGCGGGAGCGAGTGCTACGCCATCCCGCAGGTGAGCCTCCTCGAGCTCGTGCGCCTCGAGGGCGACCCGGCGCGCAACGGCGTCGAGACCATCCACGGTTCACCGGTGTACCGGCTGCGGGGCAAGCTCCTGCCCCTCGTGTACCTGCGCGAAGCGCTGGGCGCGAGGGGCCGGGAGCCCGGCGACTCCCCCGCTGCGGGGCCGCTCGGGTCCGCCGACGACGGCCAGGAGAACCTTGTCAACATCGTCGTCCTGCAGGCCGACGACCAGCAGTTCGGTCTCGTCGTGGAGGGCATCGAGGACACCGCCGAGATCGTCGTGAAGCCCCTCGGCAAGCAGCTCAAGGGCATCCCGATCTTCGCCGGCGCCACGATCATGGGCGACGGGCGCGTCGCCCTCATCATCGACGTGATCGGCGTCGCCCACCGGGCGAAGGTCATCGGCGAGCTCCACGACAAGTCCCTCGCCGCCATGGGCGCCGACGTCGAGGGCGGGGTCAGCGACGCTGCCAGCATGCTCCTCGCCGAGGTCGGCGACGGCAAGCGGGTCGCCATCCCCCTCGCCGGGGTCGCCCGCCTGGAGCAGTTCCCGCTCGCGAAGGTCGAGTGGGCGGGCTCCCAGCAGGTCGTGCAGTACACGGGCCGCCTCCTGCCCATCGTCTCGGTGGCGGGGGCGCTGGGCGCCGGCATGAGCGACCAGCGGGATCCCGCCGACGTCGTCGTCGTCTGGCGCGACCGCCACCAGGTCGGCCTCGAGGTGGGCCGCATCGTGGACATCGTGGACGACGTCACGGACTCGCCGAACCCGTCGTCCAAGCACGGTGTCGTGGGCTCGCTCGTGATCCAGGGCCGGGTCACGGACGTGATCGACCTCGACGCCCTCATCGCCCAGGTGGACGTCGCCCTCTTCGAGCAGGGCGACCGAGAGACGGCGGGAGTCTGACATGGGAGTCGAACGCCAGTACTGCACGTTCACCCTCGACGGGGGCTACTTCGGCGTCGAGGTGCGCCGGGTCCAGGAGGTGTTGCGCTACCAGGCGATGACGCCGGTGCCCCTCGCCCCCGAGGACGTGAGCGGGCTCATCAACCTGCGGGGCCAGATCGTGACCGCGGTCGACCTCCGCCACCGCCTCGAGATGCCGGAACGGCCCCACGGCCGCCGGCCCATGAACGTGGTCGTGAAGACCGACGACGGACCCGTGAGCCTCCTCGTCGACGAGATCGGGGACGTGCTCCTCGTGGACGTCGACGGCTTCGAGTCACCCCCCGAGACGATCTCCCCGGCCGTCCGCGACTTGCTGACGGGCGTGTGCAAGCTCGACGGGCGCCTCCTGCTCGTCCTCGACATAGATCGTGCCGTGGACGTGACATGGCAGCCGGGAGAGAACGTGGAGGCCTTCGCGGGCTCCAACGCATAGTGAATCAGACGTCGACCCGGCTCGCAGGGGCCGGGCGGAGGGAGGAGAGGACCAGATGTCCGTAGAGACGAAGGGAAGAGGGTTGTTCAGGTTCCGCCACGTGAGGACGAAGCTGCTGTCGGCGTTCCTGGCCGTGGCCGCGGTCATGACGTTCATCGGCGTGTTCGGCCTCACCCAGCAGTCCTCCATCGCCGCCAGCACCGACAAGCTCTACAAGGACGTCACGGTCCCGATCCAGGACCTGGCCGTCACCCGGGGCAACATGTTGAAGGCCCGGGGGGCGATGCTCGACGCCGCCCTCACGGCCGACCCGGCGAAGCGCCAGGAGCTCTTCGGCCAGGTCGAGGGCTTCTGGGCCGACGTCGACGGCGCGCAGAAGCGCTACCAGGCCACGGACATGACCGGGCGCGAGAAGGCCCGGGACGCGTTCAACGCTGCCTGGCCCGAGTACAAGGAGCTCATCGAGACCAAGGGTCTCCCGGCGTTGAAGGCCGGGGACTTCGCCGGCTTCACCGCCCTGCGCGAGACCGAGCTCATGCCGGCGTTCAAGAAGGCCATGGGGGCGGTCGACGAGCTCTTCAAGATCGAGAACAAGGCGGGCGAGACCCTCAAAGACGAGGCGCAGGCCACGGCCTCGCGGGCCCGCACGCTCACCCTCGTGCTCCTCGTCATCGGCGTCGCCCTCGCCGTGGGCCTGGGCTTCGTGATCGCCCGCGGGGTCGCCAACCCGTTGGGAGCAAGCGTGGACAGCCTGGAGGCGCTCGCCCACAAGGACCTCACCCGCCAACTGGACGTCTCCACTTCGGACGAGACCGCGAAGATGGCCGAGGCCCTGAACACGGCCGTGGCGAACCTGTCCGCCTCCCTGGGCCAGATCAACTCCAGCTCCGAGACCCTGGCGGCGGCTTCGGAGGAGCTCATGGCGGTGAGCACGCAGATGGGCTCCAACGCCGAGGAGACCTCGGCGCAGTCCAACGTGGTCGCCGCGGCCGGCGAGCAGGTGAGCCGCAGCGTCACGACCGTGGCCACGGCCGTGGAGGAGATGACGGCGAGTATCCGGGAGATCGCCAAGAACGCCTCGGACGCCGCCCGGGTGGCGGCGAACGCGGTGGAGGAGGCGCAGTCGACGAACGCGAAGATCGCCAAGCTGGACGAGTCCAGCGTGGAGATCGGCAACGTGGTGAAGGTGATCACGTCGATCGCGGAGCAGACGAACCTGCTGGCGTTGAACGCCACGATCGAGGCGGCGCGGGCGGGTGAGTCCGGCAAGGGCTTCGCCGTGGTCGCCAACGAGGTGAAGGACCTCGCGAACGAGACGGCGCGGGCCACCGAGGACATCTCGCGCAAGATCGAGACGATCCAGGGTGACACCACCGAGGCGGTGACCTCCATCGGGCGGATCACCGAGATCATCTCCCAGATCAACGACATCCAGAACACGATCGCCTCCGCGGTCGAGGAGCAGGCGGCGACCACGAACGAGATCGGGCGCAACGTGGCGGAGGCGGCGCGGGGCTCCCAGGAGATCTCCGAGAACATCTCCGGGGTCGCCCAGGCGGCCCAGAGCACCGCGGACGGGGTGGGTTCCACCCAGCAGGCGGCCGAGGACCTCAGCCGTATGGCCAGCGAGCTGAAGGGGCTCGTGGGCGAGTTCAGCTACTAGCAGAAGGAGGGCGGGCGGCCTCGGGGCCGCCCGCGCCTTCGTCCCGAGGGACGGGAACGAAAGGGCGTGCAGGATGAGGTGGCTGCGAGACATGAAGTTCGGTACGAAGCTCGTGGTGCTGTTCACAGTCATCATGGTCGGCCTCGTGGCGTTCGGGGTCCTGTCGTACTCGACGATGAACGCCGTGAAGGTGAAGGGCGCCACGTACGACAAGATCGTCCTGAACAAGGACCTCATCGCGGACATCCTCCCTCCGCCGGAGTACATCCTGGAGAGTGATCTCGTCGTCCACCAGATGATGGGCGCCTCTCCCGAAGAGATGGACGAGCTCGCCGGCCGTCTCGACCAGCTCAAGAAGGACTACGACACCCGCCACGAGTACTGGACGGAGAACCTCCCCGAAGGCGAGATGCGCCGGCTCCTTCTGGAGGACTCCTACCGGCCGGCGGAGCGGTTCTTCGAGACCGCCGAGAACGAGTTCGTTCCCGCGGTGCGCAGCGGCGACCGGGCGGCGGCGGAGGCGCTGCTCGAGGGTCCCCTGGAGAAGGACTACGACGCACACCGCGCGGCGATCGACAAGGTCGTGGCCCTCGCCACCGAGGACGCCGCCAAGATCGAGAAGGACGCCACGAGCCTGATCGGCCAGCGGACGGCGATCCTCGTCGTCACCCTGTGCCTCGTTCTCGTGGTCGGCCTCGTCCTCCTCGTGCCCACGATCCGTTCCATCACGCGGCCGTTGCGCAAGATGAGCCAGGTGGCCGCCGGCATCGCCCGCGGGGAGCTGGACCAGACCGTCGACTACCACTCCAGCGACGAGATCGGGGAGCTGGCGGACTCGTTCCGGGCCACGATCGAGAGCCTGCGCACCTCCCTGCGATCGATCCGCGACAACTCCGACACGCTGGCCGCCGCCGCCGCGGAGCTCACTGCGGTGAGCACGCAGATGGGGGCGAACGCCGAGGAGACCTCGGCGCAGTCCAACGTGGTCGCCGCCGGGGGTGAACAGGTGAGCCACAGCGTGTCGACGGTGGCCACGGCCGTGGAGGAGATGACGGCGTCGGTGGCCGAGATCGCCAAGAGCGCCTCGGACGCCGCCCGGGTGGCGGCGAACGCCGTGGAGGAGGCGCAGTCGACGAACGCGAAGATCGCCAAGCTGGACGAGTCCAGCGTGGAGATCGGCAACGTGGTGAAGGTGATCACGTCGATCGCGGAGCAGACGAACCTGCTGGCGTTGAACGCCACGATCGAGGCGGCGCGGGCGGGTGAGTCCGGCAAGGGCTTCGCCGTGGTCGCCAACGAGGTGAAGGACCTCGCGAACGAGACGGCGCGGGCCACCGAGGACATCTCGCGCAAGATCGAGACGATCCAGGGTGACACCACCGAGGCGGTGACCTCCATCGGGCGGATCACCGAGATCATCTCCCAGATCAACGACATCCAGAACACGATCGCCTCCGCGGTCGAGGAGCAGGCGGCGACCACGAACGAGATCGGGCGCAACGTGGCGGAGGCGGCGCGGGGCTCCCAGGAGATCTCCGAGAACATCTCCGGGGTCGCCCAGGCGGCCCAGAGCACCGCGGACGGGGTGGGTTCCACCCAGCAGGCGGCCGAGGACCTCAGCCGCATGGCCGGCGAGCTGGAAGGGCTCGTGGGCCAGTTCCACTACTAGGAGTCCGGGGGGGGGCCGCTCCCCCTCCCACGAGCACAGGAATGGAGACAGAGGGATGAGCAACCAAGCACTCGTCGTCGACGACTCCCGCACGGCGCGGCTCCTCGTGTCACGGATCCTCCGTGAGGTGGGTTTCGAGGTCGCCGAGGCCGCCCACGGCCGCGAGGCCCTCGATCGCCTCAGGGAGCTGCCCGACGTCAGCCTCGCCCTCGTCGACTGGAACATGCCCGAGATGAACGGGCTCGAGTTCGTCCACGCCGTGCGGGCGAACAGCGCCTACGACGACCTCCTCCTCATGATGGTGACGACGGAGACCGAGATGGAACAGGTCGTGGTCGCCCTGCAGGCGGGGGCGAACGAGTATGTCATGAAGCCCTTCACCCGCGAGATCATCGAGGAGAAGCTCGACCTCCTCGGCGCGAGGGCCGGTTGACGATGGGCAAGATCCGCGTCCTCGTGGTCGACGACGCCGTCGTCGTGCGGAAGCTGGTCACCGACGCCCTCTCGGAGGATCCCGACATCGAGGTGGCCGGTGTCGCCGCCAACGGGCGCATCGCCCTGGCGAAGATCGCCCAGGTGAACCCCGACGTCGTCACCCTCGACATCGAGATGCCCGACATGGACGGCCTCGAGACCCTCGCCGAGCTCCGCAAGCTGTACCCGCGGCTGCCCGTGATCATGTTCAGCACGCTCACCGAGCGGGGTGCCCGGGTCACGCTGGACGCCCTCGCTCTCGGGGCCGCCGACTACGTCACGAAGCCCTCGAACGTGGGCAGCGTCGGCGAGGGCATGCGGCGCATCAGAGCCGACCTCGTCCCGAAGATCAAGTCCCTCTGCGTCGCCAAGGTGCCGCACGTTCTGCCGGCGGCGGCCCCCGGCCCCGTGCGCCCGGCGGCGGACGCCCGGCGTTCCGTGACCCGACCGGCTCGCCCGGGAGCGTTGCCGTCTCGCGTGGACGTCGTCGTGATCGGCGTGTCCACCGGAGGCCCGAACGCCCTCGCCGAGGTCGTCCCGGCGCTGCCCCGCGACTTTTCGGTGCCCGTTCTCGTCGTGCAGCACATGCCGCCGATCTTCACCCGCCTCCTCGGAGAACGCCTCGACAAGATGTGCGACCTCGCCGTCGCGGAGGCCGAGGAAGGCGGCGTCGTCGAGGCCGGGCGCGTGTGGATCGCTCCCGGCGACCACCACATGCGCGTGCGGCGCTCGGGCACGACCGTCGCGGTGCGCCTCGACCAGGAACCGCCCGAGAACTCCTGTCGGCCCGCCGTGGACGTCATGTTCCGCTCGGCGGTCGAGACGTACGGCCCCGGTGTGCTCGCCGTCGTGCTCACAGGGATGGGCCAGGACGGCCTCCGGGGCTGCGAGCGCATCAAGGAGGCGGGCGGGGCGGTCGTCGTCCAGGACAAGGCCACGTCGGTGGTGTGGGGGATGCCGGGCTTCGTGGCCGGCGCCGGCCTGGCGGACTCAGTCCTCCCCGTCGACCGCGTGGCGGGGGAGATCATGCGGCGCACCGCCGAGGGGCGCCGCATCGGCACGGATCTGGCAGGGGCTGGGAGGCCGGCGAGCACGGGAGGCACAAGGTGACCACCACGACCACGGCCGCGGCCAAGCAGAGCGATCTCTCGCCCGAGGCCCTCGACTTCGTCCGCAACCTGGTGCGCCAGGAGGCGGCCATCGTGCTGGAGCGGGACAAGGCCTACCTCGTCGAGGCCCGCCTCGGCCCCCTCGCCCGCCGGGAGGGGTTCGGCTCCATCGACGAGCTCGTCACCGCCATGCGGGCACCCTCCGGGCGGGCCCTCTGCCAGAAGGCCGTCGACGCCATGACGACGAACGAGACGTCGTTCTTCCGCGACATCAAGCCCTTCGAGGTGTTGAAGGAGCACATCCTCCCCGACGTGATCGAGCGCCGCCGGCCCCAGCGGAGCCTGAACATCTGGTGCGCGGCGAGCTCCAGCGGCCAGGAGCCGTACACGGTCGCCATGGTCCTGGCCGAGCACTTCCCCGAGATCCTCGACTGGCGGGTCACGTTCGTCGCCAGCGACATCTCCCAGGAGATGCTCGCCCGCTCCCGTACGGGCCGCTACACGCAGCTCGAGGTGAACCGCGGCCTTCCGGCCCCCTACCTCGTGCGGTACTTCAAACGGGCGGGGACCGAATGGGAGGTCGACGAGCGGCTGCGGCGCCTGATCGACTTCCGGGAGCTCAACCTCTGCCGGGACTGGCCGCACATGCCGGAGCTGGACATCGTGTTCATGCGCAACGTCCTCATCTACTTCGACCACCCCACGAAGGCGGCGATCCTGGACCGGCTCCGCTCCAAGATGCACCCCCGGGCGTACCTGTTCCTCGGGGGCGCGGAGAGCACGTTGAACATCCATTCCGCGTACCAACGTGTGGCGGTGGCCGGCACGGCCTGCTTCTCGCTCGATCCGGACCACCAGGCCTAGGAGGAGAACGACATGCTCGACGACACCACGATCCGCGACGTGGCCGAGACGATCTGGACGACCGTCCTCGGCCTCGGCATCGAGCCCGCGGAGCTGCCCCCAGCCGGCAGCGACTCCCACTACTTCACGGGATGCGTGCACCTCACCGGCGCCTGGGAGGGGGCCGTGAGCGTGCACTTCTCCGAGGACCTCGCCCGGCGCGTGAGCAGCCTCATCTTCGAGATCGACCCCACCTCGGCCACGGAGGAGGACATCCAGGACTCCGTGGGCGAGCTCTCCAACATGACGGGCGGGAACCTCAAGTCCCTGCTTCCCCCGCCCTGCCACCTCACGCTGCCCACTGTCACTCACGGCACGGACTACAGCCAGACGGTCCCCGGGGGCCGGCTGGTGAACCAGATCGCCTTCGACTGCGACGGTGAACCCCTCGTCGTCTCCCTCTTCGAGCGCGAGGACGCCGCGTAGGCTCCGGCGCCGGTCTCCCCAACCCGAACTCACCGACCCCGGTCAGGCCTAAGGCCCGGCGCCGGTCTCCCCAACCCGAACTCACCGACCCCGGTCAGGCCTAAGGCCCG
>CAYJLW010000093.1:0-13986 GCA_964370965.1 uncultured Acidimicrobiia bacterium | reverse complement strand
CCCCGCCGGGCGGGGGCGCGTGCCGGGGGGCTCCCCTCCCCCCCCCCGGAGGCCCCCCCTCGCTTGACCGCGTGCCGCCTGTGGTGGGTCCGGGCGGGCGGAGCCCGCCCTCACGCGACCTGTCGCCGTCCGTCATGACTCCGTTCTGGGGAGTGTGGATCCGAAATCTCGGTACTGGGCTCCCCAGAACGCTGGGAAAGAAGGGCCTCAGGAGCGCTGGGCCTCCTTCTCGGCCTTCCTCGCCGCGATGATCTTGTCCGCGATGTGGGGCGGGAGCTCCTCGTAGTGGTCGAACTCGATGCGGAAGCTCCCCCTGCCCCCGGTGAGGGAGCGGAGGTCGATGGCGTAGCGGGTCATCTCGGCCATCGGCGCCATGGCCCGGATCAAGGTGCGCCCGCGTCCCACGGAGTCCATGCCCTGGAGGCGTCCCCGCTTGGAGTTCAGGTCCCCGGACACGTCGCCGGCGAGCGCGTCCGGGACGAGCACCTCCACGAAACCGATGGGCTCGAGCACGACGGGGTCGGCGTTCAGGAAGGCCCCCTGCAGGGCCAGCGACCCGGCCATCTTGAAGCTGAACTCGTCGGAGTCCACGGCGTGGTGCTTGCCGTCGTCGACGGTGACCTTGATGTCGACGATGGGACACCCGGCGAGGACTCCGCGGGCCATGGCCTCGTGCATGCCCTTCTGGATCGCGGGGAGGAAGCCCTTCGGGATGGCGCCGCCCACGACCGCGTCGACGAACTCGAAACCGCCGCCCCGGGGCAGGGGCTCGAGGACGACGTGGGCGACTCCGAACTGGCCGCGGCCGCCGGACTGCTTCTTGTGCTTGCCTTCGAAGTCGGCCCGCTTGCGGGCGGTCTCGCGGTAGGCCACCCGGGGCTCGGCGGTCTCGACCTCGACGCCGGACTTGCGCTTCATGCGTTCGAGGGCGATGTTGAGGTGCGTCTCGCCCATGCCCCACAGGAGGGTCTGGTGGGTCTCGGGGTTGCGTTCGACCTTGAGAGAGAGGTCTTCGTCCTGGAGGCGGTGCAGGGCGGTGGCGAGCTTGTCCTCGGCTTCCTTGGTCTTCGGGGCGATGGCGACGGCGAGGACGGGTTCGGGCGGTGCCGGCGGCGCCACGACGATTCCGCTGCCTTTCTGCGCGAGCGTGTCGCCGGTGCCCACGTCGGGCAGCTTGGCGACGGCACCGAGATCCCCGTAGGCGAGCTCGCCCGCCGTCTCGTGCTCCTTGCCCTTGAGGACGAAGAGCTGGTGGAGTCGCTCGTCCTTGCCGGTGCGGGCGTTCTGCAACTGGACGTCGGGGCGGATCGCTCCGCTCGCCACCCGGAGATAGGAGATCTTGCCCACGAAGGGGTCGGCGAACGTCTTGTACACGTAGGCCGCCGGGGGGCCGTCGGCCCTGGGGGTGACGGTCTCACCGTCTGAGGTGGGCATCCCCGGACGGTCGAGGGGAGACGGGCAGGCGTCGACGACGAAGTCGGCGAGACGGTCGATGCCGATCAGCTTCCCCGCCGCCCCGCAGAGCACCGGGTGGACGCTGCCGGCGGCGACGCCGGAGCCGAGCGCCGCCACGAGTTCCTTGGGGTCGATGGGCTCGTCCGCGAAGTAGCGCTCCATGAGGTCCTCGTCGGTTTCCACGATGGCCTCGACGAGCTTCGCCCGCAGCTCGCCGGCGGCGGCGGCGACGCCCTCGGGGATGTCCTCCTCGGACGCGTCGGCGTCGGCGTAGCGGTAGGCGCGGTCGGTGAGGAGGTCCACGACGCCGGCGAAGTCGTGTTCCTCGCCCAAGGGGAGTTGCAGTGGGGCGACGGAGGGGCCGAAGCGCTCCGCGAGGGCGGCGAGGGTGCGGGGTACCGAAGCGCGTTCCCGGTCGCACTTGTTGACGAAGATGATGCGGGGCTTGGCCGCTTCGGCCGCCATGTGCCAGACGACGTCGTGTTGCACCTCGGGGCCGTCGACGGCGGAGACGACGAGGCACACGAGGTCGGCGACCGACAGCCCCGCCTGTACCTCCCCGATGAAGTCCGCGTAGCCGGGGGCGTCGAGAAGGTTGATCTTCGTGTCGCGCCACTCGACGGGGGCGACGGCGAGGGAGACGGACATTCCCTTGGCCTTCTCCTCGTCGTCGAAGTCGAGCACCGTGGTGCCGTCCTCGACCCGGCCGATCCGGTTCGTGGCGCCGGAGACGGAGAGCAGCGCCTCACCCAATGTGGTCTTCCCGGTGCCGTTGTGCCCGGCGAGCAGGACGTTGCGAATCCGGTCTGACGAGTACACCTTCACGATGCGGCTCCTCGGGGATGCCTTGGCTTTCCAGGAAGCGTGACACGGGGATTGTACGAGTCACGTCCTTGTCTGGGTACCGCTGCATGTGTAGAGTGAGAAGTGCTCGCGAAAGTAAGCACTACAGGATCTTCACGTTGCTCGATGCGAAAGGCCGCCAGGGAGTCAACAGGGCAGCGGGGCCCGTGGGCGGCTTCCTCGCCCGGATCGGGGTCACGCCCAACTGGCTTACGTTCTTCGGCCTCCTCCTCAACATCCCCACCGCCATCCTGATCGGGAGCGGGCGCGTCTTCACCGCCTTCTGGCTCCTCGCCGGAGGCGGCCTCATGGACCTCCTCGACGGCGCCGTGGCGAAGGCCCGTGGGGGCGGCACGCGCAGGGGTGCGTTCTTCGACTCTGTGGCCGACCGGGCCTCCGACGCCCTCGTCTTCGGGGGCTGCGCCTGGCTCCTGGCCAAGGACTCACCCTTCCTCGCCGTCCTTCCCCTCGCCTGCCTCGCCACGGCCAACCTCACGTCCTACACACGCTCCAAGGCGGCCGAGCACGGCTTCGACGCCCACGTGGGAATCATGGAGCGCGCCGAGCGCCTCATCCTGCTCGGCCTCGGCCTCCTCTTCCAGACCTGGTTCAGTGCCCTCGTGCCTGCTCTCTGGGTGCTGCTGGCGCTGAGTGGCGTTACGGCCGTCCACCGCTTCTTCGCCGTCTGGCGCCAGGGCGAGGCGGAGCCGCCGCTGCCCATCGATGACGTCCGGCTCCTGCCCGACCTCAGGGCCCTGCGCGTCGCCCTCAATGAGCGCGACGACGACGAGCGCGCCACGGTCGCCGTCCGGCGGGCATGGGAGGAGCAGCGCTCCGAGATCGCAGAGCGGCGCGCCGCGGCAGCGGCACGCCGGCGCGTACGCCGCCTGGCCGAGGTCGAGCTCAGGGCCCGCCTTCGCGCCGACGGCAGGCCTCGGCGGGCAGCGCGTGAGCGGACGCGTCGTCCCTAGCCCGGCGACGACCCCACGCATGGCTCCCGCCCGGCAGTTCCGTCAACGCCTGGAAGTCGCGGCGTTCAAGGCCGGAGGCAGGCTCGCCCCCCGGCTGCCCGAGTCCGTCGCCAACGCCGCGGCGGCGGGAATCCGCGTCGGCCTGCAGCAGGCTCTCGTGGGTCGCCGCCTCATGATCGAGCGTCACATGCGCCGGGCATTGGGCCCCGAAGCCTCCCGGCGGGAGGTGCGCCGCGCCGTCGAGGGAGCCTTCGACTCCTACGCCCGGTACTGGGTCGAGACCCTCCGCCTCGGCGGCTTCAGCGCGGAGCGTGTGGAGCGGGTCTTCTCCATCGAGGGGCGGGACGTCTTCTTCGACGCCCTCGCCCTGGGCAAGGGCGTCGTCCTCGCCCTCCCGCACCTCGGCAACTGGGAGGTCGCGGGCGCCTGGGTGGCCCTGCAAGGGATCCGGCTCACCGCCGTGGCGGAGAAGCTGGAACCCGAGGAGCTCTACGAGTGGTTCGTGGACCTGCGGGAGAAGCAGTTCGGCATGCACGTCATCGGATCGGACGACCCGGACGTCGCCCGCAAGCTCACCGCCGAGCTCCGCGGCGGCCACGCGATCGCCCTCCTCTCGGACCGGGACCTCTCCCGGCACGGCCCCACCGTGGAGTTCTTCGGTGAGGAGACCACCCTGCCCGTGGGACCCGCGCTGTTCGCGATCCGCACCGGTGCCCCGCTCTTGCCCGTGGGGGTGTTCGACTCTCGGGACTGGACGTACCGCGCCGTCGTGAGGCCCCCGCTCGCGGTCCCGACGGAGGGCACGCTGAAGGAGCGCACCGCCGCCCTCACGCAGGAACTCGCCTACGAGCTCGAGGGTCTCATCCGGCGGGCGCCACAGCAATGGCACCTGGCGCAGCCGAACTGGCCGTCCGACCGCGAGGCCCTGGCACGCTGGCGGGACCTGGGGCTGGTGCGTTGACGTTGCGTGTCGGGATCCTCTGCCCCTACTCGCTCCGGTGGCCGGGCGGCGTGCAGAACCACGTCCTCGGCCTCGCCCGGGCGTTGGGCGGGGAAGGTGTCGATGCCGAGATCCTCGCCCCCACGGACATGGCCCCGGCGCCGGCGACAGACGTCGAGGTGGTCTCCCTGGGGGTGAGCGTGCCCCTACCGGCCAACGGGTCTGTCGCCCGCATCGGCCTGGATCCCGTGGCCTCCGTGCGGGCGGCGCTCTCGGCCCGCCGCTTCGACGTCGTCCACGTCCACGAGCCGCTCGTCCCGGGAGTCGCCCTCAGCGCCGTCCTCGCCGCGAAAGGCCCCGTCGTGGGGACCTTCCACGCCGCTTCCGAGGGCTACTGGGGCTACCGCTGGGGCCGGCGCCTCCTGCGGCCCGCCTGGGACCGTCTCGCGGCCCGCCTGGCGGTCTCCGAGGCCGCTGTCGCCCGCGTCGCCCCCTACTTCGTCGGTGACGTCGAGGTCGTCCCGAACGGTGTCGACACCGCTCGTTTCGCGGACGGCACGCCCCTCGTCGAGCGCGATCTCGACGAGGGGCCCGTCGTGCTCTTCCTCGGTCGGGACGAGCCTCGCAAGGGCCTCGACGTGCTCGTGGCCGCGTGGGCGGCGGTCCGCGAGCGGGTGCCCGGCGCTGCGCTCTGGGTGGCAGGCCCCGGAACCGAGGGTGTGCAGGCCCTCGGGGTGCGCGCCTTCGGCGAGGTCGAGGACGAGTTCGTGCCGGCGCTCTACGCGTCCGCCGACGTCTTCTGCGCCCCGGCGCGGGGCGGGGAGAGCTTCGGCGTCGTCCTCGCCGAGGCGATGGCGGCCGGCCTCGCCGTGGTCGCGACCGACATCCCCGGCTATGCCGCCGTGGCCCGCCCCGATGCCGAGGCCGTCCTCGTGCCGCCGGATTCCCCGGAGGCTCTCGCCGGGGCCCTGGCGGGCGTCCTCGGCGACAGCGCCCTCCGGGAGCGCCTCGCGGCGGCCGGCCGTTCCCGGGCGGCGGAGTTCGACTGGAGCGTCGTCGCCGGACGCGTGCTCGGCGTGTACGAGCGTGTCACCGCCTGAGTTCTATCCTCACACACACCGAGACGAGGAGGACTGCGTGGTCGCAGTGATCGTGATCGTGGCCGTGGTGGTGGTGCTGCTCCTGATAGTGGGCGCCATGTACAACGGCCTCGTGAAGCGCCGGAACCGTGTGGACCAGGCGTGGAGCGACATCGACGTCCAGCTCAACCGCCGCTACGACCTCATCCCGAACCTGGTCGAGACGGTGAAGGGTTACGCCGGCCACGAGCGCCAGACGCTCGAGGCTGTCACGGCCGCCCGCAACGCCGGCGTGGCGGCGGGCTCCCCGGCGGAGGCCGCCCAGGCCGACAACATGCTCACCGGCGCTCTCCGCCAGCTCTTCGCCGTCGCCGAGGCCTACCCGGACCTGAAGGCGAACCAGAACTTCCTCGCCCTGCAGGAGGAGCTCACTGGGACAGAAGGTCGCATCGCCTACGCCCGGCAGTACTACAACGAGGCCGTGCGGGACTTCAACACCAAGACCCAGACGTTCCCGGCTGTTGTCATCGCCAACATGTTCGGTTTCAAGGAACGGGAGTACTTCGAGCTGGACGACGCCGCCGCCCGCGGGCCCGTGAAGGTCGACTTCGGCGGTGCCGGTCCGGCGCCCGCCGCGCCTCCCGCCTCCGCCCCGCCGCGGCAGGCTCCGCCTTCGCCGCCGCCCCCTGGCGCGGCGCCTCCGCCCGCCCCGCCTCCGCCGGCCTGACCGCCGGCCCGCGGCCGTCGCCGTGCAGCTCTACAAGGAGATCGGCGCCAACAAGCGACGCTCCGTCGCTCTCGTCGTGCTGGTGGCGGCGCTCCTCGTGGCGTTGGGCTACGGGGTGGCCGCCGTGTTCGGCTACGGCTACTGGCCCCTGCTCATAGCCTTCGGCGTCGTCCTCCTCCTCAGTGTCGGGTCCTACTGGTACTCCGACAAGGTGGCCCTGGCGATGAGCCACGCCCGGCCCGCCGACCCCGAGCAGTACGCCCAATACCACAACGTCGTCGAGGGCCTCTGCATCGCCGTGGGCATTCCCAAACCCCGTCTCTACGTCGTGGACGACCCGGCCCCGAACGCGTTCGCCACGGGCCGCAACCCCGGGCACGCCGCTGTGGCCGTCACCACCGGCCTTCTGGAGACGATGAACCGGGACGAGCTCGAGGGGGTGCTCGCCCACGAGCTCTCCCACGTGCGCAACTACGACATCCTCGTGAGCTCCATGGTGATCGTCCTCGTGGGCGCCATCGTCCTCCTCTCGGACTTCTCGCTCCGCTTCCTGTGGTGGGGCGGCCCCGGGCGGAGCCGCGACCGGGAGGCGGGCTCCCCCCAGATCCAGGCGATCCTCGCCGTCGTGGGCATAGTCCTCATCATCCTGGCGCCCGTCGCGGCCAAGCTCATCCAGTACGCCGTCTCACGCAAGCGGGAGGCCCTCGCCGACGTCTCCGCCGTGGAGATCACCCGCTACCCGGCGGGCCTGCGCTCGGCGCTGGAGAAGCTCCGTGACGACCACACAGTGGTGCGTTCGGCGTCCCGCTCCACGGCCCACCTGTGGATCGAGGAGCCCCTGGACGCCCGCAAGGGCAAGAAGGGCGCCTGGTTGAACCGGATGTTCCTCACCCACCCGCCCATCGAAGAACGCATCGAGACGCTGCGCGGCCTCGAGTCCGCCGGCTGAGGGGGGGGGGGGGGGGGGGGGGGGGGGGCGCCCCCCCCCCCCCCCCCCCCCCCCCCCCTCAGCCGGCGGACTCGAGGCCGCGCAGCGTCTCGATGCGTTCTTCGATGGGCGGGTGGGTGAGGAACATCCGGTTCAACCAGGCGCCCTTCTTGCCCTTGCGGGCGTCCAGGGGCTCCTCGATCCACAGGTGGGCCGTGGAGCGGGACGCCGAACGCACCACTGTGTGGTCGTCACGGAGCTTCTCCAGCGCCGAGCGCAGGCCCGCCGGGTAGCGGGTGATCTCCACGGCGGAGACGTCGGCGAGGGCCTCCCGCTTGCGTGAGACGGCGTACTGGATGAGCTTGGCCGCGACGGGCGCCAGGATGATGAGGACTATGCCCACGACGGCGAGGATCGCCTGGATCTGGGGGGAGCCCGCCTCCCGGTCGCGGCTCCGCCCGGGGCCGCCCCACCACAGGAAGCGGAGCGAGAAGTCCGAGAGGAGGACGATGGCGCCCACGAGGACGATCACCATGGAGCTCACGAGGATGTCGTAGTTGCGCACGTGGGAGAGCTCGTGGGCGAGCACCCCCTCGAGCTCGTCCCGGTTCATCGTCTCCAGAAGGCCGGTGGTGACGGCCACAGCGGCGTGCCCGGGGTTGCGGCCCGTGGCGAACGCGTTCGGGGCCGGGTCGTCCACGACGTAGAGACGGGGTTTGGGAATGCCCACGGCGATGCAGAGGCCCTCGACGACGTTGTGGTATTGGGCGTACTGCTCGGGGTCGGCGGGCCGGGCGTGGCTCATCGCCAGGGCCACCTTGTCGGAGTACCAGTAGGACCCGACACTGAGGAGGAGGACGACGCCGAAGGCTATGAGCAGGGGCCAGTAGCCGTAGCCGAACACGGCGGCCACCCCGTAGCCCAACGCCACGAGGAGCGCCGCCACCAGCACGACGAGAGCGACGGAGCGTCGCTTGTTGGCGCCGATCTCCTTGTAGAGCTGCACGGCGACGGCCGCGGGCCGGCGGTCAGGCCGGCGGAGGCGGGGCGGGCGGAGGCGCCGCGCCAGGGGGCGGCGGCGAAGGCGGAGCCTGCCGCGGCGGGGCGGAGGCGGGAGGCGCGGCGGGCGCCGGACCGGCACCGCCGAAGTCGACCTTCACGGGCCCGCGGGCGGCGGCGTCGTCCAGCTCGAAGTACTCCCGTTCCTTGAAACCGAACATGTTGGCGATGACAACAGCCGGGAACGTCTGGGTCTTGGTGTTGAAGTCCCGCACGGCCTCGTTGTAGTACTGCCGGGCGTAGGCGATGCGACCTTCTGTCCCAGTGAGCTCCTCCTGCAGGGCGAGGAAGTTCTGGTTCGCCTTCAGGTCCGGGTAGGCCTCGGCGACGGCGAAGAGCTGGCGGAGAGCGCCGGTGAGCATGTTGTCGGCCTGGGCGGCCTCCGCCGGGGAGCCCGCCGCCACGCCGGCGTTGCGGGCGGCCGTGACAGCCTCGAGCGTCTGGCGCTCGTGGCCGGCGTAACCCTTCACCGTCTCGACCAGGTTCGGGATGAGGTCGTAGCGGCGGTTGAGCTGGACGTCGATGTCGCTCCACGCCTGGTCCACACGGTTCCGGCGCTTCACGAGGCCGTTGTACATGGCGCCCACTATCAGGAGCAGCACCACCACCACGGCCACGATCACGATCACTGCGACCACGCAGTCCTCCTCGTCTCGGTGTGTGTGAGGATAGAACTCAGGCGGTGACACGCTCGTACACGCCGAGCACGCGTCCGGCGACGACGCTCCAGTCGAACTCCGCCGCCCGGGAACGGCCGGCCGCCGCGAGGCGCTCCCGGAGGGCGCTGTCGCCGAGGACGCCCGCCAGGGCCCCGGCGAGAGCCTCCGGGGAATCCGGCGGCACGAGGACGGCCTCGGCATCGGGGCGGGCCACGGCGGCATAGCCGGGGATGTCGGTCGCGACCACGGCGAGGCCGGCCGCCATCGCCTCGGCGAGGACGACGCCGAAGCTCTCCCCGCCCCGCGCCGGGGCGCAGAAGACGTCGGCGGACGCGTAGAGCGCCGGCACGAACTCGTCCTCGACCTCGCCGAAGGCGCGCACCCCGAGGGCCTGCACACCCTCGGTTCCGGGGCCTGCCACCCAGAGCGCAGCGCCGGGCACCCGCTCGCGGACCGCCGCCCACGCGGCCACGAGCACGTCGAGGCCCTTGCGAGGCTCGTCCCGACCGAGGAAGAGCACGACGGGCCCCTCGTCGAGATCGCGCTCGACGAGGGGCGTGCCGTCCGCGAAACGAGCGGTGTCGACACCGTTCGGGACGACCTCGACGTCACCGACGAAGTAGGGGGCGACGCGGGCGACAGCGGCCTCGGAGACCGCCAGGCGGGCCGCGAGACGGTCCCAGGCGGGCCGCAGGAGGCGCCGGCCCCAGCGGTAGCCCCAGTAGCCCTCGGAAGCGGCGTGGAAGGTCCCCACGACGGGGCCTTTCGCGGCGAGGACGGCGCTGAGGGCGACTCCCGGGACGAGCGGCTCGTGGACGTGGACGACGTCGAAGCGGCGGGCCGAGAGCGCCGCCCGCACGGAGGCCACGGGATCCAGGCCGATGCGGGCGACAGACCCGTTGGCCGGTAGGGGCACGCTCACCCCCAGGGAGACCACCTCGACGTCTGTCGCCGGCGCCGGGGCCATGTCCGTGGGGGCGAGGATCTCGGCATCGACACCTTCCCCGCCCAACGCCCGGGCGAGGCCGAGGACGTGGTTCTGCACGCCGCCCGGCCACCGGAGCGAGTAGGGGCAGAGGATCCCGACACGCAACGTCAACGCACCAGCCCCAGGTCCCGCCAGCGTGCCAGGGCCTCGCGGTCGGACGGCCAGTTCGGCTGCGCCAGGTGCCATTGCTGTGGCGCCCGCCGGATGAGACCCTCGAGCTCGTAGGCGAGTTCCTGCGTGAGGGCGGCGGTGCGCTCCTTCAGCGTGCCCTCCGTCGGGACCGCGAGCGGGGGCCTCACGACGGCGCGGTACGTCCAGTCCCGAGAGTCGAACACCCCCACGGGCAAGAGCGGGGCACCGGTGCGGATCGCGAACAGCGCGGGTCCCACGGGCAGGGTGGTCTCCTCACCGAAGAACTCCACGGTGGGGCCGTGCCGGGAGAGGTCCCGGTCCGAGAGGAGGGCGATCGCGTGGCCGCCGCGGAGCTCGGCGGTGAGCTTGCGGGCGACGTCCGGGTCGTCCGATCCGATGACGTGCATGCCGAACTGCTTCTCCCGCAGGTCCACGAACCACTCGTAGAGCTCCTCGGGTTCCAGCTTCTCCGCCACGGCGGTGAGCCGGATCCCTTGCAGGGCCACCCAGGCGCCCGCGACCTCCCAGTTGCCGAGGTGCGGGAGGGCGAGGACGACGCCCTTGCCCAGGGCGAGGGCGTCGAAGAAGACGTCCCGCCCCTCGATGGAGAAGACCCGCTCCACACGCTCCGCGCTGAAGCCGCCGAGGCGGAGGGTCTCGACCCAGTACCGGGCGTAGGAGTCGAAGGCTCCCTCGACGGCGCGGCGCACCTCCCGCCGGGAGGCTTCGGGGCCCAATGCCCGGCGCATGTGACGCTCGATCATGAGGCGGCGACCCACGAGAGCCTGCTGCAGGCCGACGCGGATTCCCGCCGCCGCGGCGTTGGCGACGGACTCGGGCAGCCGGGGGGCGAGCCTGCCTCCGGCCTTGAACGCCGCGACTTCCAGGCGTTGACGGAACTGCCGGGCGGGAGCCATGCGTGGGGTCGTCGCCGGGCTAGGGACGACGCGTCCGCTCACGCGCTGCCCGCCGAGGCCTGCCGTCGGCGCGAAGGCGGGCCCTGAGCTCGACCTCGGCCAGGCGGCGTACGCGCCGGCGTGCCGCTGCCGCGGCGCGCCGCTCTGCGATCTCGGAGCGCTGCTCCTCCCATGCCCGCCGGACGGCGACCGTGGCGCGCTCGTCGTCGTCGCGCTCATTGAGGGCGACGCGCAGGGCCCTGAGGTCGGGCAGGAGCCGGACGTCATCGATGGGCAGCGGCGGCTCCGCCTCGCCCTGGCGCCAGACGGCGAAGAAGCGGTGGACGGCCGTAACGCCACTCAGCGCCAGCAGCACCCAGAGAGCAGGCACGAGGGCACTGAACCAGGTCTGGAAGAGGAGGCCGAGGCCGAGCAGGATGAGGCGCTCGGCGCGCTCCATGATTCCCACGTGGGCGTCGAAGCCGTGCTCGGCCGCCTTGGAGCGTGTGTAGGACGTGAGGTTGGCCGTGGCGAGGCAGGCGAGGGGAAGGACGGCGAGGAAGGGTGAGTCCTTGGCCAGGAGCCAGGCGCAGCCCCCGAAGACGAGGGCGTCGGAGGCCCGGTCGGCCACAGAGTCGAAGAACGCACCCCTGCGCGTGCCGCCCCCACGGGCCTTCGCCACGGCGCCGTCGAGGAGGTCCATGAGGCCGCCTCCGGCGAGGAGCCAGAAGGCGGTGAAGACGCGCCCGCTCCCGATCAGGATGGCGGTGGGGATGTTGAGGAGGAGGCCGAAGAACGTAAGCCAGTTGGGCGTGACCCCGATCCGGGCGAGGAAGCCGCCCACGGGCCCCGCTGCCCTGTTGACTCCCTGGCGGCCTTTCGCATCGAGCAACGTGAAGATCCTGTAGTGCTTACTTTCGCGAGCACTTCTCACTCTACACATGCAGCGGTACCCAGACAAGGACGTGACTCGTACAATCCCCGTGTCACGCTTCCTGGAAAGCCAAGGCATCCCCGAGGAGCCGCATCGTGAAGGTGTACTCGTCAGACCGGATTCGCAACGTCCTGCTCGCCGGGCACAACGGCACCGGGAAGACCACATTGGGTGAGGCGCTGCTCTCCGTCTCCGGCGCCACGAACCGGATCGGCCGGGTCGAGGACGGCACCACGGTGCTCGACTTCGACGACGAGGAGAAGGCCAAGGGAATGTCCGTCTCCCTCGCCGTCGCCCCCGTCGAGTGGCGCGACACGAAGATCAACCTTCTCGACGCCCCCGGCTACGCGGACTTCATCGGGGAGGTACAGGCGGGGCTGTCGGTCGCCGACCTCGTGTGCCTCGTCGTCTCCGCCGTCGACGGCCCCGAGGTGCAACACGACGTCGTCTGGCACATGGCGGCCGAAGCGGCCAAGCCCCGCATCATCTTCGTCAACAAGTGCGACCGGGAACGCGCTTCGGTACCCCGCACCCTCGCCGCCCTCGCGGAGCGCTTCGGCCCCTCCGTCGCCCCACTGCAACTCCCCTTGGGCGAGGAACACGACTTCGCCGGCGTCGTGGACCTCCTCACCGACCGCGCCTACCGCTACGCCGACGCCGACGCGTCCGAGGAGGACATCCCCGAGGGCGTCGCCGCCGCCGCCGGCGAGCTGCGGGCGAAGCTCGTCGAGGCCATCGTGGAAACCGACGAGGACCTCATGGAGCGCTACTTCGCGGACGAGCCCATCGACCCCAAGGAACTCGTGGCGGCGCTCGGCTCCGGCGTCGCCGCCGGCAGCGTCCACCCGGTGCTCTGCGGGGCGGCGGGGAAGCTGATCGGCATCGACCGTCTCGCCGACTTCGTCGTCGACGCCTGCCCGTCTCCCCTCGACCGTCCGGGGATGCCCACCTCAGACGGTGAGACCGTCACCCCCAGGGCCGACGGCCCCCCGGCGGCCTACGTGTACAAGACGTTCGCCGACCCCTTCGTGGGCAAGATCTCCTATCTCCGGGTGGCGAGCGGAGCGATCCGCCCCGACGTCCAGTTGCAGAACGCCCGCACCGGCAAGGACGAGCGACTCCACCAGCTCTTCGTCCTCAAGGGCAAGGAGCACGAGACGGCGGGCGAGCTCGCCTACGGGGATCTCGGTGCCGTCGCCAAGCTGCCCGACGTGGGCACCGGCGACACGCTCGCGCAGAAAGGCAGCGGAATCGTCGTGGCGCCGCCGGCACCGCCCGAACCCGTCCTCGCCGTCGCCATCGCCCCGAAGACCAAGGAAGCCGAGGACAAGCTCGCCACCGCCCTGCACCGCCTCCAGGACGAAGACCTCTCTCTCAAGGTCGAACGCAACCCCGAGACCCACCAGACCCTCCTGTGGGGCATGGGCGAGACGCACCTCAACATCGCCCTCGAACGCATGAAGCGCAAGTCCGGCGTCGAGGTCGAGACCGCCGAGCCCCGGGTGGCCTACCGCGAGACCGCCCGCAAGCGGGCCGACTTCGAAGGCAAGCACAAGAAGCAGTCCGGCGGCCGCGGCCAGTTCGGAGTCGCCCACGTCGTCCTCGAGCCCCTGCCCCGGGGCGGCGGTTTCGAGTTCGTCGACGCGGTCGTGGGCGGCGCCATCCCGAAGGGCTTCCTCCCCGCGATCCAGAAGGGCATGCACGAGGCCATGGCCCGCGGAGTCCTCGCCGGGTGTCCCATCGTCGACATCAAGGTCACCGTCGACGACGGCAAGCACCACGCCGTGGACTCCGACGAGTTCAGCTTCAAGATGGCCGGGTCGCTGGCCCTGCAGGGGGCCTTCCTGAACGCCGACCCCGTCGTGCTCGAGCCCATCGGTTTCGTGGAGGTGCTCGTCCCGGACGCGCTCGCCGGCGACGTGTCCGGGGACCTGAACTCCAAGCGGGGACGCCTCCAGGGCATGGACTCCGTGGGACGCGGGCGCACCTTGATCCGGGCCATGGCGCCGATGGCCGAGATGACCCGCTACGCCATCGACCTCCGCTCCCTCACCGGGGGCAGGGGGAGCTTCCGCATCGAGTTCGACCACTACGAGGAGCTCCCGCCCCACATCGCGGACAAGATCATCGCGGCGAGGAAGGCCGAGAAGGAGGCCCAGCGCTCCTGAGGCCCTTCTTTCCCAGCGTTCTGGGGAGCCCAGTACCGAGATTTCGGATCCACACTCCCCAGAACGGAGTCATGACGGACGGCGACAGGTCGCGTGAGGGCGGGCTCCGCCCGCCCGGACCCACCACAGGCGGCACGCGGTCAAGCGAGGGGGGGCCTCCGGGGGGGGGGAGGGGAGCCCCCCGGCACGCGCCCCCGCCCGGCGGGG
>CAYJLW010000092.1:2634-14146 GCA_964370965.1 uncultured Acidimicrobiia bacterium | reverse complement strand
CGAGACTAGCTTCTCCAGGGCGACGCCGGCCACGGGAATGGGCGCCATCACGCGGTCCTCAATCTCCCTCGTGAAGCCGAACTCCTGCACGAGCGGGAGTGACACCGCCGAGATCCCCTGGAAGACGACGGCGAAGGACACGAGGCCGGGCACGAGGATCGTGGAGAACCCGCCCCCGCCCGGGAGGGCGCCCTGGTCGCCGATCTTCGTGAACACGTAGCCGAACACGAAGACGAGGAGGAGAGGCTGCATGATCGTGCGGGCCAGGAACGCGCCCACGTTTGAGCGCAGCACCCGCAGGTCCCGCAGGAGCAGGGCTGCGAAGGTGACAAGGGCCGACGGCGCGGCGACACCGGTCGCCTTGGGGGCGGTGGTGGTGGGGGCGGTCATTCCCTGAGCTCTCTCCCGGTGAGTCGGATGAAGACGGTCTCCAACGTGGCCGGGCGTACCGAGAGGTCGGTGACCTCCACCCCGGCGTCGACGGCGGCCTCGAGAAGGTGCACGACGACGCCGTCGCCCGTCCGGGCGTAGATCCGGAAGCGGTGCTCGTCCTCCTCGACGTCGTCTACGAGGGGCATCGCCCGCAGCTTCCCGGCCACGCCGTCGGGTGAGCCGGCGAAGGCGATGTCCACCACGGTGTCGGCGCCCACGGACGCCTTCAGCTCGTCCGGGGTCCCCAGAGCGAGGAGCCGGCCGTGGTCCATGATCGCCACCCGGGCGCAGAGGGTGTCTGCTTCCTCCATGTAGTGGGTGGTGAGCAGGACGGTCTGGCCCGCAGAGTGCATCTCCGAGACGACGTCCCAGAGGGCGAGGCGGCTCTGGGGGTCGAGGCCCGCGGTGGGCTCGTCGAGGAAGAGGACGGCGGGACGGTGGAAGACCGCCCGGGCGACCATGAGCCGCTGCGCCATGCCGCCGCTGAGCTCGTTCACCATCGCCGTGGCCCGTTCGGCGAGGCGGAACTGCTCGAGGAGCTCGTCTGCCCGCCGGCGGGCGGCACGGCCCGTGAATCCGAAGTAGCGACCGTGGTAGTAGAGGTTGTCGCGCACGCTGAGGCTGCGGTCGAGCGTGTTCGTCTGGGGCACCACACCGAGGACGCTCTTGGCGGCCGCCGGCCGGGCGACGACGTCAACGCCGCCCACGGAGGCCCTGCCCGCCGTGGGGACCACCCGGGTGGTGAGCATGCCGATCGTGGTGGTCTTGCCCGCCCCGTTCGGGCCAAGGAGGCCGAAGATCTCGCCTTGCGGGATCTCCAGGTCGAGATCCTCGACGGCGACGACCTCGTCGCCTCCTGACCGGAAGCGTTTCGTGAGGGCCGATGTCTCGACTACGGGCATCGTCTCAACCTACGCGGCGGGGCCGCCGCGGGGCCGGCGCTCCCCTCATGCGTAGAACGTGGACGCGATCGCCCCGAAGTACCCGGCGACCTTGCCCATGTCGAGGCCGTAGGCGGGGGGCACGAGCGTGACCGAGTCCGCCACCGCCCAGACCGGCTCGAGTCGCTCCCGGCACTCCTCGGCACTGCCGCAGATCACGAAGGTGCGGATCATCTCGTCGGGGATCTCGGCGGCCCGGGACATGTAGTCGCCGGCCTGGACGCCCTCCTGCAGGGTGCGGGCGACGTCCCGGAAGCCGTGCCACGCCCAGTACTCCTCGTACTGGGCCATGCCTCCATAGAAGGCGACGGTGGCCCGGGCATCCTCGGTGGCGGCGGCGACGTCGTCGTTCGGGGCGACCCAGATCCAGAGGTTCACCTCCACGTCCTCCCGGGAGCGTCCGCCGCGGGCGAGCCCCTCGGCGATCCAACCGGGGACCTCCTCGGTCGCCCAGCGGATCGACCACATGGGGTGGCCCACGACGCCGTCGGCGATCTCGGCGGCGAGGCGCACGAGCGGGGCCCGGAGGGCGGCGATCCAGATGGGGATCTCGGTGCGCACTGGCGGGGGAGTGGGCTGCAGTTCGGAGAAGTCGAGGTGGACGTACTCCCCGTCGTAGCGGTCCAGGTCGCCCGTGTGCGCGTTCGCCACGACGAGGCGGACCGCCTCCACGACCTCCCGGAGGTGGGGGAGGGGCTTGCCGTAGGGCTGGCCGAAGAAGCCCTCGCTCCATGCCCGGATGCTCGGTCCGAGGCCCAGCGTGAAGCGGCCACCGGAGAGACGGTCCATGTCCATCGCCGCCATCGCCGTCTCGAAGGGGCTGCGGGCGAAAGCGAGGGCGATGCCCGTGGCGAGGCGCAGTCGGGACGTGGAAGTCGCCGCCGCCGCCAAGGGCAGGAACCCCGGCCCGTAGACCTGCGGGGCGAAGAGGCCGGCGAGACCGCGGTCCTCGAGGTCCTTGGCCTGCGCGGCCACGAAAGCGGCAGGCAACTGCGCCGTCGTCATGCCCCAGATACGTCCTGTCTCCGGCATCTTGCCCTCCGTGTCAGGCGCGGGTGCGCTCCGTTCGCCATCCGGCACCGAGCGCACCCCCCGGCCCGTGTCCACTGGGCGCCAGCCTAGGAAACCCGGCTGTACGGGGGAGGGGAGCCCCCGTAGAATGTCGGCACCGATCCCGCGGACCGCCAGCGCTGCCTGTCCGCACCGACCTCAGCGTCGCCCGTCTGTGCGCGTCCGCACACCCACGGGGTACGCACGCACCTGGGCGGAGGACAACCGCATGAGAGGACCCCGGCTGGAACTCGACGCCTGCGGCATCGGCTTTGTCGCCGACGCCACCGGCCGCGCCGACCGGACCATCCTGGACGCCACCCTCACGGGGCTCGCCTGCGTCCGCCACCGCGGCGCTCTCGCCGCCGACGCCAGGTCCAGCGACGGCGCCGGCGTCCTTCTGCCCCTCGCCGGCGACGTCTTGGCGCGCTGGGCGGGCGAGGCCGGAGCGGATCCGGGCACCGACGCGAGCCGTCTCGGAGTGGCGATGGTGTTCCTCTCCGGCGACGACTCCTCCGCCGGGGACGCCGCCCGGGCGGCGGGCCGGGCGGTCCTCGAGGACGCCTGCCGCGCCGAGGAGCTCACGCTCGGCGGTTGGCGGAGCGTGCCCACCGACCCCGGCGAGCTCGGCGCCTACGCGGCGGCGAGCGCCCCGCGTGTGGAACAGCTCTTTGTGAGCGTCGGCGAGGACGTCTCGACCGACGAAGCGGAGCGCCGGGCCTACCGCACGCGGCGACGGGCCGGGACGGCCGCCGCGAAGGCGGGCTTCCGCTTCTACGTGGCGAGCCTGTCGTTCCGCACTGTCGTCTACAAGGGCCTCCCGCCCGGAGACCGCCTCGCCGCGTTCTACCCTGACCTTGCCCGGGACGACTTCGCCGTCCCCTTCGGGATCTTCCACCAGCGCTTCTCGACGAACACCGCTCCGAGCTGGGAGCGGGCGCAGCCGTTCCGCTTCCTGTGCCACAACGGCGAGATCAACGCCATCGGCGGCAACGAGAACCGCATGTGGGCCCGCCGCCTGGGCACCGAGACGCTCGTGGGCCCCGAGGATCTCTTCCAGCCGCTGCTGGAGCCGGAGGACTCCGACTCGGGCAAGCTCGACAACGCTGTGGAGCTCCTCGTACGGGGGGGTCGGGACCTCCGTCATGCCGTGGCGATGACGATCCCGGAATCCTGGGAGAACATCTCCGACATCGCCGCCGGGTGGCGGGACTTCTACCGCTACCACGCCTGCCTCCTGGAGCCTTGGGACGGCCCCGCCGGCGTCATCGTCACAGACGGCCGCAGGGTCCTGGCCGCCCTCGACCGCAACGGCCTCCGCCCCCTGCGCTACTCGGTCTGCGAGGACGGTTTCGTCGTCGCCTGCTCCGAGGCGGGGGCTGTGCCCACCGTCGGCCACGGACGGGTGAAGCGCTGCCGCCTCGGCCCCGGCCAGATGCTCTGCATCGACCCGGAGAACGGCGGTTTCGAGGACGACGACACCATCAAGGAGGCTCTCGCGTCCAGGCGCCCCTACGGCCGCTGGGTGGAGGACGGCCTCATCCCGGTGGGAGCCGGGGACACGGTCGACGAGTACCGGGACGGCCAGGAGGCCCGCCAGGCGCTCTTCGGCTACACGAAGGAAGAGACCGCCATGATCCTCAAGCCCATGGCGCAGGACGCGAAGGAGCCCACCTTCGCCATGGGCGACGACACCCCGTTGCCGGTGTTCGGCGTCTACCGGCGGCCCGTCCACCACTCCCTGAAGCAGCGTTTCGCGCAGGTGACGAACCCTCCCATCGACCACTTGCGCGAACGTCTCGTGATGTCGCTGCGCACCTGCCTCGGTCCCCGCGACCCTCTCCTGTGGGAACGTCCCGAGGCCGCCCGGCTGGTGGAGCTGCCCAGCTTCTTCGTGTACCCGTCCACCGTGTCGCTGCTGACGGACCCGGACCGGGCGCCGTTCCGTCCCAAGGTGCTCGACGCATCCTTCCCCGTCGGGGAGACCGGCGGCCTGAGGGCGGCGTGCCACCGGCTGGGCGCCGAGGCAGAAGAGGCCGTGCGGGCCGGCGCCGTCCTCGTCACGGTCCGCGACACGGACGCCGACGAGGGCCGCGCCCCGGTGCCGATCCTCCTCGCTGTCGGCGCTGTCCACCACGCGCTCGTCCGCGCAGGGATCCGCAGCGACGCCTCCCTGGTCGTCGACAGCGACGAGGTCCGCGACACCCACCACTTCGCCTGCCTCCTCGGCTACGGCGCCGACGCGATCTGCCCCCGCCTCGCCCTCGAGTCCGTGGCCGCCATCGCCGACGCCGGCGGTGTGGGCGACGAGATCACCTGCGCCCTCGCCCAGGAGCGCTACCAGGCGGCGATCGAGGACGGCGTCCTCAAGATCATGTCCAAGATGGGCATCTCGACTCTCGACAGCTACCGCACGGCCCAGATCTTCGAGGCGATCGGCCTCGCTCCCGAGGTCGTGGACACCTGCCTCACCGGAACGGTCACCCAGGTGGGGGGAGCCGGCTGGGAGATGCTGGAGGAGGACGTCCGGGCCCGCCATGGCGACGCCCACGCCGGCGACGCGGAGCTCGCCAGCCCCGGAGTCGTCCGTTTCCGCAAGGGGGGCGAGTACCACGCCAACAACCCCGCGGTCATCGAAGCGCTCCACCTCGACCTCGGCCTCCCTACGGAGGGCAGGGCGCGGGCTCGCAGGGACAACGGCGCCGGGGCGGACAGCGTCCCCGGCCCGCCGCGCTGCGGATCCCCCACCCTGGAGGACCTCGCCGACACCGCCCTCGCCGAGGAGCGCTATGCCCTCTACGAGCGCTACGCGGAGCTCGTGAACACCCGGCCGGCGACCGAGATACACGACCTTCTGGAGGTCTCACCGGGGGGCCCGCCGGTGGCTCTGGACGAGGTGGAAGCGCTGCAGTCGATCTGCCGCCGGTTCTCCACGGGAGCGATGTCCCACGGGGCATTGAGCCGCGAGGCGCACGAAACACTTGCCGCCGCCATGAACCTCATCGGGGGCAAGGCGAACACGGGCGAGGGCGGCGAGGCCAGCGAGCGCTACCGGAGCCGCAACGGCCGGGGCCCGGACGTCAACTCGCGGATCAAGCAGATCGCGTCGGGCCGCTTCGGCGTCACCCCGGAGTACTGCGTGTTCGCCGACGAGCTGCAGATCAAGATGGCCCAGGGCTCCAAGCCCGGTGAGGGGGGTCAGATCCCGGGCCACAAGGTGAGCGAGGAGATCGCCCGCCTCCGTCGGACACAGCCGGGCGTCACGCTCATCTCGCCCCCGCCCCACCACGACATCTACTCCATCGAGGACCTCGCCCAGCTCATCTTCGACCTGAAGCAGGTGAACGGGAACGCCGAGGTGTCCGTGAAGCTCGTCGCCGTCGCCGGTGTGGGGACCATCGCCGCCGGCGTCGCCAAGGGCCTCGCCGAGGGCGTGCTCATCTCCGGCTGCACAGGAGGCACCGGAGCGAGCCCGCTGAGCTCCATCAAGCACGCCGGCCTCCCTTGGGAGCTCGGTCTCGCCGAAACCCAGCAGGTCCTGGTCGAGAACGGCCTCCGCGGCCGGATCCGCCTCCGGGTGGACGGCGGGTTCAAGACCGGTCGGGACGTCCTCGTGGGCGCTCTCCTCGGCGCCGACGAGTTCAGCTTCGGCACGGTCGCCATGCTCGCCGAGGGCTGCATCATGGTGCGGGCCTGCCACCGGGACACCTGCCCCACGGGCATCGCCACGCAGCGGCCCCACCTGCGGGCGAAGTTCGCCGGGAGCGCCGGGTCCGTGGCCACCTACTTCCTGCAGATGGCCGAGGAGGTGCGCCGCCTCCTTGCCTCCCTGGGGATGCGTGCCCTGGACGAGGCAGTCGGGCGCGTGGACCTCCTGTCACAGCGGCGCACGGGAGACGAGCGTCTGGACTGTCTCGACCTCTCCCCGCTGCTCGGCGCCCCCGGCCCCGGCCCGCGGAGATTCATCGCCCACGTGGGCGTGCAGCGGACCCGCTCGCTGCTCGGGGACCGTCTCGTCGCGGACGCCTTCCGGGCGATCTGGGAGGGCGACGACCTCGAGCTGCGCTACCAGATCACCAACAGCGACCGCACCGTGGGGGCAGCCCTCGGCGGGGCGATCGCCCTGGAGTTCGGCGAGGCCTCGCCTCCCGGGCAGGTGACCGTGTACTTCAGCGGTTCGGCGGGCCAGAGCTTCGGCGCCTTCCTCACCAGGGGCGTCGACTTCCGTCTCGTGGGCGAGGCGAACGACTACGTGGGCAAGGCCATGGCCGGGGGGCGCGTCGTCATCCGGCCCCCCGAGGACGACGCCGGGGACCCGCACCTCATGGGCAACACGGTCCTGTACGGCGCCACCGGCGGGGAGCTCTTCTGCGCCGGAGCCGCGGGGGAACGCTTCTGCGTGCGCAACAGCGGCGCCACGGCGGTCGTCGAGGGCGTGGGCGAACACGCCTGTGAGTACATGACCGGCGGTACCGTCGTCGTCCTCGGCCCGATGCACGACAACTTCGGCGCCGGGATGACCGGGGGTGAGGCGTTCGTGCACAGCCCCGAGGCGCCCCACGCCCAGGTGAACACGTCCCTGGTCACCGTGATCCGCCCGGACGGCGCCGACCTCGAGAGGATCAGGCAACTCGTGGAGCGCCACGCCGTCCTCACGGGCTCCCCCCGGGCGGCGGGACTGCTCGCCCGCTGGACGCAGACGGCCGAAGAGATCTGGCAGATCCTGCCCCTCACCGAGGTGGCTCGCATCGAGTCCACCCAGAAAGAGGCCCTGGGCTCTTCGTAGCCGCCTCACCGGGCGCGGGACGTGCTACCGGTCCACCTGGCGCCAGTGCAGGGGCGTGACGGAGGTGAGGACCGAGGGCATGTTGTCCAGCCAGCAGGCCGGCATGGCGAAGCGCACGCTCCCGGTGTTGCCCATCTCGTCCGTGAACACCGAGCCGTTGAAGTGCCCTGTGCCGTTGCCGCTGAGCACCGCCCCCGAGTCGGGGAGGAGGATGACCCCCGTCCAGTCGTTGTTCGAGTTGTACGTGAGCGACCCGTTGCGCACGACGATGACGCCGTTGCGGGTGCCGCAAGGGCCGAAATCCGCCTTCCACGAGACCTTGTTGCTCGCCGGGGTGCCGGTCATGAACTCCACGTAGAAGACGGCTTCGTCGGGGACGTTCGCTGGGACGTCGCTCTGCTGGATGGTCGGCGTGGCGCTGCCCGAGTACGCCCAGTAGGTCCCCGTGGACATGGCGAGCGCCTTCAGGTCCGCGTAGTCGTCCTCGTCGAGGGTGTTGGTCTCCAGGACCACGTCAAGACCCTCGTCCGGGAAAAGCGACGTCGCCGGCGGGGGCGGGTCCGCCGACGGGCAGGAGCCCGCCGGGACCGTCCCCCCGAGGCTGTCCTGGTCGTACGGGTAAGCGCAGTTCACCGGGGAAGACGAGTGGATGGGGTCTGCGCCCCGGTTGTAGATGACGCCCAGAGCATGTGCCCCGGCGCCGCCGCCGTAGTAGGCGTCCAGGCCCGAGAACGTGATCTTGGAGCGCCAGAAGACGTCCCCGTCCGTGAAGATGCTCGTGTCGTAGACCTTCGGGGTGCCGCCGGCGTTCACCTCGTGGGCGAAGATCCCGATCGGGAAGGAGATCACGGACATCTTCACCGTCTGCTCGATCTGGCGGACGAACTCGCCGTTGCGGTCTCTCGTCTGGGACACGATCGTGTAGTAGCCCGTCGTCTCCGTGGGCGGGTCGAGCTGGGTCTTGCCGGCCGTCGGGGTGACCACAGCGGTGTAGCGCTCGCCTCCCGGGGTGCCCGTGTACTGGTACTCGAATGTGCACGGGTTCCGGGAGTAGTCGGCCTGCCCGTCCGCGGGGACGTAGGACGTGCACGTCCTCAGGGTGGCGAGACCGAGTCGGTCGAGGTCCTCCATCGTGCGGTCGACGCCGCCGTCGGCTGCGGCCGTGTACCTCCCCGAAGCACGGTCGCGCCCCGCGTTCTCGAGCTCCCGCCACACGGTCGCCAGGAACGCCGCCCCCGCCACCGTGAGCACGAGCGTCACGAGCAGCACGGTGACCACGGCCGCTCCCGCTTCCGGATCGGTTCTCCGCCCGGGGCACCTAGACCACATTGCGGTTCCTGAGCTCGACGAAAGCGCTGTACGTGTCCCTGTCCGCGCCCTCGAAGACGAGGCTCACCTCGACGCCGGTGACGTAGGGCAACTCGACGTCCAGGGCCCCGTTGGCGTTTCCGACCCCGGAGACGTCGTGGTCCGGGGCGGCGTCCAGCTCTCGCCAGGTGACGCTGCCGTCGCCGTCCCAGTCGAAGGCGAGATCGCTGCCCCGGTAGTCGAAGGTGACGTCCTGGACTCCTTCGGCCAGCACGCCGGAGGCCGCGGGTGCGGTCTCGGGCGTGCGCACGACGAGCGTCCGGGCCGCCGAATCGAACTCGAAGCGGAGGGTCTCAGCGGACTCCGGTGCCGTGTTCGTGATCGTGCCGTCGGCATCGAAGTCGGTGTTCACCTCCACCCAGGAAGCGCCGTCCGGTGGGCTCACGGACCTCACGGCGTCGGCCTCTCTGATGTCGCGGGCGACCCTGTTGAGCGCGGCACGGGCGGCGGCGCTGGAACCGAGCCTCTCGCGGCCGCGGCGCATCGACTCCACGCTCGAGAACATGAACGTGAGCACGACGAGGCTCAGGAGGGCGAAGATGCCCATGGCGACCAACACCTCGATGAGTGTGAAACCGCCGCTGCCGCGGCGGCGTCCCCGGATCATCGCAGCCTCTCGGCGTCGCACGAGAGGGCCCCCACCTTGACCTGGACGCGGTTCTGCGAGCCTGCAGCGGCGCCCTCCACCCCTCGCGTCCTGACACGCACGATCCCGTCCACGCGCATCGATGCGGAGGACGAGCCCTCTGGGACGTCCCTCGTCCCCCCCGTCAGCGTGCTCCAGGCCTCCACGTAGTCGGAGAGACGGAGCTGGGCCCCCGTGAGCGGATCGCTCCACACCACGACACCGGCGGGATTCACGGCGGCGAGCGGGTCCGTGCCTCCGGCCGAAGTGATCGGGACGCCGGCGTAGCCCGCTCCGGTCCAGTAGCGCACCGACCCCGAGTAGGACGCCGTGGCGGTCGTCCCCGTGTCGACCCGGGATGCACTGCAGCTCACCTCGGCGGTCTCGATCTCGACCTGGACCACACCCCCGGGGGCGAAGGTCGTGGGCAGGAGCTCGAAGCGCGCCACCCCCGCGAGGCTGCCGGAGGCCCGGTAGGTCACGCCGTTGTCCGCCGTGGCCTCCGCAGAGGTGCTCATCGTGGGGACGTCCCCGTCGTCGCGGCGGTGGAGGCCGAGTTGGGGAACGGGCTCACCGAGGGAGTCGCTGTAGCGCAGCAGCCGGACGGGATCGGCGTCCCGGTCGGCGAAGAACCCGGCGAGGAGGTCCTCCCCGCTCGTGCCGGGACCGAGCTGTGCCCGCCCTGCTGTCGCCGGCAGGCCTCCGGGGGACGGAAGGAGCGCCTCGAGTCCGTCCGCCACAGTTGCCGCGAGGCGCGCTGCAGGCGAGGTCGTACTGGCGCAGGGGAAGCCGAGTTCCCCGGCGGCTGCGGAGTAGACGTACCCCCCGGACACCTCCGGGGGCGCTGCAGCCGTGCCGGCGGCGCCCGAGAGGCTGCACCCCGCCGAGGCCGTGTCTGAGAGCTCCGCCCGGGCGGCGAGTTCCGTGGTGCGCGCCGAGGTGGTGTCTCCGCTGAAGACCGTGGACGCCGACTCCCCCAGCGTGAGCGTGCTCTCCGCACTCCCTCCGTCGGCGTCGGAGAGCTCCGTCGTGGCCACGGCGGCTGTCACGGATGCACTCGCCGTGCCCTGCGTGGCCACGGTGCGCTTCGCCCCCACGATGGATCGCAGAGTGTAGGAACGGTCCCCGGCGCCCATCTGCCATTTCACCGTGATGGCGACGGCGAGCAGCCTACCGGGGGGGGTGTCCGCGGGCGACGAGGCGTACGAATAGGTGCTGGGCGGGACGACCGTGCTCCCGTTCGGGCCCACGAAGGTGGCCTCGACCTCCACCGTGGCATCCCCCATGCCGGGTGCGGGAGCGCTCGTGCGATACGAAGCAGTCGACACCAGGTAACCGTCGCCCCCTGAGGGCGAGGCGCCACGGAGATCGGGGAAGTAGCTGTCGAGGACGTCGACCTTTCGGGGGGCGACCGCCCAGCTCCGGTGGAAGGGCAGGGAGCGCATCCGCTCCAGGATCCGCTGGGACGCCTGTTTCGCCTGGGCCTCCCTCCGGGCCGTGACGACCGACCTCAGACTGGCTGCCAGCACCCCCGTGACGGCGATCGACACGAAGGCGAAGATGCCGAATGCGACGACGACCTCGATGACGGTGAACCCCTCGTCGGAGCGGCTCCGCCCGCCGTCGCGCCTACTCACCGCGCACGACTCCTGTGAGGCTCTCGATGGTGAGGGTCCGGCGGCGGTTGGAGCCCTTCTGCGCCACGATGACCGTGCCCCCGGAAGCGGTCCCGCGGCCGTAGAAGTAGCAGGCCGACCCGCTGGGACCCCCGGGGGGCGTGCAGGCGGCCGACTCGACGAAGGCGCCGCCTCCCAGGCTCACGGTGCCGACCACGTTCGAGGGCTGTGAACGGAAGAGGCGGTAGGTGCCCGAACCGGGCGTGAAGTCGACTCCGTAGACCTGGCTGGCGGTGGCTTCGGCCACGGAACGCTCCCGCATCCTGTCGAGGTCACCGGCGACGTGGGCGACGGCGTCGCCGAAGTCGTTCGCGTTCATGTACGACAGGAGGGGGGGGACCGACAGGGCGATGGCCACGGCGAGCACAGAGAGGGTGACGGCGAGCTCGGCGACCGTGAACCCACGCTGGTCGCCAGACCCCCGTGCGCCGGCATCCACTGGTTCTCCTTGGTCCGCGAACTGTCTGTCGTGGTCTCCACCCCCATCTGGGGAGCGTTCGCGGAGCGCGAGTGGTTATGGGTCGCCGGTCTCATTGGGCCCGGGTCTTGCGCCCCGTTCAGTCCCCGCCGCCGCCTTGGCCGCCGCCGCCTTGGCCGCCGCCGCCTTGGCCGCCGCCGCCTTGGCCGCCGCCGC
>CAYJLW010000092.1:0-2534 GCA_964370965.1 uncultured Acidimicrobiia bacterium | reverse complement strand
CTTGTCCGCCGCCGCCTTGTCCGCCGCCGCCTTGTACGCCGCCGCCTTGTCCGCCGCCGCCTTGTCCGCCGCCGCCTTGTCCGCCGCCGCCTTGGCCCTGTCCGCCGCCTTGTCCGCCGCCTTGGTCTTGGCCGCCGGACGCCCCGGCTTCGGAGTTGCCGGGCGCGGGAGGTGGCGCCGGGCCCGACGCTGTGTCCGCGGGTGCGGAGGCCTGCGCGTTCTTCCCCTTGGAGGCGCCCCTACGCGCCTCGGCCTCCGTCTCCCGTGCGGAGCGGGCGGCCTGCCTTCGGGCCGGATCGACCCGGAAGCGTTCGGCGACCCGATCCGCCCGCTTGTCCAGCGCCTTCGCGAGCCGGGCGCCCCCGAGACGTGAGAGCAGCTTGTCGATGCGATGCAGGAGCCTGCTCACCCTCGTGCGGGCGGCTGGCTCCTGCCGCGAGGCGACGGGGGGGATCCGGTCGAGGTCCGCGAGGAGTGCCGCCCCCGAGGCGTCCGTGAGTACTCCGTTCCCGCCCTCGGCGGCCTGTTCCACGAGGCCCAAGTCCCGCTCGGCGAAGTCCAGCCGGAGTTGCAGGGCTTCCCCGCGCGTGGTCGCCAGAGCCACACGGGCCTCTTCGTAGGCGCGCCTGATCGGGTACAGCACCCCGCCGGGGCGGGCCTGGGCGCCCGCAACCCCCGTGACACTCAGCAAGAGAGCCGCCGCCGCGCCGGCGAGGAGCGCTCGCCGGGGCCTCTTGTGCCGACGGAGGGGGGCACAGACGTCCTCTTCGCGCTGCAGCGCGTCCTCAAGGCGTCTCCAGCCCTCGGCCAGGAGGGGCAGGGAGGGATCCCACTCGCGGCTCTCCTGCACGAGCCGCGCTGCGAGGGCTGCCTCCGGCAGAGTCGTGTCACCCCGCTCCAGGGCGGCAGCCGTCCGCTCAGCGACGCGGCTCATGTGCGCACCTTCCTGTGCAACGACCGCAGGGCGCGGTACTGGAGCACCTTGACGGCGGCGGCGGACTTGCCCATCGCCTGTGCCGTCTCGTCCACGCTGAGGCCTGCGACGAAGCGGAGGGCGAGAACGTCCTGGTGGGCAGGTCGCAGCTCTGTCACACGCCGCCAGACATTCGCGGCCTCGTCGGCGGCCACGGCCCGCTCCTCGGGTCCTGCCTGCGTCGCCGCCACCTCGGCGAGGGCGTCGTCGGACATGTCGGCCATGGGGCAGCGACGCGTCCGGCGAGCGGTGTCTGCCAGGCAACTCCTCGCTACGCGCATCGCCCAGGCGCCGAAGGGGACCTCGGGGCGGGGCACGTAGGTGGGCAGCGAACGATGCAGGGCAAGGAACACGTCCTGCGCGAGGTCCGCCGGATCGCCGAGGTCACGGGCCCTGGCGCCAACGTACCTGAGGACGGTGGGGGCCAGCCGTTCGTATATCTCGCCGAAAGCGGCCATGTTCCCGCCCGCGGCCGCGACAGCGAGATCCTCCAGCGGGGCGAGACCCTCCCCGGTCGTTGACCTCGTCGTCCTTCCCCGCCTGCTCAGGAGGGGCCCCTGGTGGAGTCGGAGCTCGACGGGTGTCATCACCCCTATGGTCGTGTCGCCGAGGCCGGAAACTTGACTCGGATGTGACGTCCCGCGCTATTTCGGCGGCGACGCCAGGCCCCTCTTGGCTGACGCCGTCCGGCTTGCCCCCAGGCCGAAGCCGGCGCCGAGGGCGCCCCAAAGGAGCGTGGTGGTGGCGAGGGAGAGAAGCCGGAACCGCCACAAGAGCGTGGCGGGCAGCATCACGTGATCGGTGTTCGCCGGGAGGAAGGCGAGCAGGACTGCCGCACCGACGACGACGGTGCTCCCGACAGCGAGATACCTGTCCGGCTCCCGCCAGCCCCGACGACCCAGGGCGAGGCCGAGGCGCCGCGCGCCCCACAAGAGCGTCCCCCCGAGCGCGACGAGACCGAAGTAGAGGAGTTGGCGCCGGTCGATCGTGGCCGGGTCGCCCACGCCCGGCGGATTCGGCGGGTACTTCAGCCACGGCAGGAGGGTGAACGCCCCCCAGCCGAGGCCGGCGAGCCAGAGCGAGCGCCGCCACGGACTGGTCCCGATCTCAGAGGACGCGAAGACGAGGCCGAGCACGGCGCCGAGGACCGCCCCGGTGATCGCCGAGGCCGCCACGAGGCCCACCTTCTGCTGGCGGCGGGTGACGAGCTCTTGCTCCTGGGCCTCGCCCCGGTCGCGGGCGCGGCGCTCCTCCATCCTGATCGCCTGTTCCAGAGTGGGTTCGGCGGCGAAGAGAGAGAAGACCCCAGCGAGCAACCCCGCCGCCAACCCCGCCACGATCCCCACGCGAAGGCCCAGCCCGTGAGTCACGTGTCCCGGCTCCGCCTCGGGTCTCCCCGGGAGGCTGCCTCGCTCGGCGTCCTGGGACATTGCTCTCCAGTCAGATCGGGCTCAGCGGTCGTGTCACGTCGCCACGGACGGCGCCCGGTCGCGTGAGGGCGGGCTCCGCCCGCCCGGCACAGCGGCCAGCGGCACAAGGTCAAGGAGGGGGGGTTCCAAGG
>CAYJLW010000091.1:335-14532 GCA_964370965.1 uncultured Acidimicrobiia bacterium | reverse complement strand
TGCGTGACCGAGGCGCTCGGCATGATGCTTCCCGGGGGCGCGTCCCCCCCCTCGCCCACCGGCGACCGGCTCCGCCACGGCGTCGCCAGCGGCCGGCGGGCGGTGGAGATGGCCGTCGCCGGGGGACCCTCGCCCTCGGCTGTCCTCACCGCGGACGCCTTCCACAACGCCCTCACCGTCCTCGCTGCCGTGGGGGGTTCCACGAACGCCGTCGTCCATCTCCTGGCGATCGCCGGGCGGGCGGGCGTCCCGCTCACCCTGGAGGACGTGCACACCGTCGCCACCGCCACGCCGCTGCTCGTGGACTGCAAGCCGTCCGGGTCCGGCTACATGGAGGACTTCCACCGCGCCGGCGGGGTCCCCGCCCTCCTACACGAACTCGCCCCGCTCCTCCGCCTCGGCACCCTCACGGTCACGGGGCGGTCCCTCGGCGAGGCGGTCGCCGCTGCGCCACCCGGAGGCGACTGGCAGAGCACCATCCGCGGGCTGCACGACCCGCTGGGCCCGCCGGGCGCGCTCGCCGTTCTCCGCGGGTCGCTGGCGCCCCGCGGCGCCGTCCTCAAGGTGTCCGCCGCCTCGGAGGACCTCCTCTCCCACGAGGGACCCGCTGTGGTCTTCGAGTCCCCCGAGGACGCCGCCGTCCGCATCGACGACCCCGCTCTGGGCATCACCCCCGGACACGTGATGGTGCTGCGCAACGCCGGGCCGGTCGCCGCCGGCATGCCCGAGGCCGGGTCGATGCCCATTCCCGCGTACCTGGCCGCCGCGGGCGTGAGAGACATGGTGCGGGTCTCCGACGGGCGCATGAGCGGCACCGCCTACGGCACGGTCGTGCTCCACTGCGCTCCCGAGGCCGCCGCCGGCGGCCCGTTGGCCCTCGTGCACGACGGCGACCGCGTCCGCCTCGACGTCGCCTCCCGCCGCCTCGACCTCCTCGTCGACGACGCCGAGCTCGGGCGTCGGCACGCGCAGTGGTCGCCTCCGCCCCTGCCTCCCCGGGGCTGGCGCCGCCTCTACGCCGAGCACGTCCTACAGGCCGACCGGGGTGTCGATCTCGACTTCCTCACACGAGGGGGACCGGCCCCCGTTGAGGGCTCCTGACCGGACCTTGCTCCGACGGCCAGCGGGCACGGAGCCGACAACAGAGCCCCTGTTGTCGCGGCGTTGCCCTCGGGGCTGCCAGAATGTCCCCGACTGGGAGACGACACAGGGGCATGCCATGGCGCGAGTGCTGATCGTGGGTGGCACGGGCCCGGTCGAAGGGGCGGTGGCCGGCGCTCTCGTCGATGCAGACGGCGGCGTCGAGGTCGCCCTCGCCGGCCATGACCGCGGCGAAGGCGAGACGATGGTCGCCGCTCTCGGTGAAAGGGCATCCTTGGCCCCCCTCGACGTCACGAACCCGAGCTCCCTGCGGGACGCGCTCGAGGATTCCGACCTGGTGATCCACGCGGCAGGGCCGTTCCACAACGGCGAGCCCGCGGTCCTCGCCGCCGCCGTCGAGAGCGGAGTCCCCTACGTCGACCTCGCCGACGACGCGGGCTACGCCCAGCGGGCCAAGCGCCTCCACGACGACGCCCGCACAGCCGGTCTCCCCGCCGTCACCTCCGGCGCCATGTTCCCCGGCCTGTCCGCCGTCATGGCCGCAGAGCTCGTGGAACGCACCGGCGGGGCCGAAGGCGTGGCGTTCTCGTACTTCGTCGGCGGCGGGCCCGCCTTGCTCGCGTCCGCATGGCTCCTCACCTGCGAGCCCGCCACGGAGTACGTGGGCGGCGAGCGTCGGGAGCACGACGCCTTCACGGGCCGACGCAAGGTGGACTTCCCGCGACCGGTGGGTTCCCGACCCGTCTACTACGTCGAAGCGCCGGAGGTGACGTCGATCCACGACGTGTTCGGGGTCCCTGACGTGTCCGCCCGCTTCGGCACCTCACCGGACCTCTGGAACCTCGTCACGGGGCTCGCCGGGCGCCTCGGCCCACGCCGGCTCGTCAAGGACCGGCGTCGCATGAGGGGCCTCGCGGAGCGGGCCGCCCCGGCGATGCGTCTCCTCGACCGTTGGGGGGGCAAGGCCCTGGGAGTCCGGGTGGACGTCGACGGCGCCGACGGCACCGCCCGCACCGCCACCTACGTACACGACGACTGCCTCGCCGCCACCGGCGCCGCCGCTGCGGCGCTCGGCCTCGAAGTCCTCGTCGGACGGGTGGCGCCCGGCGTCTGGTACCCCGAAGAGGCCGTCAGGGAGCGGGAGAAGTTTCTCGAACGCGCCACCGGGGGAGGCTCGCTCGACCTCGGCCCGACCTAGCCGGCCCGGCTCACGCGAAGGGAGCGTGGCCCCGGGCAACCAGGTCGACCACGAGCGGACGGTGGTCCGAGACGGCCAGGAGCGGCGCCGCTACACCGGTCACCACCATGTCGTCCTGACAGAGGACGTGGTCGATCTGGCGCCGCGGCCGCTTCCGCGGCCAGGTGAGCACACCGCCGGCAGGTCGGAACCCGCCGGCCGCGGCAACGTCGAGAGCCTCGGGTCCCCGGTTGAGGTCGCCCACGACGATGCGGGGCCGGGGCAGTCCGAGGGCCAACCCGACGACGACCTCGAGCTGGGGGGCGGACTCCTCCGGTCTCACGGAGAGATGGGTGGCGGCGACGGACACCGCGCCCACGCGCCCCGCGAAGCACACCCGCGGCTCGTGGTCGCCGGGCAGGCGATGGGTCTCGCCCTCGATGGTGTCCCGCGCCAGCAGGGCGATCCCGTAGGCGGCGTCGTCACGCGAGATGGCGGCGGAGAACTGCCACCGGAGGCCGAGCCCTTCCGCGATCGCCCGCGCCTGGTCGATGCGCCCGGAGCGCTCCAGACCCGAATCGACCTCCTGCAGGGCCACGAGGTCTGCCTGCAGGGACGCCACGGCGGCGGCGGCCGTGTCCACGTCGGCGGCGGCCGGAGGCCCGGGAACCTCGCAGTGGCGGACGTTGAAGCTCGCTACGCGGATAGTGGTCAGTGCCGCCCCCTCGCTCCGGGCCGATGGGCAGCAATTATCGTCGTCCAGCCTTCCCGACCCGGCGGCGCTCGCCACCCTCCCGCCGGGCGCGCCACAATCCCTCCCCATGGATGACACCCGCCCCGGCCTCCGTCGCCGGCTCCGCTACCGATTCGACAACGCCTTCTCGAGGGGCACGGGCGCTCTCGTCTCGCTCTTGGCCGTCTTCACGCTCCTGCTCGTCGTCGCCGCCGGCCTCGTCCTCTCCCTCGCGAGCGTGCAGGTGGGGGAGGCCAAGGGCGACTTCCTGGAGTCGTTCTGGGCCAGCCTGCTGCGCACGCTCGATCCCGGCACGATGGGCGGCGACAGCGGTTGGGGGTTCCGCGCCGTGTCCCTGGCGGTCACCGTGGGCGGCATCTTCATCGTGAGCGCCCTCATCGGGTTCATCTCCAGCGGTATCGACCGCAAGCTCGCCGAGCTCCGCAAGGGCCGCACCCCCGTGGTCGAGAACGGCCACACCCTCATCCTGGGCTGGTCACCGAAGCTGGCCACCGTCATCTCGGAGTTCGTGGTCGCCAACGAGAACCTGCACGACGCCTGCGTGGTCGTCGTCGCCCCCAGGGACAAGGTGGAGATGGAGGACGAGATCCGCCGCCGCGTCGAGCTCCGGGGGCCCACCCGGCTCGTGTGCCGCACCGGGGACCCCACGGATCCCGCCGACCTCGAGATCGCCAACGTGCCGGGGGCCAAGGCCGTCGTGGTCCTCAGCCCCGACGACGACGTCGCCGACGCCGCCGTCGTCAAGACGGTCCTGGCCCTGCGCAACGCCGACCCAGGTTTCGCCCACACCCGCGTCGTGGCCGAGTTCGCCCACCTCCGCAACGCCCGCGCTCTGCGCGCAGCCGTGGGGGATCGCGTCGCCACGGTCGTGTCCACCGACGTGATCGCCCGGATCACGGCGCTCGTCTGCCGCCAGTCCGGGATCAGCCTCGCCTACCAGGAGCTCCTCGACTTCGACGGCGACGAGATCTACTTCCAGCCCGAGCCGCTGCTCGAGGGCAAGACCTACGGCCAGGCCCTCCTGGCGTATGACGACTCGGCGGTGATGGGCGTCGCCGCCGCCGACGGCACCATCACGCTGAATCCGCCCGTCGACCGCCGTTTCGCGCCCGGCGACCAGGTGATCGCCGTCTCTGCCGACGACGACACCGTGGTGGTCTCGGACCCCGACCCCCCCGAGGTCGTCCCCGACGGCGACCGGATCCCCGAGCCCGCCCCCGAAGAGCACGTCCTCGTCGTGGGCTGGAACGCCCTCGCCCCGGCCATCCTGCACCAACTCGACCACTACGTCGCCCCCGGGTCCACGGTGCGGGCACTCGTCGATCCCGCCCTGGTCCGCCCGGGGGACCTCGACGTCGCCGACGCGTTCGGCGTCCTCCGCATCGAGGTCACCGAGGCCGACACGACGGAGCCCGAGCACCTTGCCCGTGCCCTCCAGGAGCAGGACTTCGACCACCTCGTCGTCCTCAGCTACCGCCGCGAGATCGACCCCAGCGAGGCCGACGCGCGCACGCTCATGTCCCTCCTGCAACTCCACCAGTTCCTCGCCGAGAACCCCGAGCCCGACCGCCGGATGAACATCGCCTCCGAGCTCCTCGACGTGCGCGCCGTCGAGCTCGCCCGGGGAATGAACACCGACGACTTCATCGTGAGCGACCAGCTCACCAGCCTGCTCCTCGCCCAGCTCGCCGAGAACCCCGACCTCCTCGCCGTCTTCGACGACCTCTTCGACCCCGGCGGCACGGAGATGTCCCTGGAGACGGCGGCCGCCTACGTGCCCGTGGGCGAGAGCATCGCCTTCGCCGAGGCCGTGGCAGCGGGGGCCCGCCGCGGTGAGACCGTGATCGGCTACCGGGACGCGTCCGGGGTCGGCGGCCTGGGCCGGGGCATCCACGTGAACCCCCGCAAGTCCACACCGGTCGTCTTCGGCCCCGACGACGAGCTCCTGGTCCTCGGGCACGCCGGCGTCAGGGAACCCTCTCCGAGTCGCTGACCTCGCCGCCCTCGCCCGAGGCCCGGAGAGTCACGGTGGTCCCAGAGGCGGCACAGACGGTGTCCTCCCCGCTGGCATCCGCGACCCTCGTCTTCGTGCCCACGCTCAGGCGTACGTCCGTGGCTCCCGTGGTCGCCCAGGACACGACCGCGTAGCCCGCCGTGCACGACGTGTCCGCCGTCCCGGTGGACTCGACCCCGAAGGACGTGATCCGGGGCCCTGCGGGTGGCGGTGCCGGTGTCGTGGGCACCGCGCTCGGCGTGGGCTGGGGCGAGGGCCGCCGCGTCGCCGACGCGGTGGGCGCCGAGGTCACCGCGCCCGAGGCTTCGGGCGCGGAAGTCACGGCGGGTTCGTCGGAGGCGGGATCCGAGGCAGGCGCGGTGGCCACGGCCTCGACGTCACCGGCCCGGGGATCGTCGCCGTCGCCCGAGAACGCCACCCATGCGAAGACGGCCACGAGGGCGATGACGGCCGCCGCCGCACCCCCGATCCAGCGGCCCCATCGGGGCCCGGGGGCAACATGGCGGGGCCCGCCGGCGGGCGTGTGCAGCACCCCCGTGGGGGGCTCCAAGCCGGCCCGCGTCGGGGCCTCGGCCGCGGGCACACCCGCTCCCCCCGCACCGACCGCGGTGAACGCCGAGCCCGCCATCGGAACGCCCGCCTGGCCGAGCGCAGCCGCCGCTTTCGCCTTGAACAGGACGGGCGCGACGAGGAGGGGCACGGCGGAGAAGAGCACCGCCGGCTCCAGGCGGGTGCGCTGGCGTTCGTTGCAGTCGTCACAGACCTCGGTGTGCGTGGCGATGACGCGCACGGCGGTGGCGTCGAAGCGCTCCACACCGTTGACCTGCAGCGCCTGCGCGAGGCCGTCGCACAGGGGCGCCCCCCGCCGCCACAACACGCGTGCCCGGACCGCCCCGCCCAGGCGGCCCCGGAGACGAAAGAGCATCTGGTGGGCGTTGTTCGGCGTGACACCGAGCACGCCCGCGATCTCCGTGGCACCGAGGCCGTGGCGGAGGTGGAGGTCGAGCACACCGGCGTCGCGCTCGCCGAGCGCCTCGGCGGCGCCCCACAGCAACTCGGCGAGCTCGCCGTCCTCGGCCGCCCGCTCCGGGTCGAGGGTGGCCGAGGCGCGGTCTTCGACCAGCGGGCCGGCACCGGCCGCCGCCTGCTGCGCCTCGATCACCGCGAGCCCTTCGTCGTCGACGGGAGTCGCCCGCCGCTCCTTCGCGAGGCGGTCGAGCGCCCGGTTCCGGGCGATACGCACCAGCCAGGCTCCGAACGCCTGGGGGTCCTCGAGGGTGCCGAGACGCTGCCACGCCGCCAGGAACGCGTCCTGGGCGACCTCCCCGGCAAGATCCCGGTCGTGCACGATCCGGACGACATGGTCGAACACCGGGTCGAACCAGGTGTCGAAGAGCCGGCCGAAAGCGGAGTCGTCGCCCGCCTGCGCGGCTGCGACGAGGTCCGCATCGACCGCCGGTGCCGCCATGCGCTCGCCTTCCTCACTTCTCCGGGTGCCTGAGAGCTCATTGTCCCTCATCTCCTGGCCGTCCGGCCGCACCCCTCTGGGATCTGCGCGTGTGCGGACATCACGACCTCCGTGACCCACGGGACCGAGGAGCGCGCGGCAATCGGCCGCTGACGCCGGGTCGTTCGTAGACGCACGACCCGGCGGCGGGTCGGCCGATCTCACGATCGGCCCCGAACCAGCGCACTCCTGGCGGCGGTTTCCGCCCCGTGTACGCAGGGAAGGACGATCCAGGGCGGCGGGCCCTTACGCCTTCAGGCCCCCGGGCGACGGGAGGTGGCCGTCCTGGAGAGCGACGGCGAGGTACCCGGCGAGGGACGCCGCCGCCGCGCCCTCGCGGGCGGCGCCGGACTCGGGGTCATAGGCCTCGCAGGCGAGGCCGTCGCCGTCGAGGGGAGCCTCGGCCACGACGACGCTCGCCGCGAGGCGGACGGGATGTTCCGGGGCGAGCGCCACGAGGCGGTCGAGGGCCGCACAGAGCAGAGGCAGGCCCCGCCCGGGAAGCCCCTCACCGGGGAACGTCCCCGGGACACACCCCGGGTACTCCCGCGAGGCCAGGTGCCCCATGCTCGCCAGCCACGCCGGGTCGTGCGCTGCCAGGGCACCCAAACGGGGGAGCGCGGCGATGCCGGCGGCCGGGGTGTTCCAGAACAGTGCCTCGCCCTCGGCCGTGACGGCCCCCGCCACCCAGCCCTGGGAGAGGAACGCCTGCCCCCAGCAGTTCCGCAACGCCCGCACCGTGCCCGCAGGCGGCACGACACCGCGGCGCGTGAGGACGTCGTAGGCGGCGGCCACCATGGCGTTCGGGACGGCCAGGAAGGGTCCCGGAGGCGGCGTCCCCGAAGCGTCCACCTCGGTGCGGAACAAGCCTCGCTCGGCGTCGTACCAGCGGGGGAACTCCTCGGCCACGGCCACGAGGGCGTCCTGCACGTCGGGATGCGACCACACGGCCTTGTCGCCGGTGGCGGCCGTGTAGGCCTCGATCCCGAGGGGGACGTCGGCGCACTGCTCGAGTGCGAATCCGCCCCCGACGCTGCGCCCGGCGACGTCGAGGGCGTCCGCCCCCGGGGCGTCCGCCACGAGGCGGCAGGCCGCCGCTATGCCCGCCCGGGCGCCGGGCGGGTCGGCGCGGGCGAGAGCAGGCAGGCTCCAGCGGAACCAGTCCCGGGCCCGGAAGACCGCCGGGGTCCCGTGGCGGGGCGAGCGAGACACGACCACGTGCCAGCGGCCGGTGTCCAGGGCGCGTCCCAGTGTGCCGAGGCGGGCAAAGGCGGCGTTGGCCGCGGCGCGCGGGCCACCCGCCGCGAAGGCCTCGCCTCCGGCTCCCCCGGGTCGGGGGACGCCGGAGCGCAGGCCGGCGAGTGCCGCGGTGGCGCCGTCGGGGTCGGCGTGGCAGGCGACGTGGGCCACGCCGTCGACCTCGAGACGTACGCGAACGCTGCCCGCGACCGTCTGCGTGCGTTCCATGTCGAGGCGCCAGTCCTCCTCGTCGACGACGAGGCGCGCCGCGGCCCCCGCCCCGCCGAGGGCGAGGGCCACGAGCGGGAACGGGGCAGCGGTCTCCAAGACCAGGGCGTGCGCCCACGGATCCCAACGCAGGCGCCGGCCCGCGTCAACCGACCCTGCCGTGACGACCTGGCGGAGGATCCCGCCCCAGACGACGTCGAGAGCGAGGGGCCCGGGACCGTGGACGGTGAGCCCCGCAGTACCCGGGGACATGACGACGCCGGCAGCGCCCTGCGCGGCGAGCAGCGGATGCTCGTCGCCGCTGACGACACGGAGCATCCCGCCCGTCCCCTCGTGCAGAACGTCGATCTCGCTCAGGACACCGGGCGCGGGCGACCCGGGCACGAACAGCCAGTCCGTCCCGAGGGGCTCACCCCACCACGGCGGTGCCGGCCTCACGACCGGCATCTCCCCGGCTCCGACCCCGGGCCCCCGGTCCGACCAGCCCCCCGGGCGGGCAAGAGAGCCCCGCCGCGACTGCCTCTGTAGCCTCGGCGGGCACCGCCGACCGTTGATCGCATCGGACGATTCTTACAGGAGCGCGATGGCCCCCACGAACAGGCCCACGTCCGGACGACCCGCATTGCAGCCGGCCGCGTTCACTCCCCTTCCCCTGGGGGCGGTGCGCCCGGCGGGCTGGCTCGCCGACCAGCTCCGGGTGCAGCGCGACGGCCTTACCGGTCGCCTGCCGGAGATCTGGGCGGACGTCGGCCCCGGCAGCGGGTGGCTGGGCGGCACGGGTGAGTCCTGGGAACGAGGCCCGTACTACTGCGACGGCCTCCTGCCCCTCGCCCACCTCCTCGACGACGGCGACCTCCTCGCCGAGGCGCAGCGGTGGGTGGAGTGGTCGTTGGGGAGCCAGCGCCCGAACGGCCAGTTCGGCCCCTGGCTGAACGTCGACTGGTGGCCGAACATGGTGATGTGCCGGATCCTCGTGGCGCACCACGACGCCACCGGCGACGAGCGGGTCCCGCCCTTCCTCACCCGCTACCTGGGCTACGTCGCCCGCACGCTACCCGCCCGGCGCCTCGAGCACTGGGCGCACGCCCGCGGCCCCGAACTCGTCCTCACGATCCACTGGCTGTACGAGCGCACCGGCGACCCGGGTCTCCTCGACCTCGCCGACCTCGTGTTCTCCCAGAGCGCCGACTGGGCCGGCCTGCAGGCGGGCGGTCTCGCCGACGACTACCTCCCGCTGGACGAGTTCTGGATGTACACCCACGGCGTCAACCACGCCCACGGCCTCAAGTACCCGGCGCTGGCGTGGCGCCGGAGCGGCGACCCCGCCCAGCGGGACGCGGTGGCGGCGGGTCTCGCCCGGCTCACGGCCGGCCACGGTCAGCCCACGGGGATGTGGAGCTGCGACGAGCACCTCCACGGCACCTCCCCCACATCTGGCACCGAGCTCTGCGCCGTGGCCGAGGCCATGTCCTCCCTGGAGGAGCTCGTGGGCGTCCTGGGCGACGTCTTGCTCGGCGACCGCCTCGAGCAGATCGCCTACAACGCCTGGCCGGCGACGTTCACGGCGGACATGTGGGCCCACCAGTACGACCAACAGGTCAACCAGGTTCTCGTGTCCGTGGCCGCCCGCACCTGGGGGTCCAACGGCGACCACTCCAACATCTACGGCTTCGCCCCGAACTACCCCTGCTGCCTGGCGAACATGCACCAGGGCTGGCCGAAGCTCGTGCGCTCCCTGGTGATGCGGACGCCCGAGGACGGCCTCGCCTGCGTCGCCTACGGCCCCTGCCTGGCGTCGGCGGAGGTCGCCGGCGGCGTCCCTGTGGAGGTCGAGGAGGACACGTCCTACCCCTTCGCCGGCCGGGTCACGCTCCGGGTCGGGGTGCCGGGCGGGGGCGCGGTGCGGTTCCCGCTCGTCCTGCGCATCCCGACCTGGGCCGGCAACGCCACGGTCGACGGCGAACCCGCCGTCCCCGGCAGCTGGCACCGGGCCGAGCGCGAATGGCGCGACGGCGACGAGTGCGTGCTCGACCTCCCCATGGACGTGCGCACGGAACGGGGGCACGAGGGCCTCCTCTCCGTGCACCGGGGGCCCCTGCTGTTCGGCCTCCGCATCGGGGAGGACTGGCGGCCGCTGGACGAGGGGGCGCCCTCGCCGGAGTGGGAGGTCCACCCCACGACACCGTGGAACTACGGCCTCCGCCGGGACGGCTTCCGGGTCGAGACCGCCCCGCCGGGACCGGTCCCGTGGGCGACGGACGCCGCCCCAGTGCGCATCCGCACCGGGGGGCGCCTCGTCCCCGGCTGGACGCTGGAGGCCGACCAGGCCGGTCCCGTCACCGGCGGTCCCCACGACGCCACGGGCCCCGTCACCGAGCTCGAGCTCGTGCCCTACGGCTCCACTGGGCTCCGCGTCGCCGCATTCCCGGAGGTGCGCCGGCCCTAGCCAGGCAAAGGCCGCGAGGGTCGTTCGCTTCAGCCCTGTTCGCGGAGGAAGCGCTCGATCTCGTCCGCGAGGCCGCCGCCGGCCTCCCCGAACGGGGTCCCCCCCACATCCTCGGCCGCCGCCTCCAGTTGGTCGACGAGCCCGGCGAGGTCGGCACGGCCGGCGAGCTCGTCCTCCACCCGGGCCACGTAGCCGGCGCACATCTCGTCGAGCTCCTCGAGATCTCCTACGTCCACACCGGCGATCTCCCCGAGACGCCGGAGGAGGGCCCGGATGGCCGGCGGGGACGGGGTCGACGCGAGGTACGGCGGCACCTGCGCCCAGAGGCCCACGGCGTCGATCCCCGACTCGCCCAGTGCCACCTGCACCGCGGTTTGGGCCCCCGTGGGCCCCTCGTAGTCAGGACGCCACGGCCCCACCTGGTCCCCCGGGCCGGCCCCGGCGTACGTGGCGAGGACCGCCACGGGCCGGCGGTGCACGACCGGGGCGGGCATCCCGCCCAAGGTGAAGGCCCTGCGCACTCCGGCCTCCCGGGCGAGGTCGACGAGCCCCGCCGCGAAACCACGCCAGCGCAAGGACGGCTCCGGACCCGACACGACGACGGTGTCCCGGCCCACCCTCCCGGCCACGACCTCGATCGTGGGCCAAGCCAGGGACGTCAGGACCCCCTCCTCGACGTGCATCTTGGGGCGTTCCCGCTGCAGGTCGGCGAGGTCGGCGAGGTCCGCGCGACCCACGACCGCCGCCCCCTCCAGGTTGTCCTGCAGGATCTGCGCGGCGCCCGCCCCCGCAAAGCCGGCGTCCACCCAGCCGGACAGGGCCAGGACGAGCACCGGGTCCGTGAGGGAAGGCCAGCGATCGACGTCGAACATGGCGCCGAGCCTATCCCGCAGGAGAGAGGCCGTCCCCCCGGCATGCTTGAATGGCGGACAGCCTCCCGGCCCCGAGGCTCGTCCGGGGGCCAAGTCTGAGAGGGGTGCGATGACGCTCGCCTTCGGGGTCCACACAGGCCCGCAGAACACGACGGTGGAGGAACTCCAGCGCCTCTGGCGGGAGGCGGAGGACCTCGGCTTCGGATGGCTGTCGATCTGGGACCACTTCTACGCCGCGGACGCCACCGGCGACCCGGTCTGCCTGGAGGCGGTCACCATGCACACCGCCCTGGCGATGACGACCACCCGCGTGCGCTGCGGGAGCCTGGTCTACTCGGTGGGCTACCGCCACCCCGCCGTCCTGGCGAAGGCCGTCGCCGCCGTCGATCTCCTCTCCGGCGGTCGCGCGGTCCTCGGCCTCGGTGCCGGGTGGCTGGCGCTCGAGTACGAGGCCTACGGCCTGCCGTTCCCGCCCGTCGGCGTCCGCCTCCACCAGCTCGAGGAGGCCGTGCAGTGCGTCCGGGGCCTGCTCACTCGGGACTCCACGACCTTCGCCGGCGAGCATTTCCACCTCACGGACGCCCGCTGCGAGCCCAAGCCCGTCCAGACCCGGCTTCCCATCTGGGTGGGAGGGGGTGGCGAGAAGGTGACGCTGGGCATCGTCGCCCGCCACGCGGACGGCTGGAACGTCCCCTTCGTGTCCCCGCAGGACTACGCCCGCAAGGTCGCCGTCCTGAACGCCCACTGCGACGTCGCCGGCCGGGACCCGGGGGAGATCGAGAAGACCGTGAACGTGGGCCTCTCTTGGCGTGAAGACGACCTCGAGGACCAGTTCGGCCGCCTCCTGCCGTTCATCCGTTCCGGCATCCTCACGGGATCCACGCAGGAGGTCGTCGATCGCGTGGGCGAGTACCGGGAGGCGGGGGCGCAAATGGTCATCCTCGCCCTGCGCGCCCCGTTCGACTCCGAGGCCCTCGCCCGCTTCGCCGAGGGCGTCGCCCCCGCCTTCCGCTAGGAGCGCCCCGGCCCTTCAGGTGAGCTTCTCGAGGCGGAAACCGGTCTCCTCGGCGAACTTGAAGGGGTCGCCCACGACTTCGGAGGGAGCCCGGAACCCGCCCGGAACGCCCCCGGCACCGAGGCGGCGGGCGGCGGCGGCGAGGATCCGGGCGGTGACCCCGTACACGTCGTGGCCCGTCGCCAGGGCACGGCTCGTGCCGCCGGGGCCCCGTGCCTCGGCAAGGACGTGGTAGGCCGTCCGTTCCCGGACGGCCTCGCTGGGACCTTCCGACGTGCGCCCCACGAGGCGGTCAGCGCCCTTCGCTACCGGCCCGAGGCGCATGACACGGCCGGCGGCGGCGAGCACGGAGCGGGCCGCGGGCGCCACGGCGGCGGGCACGACGTAGAAGGACCGCACGGCGGCACCGGGCAGGTGCCGGGAGATCTGCACGAGGTCGCCGCCCGGGTAGGACACGCCGGCACGCCGGCCCACGGGCGGCGGGAAGTCGAAGTGGCGCCGGCGCGCCCCGATCGGCTCCTCGCGAAACCGTCCGGCGGCGAACTCGAAACCGCCCGCCTTGCCCGCCTCGAGGAACGACGCCCTCGTCCCCCTGCTCATCGCGAAGCGATGCACGAGGAGGGCGACGTCCATCTCGCCCACGTCGTCGATGCCCTCGGCGGCAACGGCGGCAGCGAGGTCGTGGGGCACGTAGTCGAACCCGGCCGCGGGCACGACGGGTGTCATGGCGTGCTCATGGCGTTCGAGGACGTCGCGCATGAAGTGAGGCTCGCCCGTGCTGTCGACGTAGGCGACCCCGGCTGCGACCGCGGCGTCCACGACGGGCATGCCCAGCCGGGTGAAGGGCCCGGCGCAGGACACCAGCACGGAGGCCCCCGCGCAGAGCGGGCCCAGGGTCTCGGGCCGTCGTGCGTCGGCCACCCTCACGTCCGCGGGGGGCCGGTCGAGGGCGGCGTTCAGCGCGTGGAGCTTCTCCTCGCTGCGGCCTGCGATCACGAAGTCGCCCTCGCCGCGGGCGAGCTCGGCGGCGACGAGACGGCCGGTGTAGCCGGTGGCTCCGAAGAGGACGATCATGCGGACCTCGCTGCGAGACGGCGACGGGCTCCCAGGCTAGAGAACCTCGGTTCCCGAGACCCGCCCGCTCGTGTCTGGCGAGCACCGGGTTCTCCCGCATCGAGCCTCGCTCGGCGACACGGAGGGCAGCCGGCCCCTGTCAGCGCCCGTCCGTGGCTCCGGGGTCCAAGGGGGCGCAGCCCCTTCGCGGCGTGGCGCGGGCTCGGTCCGGCACCGGACGCTCACCCGCCACCCGTCTGCGGAGCCCGGCCCCAGACGAGGAGGTGCCGGTCGCTCGCCTGCTCCACCGTGAAGCTGTCGAGCCCGGCCGCCGCCAGCTGCGCCTTCACCTCGGCGGGCCGGTAGGCGGCGCGCAGGGAGTTGCGGAAGTCCCGCTGCAGCACCTCAGGCTCGCCCGCCATGCATGTGGCGACCATCCGTTCGAGCGTGGCCGTGTCGGGAGGCCTGCTGAGGTCCATGACGAACACGGCACCGCCGGGCTCCGTGCAGGCCCGCACGGTGTCCCACAGGTCGGCCGGGTCCCGGAGATGGTGCAGGAGGCTGTTCGAGATGACAGCGGCGTAGCGCCGGCGGCCGAGACCGGGGTCCGGGACGAACGCCTCCCGCAGGGCCACGCGGTCCCCGAGGCCCTCGGCCGCCACACGCCGGCGGGCGAGAGCGAGCATCGCCGGGGAGCCGTCGATGCCGACGACCCGCGCCCCGGGGTGGGCGCGGGCGAAGCGAATCGTGACGTCGGCGGGGCCACAACCGAGGGCGAGGCCGTCGCCGGC
>CAYJLW010000091.1:0-325 GCA_964370965.1 uncultured Acidimicrobiia bacterium | reverse complement strand
CCCCACGCGGCCCGGGGGGGGCCCCACACCCGGGGCCGCGCCGGGCGGGGGGGGGGGCGCGGCCGCCGCCCGGACCCGGGTGCCCGGACCGCCTGGCCTTGAAGTCGGGGAACCTGGCAGCGAAACGCTCCACGAACGCCCGGTGCGGTTCCTCGAAGTCGCCCGCGTCGTACGCCGCCGCCTGCGCGGCGTCGTCCATCAGTTCGGGCTCCGGGATGCGGTCGTCGAGGTCCACGGCCGCCCGAGGCTACCGCCCCTCCCCCGGTGCCCCGGCCCGGCCCGGGGGACCCGGCGGCCCGGCCCGGGGGACCCGGCGGCCCGGCCC
>CAYJLW010000090.1:3571-14771 GCA_964370965.1 uncultured Acidimicrobiia bacterium | reverse complement strand
CCGAGCGGGGGGCAGGGCCCGAGCGGCCCACCGAGCGGGGGGCAGGGCCCGAGCGGCCCACCGAGCGGGGGGCAGGGTCCGCTCCCCGCCGTCCCCCTCCGGGCGGCCCCGGCATTCCGGGCAGCATATTTCCGGCCTGTTCCACTGGAATTTAGACGGAAGATGCTGTATCTTCTGTCTTATCGGCCTCAGGCCGACGAGTGTTTGTTGGAGGCGGGTTTTCGGACAGCCGCCGACAAGCCGTCTCCCCGCCGTCGGGGTGCGCCCTCCCGGCGGTGGGGAGACACCTCCTCCTCCCAGAGCGCTTCGGGTGTTCCCTTCCCGGTGGGCGCGTCCGTCCCTCCCGGAGATCTTCGGGCAGACTTGGCCGACGTCGCGGGTCGCCGTCGCCGAACCTGGGCCCCCGACGGCACGCGGTCCCCGAGAACCGGGGTGCGGCGTGGAAGGCAGCGGAACGACCGGAGGGAGCGCCGTGGAAGTCAGTGGAGGGGAACTCGCCGTCCGCCGGTTGCAGAGCCACGGGGTCGACGTCCTCTTCACCTTGTCGGGCGGCCACCTCTTCCCCGTGTACGACGGCTGCGTGAAGGCGGGGATGCGCATCGTCGACACCCGCCACGAGCAGACGGCGACGTTCGCCGCAGAGGGACTCGCGAAGCTCACCCGGCGACCGGGAGTGGCGGCCCTCACCGCCGGTCCCGGAGTCACCAACGGCGTGAGCGCCGTGACCACGGCGCACTTCAACGGTTCCCCTGTGGTCGTCCTCGGGGGGCGGGCGCCCCAGGCGCGCTGGGGTGCCGGGAGCCTCCAGGAGTTCGACCACGTGCCCTTGATGGCACCGATCACGAACCGGGCCGCCACGGCGACGAGCGTGGACACCGTCCCGGTCGAGATCGACGCCACCGTGGCCGCCGCCACGACCCCCCACCGGGGCCCCGCCTTCCTCGACTTCCCCATGGACGTCCTCTTCTCGCACGCGGCTCCGAGCGAAGACGCCGCCCCCGCGATCCAGCGCGGAGCGGAGGCCGACCCGGACGCCGTCGCCGCCGTCGCCCGTCTCGTCGCCGGAGCGGCGGCACCCACGCTCGTCGTCGGCACCGACGTCTACTGGGACGGCGCCTGGGACGCGATGCGCCGCTTCGCGGAGATGGCCGGCATGCCCGTGTTCATGAACGGGCTCGGCCGCGGCCTTCTCCCTGCCGACCACGCGCTCGCCTTCTCGCGCTCCCGCGGCATCGGCCTCAAGGAGGCCGACCTCGTCCTCGTGGCGGGCACCCCGCTGGACTTCCGACTCGGCTTCGGCCGCTTCGGCGAGGCCCGGGTCGTCCACATCGTCGATCGTCCCGACCGCGTCGCCGGCCACGCCGAGCTCGCCGCGTCCGTCGGTGGGGACCTCGGGGGGATCTTCGACGCGCTCTGCGAGGCGCTCGCCCGGGCGGGCGGGCCACCGGACACATCGTCGTGGGTGGAGCGCCTCACTGCGGACGAGACCCGCCGGAGGGAGGCGGACGAGGCCACGCTCACGTCCGCCGCCGACCCGATCCATCCCGCCCGCGTCTACGGCGAACTCCGGCGCATCCTCGACCGGGACGCGATCGTCATCGGCGACGGCGGCGACTTCGTGAGCTACGCCGGCAAGTTCGTGGACTCGTACCTGCCCGGCCACTGGATGGACCCCGGCCCGTACGGATGCCTGGGCACCGGCCTCGGCTACGCCGTCGCCGCCCGTGTCGCCCACCCGGACAAGCAGGTGTTCCTCCTCTGCGGCGACGGCGCCTTCGGCTTCTCCGGCCTCGACTTCGACACCCTGGTACGCCACGACCTCCCCGTGGTGGCGATCTGCGGCAACAACGGCATCTGGGGCCTGGAGAAGCACCCCATGCAGGCGCTGTACGGCTACGACGTCGCCGCCGATCTGCAGCCGGGGTGCCGCTACGACAAGGTCGTGGAGGCCCTCGGCGGCTTCGGCCAAGTCGTCACCAGGGCTGAGGAGATCGGTCCGGCGATCGCACGGGCGCTGGAAGCCGACGTGCCCGCGATGGTCAACGTCCTCACCGACCCCGCGGACGCCTACCCCCGCTCGTCGAACCTGGCGTGATCCGGGGGGGAACGCCCTTCCCCGCCATACTGAGTGCCGATGCCCACAGGAGGACTCCCGGCATGACTCAAGTCAGGGGGCGCTACGCCCCTTCGCCCACCGGCCATCAGACGGTCGGAAACGCCCGCACCGCCCTGTTGGCCTGGCTGGACGTGCGGTCGCGGGGCGGCCGCTTCGTCCTGCGTCTCGACGACACCGACCCCAGCCGAGAGACCGTCACGCCCCGGGACCTCACGTCCGTCCTCGCCCGTCTCGGTGTCGACTGGGACGAGGGCTGGGACGTGGACGGTCCCTGCGCGCCCTACGTCACGTCCGAGCGGGCCGTCGCGCACCGGGAGGCTGCCAACGCCCTCGTCGTCTCGGGGCACGCCTACTGGGACTACACCCCGCCCATAGCCGACGTCGAGGTGCACAAGCGGGAACGGGGCAAGAACGGGAAGACTGCGCAGGCCGCGTACCGGGGTGCGGCCGATCCCGTCGTGGGGATCGAGCCCGTTCTCCGCCTCCGTGTCCCGGACGACCGCCGGGTGAAGGTGAACGACCGCGTCTTCGGCGAGATCGAAGTCGCCGGGGAGGACGTGGGCGAGGTCGCGCTCCTGCGTTCCGACGGCCGGCCCACGTACCACCTCGCCTCCTGCGTCGACGACGCCGCGATGGGGATCACGACGGTCGTGCGGGGCGCGGACTGGCTGAACTACCTGCCCGTGCACGTGCTCGTCTTCGAGGCGCTGGGCGCTCCTCTGCCCGAGTTCGCCCATGTCCCCCTCCTCGTCGGCCCCGACGGCCACAAGCTCTCGAAACGCTCAGGGGACCTCTCCGTCGCGCACCTCCTCGACGAGGAGGGGATCCCGCCCGGGGCCGTCGTCGCCTACCTCACCAACCTGGGGTTCCCCGATCGCGACGACCTCCCCACCCTTGCGGAGCTCGCCGCGAGGTTCGACCTCGCCGCCCTCAAGGCGACCTCCCCGCGCTTCGACCCGAAGAAGCTCCGTTCCGTCGCACGCCGCTGGCTGGCCGAGCGAGAGCCGGAGACGGATCTCAGGGCCGAGACCGTGGCCCGTGCGGGGGTGCCCGGCCTCATGGACGCCGTCGTCCAGGGACTCCTTCCCGGGCTCCGCAGCCGTATCGGTTCCTACAACGAGGCCGGCGCCCTCCTGGGGTTCCTGGGTGTGGCCGACGTCCCGGGGCGGGATCCGGCGCTCGTCCCGGATGAGATCGCCAACGCCCTCTTGGCCGTGGACCCGTGGGACGCGGGCGGTCTCGAGGCTGCCGTGAACGCCGCCTTCGCCCCCTACGCGGAGGACCGCAAGGAGCGTCTTTCGGCGGTGCGCGCCGCCCTCGCCCCCGGGTTCAAGGTGACCCCGCCCGTGCAGTACCTGCTCCTCGGTCTCGGCCGGGAGCGGGCGGCCGTCCGCCTCGGCCGTGCCGCGGAGTAGCGGGTGCAGTCGGCGGCCACATCCGTGTGTCCGCATCCGGACCCACCAACAGGCCGGCGCCCCGGGGGGGCGGCTCGCGTCAGCCGGCGCGTCGGTGCGTCAGGACGGCCGGTTTCTCGGTGGGGTCGAGGGGGGCTGCCGGCGTCGAGGGGGCAAGGTCTGACCTGCGGTTGAGAACGGCGCGGCCCTTGCCTGTGCGCTTCGCGTCGTAGAGGGCCGTGTCGGCGGCATGGATGACGTCCTGGACGGTGTCGCCGGGCACCCAGGGCGCCACGCCGGCGCTCATCGCCAGCCCCGGGATGCCGAGATCGACGACCCCCTGCACGAGGCGCCCCGCCACGAGGTGCCCCTCGTGCGGCGGGGTGGCCGGCAGCAGCGCGAGGAACTCGTCTCCCCCGATGCGGGCCACGGAGTCGATCACGCGGACATGTTCCGTGAGGGCGTGGGCGACGGCGATGAGAGCCTCGTCCCCCGCCTTGTGGCCGGCCGTGTCGTTGAGCTGCTTGAAGCCGTCGAGGTCGAGAGCGAGGATGCAGAGGTCGGCGCCGAGGCCGTCGCCCTTCGTGATCTCCTCTTGGATGCGGGCCGCGATCGCCGTCCGGTTGTACAGGCCCGTGAGCGGGTCGTGCTCGAGGAGCGAGATCATCTTGTCGATGAGGCCGAGCGCCTCGTTGCCCTTCTCGACGTCACCCGCCTCACCGAAGAGCTCCTCGACGGTCTGCAGGATCGAGCGGCGCGCCTCTACGATCCACTCCGCGCCTGTGGAGTCCCCGCGGCGGAGCGAACGCCGCCAGATCGCCCGCCCCACGACGTCGACGGTCTTGCGGGCGAGGCGGGTGTCCTTGGGGATGTAGTCCACCACGCCGAGCTTGTACGCCTCTGACACGAGCTCCGGATCGCGGGAGCCCGTGACGAACGCCGTCTCGATCCCCGGCCAGCGCAGGATCACGCTCCGGAGGAGTTCGAGGCCGTCGCCTTCTCCGAGGTAGTAGTCGAGGAGCATGAGCTCGCAGGGGCGCTCCTCGAGGAGGGTCATGGCGCTCTCGACGTCCTCTGCCATCCTCACGCTGCAGGCCCGGGTGCGTTCCAGGGCGCGGGTGAGGAGACGGCGGATGACCGGGTCGTCGTCGACGATGAGGACGTCGAGGCGTTGCTCCGGCGGGACGGTCGGGGTTCCGACGTCGCTGCGGCGTCGTTCCCGCGGGGCGTCCTGGACGGGCTCTGTGCTGGGATCGGGCATGGCGATGTGGGGGGTGTCGGGGGTGTCTGCCGTCACCCCACGAATCGGCAGGCCCGGGGAGGACATGAGCAGCCGTGTGGGTACTTTTGCCTCATCCCGCCCGGGGGCCGCCCGCCTCGTCCACGACGAGAGCCCCGGCGCGGGCGACGCCACCCAGCCAGGCGGCCGAGGGCTTCGGGTGGCGCTCGCCTGTCGCAGGGTCGAAGCCGACGAGGCCGAACCGGGCGGTGTAGCCGTGCACCCACTCGAAGTTGTCCACCGACGTCCAGTGGAAGTAGCCCCGGACGTCGGCCCCGGCGGCGACGGCGAGACCGACGGCCTGCAGGTGGGCGGCGAGGAACTCGATCCGCCAGGCGTCGTCGTCGGTGCCGATGCCGTTCTCGGCGACCAGCAGGGGCACCCCCACGTCGGCGTCGCGGAGGCGCAGGAGGACGCGGTAGAGGCCCTCCGCCCAGGGGGCGTTGCCCAGCTGCGTCCGCCGCCCCTCTCCCGGGGGCACGTACGACGCGTACTCGAAGGGTCGCCGGGAGTCGACGCTCACGGCGTGGTACCAGTTGGCACCGAAGAGGTCGGCGGAGCCGGCGAGACCGGGGATCTCCACGGGGGCGTCTGGCCAAGGGAGCACGCCTGTCGTGTGCGCCTCGATCGGGAGACGGTTCTGGACCGTGTCCACGAGGTCGGCGAGGCCCGCGTCGGCCGGGTCGTCCGGGTCGAGGGGCACGGCTTCGGTGAGAGCATGGATCGTGGCGACCGTCTCCGCGCCTGCCTCCTTCAGGGCCGCGTAGCCCACGGCGTGGGCCCGGAACAGGTTCGTGGTCACGGCGCGGAACTCGCCCATGTCGCTGTGACAGGGCGGGAACATGGCGCCGAGGTACGAGGCCCCGCTGTAGGCGAGGGGCTCGTTCATCGTGTGCCAGTGGCGGACGCCCCTCGGGACGAGGGCGGTGGCGACGGTCTCCACGTAGCGGCGCCAGTGGTCGAGGTTCTCCTCGCGCAGGAACGCCCCCTTGGCCGCGAACCAGCGGGGGTTCACGAAGTGGTGCAGGTTCACCCAGGGTTCCGCCCCGGCCGCGAGGGCGGCGTCCACCACCCGGCGGTAGTGGTCGAGGCCCACGGGGTCGATGCGGCCTTCCGTCGGTTCCACACGTGCCCAGTCCACGGAGAGGCGATGGTGGGGGAGGCCGAGGGCGGCGAAGGCGGCGAAGTCCTCGGCGTAGTGTTGTGCGAACCCGTTGCCCGTCGAGGCCTGCCCGTCGGCGATGCGTCCGGGCTCGTGCTCGAAGTCCCACCAGTCGTCCGCCGTGTGGCCGCCCTCGGCCTGGTGGGCGGATGCCGCCGTACCCCAGATGAATCCGTCCGGAAAGGTCACGCGCATGGGGGACGTGCTAGCCGGAGCCGGCGGCGGCCGCAAGCGGTGCGCCGCGCCATCGTGCGGATTGCGGGCTTCGGGTCTTTCGGCCCCTTGGCGACCCGAACGTCCCGCCGTAGCTTGGGACCGCCCGGAGGAACCCGACGGGCGCACCGGGAGGCATCATGGCCAAGGGCAAGCACACGCTGGGCGGTGGCGAGGCCGCGGGCGGCGCCGGGCGCACGTTCGCCGTGGTCGGCCTCCTCGTGGGGGCCGTGGGCATCCTCGCCTCGCTCGTGATGGGCGTCCTGTACTTCGGCGAGGGGTCCTCCACCGTCGACGGCATGTCCGTCAACGCCGACGGCTTCGTGGTGGAGTCCGCCGACAGCGTGGGACCGGACGCCTTCACGCCGCCCTTTGCGACGGACGGGGGCAGCGTCTGTGACAAGGCGAAGTTCCTCCGCGAGCTCCAGTCCCGTCCCGACGCCCTCCGGGAATGGTCAGCGGTGCTCGGCGTCCCCCAGGAACAGGTCGTCGCATACGTGGAGAGCCTCCAGCCCGAGGTGCTCAACATCGACACGCCGGTCACCAACCACGGCCTCCGGGGCGGCGTCGCCTATGCCCGGCCGTCCGTCCTGAAGGCCGGGACCGCTGTGCTCATGGGCCACCACATCGCGGGGCATCCCGACGGAGACGGCGTCTACGTGCCTCCGGATTCCCCCTCGCCCTCGCCGTCGGAGACGCCCGAAGAGAGCCCGTCCCCGACGCCCTCGCCCAGCCCGTCCCCGTCGCCCAGCCCCTCCCCGGGTGAGGAGGTCCCCGTCACCCGCTGCAAGTGCGGGAACCCGCTCCTGCCGCCCTACGCCCCGCCCGGGACCACGACGACGACGACCACACCGACCCCCACGCCGACCCCCTCGCCCACGCCCACGCGGGAGTCCAGCGGAGGCGGCACCACGAAACGGCGCACCCCGACCCCGACGCCCTCGCCGACCCCGCAGCCCACGACCCCTGCGACACAACCGCCCACGCAGACGCCGACGGGGGAGCCGTCGCCGGACTGAGCCGGCAGACCGGCCGGGCGGGCCCGACGTCGGCGCACGCGGGTACAAATAGGAGCGATGACTTCTTGGTCCTGCCCCCAGGAGACGAGCGGCCGTTGCCGCAAGCTCCGCATCGAGTGCGACCCCGGCGTGCCGGGATGCGTCCTGCACGGCAAGGTGGTGTTCGCCAACCGGCCGGACAAGAACGCCACCCCGGACGAGGTCGCCCGCACCCGGCGTCGGGTGGCGAAGCGCCGCACCCCGCCCGAGGAGTGACGGCTGCCGGGCGCGGAGCCGTCAGCGGGGCGAATAAGGTTCCCCGATGTTCTGGGCGGTCGTCTTCGCTCTCCTGGCGTCACTCCTCTTCGCCACCGGCGCCGTGGCGCAACGCCGCTCCGCCTCGGCCGTGCCGGAGGACCGCCACGGCGTCGCCCTCGTCCTCGTCCTCGTGCGCCAGCCGCTCTGGCTCGGCGGGCTCGTGGCCGACACGGCGGGCTACGGGGCGCAGGCCCTCGCCATCGACCTCGGGCCCCTGGTGCTCGTCACGCCCTTCGTCGTCACGACGCTGCTCTTCGCCCTGCCCCTGGGGGCGGTGGTGGAGAAGCGAGCCATGTCGGCCTCCGACTGGGCCTGGGCCGTCCTGCTCACCGCCGCCCTGGCCGTCTTCGTCGCCGTCGCGGACGCCCGGGGCGGCGAACCCAGCGCCCCCGTCACCTCCTGGCTGCGGGCGTCGCTCGTGCTCGGGCCCCTCGTCGTGGGCTGCGTCCTCGTGGCCGGTCGCCGCAACGGGACGCGCCGGGCGGCGGCTCTCGCCGTGGCCGCCGGGATCCTCTACGGCGCTCTGGCGGCGTTCACGAAGGCGGTGGAGTCGGAGTTCTCCGCGGGCCTCTTCCATCTCCTGAGGCGCTGGGAGCTCTTCGCCCTCATCGGGACCGGCATCATCGGCACCTACCTCCAGCAGGCGGCGTTCCAGGCGGGCAGGCTCGAGGCGTCCCTCCCGGCAGCCACGGTCCTCGAGCCGGTGGCCGGGTCCGTGATCGGGGTTGCCCTCCTGCACGAGGTCGTGGACACAGGCGGCGTACGGGGCGGGCTCCTCTTCGCGTCCGCCGCCGTGCTCACCGTCGCCACCGTGCAACTCGCCCGCTCCGCTGCCCGCACTGAGGAGCCTCCGGCGGCTGCCTCCCTTCAGCCGTCAGGGGGCACCGGCGACGGCTGACGGCGGCAGAGGGGCGCGGCGTCAGGGTGGCGTGTCGATCCCCTCGGCGAGCGTCTCCTCCTCTGTGAGCGGAGTGGCGACGAACTCCCGGTAGGCCGGTTCCACACCTGCCCAGGGGCCACCCGCGCCCGGGGCGTCCCCTTCCTCCCCCGACGGTCCGGGAGGCTTCACGTCCGTGGCGCAGCTCTCGATGTTCACAGGTCACCGCCCGCGTCCTCGCGGGCCGTCACGACGTACTCCCCGGAGCCGGGCGTGAGGAAGCCGTCGAAGTCGATGCGCCTTCCGTTGCCCCACGTGGCGGTGATCGTGACGGTGTCGGTGCCGAGGTCGGCGGCGAGTTGGTCGTCGTCCACGACGGCCGTGTAGCGGCAGAAGCCCATCGAGAAGGGCGCCCTTTCGATGCAGAGGCCGACGCCGGACAGGTAGGCGGTGTCGAAGGCCGACTCGACGGTCTCGGAGTGCCCGCCCACGCTCACCACGCGTTTGTCCTCGACGGCCTGGGCGACGTCGGAGACGAGGTGGACGAACGCCCGCTGCGGCGTGCCGCCGGCGACGTCGACGTCCACGAAGGACCAGGGGCCGACGACGAGGCGGAGGTCCAGCCAGCCGGGGAAGAGGATGTTCTCGCGGACGTTCACGGGACTCATGACGGCGACGTCCGGGTCGGTGGGTCCGGACCAGAGGACGCCGGGCAGCGGTGATCCCGACGGGTCGAGGAGGAGGGACTCCAGGGGCTTGGAGTCCGACGGGTCGCCGTCGTTGCCGTCATGGCTGCAGGGCACGTGGTCGCCGTCGGCGTCCCCGGTACAGGCCGGGTCGAGCACGCGGATCTGGGAGCCGCCGGACCACCCGGAGCGGAGGCCGTCGCCGTCCACGGCCCGCACGGCGGGGCTGAAGGTGCCCGGGGTGTCATAGCGGATGGCGACTTCGACTTGGAGGAAGTCGTCGGGGGGCACGACGGGCGTCGTCTCGTCCGTGCTGCCGTCCCCGTCGCGGTCCCACTCGAGGGCGACGACGCCGAGGTCGTCGGTGGCCTCGGCAGCGAGCACCACGTCTGCGCCCGGCGGGACCGTAGCGGGCAGCGGTGAGACGAGCGTGGCCGAGGGCGCCACGAGGACGGCGCCCACGACGACCTCGGGGAGCGGGGACATGGCGTACGTGACGCCGTCGCTCACGGCGACCGTCCCGGTGAAGCGACCGGGAGCCGGGAACACATGGCTTGCGGACCCGGTGCCGGTCGCGGCGTCGGCGAACCCGTTGCCGTCGAAGTCCCAGATGTAGCTCAGCGAGTCTGCCGGGTCGGTGGCGGTGGCCGAGTACGCGAATGACGTCGCTCCGGCCGTACCTGTCCGCGGGTCTACGTCCGCGGCTGTGATTGTGGGAGCCGTGTTCGTGACCGTGACGGCGACCGTGTCCGTGGCAGTCCCGTCGGGATCGACGACGGTGAGGGCCACGATGCGGATCGCCGGGCCACCGCCGGCGTCGAACGTGAGCGTGGGGGAGGTCCCCTGCTGGTCGACGGTGCCGTCGTCGTCGAGGTCCCAGCGGTACTGAGAAATGGTCTGGCCGGGGTCGTTCGCCGAAGATGCCGAGCCGTCCAGGGTCACCTGGGTGCCCTCGTCCACGAACCTGTCCGCCCCGGCGGCCGCAGTCGGCGGGTGGCCGTTCACGCTCACCTGGGGGAGCGCTGCGGTCGTGGCGGCGCCGTCGTCATCACTCACCTGCACCGACCCCGTGCGGGTGCCGGGGGTCGTGAACGTGTGGGTGGTGGCACCGGTTCCTGTGGCCGTGTCGGTGTTGCCGTCGCCGTCGAAGTCCCAGGCGTAGCTCAGAGTGTCTGTGGGGTCGGTGGCAGAGACGGAGTGGACGAAGACAGTCTCGTTGGCCGTGCCCGTCCTCGGGGTGACGTCGGTAGCAGTGATCGTCGGGGCGGCGTTCGTGATCGTGACGACCGTCGTGTCCTTCGCGGACGTGCCGTCGGGATCGACGACCGTGAGCGCCACAGTGCGTGAGCCGGGGCCGTCGCCGGCGGTGAACCCGAATGTGGGAAGGGGCGACGTGAAGTCGACGGTGCCGTCGTCGTCGAGGTCCCAGCGGTACTGCGTGATGCTCTGACCGCTGTCGTTGGAGGAGGACCCGGAACCGTCAAGGGGCACGGGCGCTCCCTCCGGCGCCGTCTGGTCCGCCCCGGCGTCAGCGGTGGGGAGGTGGGCGTTCACGCGCACCTGGTTGAGCGTGAACGGCGTGAAGCCGCCGTCGCCGTCGCCGACGGTGACGCGCCCGGTGTAGGTGCCGGCGGTGGCGAAGGCGTGCGTGGTCGTGCCGGTCCCTGTGGTGGCGTCAGTCGTGCCGTTGCCGTCGAAGTCCCAGGCGTAGCTCAGCGGGTCCAGGGCGCCGGCGGCGTCCGCGGCGGTGGCAGAGTACGCGAAGGTGGTGTCATTGGTGGTGCCGCTGCCCGGGGTCACGAAGGCGCCGGAGATCGCGGGCGCGGTGTTCGTGACCGTGATCTGGGCTGTGGCCTTCGGCGAGGTGCCGTCGGGATCGACGACGGTGAGGGCGACGGTGCGCACCGTCGGACCGTCGGCCCCGAAGGGGTAGGTGGGCGAGGCGCTCACGTAGTCGATGCTGCCGTTGTCGTCGAGGTCCCAGCGGTACTGGGTGACGGACTGGCCGTCGTCGTTCGGCGAAGACGCGGAGCCGTCCATCGTCACCACGCCCTCGCCCACGCTGCGGTCCGGGCCGGGGTCGGCGGTGGGGAGGTGCCGGTCGACGCTGACCTGGGGGAGGTTGGTGGTGGTGGTGCCGCCGTCGCCGTCGGTGAC
>CAYJLW010000090.1:0-3471 GCA_964370965.1 uncultured Acidimicrobiia bacterium | reverse complement strand
GACCGTGGTGCCCTCGCCGACGGAGCGGTCGGTGCCGGCATTCGCGGTGGGGAGGCTCGTGACCGTGATCGTGCGGGTCGTGTTCCGCACGTAGCCGTTGTCGTCGGTGACGTCGAGGCGTGCCGTCCGCGTGCCTCCGGTCGCGTACGTGTGGCTCGTGGTCACGCCCGTGCCAGTGGCGCCGTCGCCGAATGTCCAGGTGTACGCCGTGATCGTGCCGTCCGGGTCATAGGATGCGCCCCCGTTGAAAGCGACGGCGAGGGGCGCCACGCCGCTCGTCGGCGTGGCGGTGAACGAGGGCACGGGCGGCTGGTTTGACGCCGCCGTGATCGTCCGGGTCGCCGTCGCCTGGTCGCCGTCGCTGTCGGTGACCGTGACGACGGTGTCGTAGGTGCCGGGGTAGAGGTAGGTGTGGCTGGCGGTGGCCGCCCCCGAGTCCGTGGTGCCGTCACCGAAGTCCCAGGCGTAGGTGAGGGCGCCGTCGTAGTCGAAGGAGGCGCCGGCGTCGAAGGCGACGGCGAGGGGCGCCTTGCCGGACGTGGGCGTGGCGGTGAGCGCGGCGGTGGGCGGCAGGTTCGTGCACACGGGCCCGCCCGAGACGACGGCGTCGGGCAGCTTCTGGCCGGCGTCGTTGCCGAAGGTGTCCTCGGCGAGGGAGCCGAAGCCGACGTCGCAACCGTTGGCGCTGATCGTGGGGGCGCCGCCGATGCTCGCGCTTCCGCTGTTCTCACCTGCCTGCCCGCCAGAGGCCGTCACGCTCACCCGTGTCACGGCGCCGCCCTGGGTGTCGATCACGAAGACGTCGTCACGGGCGTTCGTGTCGTCGAGGGCGAGGTTGGAGGCGGAGGACGCGAACGTGACGTAGCGGCCGTCGGCGCTGATCGCCGGCGACGCGCTCGCCCCGTTGGTGGTGGTCCCCCCGGAGCTGCACGTGAGGCAGACGACCCCGTTGGCGCCCGGGGCGGGCAGGCTCATGATCCCGGCTCCCCCGGCCGGGCTGCCGCCCCCGTTGGTGATGGCGACGTCGAGGTCGACGAGGAACACGTCCCGGACGCCGTTGGCGTCACCGGAGACGAGGCTCGTGGACGTGGAGGAGAACGCCGCCCAGCGGCCGTCGGCGCTGATGGCGGGGTCCTCACTGTCGCCGTTGGCGTCGGCGCCGGCGGTGGTCTTGCTCACCTGGTACGAGTCCCACCAGTTCCCGCCCGAGGACTTCGCCGACACCCACACGTCCCTGTTGTTGGGCAGCCCGGTCAGGGGGTCCGCGTCGCGCACCCAGACGATGCGGCGGCATGCGAAGTCGATCGCCGGGTCCCGGGCGTCGTCCTGCTTGGAGAAGGTCGTCACGGCGGTGGTCGAGCCCGCCACGGTGTCGCGCAGGTCGATGCTCTTGGTGGGCCAGTCGGACCCGGTGGGATCGTCGTAGCCGCGGTCGTACACCTCGAAGGCGACGCAGCGACCGATGCTGTCGACGGCGGCGTCGGCGCTGTCGCCCACCGTGCGACCGGGGTCGGCCACGACGTCGCGGCTCACCCAGGACGTGGTCCCTTCCTCGAGGTTGCGGACGAACACGTCCATGCACGGCCCGGCGGCCTGGCTCCAGTTCGTGCAGGTGTCCTGGTCGGAGGACGACAGGTTCGTGGCTTCGGACTGGAACACGACGGAGCCGCAGTCGCCGCTGAATGAGGGGTTCGTGCTGTCGGCGTCCGCCTGCGCCTCGGCGGACGTCACGCTCACCCGCTCGGTGGTGCCCGCCGCCCGGTCCCGCACGAAGACGTCCACCTTGTTGTTGGTGTCTCCGGGCACGAGGTTCGACGACGAGGACGAGAAGACGACCTTGTTCCCCCGGTCGCAGACGTCCACTCCGCCGCTGGATCCGTTGCCCGCCACGCCCGTGGGCGTCGTGCTCACCATCGTGCCCCCCGCCAGGGGGCGGCGGCCCGTGACGAAGACGTCCCGGTAGCCGTTGGTGTCCGCCGTGACGAGGTTTGTGGCGTCGGACTCGTAGGCCACCTCGGTGCCGTCGGGGCTCAGGGCGGGGACGTAGCTGCCGCCGTTGCCGCCGGTGCCGTCGCTGCGCACGCTGAAGCGCTCCGTCGTCCCCGCTGTGTCCGGCGTGCCGGCATCGCGGGTGTTCACGTAGACGTCCATCTGCTCTTCGACGTCCTCGGCCACGAACGGCGAGATCGAGTAGAACGCCACGGCGAGGCCGTCGTCGCTGATGGATGGGCTGCCGCTCGTGAAGGCGCCCTGGTTCCCCCAGCTGTCGACGCTCGCGCGGGTGACCCGCCCGGACGCCCCCGCCCACACGAAGGTGTCGCCCACACCATTGGTGTCGCCGCTCACGAGGTCCGAGGCGGAGCTCGTGAACGCCACGTAGCGACCGTTGGCGTTCACGACCGGCTGGGCGCTGTCGGCGTTCGCCCATCCGCCTCCCGTGTCGGGGTTCACTCGCCGTGTGTCGCCGTTGCCGAGGTCCCGCAGGAAGACGTCCTTCGTCGTCCCCGGGTCTCCGGAGACGACGTTGGTGGCCACGGAGGCGAAGGCCACGAAGGTGCCGTCAGCGCTGATCGCCGGGTCGGAGCTGTTGGCGTTGGGCTCGCCTCCGGACGTGGACACGCTCACCCGGGAGGTCGTGCCCGAGCCGCTCGTGTCCCTGAGGTAGACGTCGGCGGTGCCCGTGTCGCCCCCGGCGAGGTTCGTGGCCAGCGACAGGAACGCGACCCTCGTGCCGTCCGCGGAGATGGACGGGTCCGTGCTCGCCCCACCCGTGGCCTGTGCCTCCGCGGACGTCACGCTCGCCCGGGTTGTGGTACCTGACGTGCGGTCGCGGACGAAGACGTCCGTGGCGTTGTTGCTGTCGGCGTTCACCATCTTCGTGGCGTCGGACTGGAAGGCGACGTAGCGGCCGTCGGCGCTGATCGCCGGGTTGGTGCTGTTGTTGTCCCCGGGGAGGGCGTCGGTGCCCACGCTCACGAGCTCGGTGGTACCGCCGAGGCGGTCGCGGACGTAGACCTGCGTCTTGCCGGCGGGGAGCCCCGAGGCGAGGTTCGTGGCGGCCGATACGAAGGCCACGTAGCGGCCTTCCGCGCTCAGGACAGGCTTCGTGCTGGTGCCGCCTGTCGCCTGTGCGCCGTTGCCCGTGAGGTTCAGGCGCCGGGCGGCACCGGGTGCGGTGGCGGCGGCGGTCGCGGGGGCGGGGCCGAGCGCAGGGACGAGTCCGGCGACGAGGGCGAGGGCCGCAGCACATGCGACGGTCCCGATCCGGTGGCGGCCCCTGGTTCGGCGGTCTTCTCTCTGCACTGCCGGCCTCCCTGCCCTCTCTTGGCGGCGGCCGTCCCGCGGGCCGTCGCGTGATCCTGGGAACACGGTAGGGAGCCGGTGTCACGGGGGAATCGGGCACATGCCCCTATTCCCCTAGCCCGAGTTTCCGGGCTCTCTGAGTTCGGGTGGTTGGGCTGTGGGTGAAAG
>CAYJLW010000089.1:0-15002 GCA_964370965.1 uncultured Acidimicrobiia bacterium | reverse complement strand
TTGCGAACATGACGACCCAACCACTTCCCCGCCCCGCCCGACAACGACCCCGACGCCCCCGAAGCGACCGTTAGCGTGCCGAGACCGCTCAGCTCACCAGCAGTCCAGGTGAACGCGTTGGTGACCGTCATGTTCCCGGCGCCGGTGAACGTGCCGCCCCCGCCCACGATGAGGGTGTCGATCTGCGACTCGTCTGCGATGCTCAGCGATCCGAAGACCAGGTCGAGCGCACCTTCGCCCGAGACCGCCGAGACCGTGGTGGCCCCCCCCGACGAGTACACGACCGTGACCCCGGCCGGGATGCAGGCGACGTCGGAGGGTCCGGGCAGGGTGTCGGGGTTCCAGTTGGCGGCGTCGTGCCACGAGGTCGTCGCCGCACCTCCGTCCCAGTCGACGTTGCAGTCGCCGGCCGCGCCCGCACCCAGGATCACGTCGCCGTTGGGGACGTCGTAGCTCACCGCGAGATCACCCTCCACCGTCGCGAACGTGCCGGTGAGGCTCGCCGCGTCGATCACGGCGAACGTGTCCCCCGGACCCGGCGTGTACCCGCCGATGAGGTCTGAGAACAACGTCCCGCCGATCGTCGCTCCACCCCAGGCGACCACGCGCCCGTAGTCGACGTTCGGCACCGTGCCCGACACGGCGACCTCGAGCCGGCCACCGGCCGACTGGGTGAAGGCTCCCAGCACGTAGACCTCGGTGGACCGAAGGGTGAGGACGCCGTTGTTGGTCAGGTCGTTGGGGAGCGCGAGGTTCCAGTCCTGCAACGACAGCTCGCCGTCGTTGACCGCGAGGAAGCTCAGAGCAGGCGTGCCAGTGTGGTCCTGGAAGTCGGCGTTCGGGCCCAGCAGCGCGATCTCGGCGGCGTTGGTGACGATGCTCGCGTTGCGCACCCGCAGGATCGCCCCGTCGTCGATGTTCCAGGTTCCGCCGGTGAGCGTCGTGCCTGAGAGCCCCGCAAGGTCGCCGTCGAGCCGAAGCGTTCCGCCGGTTACCCAGACCGTCCCGTCGTTGGTGAACTCCACGCCGCTGCCGCCCAGGGTGGCGGTGGCGGTCCCGGTCTTGAGGATCGTCGCGCCGGCCCGGTTGGTGATCTTGGGTGTGGTCCCGCCGTCGTACCAGAGGGCGCTGTCGTCGCCGGAGATCGTGAAGGTCCCGGCGTTGTCGAGGAGACCGCCGCCGGCCAGGCCGTGCAGGACGATGAGCCCGTCCGACCAGGTCAGCTCACCCTCGTTGACCAGATGCCGATCCAGGATCTTCGCGTTCGCACCGGAGATCGAGCCCGTCGCCGCTGCCGCCACCGTCAACACGCCCGCACCTGCCAGGGTCCCCTGCGTCCAGGTGAAGACGTTGTCGACGGTCAAGTTGCCGGCGCCCGTGAAGGTGCTGCCATTGGTGCCCAGATCGAACGTGCCGATCGTCGACTCGTCGGTGATCTCCAGCGTCCCGCCGGCCAGGTCGAGCCCACCTTCGCTCGCGATCGCCGACACCGTCGTGGTGATCCAGGACGAGTGCACGACCGTGATCCCGGCGGGGATGCACACCACGTCGCTCGGGCCCGGTAGCCCGTCGGGGCTCCAGTTGGCGGCGTCGTGCCAGGAGGTAGTGAGCGCACCTCCGTCCCAGTTGACGGTGCACTCGCCGGTCGAGCCGCCGAGGGAGAGGATCACGTCGCCGGCCTCGTAGTCGTAGGCAGCCGGAAGCGGGCCTTCGACCGACGAGAACGTGCCCAAGAGAGCGTCCGCGTCCACGACGGTGAACTCGTCGCCCGGACCGGGCTCGTACGGTTGCTCCTCCCCGTCGGACGGCACGAGGACGGACTCGATCACCCCGTCGAGCGCGGCGAGGTTCGTCTCGACCGCGCCGTTGGAGCCGTCCGGCTCCACGCCGGAGATCTCGGTTACGAGACGCCCGGTCGCGGACTGCGAGAACCCGTCGGGGGCGTTGATGCGCGACCAAGGATCGAGCCTGATGGTGCCGCTGTTGCCGAAGCCGGGGGAAACACCCAGGCTCTTGTGGTGCAGCGACAGGATCCCCTCGTTGACGACGAGCGTGCCCGTGATCGCGTCGTTGTACGTCTCGTCGACGATCAGGTTGCAGCAGCCCCACATGACGATCTCGGCCTGATTCGTGACCACGCTGAGGTCCTTGACCATCAGGGTGCCTTCTACGACCTCCCACTTGCCCCCAGTGAGGGTCGTCCCCGAGATCTGGGCGACGGTCGCGTCGATGGCCAGGGTGGCACCGTTCTCTACCCGGACCGTTCCCTCGTTCGAGAAGTCCCCTCCGCTGAAGGTGGCGGTGGTCATCCAGGATCCCGTCTTGACGATCGTGGCGCCGGGCCGGTTCGTGAAGAGCGGCGGCGTGCCCGAGACCAAGTCCGTACTCACCGCGCCGCTGATCGTGATCGTCCCGTAGTTGTCGAGGTGCGGGTGGAGGTCGCCGCTGGAGCTCGTCCGGATCGTCCCCGCGGACCAGGTGAAGGACCCGTCGTTGCGGAGGTGACGGCCCAGGGTCTTGTCGCCGGCGCCGGCGATCTCGGCGGTGGCAGAGCCGGCCACGGCAAGGGTTCCGACCCCGGCCAGGGCGCCACCGGTCCAGTCGAAACGCTCCATGACCGTGACCTGACCGTCGCCGGTGAGCGTGCCGCCCGCCAGGCCCAGCTCCGCCAGGGACGACTCCCCCGTGACGCTGATCGACCCGCCGAGGATCTCGAGACGGCCCGCACCCTGGAGGGCGTTGACGACCGATGCGCCCGAGTAGTGCTGTGCGGTCATGCCCTCGGGGATGCACGCGGTGTCGTCGCCGCTCGGCACCTCGCCTGCGCTCCAGTTGTTCGGGTCGCTCCAGAAGGAGCTGCCGCCGCCGAAGACTGTCGTGCATCCGGGGAAGGGATCGGTCGCCGTGAGAAGGACACGTCCGCCCGCACGGTCATAGTTCACATACATGGCGCCCTCGACAGACGCGATCGACCCGGAGAGGGCTGCCGCCGTGAGCACCTCGAAGCTGTCGTCGGAGCCGGGTTCGAAGGGATCGGCGAGCTCGGGGGCAAGTGTGCCGCCGAGCCAGGCGGTGCCCGCGGCACTCACGCGACCGTAGGCGCCCGCAGCCGTCCCTGCGATTCCGACTTCCAGCCTTCCGTTGCCCGCATAGAAGTCCTCGGCCACCGAGAGCTCGGATCCGGCACCGAGGCGGAGTGTCCCGTCGTTGGCGAACTGGCCGGACACGGCGAGGTCCCGTCCTCCGGACAACGTGAGCGACCCAGCGTTCGTGGCCAGACCGTCGAGCGCGTCGTTGCCGGACCCGTCCTGGAAGCCTGCTCCCAGCCCCAGCAGCGAGATGTCCGCCGAGTTGGTGGACAGCAGGTCCGCGGCGTGGAGCTTCAGGGTGGCGCCGCCGGCCACGGCCCAGGCGCCGCTGTTGAGGTCGGCGCCCCCGAAGCCGTCGAGCCACATGTCGATCCAGAGGGTTCCGCCCGAGACGGTGACGGTGCCGTCGTTGACGAGCGTGGCTCGCTGGTCGCCGAGGACTGCCTCACCCGAGCCGGTCTTGGTGATCGTCGCCCCGGGCCGGTTCGTGAACCTCGGCAGATCCTCGCCCATTGACGGGCTGGTCGTGACCGCCCCGCTCATGGCGAAGGAGCCGTGGTTGTCGAGATGTGGGTCGAATCCCGTCGCCATCTGGAGACTGCCGCCGGACCAGGTGAGGTCACCGTCGTTGCGGAGCAGTCCGGTGAGGGTCTTGGTGCCTGGGTCGAACATCGCCCCTTTCGCACCCGGCGCCACGATCAGCGCTCCCTGCCCGCCGATCGTGCCGCCCGTCCATGCGAGGTCGTGGGTGACGGTGAGCTCGCCGCCGGCGAACAACGTGCCCCCGGCGACGTCGAGCTCGAACACGTTCGAGGCGCCGTAGGCGGCGAGGGACCCGCCGACGAGCGTGAGGTTCCCGGCGACCTGCAGGTTGGCCACGATCGTCGCGCCCACGGAGTGCACCACGTAGTAGCCGTCCTCGACGCAGACCACGTCGGAGTCCCCCGGGAGGGCACCCGTGTTCCAGTTCGCGGCATCGTGCCAGTTTGGAGTGCCCGCAGATCCGTACCATTTCACGGTGCACTCCGGCGCCGGGGCGCCGGCAGGACCGGCGGGGGTACCGGACCCGGTCGGTGCTGTGGGCGACGAGCTGCCCGTCGTCCCAGAATCGGTGGGACCGGGAGCCGCCGCCGCTCCGGGCATTCCCGCCACGATGACCGCGACCACAGCAAGGATCGCCAACAGGGCCGTCAGTCGTCTACGCATCGGAAGCCTCCGAGGTCGAGGGCGGCGCCGGGGGCGTCTCGGGAAGCGGACAGGCCGGGTCGGCACGACCCTCGAACAGGAGCTCCAGTGCCGTAAGTTCGACACGCGTCTCCTCAGTGCCCGCGCCCTTCGGTCCCTCCATCAGACCGACGGTAGCCCCCCCCACTTGTGGTTCACTTGCGGTCGATGTGATGATGGGGCCGAGACGGCTGGGGAGCAGCGGCTGCATGGACATACGGATCCTGGGATCGCTCGAAGCGAGCAGCGAGGGCCGGGTCATCGACCTCGGGCTCCGCCAGGCGCGCACGCTGTTCGCCGTGCTCGCACTCCAACCCAACACGCCGATTCGCAGCGCCCGGCTGGCCGAGGCCCTGTGGCCTGGTGGGCCGCCCCCGAAGTGGGAGGCGGCCGTGCAGAGCCATGTGTCGCGCTTGCGGCGCGCCCTGGAACCCGACCGGCCGCCCCGCGCCCCTTCGACCCGACTCACCACACAGGGCGACGCGTACGTCTTGCACCTCGCCGACGACGAGATGGACTCTCTTCGCTTCGAGCGCCTGGCGTCGGAGGGCCGCACCGCCCTCTTACACGACCAGCACGAACGTGCCGACGAACTGCTCGGCCGCGCGCTCGACGAATGGCATGGGCCGGTGCTCGTGGACTTCCGGGACGCCGCCCTCCTCGCGCCGGATGTGAACCGGCTCGAAGAGCTGCGTGTCCTTGCGATGGAGGAACGCGCGGAGGCGGCCCTGGCGCTCGGGAACCACAGGCGCGCCGTCGCCGACCTGGAGACGATGGTCGCCGCCCATCCGCTGCGCGAGCGATGCTGGGAGCTCCTTCTGCTCTCGCTGTACCGCAGCGGGCGGCAGTCCGAGGCGCTGCGCCGCTACAGGGAGGTCCGCGCCCTCCTCGTCGAGGAGCTCGGTATCGACCCCGGCCCCGCGCTGCGAGCGCTCGAGATCGCCATCCTGCGCCAGGACGATCCCGCCCCCCGGCCGGAAGCGCCGGCCCCCGCCACGCCGGCGGACGTCCCGCTCCCGGCGTGGCTCCAGGCACCCGGCGACGCCTTCGTGGGGCGTGGCGAAGAGCTGCACGCCGTCCGCGCGTCGTTCGCGCGTTCGGCGGTAGGAGAGAGGCGCCTCGCTCTCGTCGTCGGCGAACCCGGCATCGGGAAGACACGCCTGCTGCGCGAAGCCGCTCGGGACCTGCAGGAGGCCGGAGCGCTGGTGCTGGGCGGACGCTGCGCGGAGGAGCCCCTGCACGTGCTGCAACCCTTCGCGGATGCGATCAGCCGCTTGGCCGTCGCTCACGGCGACCGGCTCGCACGCGACGCTCCGCGCGACCTCGCCGTCCTCGCCGGCCTCGTGCCCGATCTGTCCCGACATGGCGCCCCGCTCCCCCCTGTCGACGCCGAAGCGCATCGCTACCTGCTCTTCCGGGCCGTCAGCGGTCTCCTCGACGCGGGCCTCCTCCGCCGGCCGATCGTCCTCGTACTCGACGACCTGCAGTGGGCCGCACCCGTGTCGCTCCAGCTCCTGTCGCATCTCATCCGCGACGACGATCATGGTCCCCTGCTCGTCCTCGCCGCAGCGCGTGACACGGAACCGCACGACACGTTGGCGGCCTTGGGCGCGGACCTCCACGGCGAGCACCGGCTCGACCGGCTCGTCCTCGGGGGCCTGAGCCTCGTGGACGTACAGACACTGGCAGCGGAGCGGGGCGCGGATGCCGCCGTCTCGGACTTCTTCGCGATGACCGAGGGCAACCCCTTCTACGTCGAGGAGCTCGTGCGTCACGTCGCCGAGAGCGGCGGGACGCTGGGGGCCGACGCGCTCCCGGACTCCGTGCGCGACACGATCGCCCGTCGGCTCCTGCGCCTGCCCGAGGAGGTGCGACGCTTCCTGGGCATCGCCGCCGTCGCCGGAGGCGAATTCCGCCTCGATGCGGTGGCCCGCGCTGCCGGGGCAGGCATCGAGGACACCGACGACGCACTCGCGCTCGCGGCACGCGCCGGAGTCGTGAGCGAGCAGTCCGGCCGAGCCGGCGTCTACGGCTTCTCCCACGGCCTGATCCAGACCGTCTTGTCCGACGGGCTCGGCGCCGCACGGCGCGCCCGGGTCCACAGGCGCTTCGGCGAGGCGCTCGCCGCGGTCGGCGAAGCAGATGGCGAGGTCGCCCGCCACCTCCTCGCCGCCGCCGTCGACGGCAGCGACGTCGTCCCCGGCGTGGAAGCGGCCCTCGTTGCCGGGAAGAGCGCCGTCGCGCGGTACAACTACGACGACGCCCTCGCCGTCTTTCGGTCTGCGTGGGGGGCGCTGACGAGCCGCCCGGCCTCGGACCCCGTACTCGTGTGCCGGGTCGCCATCGCGCTTGCCGAGACGCTGCGGCGGTCCGGGATCTACGACGAGAGGGCGCCCCTCCTGGAGGAGGCGTGGGAGCGAGCGAGCGAGACCGGCGCCCCCGAGCTCCTCGCCGACGTGGTCGTCGAGGGCTGCGGAGGCACGGTGAGCCCGGCCGAACCCTGGCCGTCGCGCGCCACAGCGATCAGCGCACAGCTTGACGAGTCGTCCGAACGCCGCGTCCTTCTCACCGCCATCATGTGCCACGTCTCCGCGAGCGAGGTCGGTGACCGTGCGCGTCGACTGGCCGAATGGGCCCTGGCGCGCGCGTCGACGCTGGGACCGTTGGACCGCCGAACAGTGATCGAGTACTGCCTTTCCGCCGTGAGCGCGTCGAGCCCGATCGAGCGCGTCGTCGACCTGGCGCGCGCCGCCCTCGACGACGCTCGGGCCGGGGGAAACGTGTTCGAGCTCGTCGAGGCGCTGAGCGTGCTCCGCCGCGTCTACCTCGCGGCCGCGGATCTCAGGGCCTCCGACGAGATCGCCCGCGAGTACGAGGAGATGGTGCGCTCGGTGCACATCCCGAGGTTCATGGCCGGCGTCGAGCAGCGCCGGGCGATGCGGGCGCTGCTCGCAGGGCGTTTCGCCGAGGCCGAGGCGCATGCCGCCGCCGCCGTCTCCCTGCAGCCCATCCCCGAGTTCCTAGAGGGACTCGCCGTGCAGACGTTCGCCTTGCGATTCGAGCAGGGGCGTCTCGACGAGGTGCGTCCCGCTGTCGAGGCGTGGGCAGGTCAGGGGGAGCGCCCGGCGTGGACGATCGGTTACGGCACCCTGCTCGCCGAGTGCGGCGAACCGACGGCGGCGGCAGACGTGCTCCGCCCGTTCGCCGACGCCGGCTTCGACACCGTGCCCCGCGACGACCTCTTCTTCCTCTCCTTGGGTGCCGCCGCGACAGGCGTCGTACTCCTGGAGGACAGCGACGCCGCCGCCGCGCTCTACGAGCTCCTGTCACCGCACGCGTCCCGGGTCGTCGTCGCTGCTGAAGGGGCCTTGTGCTGGGGATCGATCCATCGGTTCCTGGGCCCGCTCGCGGCTCTGGTCGGCCACACCGAACAGGCATCGATGCACTTCGAGGCGGCGATGTCGGTCCACGAACGCCTTGGGGCCCGCCCGTTCCTCGCCCGCGATCGTCTCGCGTACGCCGACCTGGTGCGGTCGACGGGGGGAGACCCCGTCCGCATCGAGGACCTCGCCCGGACGGGATACGCGCTGGCCACGCAGCTCGGCATGCGCTCGGTCGTCGAGCGCCATGAGCTCATCTGCGCCGATCTCGGCTGAGGCGCGGCGGAATGCGCGTGAGCGTGTCGCCGCCCGGCCGCCGCAATCGCCGGTCGGCGCCACATCAGGGATCCGGGACGGTGAACTCCGCGTAGCGGGAGGCCTCTGCGTCGGGCACCCGCACCTCCAGGCGCGTGCCGTCCGCCTCGTGGGCCTCGGCGAGGACGTCGCCGTGGGTGTGCAGCCGGGCGAGGACGTCGCCGCGGGCATAGGGGACGAGGAGGGCGAGGACACGCCCGTCGCGTTCGAGACGCTCCCCCACCGCGGCGAGGAGCCCGTCGACCCCGGAGCCCGTGGCCGCCGACACCGCCACGCTCCCCGGCTCCCGCTCGCGCAGCCGCCGCAGTGTGGCACCGTCTGCGACGTCGGCCTTGTTCCAGACGACGAGCTCGGCGACGTCGGCGGCGCCGATGTCGCGCAGCACTTGGCGGACCGTGGCGAGCTGGCCAGCGGGATCGGTGGCCGCCGCGTCAACGACGTGGAGGACGAGGTCGGCCTCGGCGACCTCCTCGAGCGTGGAGCGGAACGCCCGCACGAGGTCGTGGGGGAGCTTGCGCACGAACCCCACCGTGTCCGAGAGGAGCACGACGCGCCCGCCGGGGAGATCGAGGCGGCGCACCGTGGTGTCCAGCGTGGAGAAGAGCTTGTCCTCCGTGAGCACGCCGGCGGCGGTGAGGCGGTTCAGGAGCGTGGACTTGCCGGCATTCGTGTAGCCGACCAGGGACAGGTGGGCGAGGCCGGAGCGGCGGCGGTTCTGGCGCTTCGTGCGGCGGGTGCGGTCGAGGGCGGCGAGCTCGCGGCCGAGGCGGGCGAGGCGCTCCTCGATGCGGCGGCGGTCGACCTCCAGGATGGTCTCGCCCGGCCCCCGGGTGCCGATACCGCCCCCGAGGCGCGACAGCAGGGCGCCCCGGCCCCGCAGCCGCGGGATCCGGTAGCGGAGCTGGGCGAGCTCCACCTGCACCTTGCCTTCACGCGAGGTGGCGTGCTGGGCGAAGATGTCGAGGATGAGCTGCGTGCGGTCGAGGACACGGCGGCCGCCGAACGCCTTCTCCAGGTTGCGGAGCTGCGCGGGAGAAAGCTCGTCGTCGAAGACGACGAGCGTGGCGTCGTGCGCCTCACCCGCGAGTCGCACCTCTTCGACCTTGCCCTTGCCGATGAACGTCGCCGGGTCCGGCGCCTCCCTGACCTGGAGGTGCGTCGAGACGGGCACGGCGCCGGCGGTCTCGGCGAGGGCGCCGAGCTCGGCGAGAGACTCCTCCACCGCGGGCACCTGGGCGTGAGACCGGGCGAGACCCACGAGGACGGCGCGGTCTGTCTCCCAGTCCTCGCGGACGACCTGGTCCGGTCCCAGGGTGAGGCGCCGCCCCGCCCCCACCGGGCCCTGCCCCCCGCTCAGAGGGCCGCTCGGGCCCCCGTGGGCATCCCGCTCACGCGCCCGGCGCCCGCCGGCCTCAGAACCGCCCGCCTTGCCGCTCAGCGCCGGCCCCCCGCCACGCGCTCAGGCATCACGAAGCGCCTTGCCGACACGTTCCACGGCCTCGTCGAGACGGTCGTCGGGCACTGTGAGGGAAAGGCGGATGTAGCCCTCCCCCGTGGCGCCGTAGCCCGACCCGGGCGCCACGACGACACCGGCGCGGTCGAGGAGGAACTCCGTGAAGGACGCCGACGTGTGACCGTCCGGAACTCGCAGCCACACGAACACGCCGCCCTTGGGTCGTTCGAAGTCCCAGCCGGACTCCTCGAAGACCCGGCAGATCCTGTCGCAGCGGGACTGGTACAGCGCCACCGACTCGGCCACGCAGTCCTGCGGGCCGTCGAGGGCGGCGATGCCCGCCCGCTGCACGGCGTTGAAGATCCCCGAGTCCACGTTGGTCTTCACCCGCCCCAGGGCCTCGACTGCGACCGGGGAACCACACGCCCACCCGATGCGCCAGCCCGTCATGTTGTAGGTCTTGGACAGGGAGTGGAACTCGACGGCGACGTCCTTGGCGCCGGGCACCTCGAGGATGGAAGGCGACACGTAGCCGTCGTAGCCGATCTCGGTATAGGCGGCGTCGTGGGCGACGAGGAGGTCGTGGTCGCGGGCGAAGTCGACGGCCCGGGCGAAGAACTCCAAGTCGGCGACCGCCGAGGTGGGGTTCGAGGGGTAGTTCAGCCACAGGATCTTCGCCCGGGAGAGCGCGTCCGCCGGGACGTCGAAGTCGGGCCGGAACCCGTTCGCCGCCGTGCACGGGAGCTCGTGGACGCTCCCCCCGGCGAGCAACGTCCCGATGCCGTACACCGGGTACCCCGGCGACGGCACGAGGGCGACGTCGCCCGGGTCGACGAAGGCCACCGAGATGTTGGCGATGCCCTCCTTGGAGCCGATGAGGGGCTGCACCTCGGTGTCGGGGTCAAGCGTGACGCCGAAGCGACGCCCGTACCAGGCGGACACCGCCCCGCGGAACTCGGGGAGGCCGAAATACGAGGGGTACCGGTGGGTGGCCGGGTCGGCCACCGCCTCCTGCATGGCGGCCACGATGTGCGCCGGCGTGGGCTTGTCGGGGTCGCCCACGCCGAGGGAGATGACGTCGACGCCGGCCGCGCGCCGCTCGGCGACCTTGCGGTCTATGGCGGCGAAGAGGTACTCGGGCAGGTTTGCGATTCGCTCAGCGGTGCGCACGGGCTCTCCTGGACGCAGAGGGGATCACGCTCAGAGTTGGGCGAGATCGACGGTGGCCTCGAAAACCTCGACGGCGGGTCCCGTCATCAGGACCGTGTCACGGTAGTCGATGTGCAGAGTGCCCCCCGGGAGACGAACGTCGACGGCGCGTTCGGTGAGCCCCAGCTCGGCGAGGGCGACAGCGGCGGCGCAGGCACCCGTGCCGCAGGCGAGGGTCTCGCCCACGCCCCGCTCCCAGACCCGCATGTCGAGCTCGCGGGGTCCGCGGACGGCGACGAACTCCACGTTCGTGCCGTGCGGGAAGTCGCCGTGGGTCTCGATGCGGGGCCCCAGGGTGGGCACCGGAGAGGCGGCGGGGTCGTCCACGACGAGAACAGCGTGCGGATTGCCCATGCCCACCGCCGCCACGGTGTGGACGTCGCCGTCGACGGTGACGGCGTGAGCCAGGGCCCGTTCGCCGACAGCGCGCACGGGCACCTCCGCCGGCGTGAAGACGGGGGGGCCCATGTCGACGGTGACCTCGCAGACCCGGCCGTCGAGGCCGCGGGCGACGCTCACGTGCCTCACACCGGCACGGGTCTCGATCTTGGCCTCGGTGCCCACGAGCAGGCCCCGGTCGAAGCAGTACTTCGCCAGGCAGCGGATGCCGTTGCCGCACATCTCGGCGACGGAACCGTCGGCGTTGCGGTAGTCCATGAACACCGGCGCCGCGTCTCCGGTCGTGACCCGTATCGTGCCGTCGGCGCCCACGCCCCTGTGGCGGTCACAGAGGCCCGCGAGGACCTCCGCGGGGAGGTCGAGGACGCCGTCGAGGTCTTCGACGACCACGAAGTCGTTCGCGCTGCCGTGGGACTTCACGATGGGCAGCTTCACAGCAGAACCGTCCCGATGCCGTGGCACATATACTCAGGCCCCCAGGGCATCCAGGAGGGCCGGGGCCTGGGAGGCGGCGTCGCCCCGGAGCCAGGTCGCCCGCTCCTCTCGCCGGAACCAGGTGAGCTGGCGCCGAGCATAACCGCGGGTACGTCTCAGGATCTCGGACTTCGCCTCCTCCGGAGAGACGGCTCCGTCCAGGACTCCGCCCAGTTCCCGGTAGCCGATCACGTTGCCGGCCGTCTGGGACAGGGGTCGCCCGTTCGCCCTGAGTGCGGCCACTTCCTTCAGCCACCCGGCGTCGAACATCCGCTCAACGCGGACGGCGATGCGAACCCGCAGCTCCTCGCGGTCCGCGGGAGCGAGCACGAAGATCCGCACCGGGTAGGCGGCCCGGGGCGCCGTCCAGGCGGGGTCGGGGTCGGCGCCCGGGCTCTCCCGGGCGAGCTCGATCGCCCGCACTACGCGCCGTGGGTTCGCCAGGTCGGTGCGGGCGGCGCGGGCGGGATCGAGACCGGTGAGCTGTGCCACGAGGTCGGGAAGGGGTCGGGCGCTGAGCTCTCTGCGCAGCGCCGGGTCCGGGGCGCCGCCGAAGGCCACGTCGTCCACGGCCGCCCTGAGGTACAGACCCGTGCCGCCTACGAGCAGTGGGACGCGGCCGCGGGCGCGGACGTCCTCGATCGCCGCCCGGGCCCGGCGCTGGTACTCGGCTGCGGAGAAGGTCTCCCACGGATCGACGAGGTCGAGGCAGTGATGGGCCACGGCCGCCCGCTCGGCCCTCGAGGCCTTGGCGGTGCCGACGTCCATGCCCCGGTAGACCTGGGCGGCGTCGCAGGCCACGATCTCGGCGCCCAGCACGGGGGCGACGGCCAAGGCGAGGTCGCTCTTGCCCGCCGCGGTGGGGCCGACGACGGCCAAGACGGGGGTTTCCGACCGCGTCATTCCGTGGCGAGCTCCCCGTGGGTGCCCTCCGCCCGAGATGACGTCGGAGCGAGCGCACCCGCCAGGTGACCGAGGAGGTAGTGCGGGGCGGCGCCGGTGATCTCGGCGACCCGGAAGCTCCCCGCCGGGGACATGGCGTCGTCCGGGACGTGCACGAGGCGGCCGCCGCGGGTGCGCCCCGTAAGGCGGGCGGGGTCCTTCTTGGAGGGTCCTTCGACGAGAAGCTCCTCGAGCCGGCCGACACGCGCGAGGTTCCGGGACCAGGCGACCGACTCGAGAGCCTCCGCGAGGCGCCCGTAGCGGTCCTGCTTCTCCTCCGGCGGTGTCACGTCGGCCATCTCGGCAGCAGCCGTACCGGGGCGCGGCGAGTAGAGGAACGTGAAGGCGGAGTCGAATTGCGCCGCCTCGACGAGGTCGAGGGTGGCCCGGAAGTCGGCCTCGGTCTCACCGGGGAAGCCCACGATCACGTCGGTGGAGACGGTGAGGTCGGGGATCGCCGCCCGGGCCGCAGCGAGGCGGGCGAGGAAGCGCTCCGCTGTGTAGCCCCGGTGCATGGTGGCCAGGACGCGGTCGGACCCGGACTGCACAGGGAGGTGCAGTTGCTCGCAGACGGCCTCGCACTCGGCCATCGCCGCGATCGTCTCGGACTTGAGGTCCTTGGGATGCGGGCTCGTGAAGCGCACCCGCCGGATGCCCTCGACGGCCGCCACCGTCCGCAGGAGGTCGGCGAAGAGGGAGCTGCGACCGTCGAGGTCACGGCCGTAGGAGTTCACATTCTGGCCGAGGAGGGTGACCTCGACGACGCCGTCACGGACGAGGTCTTCCACCTCACGCACGACGTCGCCCACCCGCCGACTCGTCTCGGGCCCCCGCACGGAGGGGACGATGCAGAACGTGCACGTGTTGTCGCAACCGACGGCGATCGTGACCCAGGCGGCAAAGGGGACGTCGCGCCGGGCAGGCAGCGTGGAGGGCAGGACGGCGGTCTCCTCGACGACCTCCACGACGGCGCCGTCCCCTGCCTCCGCCTCGGCGAGGAGCTCGGGGAGGCGGGCGAGGTTGTGCGTGCCGAACACGACGTCCACATGGGGTGCCCGCGTGACTACGGAATGGCCGTCCTTCTGGGCCAGGCAACCGCCCACCACGACCTTGAGGTCCGGCCGTTTCCGCTTCATGGGGACCAGCGCGCCCACCTGTCCGTACAGACGGTCGTCGGCGTGCTCGCGGACGCAGCACGTGTTGAAGACGACGACGTCGGCCTCGTCCACGGACGCGACAGGCGTCATGCCGTCGGCTTCGAGGACGCCCGCGATGCGTTCGGAGTCGTGCTCGTTCATCTGACATCCGAAGGTGCGCACGAAGTAGCGGCGGGACATCTCGCGAGTGTATCGACGGCCACTCGCTGAGAGAGCGGCGAGAGGCGCCGCCGCGCACGGCGCGCATGGCCTCCCCCGCAGTGCGCCCGTCGGTCCGTTCCGTCTCGGGACCACACGCCAGAGGCCCGCTACGCTCGCCCCCGCCGGCTCGGGAGGAACGAGAAGTCGCCCACGTCCAGCCCCACCTGACACCCGAGGTCGCCCAGGTCGCTCTACCTCGCACGTGGGCGGCGGCCGTGCGCGCCGAGTTCGCCCGGTCCTTTCGCCCGCCGTTCGAGGTCCCCCTCACCGTCCTGGCGAACGGCCTCCTCCTGGTCGTCTGCTGGTTCCTCCTGCCGGAGGCTTGGCGGGACTGGTTCTTCAACCGGGACGGACCGCTGGCGTTCCCCGTGATCCTGGCGATCTGGATGTACTCCGACGTCCCGTCCACGAACGTGCTCGCCCCCGACCGCACCCGGATCGCCGCCGCTCTCGGCGACGCGACGATGCTGCGCCGGCTCCTCCACGCCAAGAACGCCGTTCTCTGGCTCCTCGTCACGCCCCCGAGCGCCCTGGCGGCGCTCACGTTCGGCTTCGGCGACGTCCACCCCAGGCGGATCGTGTTGACAGTCGTGCTGGTCGCCACCGCCCCTCTCGGGGCCCTCGGGCTCTCCGCCTGGGTCGGGATCCGCTTCCCGTACCATCCCCTGCCGCTACGCCGCCGCTGGCGCCTTCGCAGGCCGTGGCGCCACATGATCCTGCGCTGGCTCGCCCTGGCGACCACGCCCTACCTGCTGTTCCCGCTGGTCTGCTCCGTCCTCGTCACGCCGGCGTTCTTCCTCCGCACCATGGGCCTGCGCAGGGGCATGGGACCGCGGGCCGTGGCCGCCAGCTTCACGCTCGGCGTGTTCGTCGCCGCAGCGCTGGCGACCGTCACATGGGTCGTCGCCCACCGCGCCGGCGTCTGGCTCGCGCAACAGCGCCGCCGGGAGCTCTCCGCCTACCTGGCCGACCCCGACCTGGGCTGAATTCGCCCGCCTCGCCAGGAGCGTGGGTCGGAACCGGGTCCTCCCACGGAACCGGGTCCTCCCACGGAACCGGGTCCTCCCACGGAACCGGGTCCTCCCACGGAACCGGGTCCTCCCACGGAACCGGGTCCTCCCACGGAACCGGGTCCTCCCACGGAACCGGGTCCTCCCAC
>CAYJLW010000088.1:325-15450 GCA_964370965.1 uncultured Acidimicrobiia bacterium | reverse complement strand
TGTGACTCGGCAGGCGGTGGGGGTGGGGGGTTCCAAAGGGGGGACGTAGTCCCCCGGCGCTCGCGCTGCCGTTACGTGCGACGGGGGGTGACTGGGCGCGTGAGGGCGGGCTTGGCCCGCCCGGTGTCGCTGTGACTCGGCAGGCGGTGGGGGTGGGGGGTTCCAAAGGGGGGACGTAGTCCCCCCTTTGAGATCAGTACGCCTGCGCCCAGACAGCCGTCTCCTTGGCGGGGTTGCCCGTCACGATGCAGACGCCCTCGGGCTTCCCGGCGTCGAGCGGGAGGCAGCGGATCGTGGCCTTCGTCTCGGCCTTCACCCGGGCCTCGCTCTCGGGGGAGCCGTCCCAGGGGGCGACGGCGAAGCCCCCGGGGGCCGAGACGAACTCGCGGAGCTCCTCGTAGGTCCGGGGCCGAATCGTGTGGCTGTCCCGGAAGTCCACCGCTTGGGCGAGGAGCGTCGTGTGGACGTCGGCGAGGAGGTCCGGGACCCGCTCCGCCACGCTGCCGAGGGCCCATGGTTCCTTGACGCCCGTGTCGCGCCGGAAGACCGTGGCCTGGCCGGCGTCGAGGTCCCGGGGACCGAGCTCGACCCGCACCGGGACGCCCTTGAGCTCCCACTCGTTGAACTTGTAGCCGGGCCGGTGCTCTTCGCGGGCATCCGTGCGGACCCGGACGCCGGCGTCGCGCAGGGCCGCCTCCAGGTCCGAGGCGGCCTCCAGCACGCGGGCACGCTCGTCGTCAGCCCGGTAGATGGGGACGATCACGACCTGCTGGGGAGCCAGCGCGGGCGGGAGGCGCAGCCCGCGGTCGTCGCCGTGGCCCATGATCACCGCCCCCACGAGGCGGGTGCTCACCCCCCAGGAGGTGGCGTAGGCGTGCTCCATCTCGCCGTCGCGGCCCTGGAACTGCACCCCGTAGGCGCGGGAGAAGTTCTGGCCGAGATAGTGCGACGTGCCCGCCTGCAGCGCCTTCGCGTCCCGCATGAGGGCCTCGATGGCGTAGGTCTCCTCGGCGCCCGGGAAACGCTCTGCGGCCGTCTTGCGCCCTGGGATCACGGGAAGGGCGAGGACCTTCTCGGCGGCGTCCCGGTAGACGTCGTTCAGGATCATCAGGGTCTCTGCCATCGCCTCCTCCGCGGTCTCGTGCGCGGTGTGGCCCTCCTGCCAGAGGAACTCGGTGGTGCGCAGGAACACCCGGGGGCGCATCTCCCAACGGACGACGTTCGCCCATTGGTTGTAGAGCAGCGGGAGGTCTCGGTAGCTCTGCACCCAGCGGGCGTAGGTGTCCCAGATGATCGTCTCGGACGTGGGTCGTACCACGAGGGGTTCTTCGAGCACGCTGCCGCCGGCGTGGGTGACGACGGCGACCTCCGGGGCGAAACCCTCGACGTGCTCGGCCTCCTTGTGCAGGAGCCGTTCCGGGATGAGCATCGGGAAGTAGAGGTTCTCGTGACCGGTGGCCTTGATGCGGTCGTCCACGGCCCGCTGGATCGCCTCCCAGATGGCGAAGCCCCACGGTTTGATCACCATGGTGCCCCGGGCCAGCGACGGCTCGGCGAGCTCGGCCCCCTTCACGACGGCCTGGTACCAGGCGGGGAAGTCCTCGGACTGCTTCGGTAGGGCCATGACCGGGGATGGTAGTGAGCGGCGGCTCCCGGCCCGTCAGTTGCCCGTGAGGCCCCGGCGGTACAGGACGTAGCGGCGTTCGCTCGTGTCGAGGTTCGAGCCCATGGCCTGGGTGGGGTTGTCCAGGCGCGAGAGCGCCGGGTAGGCACGGTCGTAGCGGCCCAGGCCCCTGCCCATGGCCCACGCCCACATGGCGGGGAACACGTTGCGGCGGCGGTGCTCGGGGTGCACGCCGATCGTCTTGCCGAGCACGTGGGGCCGGCCCCCGGCCTGCAGGGCGGGGAAGTGCGTGGCGAAGTCCAGGTCGGCGACCGGCACCCGCTTCCGGCCCGCTCCCGCCACCACCAGGGGGCCGTAGTGGGGGAAGCAGAGGAAGAACCCGGCGAGGGAGCCGCCGGGGGCGCGGGCGATCACGCTGGCGTCCGGGTCGGCCCGCCGGATGAAGTCGGGTCCGCACATCTCGGCGAAGGCCGGGAACGGGACCGGCGTGTAGGCGAAGTTGTCCCCGAAGATCGACGCCACGAGGTCGTGGAACTCGCCCAGGTGGCCCATCCAGGTCTCCGGCCCCAGGGGGGCGAAGCCGTAACCCTCCTCCTCCAGGGCGGCCACCGTGGGAGCGAGCTGCTCGAAGAGCGGCCGGGCCTCCTCCATCGACACGACCCGGGTGTTGTACTCCTGGTGTGCCCTGAACCCGAGGGACTCCACCAGCGCCGGGTAGCGGGGCGGGTTGTAAGGCTCCCCCGGGAACGTGACGCCGCCCTCCTCGAGCGCCGTGCGCAGGCGGTAGAGCCCGTAGGTGCTGAAGTTCACCGGCCCGTAGAGGTCGGCGGCGCCCCTCGCCTCGGCCCACTGCGCCGCCCGGTCGAAGAGGGCGGCGTCGGCCCCGGGATCCCCCCTGGTCTCCCAGTACCCGAAGAACGCCGCCGGCCGGCCGTCGACCACACAGCCTCCCGGGCGGAACACGGCGAGGCGGGCACGGCCCGGCAGGCACCACGTGTGCGCTTCGCCCCCCTCGAACCAGGGGTTGGCCGACGAGAACGCCGCCTCCGTGTCGCCGGGGTCCTCCGGGATCCACATGGGGTCGTCGTCGTACACCAGCGGGGCGAGCCCGCAGAAGCCGTCGGCGGGGCCCTCGCCGCCGGGCACGCCGGGGCCGGGGTCGGTGCTCACTGCGCTGTCCTCCTGGGGGTCTCGTCAGGGGTGCGGGGGTCCCTGCTCGGCCGCGCCGAGCCGGGGTCAGGCGGGCTTGCCGAAGCGGAACAGGATCTTGTGGCGGGTGAAGTACTCGATGCCCGCGAAGTAGCTGGGGAAGTCGTGGTTGCGGTACGGGACGAAGCCGACGTCGAGGATGCGGGCCGAGACGCCGAACCCGGCGGCCTCGAAGGCGACGGCGACGTCGTCGAGCGTGTAGATCGGCGGCATGTCGCGACCCGTGGCGAGGGCGGCGTGCCAGAGCTCCATGAGGGGGTTGTCTGCGTGGGTGCCCATGGCGGCGAAGTAGGCGCCGCCCGGGCGGAGCGCGGCGAAGATCTCGTGGGCGTGCAGGGGGAGGTCGTGGAGGAGGTAGAGGACCTCGTGGCTGAAGGCGAGATCGAAGTCGATCCAGTCCCGCGGGACGCCCTCGGACACGGTGTAGGTCAGCGGCCTGTCGTCGGCGAGGCGACTCGCCTCGGCCACGGCCGCCTCCGCGATGTCGAAGCCGTAGCCCCTGCCGATGTCCCAGCGGTCGACCATCCGGCGCAGGAACCCGCCCTGGTTGCAGCCGATGTCGAGCACGATGGCGTTCTCCAGGAGGGGCCCGGCCGCCTCGCACATGGCGTCCCATATGAAGACGTGGTCGTCCTGCATCCGCCGATCCTCGTCGTAGCCCTGGAAATGAGGGCGCTCGTCAAGTCCTTCCATGGGCCACATGCTGGCACATGCTGGCACAGCTTGGCTCAGGTCGCGTACCGGCACCCGACTCGCTCCTCGTACCCGGGCCGCCCCGGGATCCCGGCGGCCCGCCCTCCTAGACTGCGGGCGCCACGGTGCTGAGGCCGTGGGAGTTGCAGGAGGTCCGCATGGAAGTCCAGGTCCGCCACCAGCCGTCGTTCGCCGTCGCGACCGTCACCCTAGGCCCCAGTGAGCCCGTGAAGGCCGAGGCCGGCGCGATGGTGGCGATGTCGCCAGACACCCAGATCCAGACCAGCACGCAGGGCGGGATCATGAAGGGCCTGAAGCGGGCCATGCTCGGCGGCGAGTCTTTCTTCATGAACACCTTCACGGCGGGCCCCGGCGGGGGCTGGATCCAGGTAGGCCATCACCTCCCCGGCGACATCGACGTCCTCGACGTGACCGAAGGCGTGTGGATGTTGCAGTCCGGTTCCTACCTGGCGTCGGAGATCCAGGTGGAGGTCGACACGCAGTGGGGTGGGGCGAAGACGTTCTTCGGGGGCGAGGGTCTCTTCCTTCTCCGTTGTGCGGGGACGGGCAAGCTCGTCGTCTCCACCTACGGGGCCATCGACCGTTTCACACTCGGGGCCGGCCAGGCCATGACCGTCGACACAGGCCACGTCGTCGCCTTCCGGGAGGGCGTGCAGTTCAACGTCCGCAAGGTCGGTGGCCTGAAGTCCACTCTGCTCTCCGGTGAGGGACTCGTCGTCGACCTCGTGGGCCCGGGCGAGGTTCTCACCCAGACCCGTTCCATGAGCGCCCTGGAGTCCTGGATCCGCTCGGTGGTGCCCACGTCGAGCAACTGAACGCGCGAACCGGGTGTACTTCGGGCGGAATACCGCCCGAAGTACACCCGGCCGTAGCATCCGCCCATGAGCGTTGACGACCGCCGGCTCACGTCCTCCGGGATCGAGGTGCGGCCGCTTTACGGGCCGGCCGACCTCGACGGCTTCGACCCGGACGCCCGGCTGGGCCGTCCCGGCGAGTACCCCTACACGCGGGGCGTGTACCCGAACATGTACCGGGGCCGGCTCTGGACCATGCGCCAGTACGCCGGGTTCGGCACCGCCGAGGAGACCAACGAGCGCTTCCGCCGTCTCCTGGAGGCGGGCCAGACCGGCCTCAGCGTCGCCTTCGACCTCCCCACCCAGATGGGCTACGACTCCGACCATCCCCGCGCCGAGGGCGAGGTGGGCAAGGTGGGCGTGGCGATCTCCAGCCTGGAGGACATGGAGCGCCTCCTCCATGGCATCCCGCTGGAGCGGGTCACCACGTCCATGACGATCAACGCCACGGCGGCGGTCCTCCTGCTCCTCTACGAGCTCGTCGCCGACGGCCAGGGCGTCCCGCCCGCGCGGATAGGCGGCACGGTCCAGAACGACATCCTGAAGGAGTACGTCGCCCGCGGCACCTACATCTACCCGCCGCGTCCGTCCATGCGCGTCATCACAGACCTCTTCGCCTACTGCCGGGAACGGGTGCCCCGCTGGAACACGATCTCGATCTCCGGGTACCACATCCGGGAGGCCGGCTCCACGGCGGCCCAGGAGGCGGCGTTCACGATCTCCAACGGGATCGCGTACGTGCAGGCCGCCGTCGCCGCCGGCCTCGACGTGGACGAGTTCGCCCCGCGGCTGAGCTTCTTCTTCAACGCCCACAACAACCTCTTCGAGGAGGTCGCCAAGTACCGGGCGGCACGGCGCATCTGGGCGGACGTCATGCGCGACCGTTTCGGGGCCCGCGACGAGAAGTCGCTCCTGCTCCGCTTTCACACCCAGACCGGGGGTTCCACCCTCATCGCCCAGCAGCCCGAGACGAACGTGGTGCGCGTCGCCATGCAGGCCCTTGCCGCCGTCCTCGGGGGAACCCAGTCGTTGCACACGAACGGCTTCGACGAGGCCCTCACCCTGCCCACGGAGAAGGCGGCGGTGCTGGCGCTGCGTACGCAGCAGATCATCGGCTACGAGTCCGGTGTCACCGACACCGTCGATCCGCTCGCCGGGAGCTACTTCGTCGAGACCCTCACGGACGAGATGGAGGCGGCCATCTGGGACTACGTCGCCCGCATCGACGACATGGGCGGGGCCGTGGCGGCGATCGAGGCCGGGTTCATGCAGGACGAGATCGAGCAGGCCGCCTACGACTGCGCCAAGGCCGTCGAGGACGCCACGCAGGTCGTCGTGGGCGTGAACCGTTTCACGGTCGAGGACGAAGGGCCCGTCGACCTGCAGGTGATCGACCAGGTGAAGGTGCATGAGCAGGTCGAGCGGGTGAAGACCCTGAAGGGCAGTCGCGACAACGGTGCCGTGGCGGCGGCCCTCGAGGACGTGCGGGCAGCGGCCCGCGGGACGCAGAACCTCCTCGTCCCCATGCGCGAGGCGCTCCGGTGCTACGCGACCCTGGGCGAGGTGAGCGACGTCCTGCGCGACGAGTACGGCGAGCACCGCCCCGTCAGGTAGGCGCCGTCTCCCTGCCCGGGGCGGCGCGGCGGAAGGCCGCCGCGAGGGGCGGGAGGGCGTCGGCGACGTCGGCGACCACGCCGAAGTGGGCGAGGCGGAAGATGAACGCATCCGGGTCCCGGTTCACGGCCAGGACCGTGCGGGCGGAGCGCATCCCTACGGCGTGTTGCAGGGCGCCCGAGATGCCGCAGGCGACGTAGAGCGACGGGTGGACCGTCGTGCCGGTCTGGCCCACCTGCAGGGGGCGGGGGGCGAGGCCCGCCTCGACCGCCGCCCGGGAGGCCGCCACGCGCCCGCCGACCGCGTCGGCGAGATCCTCCAGGAGGTGCCAGGACGACGCGTCGCAGCCGGCGCCGCCTGCGACGACCACGTCCGCGTCGGCGAGACGTGTGTCGCCGTGGCGCACCTCCCGGTCGAGAACCGTGACGGCGAGGTCGGCGGGGCCGAGGGCAACGGCGACGTCCGCTCGCCGCGCAGCGCGGGGTCGGGGGACGGCGGTGAAGACCCCGGGGCGCACCGTGGCCATCTGCGGGCGAGCCTCAGGGCAGACGCACGTGGCGAGGACGCCTCCGGCCATCGCGGGACGGATCTGGTGCAGGAGGGCGTCGTAGGTCACGTGGCGGCGTTCCCACGGACCCACTGTGAGATCGGTGCAGTCGGCGGCGAGGCCCGTGTCGAGGCGGCCCGCCACCCGGGGGGCGAGATCCCTGCCCGTCGTCGTGGCGCCGAAGAGGATCGCCGCCGGGCGGTGCGCGGTGGCGAGGTCGGCGAGGACGCGGGCGTGGGGTTGGCAGCGGTACGGCGCCAGCTCCGGATGCGCAGCGACGTACACGACGTCGGCGCCGAAGCGGGCGGCCTCCCCGGCGGCAGAGGCGAGGCCGTCGGCGTCGCCGCCGGCGACGACGGCGCCCACGCCGCCACCGAGAGCGGGGGCGAGCTCGGCAGCGCGCGAGACGAGCTCGGCGGAAACGCCGGAGAGGCCGCTGTCGTAGAGCTCGCAGACCACCAGGACGGCGGGCGTGCCGGCGAAAGCCTCCGAGGGTGTCGGGGGCGCCCCGCCCGTGTCCCCGGCTGCAGGCGGCGTGGCGACCGCGGCGCCCGGTTCGCCGGGAGAGAGAAGAGCGGTGATCTCAACGGCGAGGGCGTCGAAGTCGAGGTCGTCGCCCACCAACCGGCACCGGCGTTCGGGGAGTTGCACGGGCGTCATGTGGGCGACCTTCGTGGGGGAGGCGGCGAGGCCGACACGGTCAGGGCCCACCCCGACGTCCGCCGCTGACAGCCTCTCTATCGCGGCTGCGGCGGCGCGGCGGCGTCCCAGCATCGTGGGGTAGCGGGGCACGAACCCGGTCTCGGCGACGGTGACGAGCGCGGGCAGCGGCAGGGAGAGCCGCTCGAAACCGCCCTCCACGATGCGCCGGGCCACGAGCCGGCCGTTGTCGAGGGCGACGTCTTCGCAACATGTGGCCTGCGGGAGGTCCAGGCGGCAGGCCACCTCGGGGCCCACCTGGGCGGTCTCGCCGTCGAGGGCGGACATGCCACAGAGGACGACGTCGGCGTTCCCCATGTGGACGATCGCCGCCGCCAGGGCGTTGGCCGTCGCCCACGTGTCGGAGCCGGCGAGGGCCCGGTCGCAGAGGAGGACGCCGTGGTGGGCGCCGAGGGCGATCACCTCGCGCAGGACGGCCTCCGCCGCGGGCGGCCCCATCGTGAGCGCCCAGACGTCGTCGGCGAGACGCAGCGCCGCCTCTACGGCGTGGAGGTCGGCGGGGTTTGTGACGGCCGGGGCGGCCGCCCGGTCGATCGTCCCGTCCTCACGGATCCCCACGGCCGTCGCTCGCAGGTCGGGCACCTGCTTCACGAGGACGACCGCCTTCACTGAGCCCCCGGGGTCACTGCGGGCCGAGGTCGGCGAAACCCTCGCCCAGGAGGCGGCGCACCCAGGCGGTCTGCACATCCATGGCGTCAGGGAGCAGGAACGACATGTGGGCGAGGTCACCCTGCAGGGGGGAATCGACGAGGTAGGAGCCGTAGCCGTCAGCGGGCAGCCTGCGCTCGTCGTGGTCGATCGGGGCGAGACCGCCCATGCGGGCCAGGGCCTCGCTCGCGAAGTTGGGGACGACGGCGTCGGTGCGGCCGTACAGCAGGAGCACCGGCCTGGCGGTCAGGGTCGGCGGCGGTTGGCGCCACAGGTGGACGAAGTTGACGGCGTCGCCCACGTCCACCATCTGCTGGATGCCGGCCACGGCGACGGCCGCCACCCCGCCTGAGGCGTTTTCGGGCGCCACGTGGTCGAAATGGAGGCCCTTCCACACCGAGGAGCCCGTCAGGATGTGGGTGATTCCCACCCCGGCCACGTGAAGGAAGGCCCCGTCGAGGTGCGGCGCCACGGCCGTGAAGGCGGCGCCGAGGACCCCGCCCATGGATGTGCCCGCGTAGAAGATGCGGGACGTGTCGAGGTCGGGGACGCCGTCGCCCCGGAAGGGGTCGAGGAGGTTGAGGGGGGCGACGTCGAGTCCGGCGAGCGACGACTCGACGGCTTTCAGCAGGGACACGAAGTCGATCGAGGACTGCGGGACGAGGCCGACCATCCGGGGCGTGTGGGCGGGGGCCATGATGTCCGTGAGGAGGCCGCCCTCGGCGGCGCCCCGGCTGCCGTGGTTCGGCTGGTCGACGGCGATCGTGGCGACACCGTCCTGGGCGAGGAACGGGGCCACCGCCAGGTACGTCTCCTTGAATGCCGTGATGCCGTGGCCGTAGAGGGCGACCGGGGCCGGCTCGCGCGCCGCCGACTCGGGGACGGCCATGACGAAGTCGAGCCACTCCGGTGTGCCGGTGTCCCCGGGCCGGTACGCCACGTTGCCCTCGGGGCCCCGGAAGTCCGTGGCCCGCACCTGGCCCGTGACGGTGGCGGCGATGCCCGGGAACACTCCGGGGCCGATCTGCAGGTGTCGAACCGGGTGGTCCTGGCGGTACGCCTCCGCCGCCATGGCGAGCAGCGGCGCCGTGACCTCCTCCTCGGAGCGCACGGTGAAGGACACCGCGGACACGAGAGCGGAGGCGGGGATGCCACGGGCGCCAAGGAAGGCGGCGACACCGGCGTAGGTTCCCGCCATCGGCGACCGGGCGGGATCGCCGCTGATGGCGGCGGCGAAGCCGGGGGACGGCGCGTACCGGCCGCCGTCGACGGAGCGGAGGCCGTTGGTGAGCGCGGCGACGTAGCGGTGCCCGAACGCGAAACGTGTGCGCGGCCAGGCCCGCACAACGTACCCCCGGGGCGTGCGGTTGGCGGCGTCGTCGTCGAGGGCGGCGAGGACAGGCACGCGCTCCCCGGTGGTGGCGTCGAACACGACGACGGTCTCGCCTCCGTCGTCGGGCAGCGTGGCAGGATCGGCGGCGCGGTCGACCTCGAAGAGCACCGGCCCCGCAGCCGAGAAGCCGGTCTTGGCGTTGTAGATGGCCGACGGCCACACGGAGCGGGGGAGCTGGGCGAGCACGTCCGGGGGCAGGATGGCGTCTCCCACCTCGAGGTGCACGCCCGTGGGCGACGAGGCGTCGACGACCGCGAACGCGTCGCTGGGGTACGGCATGCCGCAGGTGACGAGGCGCACCGGGTTGCACGAGACGGGCCCGGGCGGAGGCGAGGGAGGGGGAGCGGGGAGCGCGGTCACGGCGGCGACCCCGGTGGCGGCGCTGCGCCGGCAGCGGCGGACCCGGCCCCGGCGCCGGCAGCGGCGTACCCGGCGTACCCGGCGTACCCGGCGGGCGCGGCGGCGTGCGGAACTGCGGGGCCGGCGGCGCTTCGCCGCGACGTGAGCGGGGACGGCCCCGGCCGTTTGCGGGACGGCGAGCTCCAGACCCCCCCACGCGAGAGCGAGGCACACCAGGAGTGCCACGAACCGACCTGTGCGCCTCAGCATGCGAACCCCCCGGTTCCCACCCGGTGCGGCATCCCCCGCTGCCTCCGGCCAGGCTAGCCCAGCGGGATTCCGGCTTTCACACCGACGGCCGTGACCCGGGAGCCCCTCCGGCCCAGAGGGCATCTGGCGCAACCCGGCCCAGGCCTTCACCGGGCCCTCGCGGTCGTCGCCGTCGAGCCTTGACCGCCAGAGTCCAGGGCGGCCTCGCCGCCCCGGACCCGCGTCTGGTGGTAAGCGTCCAGGCCGGGAGCCGGGGGGGAAGTCCCTCTTCCGCCAGTGAGTAGCCTCCCCCCATGCGTTTGGTGGTGATCGGCGGGGGCCCCGCCGGGAACACAGCCGCCTCGACGGCCGCCCGCCTCGGTGCCGAGGTGACCCTCGTCGAGTGCGACCTCGTGGGCGGCGGCGCCCACCTCTGGGACTGCATACCGTCCAAGGCCATGGTGGCCACAGGCAACTACCGCGCGGCCGTACAGCGTGCCCGCGCCATCGGCATCGAGCTCGCAGCGGACGAGCGTGCCGTCGATCTCCGCCGCGTGGGGGAACGCATCCGCGACATCACGAACCGACTCAGCCGCGGGATCACGGATCTCCTCTCCAGCCAGGGTGTCCGCATCCTCGAAGGCACCGGCCGCCTCCTCGACCCGCACACGGTGGCCGTGCGCACGGCCGACGGCGAGGAGCTCGTGGACGCCGACGCCGTCCTTCTCGCCACCGGGTCCCGGCCCAGGGTGCCGGAGTGGGCCCCGGTCGAGGGCGAGCGCGTCCTCACGAGCCGGGAGGCCTACTACCTCGACCGTGTCCCCGAGCACATGGTGATCGTGGGTTCTGGGGTGACCGGCGTGGAGTTCGTGCACATCTTCCAGAGCCTCGGCTCCCGGGTGACCCTCGTGGCCAGCCGTCAGCACATCTTGCCGCAGAAGGACACCGAGGTCGCCTACGCCCTCGAAGAGGAGCTTGTCGCCAAGGACGTCGAGATTCTCAAGGGCGCCCGGGCGTCGGGCGTCGAGATCGCCGCCGAGAAGGTGACGGTTCGCATGCAGGACGGCCGCGCCGTCGAGGGCAGCCACGTCCTCCTCGCCATCGGCGCCGTGCCCGGCAGTGCCGGACTCGACCTCGCAGCCGCCGGCGTCAAGGTGCTCGAGAACGGTCACGTCCCGGTCGACGAGTTCTGCGCCACGAACGTCGGTCACGTCTTCGCCGCCGGGGACCTCACGGACAAGATGCCGCTCTCGTCCGTCGCCGCCGCTCAGGGCCGGCTCGTGGGTCGCCACGTCACGGGCCGCACGGTGGAACCCATCGACTACGGGGCGGTCGCCCAGGCGATCTTCACAGATCCCGAGATCGCCGACGTGGGTGTCGCCGAGGCCGACGCGTTCAGCGAAGGTCGCAAGATCCGGGTCACGAAGGTGCCGTTCTCGGCCAATCCGAAGGCGCTCATCGAAGGCGACGTCCGCGGGTTCGTGAAGATAATCTCCGATCCGCTCACCGGCGAGGTGCTGGGGGGGTCGATCGTCGGCCAGCACGCCGCCGAACTCATAGCCGTCCTGGCGCTCGCCGTCCGTGCCGGCCTGCGGGTGGCCGACCTCGTCGCCAGCCTGAACGTGCACCCGTCCCTGTCCGAGTCCCTGGCGGACGCAGCGGAGTGAGGGGGAGAGCCGTGAGGAGTGACCGTGGCCCCCGAGAACCCGGGCCCGCCGTGGGAGCGGGGCGACGAAGACCCCCGGCCGGGGGGCCGTGAGGGGCGGTGGAAGCGCCGGGGCAGCGCACGGAGCGAACGGCGGGGCCGCTCGGGTCCTGTGTTTCCCGCTCTGCGGGGCCGCTCGGGTCTGCGCGGCGGTGTCGTGGGCGGCCACTGGAGGGCGGAACGACGCACGATAAGTGTGGGCATCGTCGCCCACGGGTTCTCCGCCCTGACCGGTCTCGCCGCCGGCGTCATGCTCGTGAGCATCACGGGGACGCTGGAGCGCCTGCCCGGGTTCCTTCTTCTCCTTCCGGCGGCCATCGGCATGCGGGGCAACATCTTCGGGGCGATGGGCAGCCGCCTCGGCACAGCGCTCAACCTGGGTACGTTCGAGTTGCGCATCGGGCGCGACAGCGTCCTCGGCCAGGATCTCGTATCCGTCGGCCTTCTCACGCTGAGCACGTCCGCGCTCCTTGCCGTGGTCGCCCGGGGCGTCAACCTCCTCCTGGGTCGGTCCTCGATGAGCCTCTGGGACTTCCTTGTCCTGTCCGTCCTGGGCGCTGTGCTCTCCTCTCTCTTCGTGTGTGCGTTCACGGTGGCGGTCGCGTGGGCGGCCGCCCGGTTCCGCTGGGACCTCGACGCCATCGCCGCTCCCCTGGTCACCCTGGCGGGGGACGTGAGCGGCGTCCCGTGCCTGGCGCTCGTGGCCGTCCTCGCCGGACGTGGGGCGGCCTCCACGTTCCTCGGGGTGCCGTTCCTCCTCGCCGGTGCCGCGGCCGCCGCTTGGGGGCTGTTCCGCCTCCGGGCCCGCATGCGGCGGATCTTCCGCGAGAGCCTGCCCCTTCTCGGGTTCGTCGGCCTCCTCGACCTCGGTGCCGGCGCCGTCCTGCAGGGCCAGGAGGACAAGCTCCTCCGCTACGGCGTGTTCTTGATCGTGCTCCCCTCCTTCCTGGAGGCCTGCGGAGGCTTCGGGGGCATGTTCGCCAGCCGCCTCGCGAGCAAGATCCACCTCGGCTCCGTCGAGGCGCGGAGCTGGCCGGAGTCCGTCGTGCTCGTGGACTCGACGCTCGTGTACCTCTTCGCCGCTCTCATCTTCCCCGCGATGGCGATCATCGGCCAGTCTCTCGCCCACCTCACGGGCCAGACGACACCCGGGTGGGGGGGAACCCTGCAGGTCGTCTTGACGGCAGGCGTCGTCGCCACCACGCTGACACTGCTGGTTGCCTACTACACGGCGTTGGCGACTGTGCGTTTCGGACTCGACCCCGACAACCACGCGGTACCGATGGTGACGTCGAGCATGGACCTGATGGGCACACTCTGTCTGGCGGCCGGCCTCGCCGTCTGGGGTGTGCGGTGAGGAGGCGGACGTGAGGCGCAGCATCAAGGACCTGCTCGTGGACGCCAAGGACGTCTCGGAGCTCATGGTCGACCTCGCCTACGCGGCCGTGGTCTATGACGACCGCGAGATCGCCCGCGAGGTGCTCGAGCTCGAGGACCACATGAACAGCGCCGTGTACGAGCTCCGCGAGCTCTGCCTCCTCGCTGCCCGCAGCCCCGAGGACGCCGAGTCCTTCGCCGGCATCCTCCAGGTCGCCACGGCGATGGAGAAGATGGGCGACGCCGCCGAGGACATCGCCCGCGTCGTCCTGAAGCGGCTCGGGGTTCCCTTCGGGCTCCGCCAGGACCTGAAGCACGCCGACGAGGTGATCGGTCGTGTGCCCCTCCCCGAGGGGTCGCCGCTCGCGGGCCGCTCCCTGGTGGAGTTGGCCATCCCGCGCGAGACGGGGCTCTGGGTGATCGCCGTGAAGCGGGGCCTGGAGTGGGTATTCGGGCCCGATCGGGACGTCGTCGTCGCCGACGGGGACATCCTCTACGTACAGGGCGCCGAGGAGGGCGTCGCCGCCCTCCGCCGGCATCTCGGCCTCGGCGAGGACCCCCCGGAGGCCGAGGAGTGGGGCCCCACGGACAACCTCGACTACGCCGTCGACCTCCTCGTGGAGATGAAGAACGTGTCCGAGGTCGCTGTCGGCCTTGCCTACTCGGCGCTCATCCTGCGCGACAAGGGCCTCGTCGCCGAGGTGCGTTCCTTGGAGGACCGCACGGACGAGATGCACGACGAGCTCGAGTCCTGGGTCCTCGCCGCCGGGCGTACCGAGCTCGACCCTTCAGACCTCCGTGGGCTCCTGCACATCGGCAGCGCCAGCGAGCGCATCGCGGACGCCGCCCAGGAGATCGTGTGGGTGATCGAGCGCGACGAGGAGCTCCACCCCGTCGTGACCGAGGCCCTCGCCGAGGCGGACGAAGTCGTGGCCGAGTTCTTCGTCACGCCGGGGGCGTCTGCCGCCGGCCGCACCATCGGCGAGTCCCGCATCCTCACGGACACCGGCATGTACGTCCTCGCCGTGCAGCGGGGCCGGGTGTGGCGCTACCGGCCCCGCCGCCAGTTCCGCCTCGAGGAGGGCGACCGCATTCTGGCCATCGGCCCTGAGGACGGCATCGGTCTCCTCGCCGGCCTCACGGGCAACGGCAGGGGGGTGGCGTGAGGCGCCGGGGCGCCCCGTTCGCCGCCTGCGCCGTGGCGGTCGCCGCCGCGCTCGCCGTCGTGTCATGCGGCGGTGACCGCGCCCGTAACAGCGCGCGGGCGGATCCCCGAGTCGGTTCCCGGGAGACGACCCCCCGGCCCTCCCCGACGCCCGAGACCACGCTCCCCGCGGGGTTCAGCGCGTGGGCGGGCATCGCCGCCGTCCCCACCGTCGAGGTGCGCGACACCCCGGACCCGGTGGCCCCGGTGGCGAGGACGTTCCCCGCTGCGAACGAGTTCGGCGACCCCCAGTCGTTCCGGATCCTCGGGGAGCAGCGGGGGGCGGACGCTACGGTCTGGTACCGGGCGCAACTTCCGGTGCGCCCGAACGGGAGCATGGGATGGATTCCCGCCGCCCAGGTCAGCGTGGAGGGCCGCAACCAGCGCATCGTGATCGAGGTGGGGGCCACCCGCATGGTGCTCTACGAGGGGGCGAACCCGGTGCAGGAGTGGCGTGTGGCCGTGGGCACGCCTGCCACTCCGACACCCGTGGGCGACTTCTACCTGTGGACGAAGTGGCGCCGGGACCCGGCGACGTCACCCTACGGCGTGGGAGTACTGGGCCTGAGCGCGTTCAGCGAGGCGCTCCCGGATTGGCCGGGCGGGGGCCGGGTCGGGATCCACGGCACATCGAACGCCGGGGCACTGGGCAAGCGGGTGAGTCACGGCTGCGTCCGGGTCCTGAACCGGGAGCTCGCCCCGCTCTTCGACATTGTGGCGCTGGGCACGCCCGTGCAGATCGTGGCGTAGCTCCCGGCGCGGTCGCCCCACGTATCGACGGCGAGGGCGGCGGGACTCGATCAAGGCCGTCTCAACCAGCAGACCTCGCGTCCGGGAGGGGTGAGATCGTCAGCTCAGCCAGCCCCGCCCCGCACGGCGGCCCGACCGTAGGGCCGGGTCCCCCGGCCCGGACCGGATCGTCATCCGG
>CAYJLW010000088.1:0-225 GCA_964370965.1 uncultured Acidimicrobiia bacterium | reverse complement strand
CACGCGGCCGGGTCCGAAAGGGGGGAGTTCGAGGGGGGACGAAGTCCCCCTTCGACACGCGCCAGCTGGCCCCGTCCCGCACGGCGGCCCGACAGTAGGGCCGGGTCCCCCGGCCCGGACCGGACCGTCATCCGGCACGCGGCCGGGTCCGAAAGGGGGGAGTTCGAGGGGGGACGAAGTCCCCCTTCGAAGATCAGAACTGGCCGGGGATCCAGTCGGCGACCC
>CAYJLW010000087.1:0-16320 GCA_964370965.1 uncultured Acidimicrobiia bacterium | reverse complement strand
GACGTCGGCGACCTCGGAGGGATCTGCCACGTAGTGATGGTCGTGGTCCGACGCGACGAAGGCTCTCACGTCGTCGGTCACCCAGCCCGTGTCGGTCACGGGCGGATAGACGACGTTGACGGCTATGCCATCAGTGGCCATCTCGCTAGCCGCCGTGAGTGAGTAGCTGACGAGGGCGGCCTTGGCGGCACCGTAGGAAGCTTCGCCGGGGAAGGCGCCGCCTGTGCCCGACGTCAGGGTGACGATGCGCCCCCACTGCGCGTGGCGTGCCCGGTGACGGTCGACGAACTCCTGCATCAGGAGCGCCCCCGCCCGGGCGTCGACGAGGAGCTGGGAGTCGATCGACTCGGGCGCCACGGGCGTGGTCGGGCGCTGCCCGGGTCGGGACGGCTCGGAGGCGAAGCTGTCCTTGCGCCAGCCGCTGGCGTTGTGGACGAGCACGCTGACCGGGCCGAGCTCGCGCTCGGCGGTGTCGAAGAGCTCGCCTGGCGTGGCGTCCAGGGCGAGGTCGGCCTCGACGGCGACGCAGTCCCTGCCGAGGGCTTCGACGGCGCCCGCGACCGGCGCGGCGTCCTGTCTTCGTCGTGCGAGGTACGCGCCGGGCTGTCCCGCACCGCTGGCCTCTGCGAACGGCCGGTAGAAGGCCACGAGGAGGTCGGCGCCCCGACCTGCGAGAGCGACCGCCGTGGCCGCGCCGATGCCGTGGTTGGCGCCGGTCACCAGAGCGACATGGCCCCCCAGGCTCCCGGACGGGCCTCCGGTCACCGGATCGCGAGCGGACGTCGCTGACGGGCCGGACCCGCCGGGGGTGAACGGTGAGCGGTCGGTTCCCATGGGCCACCTCCTCGGGGCCTGCTCGCAGGCCCCCACGCGGGAGAGCCGCAGGGCGGGTGACCTGCGGCTCTCGTGTCGGGCTGCCGGGATTCGAACCCGGGACCTTTCACGGGGGGTTCGCCCAGGGCCGGACATCCCTTGTGGGACAAGGTATCCCATGATCCCGGCGCCCGCCACTGTTCGCCGGGGACCGTGGGGCTTGGCCACCAGCCTGGCTACCGGCCTGGCTGGTGGCCCCGGGCGGCCTGCCCCCACGAGCCCAGTCTTGAGGGGCACGCCGTCCTCGGGCACGCTTCCTTGTGACCGGACCCCTCACTGTCTCCCCGGAAGCTGTTATCTGTTAGGGTAACGCGATGAAGAACGAGGTCCGTCTCGCGGGACGACACGACGGAGCAACCCCGGACGCGGGAGCGCTGATCACCGACGCACGACACTCTGCCGGCCTCACCCTGCGCGCCCTGGCGGAACGGGCGGGAACGTCGGCTTCCACCCTCCACGCCTACGAGCGGGGAGCCAAGGAACCACGCCTCTCGACGCTCGCCCGCATCATCGGCGCCGCCGGCGGCCGGCTGCGCGCCGCTGCCGACATGCCCGCCCCGCTCCACGCCGCCCCCACCAGGGCGGACCGCCGCAGCCTCTACCTGAACCAGCTCGTCGTCGAGGAGCTCCGCCGGCATCCCGCCCGCGTCCTCGCGAAGGCACGGGAGAACCTCGCCCACCTCCGTCGCGTCGCCGACACGGGCACGCACTGGATGGACGAGTGGGAACGCGTGCTGGACGGCCCGATCGAGGACGTCGTCGCCCTGCTGCAGGATCCCGGCGAACACGGCTGCGACATGCGCCAGATGAGCCCGTTCGCCGGCGTCGTCCCTCACGGTCGCCGCTGGGAGGCGATCCGGGAGATGCGCCGGATGCGGGAGCAGGGTCTGTGAGGCGTGAACAGCTCGAGCACGTGATCCGCGCTGCCGGTGACCTCATCGGTGACGACGAACTCGTCGTGATCGGCAGCCAGGCGATCCTGGCCAGCTTCAGTGAGGAAGTCCTGCCGCCCGAGACCACCATGTCGATGGAAGCGGACCTGGTACCGCTGGACGACCCCGACCAGATGAAGGCGGACCTCGTCGACGGGGCGATCGGAGAGGAGTCGATGTTCCACGAGCTGCACGGCTACTACGCGCAGGGCCTCGACGCTTCGGCGGCGACGCTCCCGGAGGGCTGGCGCGACCGCCTCGTCCCCATGCACAACGAGAACACCCGCGGCGTCACCGGATGGTGTCTCGAGCCCCAAGACCTTTGGATTGCCAAGGCAGCGGCCGGCCGCGAGAAAGACGCCCGGTACTGCCGGGCCCTTCTGGCCCGGGGTCTCGTCGACCCGGAAGTGATCTCGGCTCGCCTCGGCGCCACGGACCTCGACGGACGCCGGAGAGAGAGACTGCTCGCCCTGCTGTCGGGGTGACCACTCGGTGCGAGGCCCCCCAACGCCCCTGGGAGCGTGGGTCAGAACCCGAAGGAATACCCCGTATGCGGAGATATGCCGGGAACGGGCCAAGCCCCTGACACGAAGCTCGTGAGTCCCGCTGTGATCGGGCACTCCCGGGGACGCTTGGCTACCGGTTTGGCTACCGGTGAGCCCCGGACCCCCCCACGCGGGAGAGCCGCAGGGCGGGTGACCTGCGGCTCTCGTGTCGGGCTGCCGGGATTCGAACCCGGGACCTCTTGACCCCCAGTCAAGCGCGCTAACCAAGCTGCGCCACAGCCCGAGGGCGGTCCCCGACGCTACCAGAGTGCCCGCCGCCATGACTCCGTCGGGGGTACGCCGGGCCTACGCCGGGCAGGCGGCGTCACGGTCCCCTAGACTCCCGGCCCAGTCACCCTGCCGAGGAGCAACGTTGGGCAAGAAGAACGCCGAGGTCGAGGTCGAGACCGTCGAGGCCGCCCCCAAAGGCTGCAAGGCCAAGCGCCTGGCCCGCCGCACCAAGCGCGAGGCCAAGAAGACGGTCAAGGGCGCCAAGAGGGAAGCGAAGCGCCTCGTCAAGGACGCCAAGACGAAGGCGCGGGGTCTCCGCGAGCGGGCCAAGGAGCTCCGCAAGAGCGCCTGAACCACACACCCCTCTGCACCCGGCGGCCGCACCGACGTCCGCCGGGTGCAGAGGCAACAGGACGCAGCGTTCGTGAGCGCGCCCCCGCATCGGGTCAGAAACGACCGGCGACCCAGATGATCCCCTGCACGAGGCGCCAGCCGAGGTAGACGGCGAGGGCGATCACGAAGAGCCAGAGGTGCCAGGGCATCTTCGCGTTCTGCGGCGTGTGCCCGTCCCCCACCCCGATCGCCTCACCCGGCCTCGCCTCGGGGGCGGCGTCGGACCCGCAGTTCGGGCAGGCGCCCTGGGGCTTCGGCCACACCCATCCGCAGTCGGGGCACGTCCTGGGCACCCCCGCCTCACACGGGCGGGACGCCGTGGCGGCGGTCCGAGAAACGGCGTTCCTTCCAGGCCGCGGCGGCGAAGCGGGCAGTGATCTCGTCCCGCAGGTCGGCGGGGTCGACGACGGCGTCCACGACGTTCTCCGAGGCCAGGCGCAACAGGTCGACGTCCTCGGCGTACTCCGCCCGCTTCGCGGCCACGAACGCCTCCCGTTCGCCTTCGGGCAGGGCCTGGATCTGGTTGTAGAACACGGCGTTCACGGCGGCCTCGGGGCCCATGACTGCGATCTCGGCGGTGGGGAGCGCCAGCGTGGCGTCGGGCTGGAAGCCGGGCCCTGCCATGGCGTAGAGGCCGGCACCGAACGCCTTGCGCACCACGACACAGATCTTGGGGACCGTCGCCTCGCTCACGGCTGTGATCATCTTGGCGCCGTGGCGGATGATGCCCTCGCGCTCCACGGCGGAGCCGATCATGAAACCCGGGACGTCGGCCAGGAACAGCAGGGGGACGTTGAACGCGTCGCAGAGCCAGACGAAGCGGGCGGCCTTGTCGGCGGAATCGACGAAGAGGACCCCGCCCTTGACCATGGGCTGGTTCGCGACGACCCCCACCGCCTCCCCGTCGACACGGGCGAAGCCGATGACGAGCTCCTTCGCCCAGCCCTCCTTGACCTCGAAGAACGTGCCCTCGTCCACGAGGGCGTCGACCACCTCGCGCACGTCGTAGCCCCGGCGGTTGTCCTCGGGGACGATGCCCGCTATGTCCCCCGGTGCCCGGGCGGGGCCCGCCGCCTCCGCCGGCATCGGCCGCAGGGTCCAATTCTGGGGCAGGTAGGAGAGGAAGCGCACAGCGGTGTCGATGGCTTCCTCGTCGGAGTGCACGAGGAAGTCCCCGCAGCCCGAGATCTCCGTGTGGACCCGGGCGCCGCCCATCTCGTCCAGCGTCGTGATCTCGCCCACGACCATCTCGGCCATGCGGGGCGACCCGAGGTACATGGAGGCGTTGCCGTCGACCATGATGACGACGTCGCAGAACGCCGGGATGTAGGCCCCGCCCGCCGCCGAGGGACCGAAGAGGCAGCAGATCTGGGGCACCCGCCCGGAGAGGCGGACCTGGTTGTGGAAGATCCGCCCCGCGCCCCGGCGCCCCGGGAAGAGGTCGACCTGGTCGGTGATGCGGGCCCCGGCGGAGTCCACGAGGTAGAGGATCGGGATCGCGTCACGGTATGCGCGCTCGGTGACCCGGATGATCTTCTCCACCGTGCGCGCACCCCAGGACCCGGCCTTCACCGTGGGGTCGTTCGCCATCACAGCGACAGGGCGGCCGTCCACACGGCCCACGCCCGTGACGACACCGTCGGCGGGGAGCCCGCCGGCGGCGGCATTGGCGTACATGCCGTCCTCGACGAAGCTGCCCGGGTCGAGGAGGATCGCGAGCCGGTCGCGCACGAAGAGCTTGCCCGCCTCGGCGAGCTTCGCGTGGGCTTTCTCCGAGCCCCCGGCGCGAGCGGTCTGGGCGAGCGAGTCCCAGTCGTGCGTCGTCATGCGCCCCGATTCTGGCAGGCGAGGAGGCTCATGGCGTCACCGTGGCGCTCCGGGGCCCGGCCACCATGACCTGGCCCGGGAGCGTGCGCCCCACGATCTCCTGGGCGAGGAGGGCACACCGGACGAGCGCATCGAGGTCGACGCCGGTGTGCACGCCCATGTCCTCCAGCATGTGGACGGCGTCCTCGGTGCAGATGTTGCCCGTCGCCCCCGGGGCGTAGGGGCAGCCGCCCAGGCCGCCTACGGAAGCGTCGAAGCTCGTCACGCCCGCCTGCAGCGCGCACAAGAGGTTCGCCAGGCCCGTGCCCCGCGTGTTGTGGAAGTGCAGGGTCAAGGGTGCGTCGGGCAGACCGGCGAGGACGGCCTCCACCCGCAGCGGCGTGGCCATCCCGGTGGTGTCGCCCAGGCAGAGCGAGTCGCAGCCCGTCTCCAGCATGCGCCGGGCGACGTCGCCCACCCGCTCGGGCGCAACGTCCCCCTCGTAGGGGCACCCGAAGCTCGTGGCGATGATGCCCTGCACGGCGACGCCCCCGGCCTTCGCCACGCCCACCACGTCCGCGAGGGCCGCCAGGGACTCCTCGGTGGAGCGGCGCACGTTGCGGCGGTTGTGCGTGTCAGACGCGGACACGACGACCTCGACCTCGGCGGCGGACGCCGCCAGCGCCCGCTCCACTCCCCGGGTGTTGGGCACGAGCGCCGAGTAGACGACCCCGGGACGTCTTGTGATCGCCGCGAACACGTCCTCGGTGCCCGCCATCGCCGGGACGGCGTCGGGGTGGACGAACGCCCCCACCTCGACGCGGGACAGACCCGTGGCGCTGAGGGCGTCCACGAGGCGCACGCGGTCGGCGACGGGCACGGGCGCCTCGTTCTGGAGTCCGTCCCGGGGCCCGACCTCACGGATGCTCACTGCGGCGGGGAGGTGCATCCCCGGGAGGGTACTCAGGGACCTTCTGCGCGCCCCGGGTCGGGACGACAGAGGCGTTCGGGCACGACCACCGAGTCGAACACGTCGGCGTCCACCCCCGAACGCAGCGCCGCCTCGCGCAGGGTGAGGTCCTCGTCGACGGCGAGATGGGCGATGCGGGCCGCCGCGTCGTAGCCGATCACGGGGCTGAGCGCCGTCACGCTCATCACGGAGCGCTCCACGTCCTTGCGGATGCGCGCCTCGTTCAGCTTCGCCCCCTCCACGAGGAACTTCCGGAAGTGCTCGCAGGCGTCGCCGAGGAGGCGGATGCTGTGGAGGACGTTGGCGATGACCACGGGCCGGAACGCGTTCAGCTCGAAGTTCCCCTCCGCGCCCGCCATCGCCACCGACGTGTCCGAGCCGATCACCTGGATGCAGACCATGAGCATCGCCTCGGCCTGCGTGGGGTTCACCTTGCCCGGCATGATCGAGGAGCCCGGCTCGTTCGCCGGCAGGATGAGTTCGTTGAGGCCCGCCCGGGGACCGGAGCCGAGCCAGCGGACGTCGTTGGCCACCTTGAAGAGCGACACCGCCAGGTTCCGCAGCCCTGAGGACGCCCGCACCATGTCGTCGAGGGACGCCAGGGCGGCGAACTTGTTCGGAGCCGTCACGAACGGGTGGCCGGTGAGCTCGGCGATCCTCCCCGCCACGGCCTCGCCGAAGCCGGCCCCGGCGTGCAGACCCGTACCCACCGCAGTGCCACCGGCCGCCAGCCGGTAGAGGCCCTCCGCCTCACGCTCCACGCAGCGCCGGGCGTCGTCGACCTGGGCGACGTAGCCCGACCACTCCTGGCCCACCGTGAGGGGCGTGGCGTCCTCGAGGTGGGTACGGCCGACCTTGACGACCTCGCGCCACTGCGACGCCTTCGCGTCGAGGGCGTCACGGAGCGCGCCGAGGCGCGGCAGCAGATGATCGTGGAGAGCCTTCACGGTGGCGACGTGCATCGCGGTGGGGAACGTGTCGTTGGAGGACTGGCCCATGTTCACGTGGTCGTTGGGATGCACCGGGTCCTTGGAGCCGAGCACGCCGCCGCAGAGCTGGATCCCACGGTTGGAGATGACCTCGTTCACGTTCATGTTCGACTGCGTGCCCGAACCCGTCTGCCACACGAAGAGGGGGAAGTGCTCGTCGAGCTCGCCGGCGATCACCTCCTCGGCCACACGGGCGATGAGGTCGCCCTTCCAGCGGGGCAGGCGGCCCGCCTGCGAGTTCGCCAGGGCGGCGGCCTTCTTCACGTATCCGTAGGCGCGGTACACCGCCGTGGGCATGCGGTCCTCGCCGATGTCGAAATGCTCGAGCGACCGCTGCGTCTGTGCGCCCCAGTAGCGGTCGGCAGGGACGTCGACCTCCCCGAGCGTGTCGCTCTCCCTGCGTGTGCCGGCGGCGGAGATGCCCACGGGCAGGTCCAGGATCCGCGGACCGGCGCTCAACGTCCGTCCCTCGTCTGCACCCGGACACGGACGCGCAGCGGGGTGCCCTCGAAGCCGAAGCGGTCGCGGAGTTGGTGCTCGAGGTAGCGGGTGTACTCGGGCACGAGGCGGCGGTTGGCGAAGACCACGAACGACGGCGGCGACGTCCGTACCTGCGTGGCGTAGCGGATGCGGGCGGGGCCCCCGCCCAGGGCCCGGGGCGGGTGCCGGGCCGTGGCCGACTCCACTGTCTTGACGAGGGCGTGCGTCGGGACCCGGGCACGGTAGGAGGCGAGGGCGGCGTCGATCGCCGGGAGGATCCGCCCCACGTTGGATCCTGTGCGGGCCGAGATCCGCAACAGGGGCGCCCAGGAGAGGAAGCGGAGCTTGTCGGCGGCCTCCGCGGGGAGCGCCATCTTGGTCTCCGTGTCGAGGAGGTCCCACTTGTTCAGGAGGACGACGCAGGACCGCCCGGCATCCAGGATCTCCTCGGCCACCTTCTGGTCCGCCGACGTGAGACCCGCTGTGGCGTCCACTACGAGGAGGGCGACGTCCGCGCGCTGCAAGGCCTGCAGCGCCCGCACCCGCCCGTAGTACTCCGTACGGTCGTCCACCCGGGACCGCCGGCGGAGGCCCGCGGTGTCCACGAAACGGTACGTGCACCCGCCCAACTCGACCACGGTGTCGACGGCGTCGCGGGTCGTGCCCGGGGCGTCGTGCACGATCGAGCGCTCCTCGCCGATGAGACGGTTGAACAGCGTGGACTTCCCCACGTTCGGACGGCCCAGGATCGCCACCCGCACCTCGCCGACGTCCTCCTCGGACGCCTCCGCCTCAGTGGGCTCGGGGAAGAGACCCACGACGGCGTCGAGGAGGTCCCCGGTGCGCCTGCCGTGCAGCGCCGAGACCGCCACCGGGTCCCCGAGGCCGAGAGCGTAGAGGTCGGCCGTGTCCGCCTCGGCCCGCTCGCCGTCCACCTTGTTCGCCGCCAGCACCACCGGGATGCCGGCGCGCCGCAGGAGCCGGGCGGCCTCGGCGTCCTCGGGGGTGACGCCCACGGCGGCGTCGCACACGAAGACGACGACGTCGGCCGTCCCCACGGCGAGCTCGGCCTGGTCGCGGACCGCCTGGGCGATGGACGACTCCGGGCGCGCCTCCCAGCCGCCGGTGTCGATCACGACGAAGCGCCGGCCCGTCCAGTCCACCTCGTGTTCGGCCCGGTCACGGGTCACGCCGGGCTTCTCCTCCACGATCGCGGCCCGCCGGCCCACGAAACGGTTCACGAGCGTGGACTTGCCCACGTTGGGCCGGCCCACGATTGCCACGCGGGGCAGTCCCGGGCGGGCGGGCGCCGGGCTCATCGCTTGCGCCCCGCGGCGGCCAGGAGGCCGGCGGCGTCCGTGGTGACGACCCGGAGGGGGCGCTCGGCCGCGGCGGCGATGGCTTCGGGGGTCCACTCGTCCAGGGTGCGACCCTCGTGCAGGACGACGTCGGGCAGCACCACGTCGGTCCCCCGGGAGGTGCCGGCGGCAGCACGGGCGACGTCGGCACCGGCGAGGAGGCCGGTGACGGCGACGTTGCCGCCGAAGAAGCGGTTCCCGACGGCGAGGACGTCGACACCGGCACCGAGGCGCTCCAAGAGCGGACGGATCACGCGGGCGCCCAACTCCCCCGTGACCACGGCGGTGCGGGCCCCTGAGGGGGCGGCCGCGAGGGCTGCGCCTCCCCCTACGGAGGTCCCCCGCTCTGCCCGGTAGCCCCACGGGGGCGCCGCCACGGCCCGGGCGGGGCCAGGCACCCCCGCCCCCCGGCCGGCGAGGAGGGCGTCGAGGTCGGCGGCGAGGGACGCCGCCATGCCGATGCCGTTCTCCAACTGCGGGAACCCCTCGTAGGCGTCCGCCTGCGGGAACGGCCGGCCGGCGAGGAGGTGGTACTCGTCGGAGGCGAACACGAAGCGGCGGCCCCGCTCCGCGAGCGCGGCGTCCTGGTGGCGCGCCACGGTGTCGAGGAGGCGGCCGGCCTCCGCCGGTGTCGTGGCCCGCAGGCCGGCCTCGGTGTTGTGGCGGGACACGCCCAGCGGGACGATCCCCACCGAGGCGAGCTCCGGGTAGCCCGCCCGGAGGTCGGCGAGGGTGTCCTCGAGGACCTGGCCGTCGTTCACGCCCGGGCAGCAGACGATCTGGCCGTGCACGGCGATGCCGGCGTCGAGGATCGCCCGCAGCCAGCGCAGGCTCGTGGCCCCCCGCGGGTTCCTCAGCATCGTGGCCCGCAGGTACGGGTCGGTGGCGTGGATGCTCACGTGCAGGGGGCCGATGCGTTCCTCCACGACCCGCTCGAGGTCGGCCTCGGTGAAACGGGTGAGGGTGGTGAAGTTTCCGTACATGGCCGAGAGGCGGTAGTCGTCGTCCTTCAGGTAGAGGGGACGGCGCAGGCCCGCGGGGAGCTGGTGGACGAAGCAGAACTCGCAGTGGTTGTCGCAGGTGGCGACCCCGTCGAAGACGGCGTCGTCGAGGGCGGCGCCGGCGAGGGCGGCGGCGGGGAGGCGGCGGCCGTCGGCGAGCTCCACGACAGCGCCGGGCCCCGCGGCGAGACGCGAGTAGTCCAGGACGTCGCGGGGGGCGACGCCGGCGAGGCGCTCGATCTCGTCCCCGGAGCGCAGGCCGGACGCGTGCGCGGGCGAGTCGGGAGTGATCGTGGCGATCCGGATCCGCATGAGGTCCGCCCAGTCTACGGGGATGCGGCGGGCGAGCTCCGTGCCCCGTCCCGCAGGGAGCCGACCCGCCGTGAGGCCGTATCCTCGGACCATGGCCCTGGAGAAGGTGTACGTGTGCCGGCCTCGCGGCTTCTGTGCAGGCGTGGAGATGGCGATCAAGGCGCTGGGCTGGATGCTGAGGGTCTTCGAGCCGCCCGTGTACTGCTACCACGAGATCGTCCACAACCGCGACGTCGTGGACGTCTTTCGCGCCAGCGGCGTCGTCTTCGTCGAGGACCCTGACGACGTCCCGCCCGGGGCACCGCTGATGCTCTCGGCGCACGGGTCGTCCCCGGACGTCGTGGAGCGTGCCCACGAGCAGGGCCGCGTGGTCGTGGACGCCGTCTGCCCGCTCGTCACCAAGGTCCACCACGAGGCGCGGGTGCGGGCCCGCAAGGGCTACGAGGTCGTCTACGTCGGCCACGCCGGACACGACGAGGCCGTGGGCACGATGGCCGTGGCGCCCGACGCCATCCACCTCGTGGAGTCCCCCGCCGACCTCGACGGCACGGGCATTCCGGAGGACCGCCCCGTCGCCCTCCTCGCCCAGACCACCCTCGCCCACGGCGAGTGGGCGGGTGTCCTCGCCGCCGCCCGGGGGCGCTACCCCGACCTCTGGACCCCCGGGCGATCGGACCTCTGCTTCGCCACGACGAACCGCCAGGCCGCCGTCACTGCGATCGCCCCGCACGTCGACCTCCTCCTCGTCATCGGGAGCGAGAACTCCTCCAACACCCAGGCGCTCGTACGGGTGGGCCGGGACGCCGGCTGCGCCCGCACCCACCGGATCGACGGACCGGCCGACGTCACCCCGGGCATGACCGCCGGGGTGGCCACGGCGGCGGTCACCGCCGGGGCCTCCGCGCCGGAGACCCTCGTGGACGCCGTGGTCGCCGCCCTGGAACCCGCCCGGCGCGAGGACCTCACGGTCAGGGACGAGGACGAGTACTTCCCCCTCCCCCGCGACCTCCGCGAGCTCCTGCGCGCCCTGAACGCCCTGCACGGCCTCGCGCTCGGGCGCCTCGGCCCCGACGGCGACACCATCGACGCCGGGGACCGTGCCGCCACCGCCGCCGGTGTGCTCGCCGCACTCGACGGCGCGGGGCCGGTGGCGGTGCAGACGTGACAGCGCCAGAAGCGCCCCCGGAGGCGGGGCAATCAGGCCGGCCCGGAGGAACCGGCGGCCGAGACGCCGAAGTCCGTCCCGCATGAAGAAGTCCCGCTGGCGCACGTGGCAGCCCCCGCACCCGGCGCCGGTCACCTCCAGCATCCTGGGAGCGCTCGTCGCTTCCCTGGTCGTGGCCGTGCTCTCGGTGGGCTGGAGCTACGGAGAGGAGAGCCGCATCCCGGCGGCCTTCCCCCTGCCCACGGCGATGCCCGCCCCGCCCGGCTACGCCTGCCCGGTCGCATCCGGCTACCGCTTCCGCAACGACTTCGGCGACCCCCGCTCCGGGCACCGCTCCCACAGGGGCAACGACGTCTTCGCCGAGCGGGGGACGCCCGTCGCCGCCGCCGTGGGGGGCACCGTCACCAAGGTGGTCCCCTTCGACGACCACACGCTGGGAGGGCGACGGGTCTGGGTCTCGGGGGACGACGGCTGGTGGTACTACTACGCCCACCTCGAGACGGCGGAGGTGAAGCTGGGCGACACGGTCACGACCGCCCAGCGACTGGGCACCGTGGGGAACTCCGGCAACGCCGTCACAACCCCGCCGCACCTGCACTTCGAACGTCACGTGGGAACGATGACGGGCCCGGTGGTGAACCCCTACCAGTTCCTCAGCGCCCTCTGTCCCTGACCACTCAGGGCGTCTCCTCCACGGTCACGCGCCGTGTGGTCTCCTTGCCGTCCGAGGACGTCGCGGTCAGGGAGTACGTGTGACGCCCGCCGTCACAGGGGAAGGGAAGCTCGGCGCGCCCGGACGCGGGGTACCCGGCGGAAGCCCCGGGCGCTTCCCCGTCGACGGCGAACTCCACCGTCGTGGCGCCGGTGGTGGCGTACTCGACGGGCACGGCCGGCGGGACGACGCCCCGGCACGTCACCTGACCGGGAACCTGGAACCTCGTGATCTCGGGGGCCGGTCCGCCGCACGCCACGAGTACGGCGAGGGCGAAGAACACGGAGGCGACCCGACGGCGCATCGCGTTCACGGGACGGCCCCCCCGGGGCCCTCACCGTGGCCCACCGGGGTGGCGTCGGGCCCCCCGGCCCGGTCGAAGACGTCCTGGAGGGCCTTGCGGAGGACGTCGGTCCCCGCGAGGACGTCGTCGCGGCGTCTCGTGAGCGGCGCCGGGAGCGGGTCGCCCACCACGAGGCGCACCTTCGCCGGCCGCACGAACTTCGCGCCCTTGGGCTGCACGCGCTCGGACCCGCCGATGCCCACGGGAACGACCACGGCGCCGGTGCGGGCGGCCAGCCACACTGCCCCCCGGTGGATCTCCTCGATCGTGGGCCCGGACATGCGTGTGCCTTCGGGGTAGAGGGCCACGACGTCGCCGGAGCCGAGGACCCCGAGGGCATGGCCCAGGGACGCCTTGTCGGCCTTGCCGCGGTCGACCGGGAACACCCCGAGGCCGGAGAAGAGCCGCTGGGACCAGCCGTACTTGAAGAACTCCTGCTTGCCCATGAAGTTCACCGGGCGGTGTGTGGCCATGGCCAGGAACGGCGTGTCGAGGTTGGAGCGGTGGGTTCCGGCGAGGATCACGGGACCGGTGGCGGGGACCTTCTCCCCGTCGACGACTTCGAGGCGGAACAGCGCCCGGCACAGGGGCCGGACGACGGCCCGGGCGACCAGGAAGACCCTCGCCGCCCGGTAGGACGGGTCGCCCAGGCGCCTGCCGTGCCACTCACGCTCCACCGGCTTCCCTCCACAACTCGACGATCCGAGCCACCGCTTCGTCCACGTCGAGGCCTGTCGTGTCCACGATCACAGCGTCGGAAGCCGCCCGCAAGGGCGAATCCGGCCGCGAGGAGTCCTGACGGTCCCGCTCGGCGATGCCCGCCGCTATCCGCTCCACGTCGCCCTCGTCCAACTCGGCCGCCCGTCGCGCCGCCCTGGCCTCCAGCGACGCCGTCAGGAACACCTTGAGGCGGGCGTCGGGAAACACGACCGTGCCGACGTCCCGGCCCTCGACGACCCAGGCTTCCCCGCCGGCCACTCGCCGCTGCAGGTCGACGAGACGCCGGCGCACCTCGGAGTGGGCACTCACCGCCGAGACGGCGCCGGTCACGGCCGCCGAGCGGATCGCCGAGGAGACGTCCTCCCCGTCGAGGAAGACCGCCCCGGAGGATCCGACACGCACGTCGACGTCCCCCGCCACCGCGGCACAGGAGTCGGCGTCTTCCGGATCGCACCCGCGGCGCAGGACTGCCAGGGTGACCGCCCGGTACAGGGCCCCGGTGTCGAGGCGGGCCATGCCGAGGCGCTCTGCCGCGAGCCGGGAAACGGTGGTCTTGCCCGCCCCCCCCGGCCCGTCGACGGCGAGGACCTCACCCACAGGTCACCTCGGCCACGTCCGCCCCGCCCGCCGCGAGGTCGGCGGCGAACTCGGCGTAGCTCACCGCCGCCGCCTCCCATCCCGTCACCCGGACCCCGGCGAGGCCGAGACCGGCGACGGCGAGGGCGAGGGCCACCCGGTGGTCTCCGTGGGACGCCACAGCGGGAGCCACGACGGGCCGTTGGGGGCGGCCCCCGATCAGGAGACCGTCGGGGCGTTCCTCGACCTCCACGCCGAACGCCCGGAGTCCCTCCGCGACGGTGGCGAGGCGGTCGGACTCCTTCACGCGGAGCTCCTCGGCCCCGCGCAGCTCGGTGGCGCCGGGGACGCAGGCGGCGACCGCGCAGAGGACGGGGAGCTCGTCGATCGCCGCCGCGGCTTCGTCTCCGGAGATCGTCACGCCCGCGAGCTCGCCGCCCCGCACGTCGAGGCGGCCGTGGGGCTCGCCGAGCTCCTCCCCCTCCACGCTCGTGGACACGTCGGCTCCCATGCGGGCGAGGACGTCGAGGACGGCCGTTCGCGACGGGTTGAGGCCCACGCCGTCGACCACGGCTCGACCCCCGGTGACGGCGGCGGCCGCCGCGAGGAACGTCGCCGAGGACACGTCGCCGGGCACCGCGAGCGAGAACGGGGTGACCGGGCCGGGCCGCACGGTCACGGCGGTTCCGTCGATCGTGACGTCGACGCCGAGGGCGGCGAGCATCCGTTCGGTGTGGTCCCGGCTCGGGCCGGGCAGGACGACGGTGGTGGGGCCCTCGGCGACGAGGCCGGCGAGCAGGAGGGCCCCCTTCACCTGTGCGCTGGGTACGGCCGCCTCATGGCGGATCCCCTGCAGGGGCCGACCCTCGATGCGAAGGGGCGCCCTGTCTCCCGCTGCCGCCTCGATGTGGCCGCCCATGTCCCGCAGGGGCCCGATCACCCGGCCCATGGGCCTTCGCCGGAGAGACTCGTCTCCGTCGAGGGTGACCTCCAGGGGCCGGCCGGTGAGAACACCCGCGAGGAGCCGCATGGTCGTCCCCGAGTTCCCGCACTCCAGAGCCCCCACCGGCTCGGCGAGACCGGAGTGGATCTCGAGGCCGGCCTCCCCCCGGTGCTCGATGCGGACCCCGAGAGCCCGCAGGCAGGACTCCGTGGAGGCGACGTCCAGACCGGCGGGCATGCCCCGCACGTGGGAGGGGCCCGCGGCCGCGACGGCGGCGAGGACGAGCCCGCGGTGGGCGATCGACTTGTCCCCCGGGACCCGGAACGTCCCGTGGAAGCCCCGGCCGGGAGAGACGTCGAGGACGGTCACTCCGCCACCCCCTCGACGTGGGCCCGGTAGCCGAGCTCGCGCAGGGTGCCCGCTGCCGTCGCCGCCTGCCCGGCACCGAGGATCCCCAGGGTGAGGAGGCCGCCGCCGCCCTCTGGGCTGTGACGGAGCTCGATGTCGGCGATGTTCACGCCCGCCTCACCCAGCGCCGTGGTCACGGAGGCGAACACGCCGGGGCGGTCCGTGATGGGCACCACCACCGAGTACAGCTCACCCGCGTCCACGGCGGCGGGCAGTGTGCGCCGGGCCTCCGTGGCGGCAGCCAGGACCTCGTGGAGGCGGGGCCGGTCCCCGAGGCGGTCCCGGAGGTCGGTGAGGGCGGCGACGTAGTCGTCGAGGACGGAGCGCACGGCCGGGGCGTTCTCGGCCAGGATGTCCTCCCACACGCTGGGACTGCCCGCCGCGATGCGGGTGACGTCCCGGAACCCTCCGGCGGCGAGGCGGAACACGGGCGGGGCTTCCTCGGCGTGGCGGGCGGCGACCGCCATCAGCGCCGCCGCCGCCACCTGCGGGACGTGACTCACGACAGCGACGGCGAGGTCGTGGGCGGCGGGATCGAGGAGCAGGGGCGCCGCCCCCGTGGCGGCGACGAGGCGGTGGACGGTCTCGACGGCGTCGGGGGCGGTGACGGCGGTGGGAGTGAGGGCCCACACGGCGTTGCGGAACAGGTCGGCGCCGGCGGCACCGATGCCGTCGAGCTCGGAACCCGCCATGGGGTGCCCACCCAGGAAGCTCACGCCGGGGGGGAGGCCCGCCTCCACGGTGGCGACCACGGGGCCCTTCACGCTCCCCACGTCCGTCACGACGCGCCCCGGCCCGAGGTGGCGGGCGGCGTCCAGGGCCACAGCGGCTATGGAGGACACGGGGACGGCCACGAAGACGACGTCTGCGCCGGCGACGGCGTCCCCGACCGTGCCGGCGACCCGCCGGACAGCGCCCAGGCGAACGGCCTCTGCCGCCACCTCGGGGTCGGCGTCGTAGCCGGCGTCCACGACGACGCCCGGGACGCCGGCGAGGGCGAGGCCCACGGACCCGCCGATGAGGCCGGTGCCGAGGATCGCGACGGTCGTCACTCGTCCCCGTTCAGATCCGGGCGCAGGTTGCCGGCGTCCCGCAGGTACACGTGACGCACCGCCCGGCGGGGCCGCTCGGTCTCGACGTGTACGAGCACCCGGATGCAGCGGGCTACGGCGCCCTGGATCTCGAGCTCCCGGGCGCACAGGAGCGGGACGTCGGCAAGGCCCATCTCCCGGGCGGCGAAGGCAGGGAACTCGGCGGTGACGTCGGACGTGGCCGTGAAGGTCATGGAGATGAGGGCGCCCGCGTCGAGGTCGTTCTCATCCATGAGGGCGCGCAGGAGCTCCTGCGTGCGCTCTATCACCTGGTCTCGCGTGTCCTTGTCCAGGGTCGTGGCGCCCCGGATGGCGGCAACTGTCATTGGCCCCTCGGCTCTGTCTCCGGGCCGGGAGGCTACTTCCTCGGCCTGCCCACCGACACCGTTCCGGGGGGGCCCCCCCCCGCGGGGGGGGGGGGGGGGGCCCCCGCCCGCCCCCCCCCCGCCCCCCCCCCCCCCGCGGGGCGCCC
>CAYJLW010000086.1:0-17225 GCA_964370965.1 uncultured Acidimicrobiia bacterium | reverse complement strand
CGACCTCAACACCCTCACCGACGAAGTCCACACCATCCGCACCGACCTCAACACCGGCCTCACGGAGCTACGGGGCGAGATCTCCTCCCATCGGAGCGACACACGCCACGAGTTCGCCCTCGTGCGCACCGAGATGCGCGAGATGCGCTACGACATCCTCGCCTGTGTCCGCGGCGAGATGATCGCCGCCGTCACGACACAGACCAGGACACTCCTGTTCGGGCTCATCGGCGTGCTCTTCGCCGTGATCCCGCTCGCCTTCGTACTCGCCCGTCTCGCCTGATGCTGACTGAGGGCTACTCCCCCACGTACCCGAGCAACTCCCCGTAGACGTCGGTGCGCCGTTGCCGACGCGGGGTGATCCCCTCGCCGCGTTGCTGGGCGCCAGTCACGGCGTCCCGCGTCACCTCGCCGACGAGGACCGCCTCTCTGGTCGGCGGCGCCGGGCCGGCCTCCACGGCCCCGGTCGGCCCGAGGAGGCAACTCGCCCCCAGGAACGTGTGGGTGTGTCCCCCCCATGTGTCGGTGCCGACCCTGTCGGCAACAGCGAGGTAGACCTGTGAGAGGTTCGCCTGCACGGCCGCTGCCGCCCCCTGGGGGGTCATGCCGCCGGCCAGGTGCGACTCCCTGTCGAAGCCCGTGACCCACGCCGTGGGCACAGCCACGACGTCGACACCCCGTAGGGCGAGGATGCGCACGACCTCCGGAAAGCGAAGGTCGTAGCACACGGCCACTCCGAGACGGATCCCGGGCAGCTCGAACACGGGCAGGCCCGCGTCGCCGGGCTCGAAGACCCCGATCTCTGGTCCGAAGAGGTGCAGCTTGCGGTAGCGACCGACAAGGCCGCGAGGACCCACGACGGCCGCCGTGTTGTAGAACCGGCCCCCGGCGGACTCCACGAGCCCGCCCACGACGAAGAGGTCGTGGGCCGCGGCAACCCCTGCCCCCCACCGCACGGCCGGGCTCTCCTCGAGGGCGGCCGCCACGGCCTCGGCCTCGCCACGTCCCGGGGGCACGCCCGTCGCCACCAGCTCGGGCAGAACCACGAGTCCGGCTCCCTCAGCGGCCGCCTCCCGGAGTGCGCCCAGCGTACGGTCGACGTTGCCGGCAAGGTCCCCGGGGACGACGTCCATTTGGCAGAGAGCGACTCGCATGCCCGATGATCCCACAGGCACGGCGGTCCGCTACGCGAACAGGTCGTCGATGTGACGCCGCGGAGCGGCATTGAGTTCCCCTGCCGGCCGACCCACCCGCACCAGGGCCACCACACCCTCGGTGGGCGCGACTCCGAAGATCTCCCGCACGACAGCCAGGGAGTCGGGAATGTCGAGGGGCGCCCCAAGAGCGTGAGTGGCGTAGCCCGCCCGGGTGAAGGCGAGGACGGAGCGCTGGAACCCGCGGCCGCCCTGGAACCACCCCGTCGGGTCGTCACGCTCGGTGACGACCAAGAACAGGTCCGCCGAGGTCGCCGCCACGAGGCGGGCCTGGCGGGCGAGGCGCTGAGGCATACCGGCGGCGCCGGCGACGGCCCGGCTCAGGAGGACCGGAGCGAGGCGCCCGCGCCAACCGGTGAGGCCAAGGTCCCTCACCGTGAGACCGTCGTGGGCACGGCGAGCCTGCCACGGCCAGAACCTGTGCCACCGGTGCAGGTCGTCGCGGGCTCGGGGCATGGAGAGCTGGACGGAGATCGACCACTGCACGATGTCCAGGAGCGCCACACGGTCGCGGGGCGAGATCTCGCGAAGGCGCGCTTCGGGCAGCGCCGAGCGCGCGGCGGAGGTCCGCGCCGCCGCTGTGAGGGCGGTCGCTGCCATCCGGCCGCGGCATGTGCGCCTGAGTCGGATCAGGGGCTCGAGCTCGACGTCGGTTCTCGCCGGAGGGGGCCTCGGGTCGAAAGCGATCTCCGCCGGCCAGGCGCTGTCGGGGCGGAAGGAGACCACCGGGGTCACACGGCTCGCTAGGGCCACGAGCCGGGCGTTCTCCACCGCGCAGCCCAACGACACCCAGGCCCGGCGCCAGAGCGGGTCGGCCGCAGCGAGGACGCGCTCAGGGTCGAGGCCGGCCAGAAGGCGTCCGCCTTCGACACGGAACCGCCACGGCTGGGTGTTCTGCGGCGAGTACGCGAACAGGGCGGCTCCGACAAGCTGGCGGTAGAAAGCATCCATCTCGTCGTGACGCTAGACGCCCGGCGTCACCCGACCGCGTCGGGTCCTCACGCGTCACGGAGCGCGTCGCTGACGCGGCCGAGACGGGGCAGGAACCGGCCCACGCGGGACGCGTACGCCACCCACTCGTCGCCCCCGACCCTGAGGAGGTACGGCTCTTCCCACTTGCGCACTTGCAGCTCAAGGCCGATCACGACGAGCGGCACCGAGGCCAGAGCGAGCGCGTTCGGCAACCCCACGGAGCCGAAGCGGCGTCGCACCTGGAGGCCACGGGCGACGCTGTAGCCGGTGCGCCGGCGGAACAGCCAGCCGCGTACGCCGAGGCCCACCAAGAGGAAGGCGCCGAGGAAGCCGAGAGCGAGCCCCGCCACTGCCTGCCACCTCCGTCCGCGCGGGGCGCAGCCCCGCGGCCAGCCGGCGCCCCATGCGCCGCCCGCACCAGTCTGACATGATGTCCCCTGAGTCGCCGGCGCACAAGGGGTAGGCATGGGCTTCCTCGACAACATCAAGAAGACGGCCGCTTCGATCAAGGACCAGGTCGAGCAGTCCGGCGTGGCAGACAAGGTGCGTGCGGCCGCCGACGACATCCGCAACACGGCCCCACCGCCGCCCCCGTCGACCTCCGCCCAGGTATCCGGGGGAGGTGACCTCTCCGATCCGGTGCGCTGGATGGCCCCAGCGGACATGACCGCGATCACGGGCGTGCCGGTGGGGCCGGGAACCCCGGTGCGGACCGCTGAGACCTTCGGCGTCGCCTTCACGGGCACCGATGCCCGGGGCAGCTTCCGCTTCGAGGTCCACTCCGTCGACGAGGACGTCATCGGCCGCTACGGGGGCCGGCCAGACGCCTGGATCGACGAACGGGCCGCCGCACACGAGCGCCACTCCCCCGTGTCCACTTTCGGCGACTACACAGTCGTGGCGGCCGACGGCGACTCGCACTTCTGGTTCTTCGCCTGGGTGGCGGACTCGTGCTTCTCCGCCGAGGCGCACACGCCGGGCATCGACATGACGCGGGCGTGCGAGGGCATTCTGCGCCACGTCTACGACTGGCCCGAGGAGTAGGTGCGCGGGCTCACGCTTCGCCGGGCGGTGACGCTCGTTACCGCCGCGAGCCTCGCTCTCGGCGGTTGCACCGGAGGCGAGGGCGACCAGGCTGCCAAGGGGTCGAAGAAGGCGCCCACCGCCTGGTCGCGCGTCGTCGCGGGAATCGCCGACGACGGTCTGGTGGACAAGACCACGGCTCTGCGCGCCTTCTCCCTGGCGGTCATGCCCCTGCCTGGCGTCAAGATCCCTTCTGGGCGCCGCACGCCTCTTCTCTCCGGGTCCGGGTCGATCCGCTGGCTCTTCGGCCATTGGGACGATCTCAGTGCCTCACAGCGCAAGGCCGTCACCGACCGTCTCGGCCGGGACCCCTTCGCCGCCCCGGTCTCGGGCACAGGCCCGAACCACAAGCTCGCGGCGAGCTCGGGCACCGTCCGGCGCATCGCCGTGGGCGACTCGCCGGGGGCCGGGCCGTACCGGGCCCGCCTGGACACGTACCTGGCGGCGATCGGAGCCAAGCTCGTCCCGCCGCACACGCTCGACATCCCCACGAGGGTCGTGATGGACCAGAAGCAGGTGGGCGACGGCGACGCCTACACGTACGCGCTGGGCCCGAAGCAGGGCCACGTCACCGAATGCGAGATCCACGTCACGCCGCGGCTCCCCAAGCTCTCCCCCACGGACGTCGACGTCGCCATGGCCCACGAGGCGTTCCACTGCCTCCAGAGCGACCTCTTCCCCACGGTGCAGGACGGCGACGACACTCTGACCGCCTCGCCCTGGATCGTCGAGGGCCAGGCGGCTTGGGTGGGCGAGGAGGTCGCCGGCCCCGACACTGGCCAGTACGCCGAGGACTGGTGGAAGGCCTACCTCCTCACTCCCCGCACTCCCCTCACGAAGCGCGACTACGACGCCATCGGCTTCTACTCGCACCTGGCCGAGACCGGCAACGACCCCTGGAAGGTGCTGGTCCCCATGCTCACCGCCGGCGGGAACGCCACCGCCTTCCAGATCGCCACGTCCGCCGCCCGTGACCCGTTCCTCACGTCTTGGCCGTCGGGCATCTTCCGCCGCCAGGCCTGGGGGGCTGCCTGGGACACGTCCGGGCCGGGCATTCCGGGGCCTGGCGTGCGGGGGCCCGTCCAGGTCCTCGACGTCGCCGAGGGGAAGTCCGCCAAGGTGAGCACCGACGCATTCGCGAACGAACTCTCCGAGATCGATTCGTCGGCGGAGGTCACGCTGGTCGGCACCGACGGGTACGCCCGGATCCGCGACGAGGGCGCTCTCGACGTCGTCGCCCAACTGGGCATCGAGGTGGCGCTCTGCACCCGCAAGGACGCCAAGTGCGCCTGCCCCGACGAAGGCGGCCCGCCGCTCACCCCGGCGCGGAGTCCGCTGCAGATGGGGACGACGGGGGGCTCGAAGGCCGCCACGGCCACGATCGCCGGCCAGTCTCTGAGCCAGTACTGCAAGGCGCGCAAGAAGAAGAAGCCCTCCAGGGAGGCGTGGTGCGCCGAGGTCATCCGGGTGAACCGCAAGTACGGCTACCTCGTGGGCAACCCACCCCGATACCTGCCCCCCGACAAGCTGACGCTGGAGATGCTGCGGGGCATCACGGAGGAAACCCTCGCCCACGAACAGGATCTCCTCGACGTCACGCCCCGGGAGATCCTCGCCGCCCAGCAGAACGAGCTCCGCGCCCTGCACGAGTTCCAAGCCGCCGGCTACGACCTCGCCGCCGTCAAGGCTGGCCCCGCCGGCCTTGTCGAGACCCAGAAGCAGCTCCTTGCCTACCAGGTGCAGAACTGCGCCATCCTCCCCCCACCCAAGTAGCCAGAGGGCTCGGTGCGGTTACGGACGCATCTGTGGGACGCAGTTGGCCTCTGTCGTCCGCACGCAACGGAGAACCTGGAGGCGGCGGGCGGAATCGAACCGCCGTAAAAGGTTTTGCAGACCTCTGCCTGAGCCACTCGGCTACGCCGCCGGGACACGGGATTGTAGTGCAGGGGCCCTTCACGCCCCGAGGGCGTGGTAGCCGCCGTCGACGTGGACGAGCTCGCCGGTGACGCCACGGGACCACTCCGAGAGGAGGACGCAGGCCATGCGGGCAACCGGGTCCGGGTCGTTCACGTCCCAGCCCAGAGGGGCGCGCCCGGCCCAGGCGTTCTCGAATCGCTCGAAGCCCGGGATGGACTTCGCCGCCATCGTGCGCAGGGGTCCGGCGGCGAGGGCGTTCACCCGCACCCCGCGAGGGCCGAGGTCCCGGGCGAGGTAGCGGGTGATCGACTCGAGGGCAGCCTTCGCAACACCCATCCAGTCGTAGGCCGGCCAGGCGACCCGGGCGTCGAAGTCGAGGGCGACCACCGAGGCCCCGTCGCCGAGGAGCGGCAGGAGCCCCCGGGCCACGGCCGCCAGGGAGTACGCGCTCGTCTGCAGGGCCACGGCGACACTCTCCCAGGGAGCGTCGAGGAAGCCGCCGCCGAGGCAGTCCCCGGGGGCGAAGCCGACGGCGTGCAGGACACCGTCCACCCCGCCCCAGCGGCCTTCGAGATCGGCACGCACGGCATCGACCTGCGCCGGGTCGTTCACGTCCATCTCCAGCACCGGGGGCGGCGACGGGAGGCGCCGGGCCGTGCGCTCGGTGAGCGAGCGGCCCCGACCGGCCCCGGTGAGGACGAGGTCCGCTCCCTGCTCCTGGGCGCGGCAGGCCACGGCGAAGGCGATGGAACTCTCCGTCAGGACACCCGTGAGGAGCAGGCGGCGACCGGCCAGCAGCATCAGGCGCCCTCCCCTGGCGGTAGCAGAGCGAACAGGAGCCGGGCCTCACAAGCCGCCGCCCCCCCCACGCACGCCCGGCCCCGGCCCCTGCCCAGACCGTGGCGGAAGGCGTCGAGCTCCACGTCCATCTCGAGCGTGTCGCCGGGGACGACCTGGCGGCGCCAGCGCACCCGTTCCAGACCCCTGAACACGGGGAGGTGGCCGGTCTCACCGGCCGCTCCTGCGAGGAGGGCGCAGGCCCCCACCTGGGCGATGGCCTCCACCTGGAGGACGCCGGCCAGCAGGGGGCGGCCCGGGAAGTGGCCGGCGAAGCGTTCCTCCCCCGGCGTCCAGAGCCCGGTGGCCCGCCGACCTGCCTCCACGACCTCCACGGTGTCCACGAGCAGGAACGGAGGCCGGTGCGCCAGCCAGACCGTTGGGTCGGCGGTGGTCCCCGGAGCCCGCGACGCCAAAGTCACGATCGCCGGAACGCCAGGACGGCGTTGTGGCCGCCGAAACCGAAGGAGTTGGAAAGCGCCGCCTCCAACCCCTTGGCCTCCCGCGCCTCGTTCGGGACGACGTCGAGGCCGTTCTCGGGATCGGCCTCGACGTGGTTGATGGTGGGCGGGAGTACCTCGCGGGCGAGGGCCATGGCCGTGACAGCCGCCTCGAGGGCACCGGCGGCGCCGATGAGGTGGCCCACCATGGACTTCGTGGAGGACACCGGCGGCGTGTCCTGTCCGAATACGAGCTGGATCGCCGCCGCCTCGGCCGCGTCGTTCAGAGGCGTGGACGTCCCGTGGGCGTTCACGTATCCGACGTCGGCGGCCGTCAGGCGGGCATCGGAAAGGGCCATCTCCATCGCCCTCACGGCCCCGGCGCCATCGGGCCGGGGAGCGGTGACGTGGTGGGCGTCGGAGCTGCGGCCGTACCCGGCGAGCTCGCAGAGCACCCGGGCACCCCGGGCCCGGGCGTGCTGGGACTCCTCGAGGACGACAACGGCGGCACCCTCGGCGAGGACGAAGCCGTCTCGGCGGGCGTCGAAGGGCCGACTCCCCCGCCGGCTCAGCGCCCTGATGTTCGAGAAGCCGGCGACGGTGACGGGCAGGATGCACGCCTCGGCGCCCCCGGCGAGCATGACGTCGGCGTGGCCACAGCGGATGGCGAGCGCCGCGTCCCCAATGGCGTGAGCGCCGGCGGCGCACGCCGTCGTCACAGTGGTGTTGGGACCCCCGAAGCCGTAGCGCAGGGAGATCTGTGCCGCGGTGGCGTTCGGCATGAACATCGGGACGAAGAACGGCGACACGCGCTCGGGCCCCCTGTCCCGCCTCAGGGCATCCTGCTCCAGCAGCGTCGAGATGCCGCCGATGCCTGTCCCCATGACGACGCCCACCCGATTCGGCGCCGTCGCCTCAGGGTCGAGGCCGGCGTGGGCGACCGCCGCTTGCGCCGCCGCCACGCCGAGATGCGTCACCCGGTCGGTACGCCGGGCGGCCTTCGCCCCGCCCATCACCGCGGCGACGTCGACGTCCGCCCGCCCGACGGGGAAGCCCTCGAACTCGTGGGCCACGGCATCGACGCCGGCGACCAGCCGATCGAAGACGTCTTCGCTCCCGGTCCCCGCCGGGCAGGCGAAGCCCACGCCGGTGACGGCCACGCGGAAGTCGCTCACGCGACGGCGAGCTTCCCCTGGATGAGGTCGAGGGCGTCACCGACGGTCTTCACGCCCTCGAGGTCCTCCTCCGGGATCACGATCTCGAAGGACTCCTCGATCGCCATCACGAGCTCGACGAGGTCGAGGCTGTCCGCCTCCAGGTCGTCCGCGAAGCCGGCGGTCTCGGTGACGAGGTTCCCGTCGACCTCCAGGGTCTCCACGGCGAGGCCCCTGACCTTCTCCAGCAGCGCTGCTCGGTCCATGTCCGGTCCCTTCTTCTGGTTCGGGGGGACTCCGGTCCCGCCCATCTCTCTTCGTGGCCCCAACGTCAGCAGCCGCCGAGACCGCCGTCCACCGGGAGCACGGCCCCCGTGACGTACGACGCCTCCTCGGACACGAGGAAGGCCACGGCGGCGGCCACCTCCGGTGGCGTCCCAAGGCGGCCGGCGGGGATGCGCCCGGCGGCTGCCTCCCGGACCGCGGCCGGGAGGGCGGCGGTCATGTCGGTCTCGACGAAGCCGGGCGCCACGAGGTTCACGGTGACCGGCCGGGACGCCACCTCGCGCGCGAGCGCCTTCGTGAGGCCGACGAGACCGGCCTTGGCCGCCGAGTAGTTCACCTGCCCGGCGTTCCCGGACAGGCCGGCGACGGAGCCCACGTTCACGATGCGCCCCCAGCGCCCTCGCAGCATGCCCTTCAGCGCCCGCCGGGACGTGCGCATCGCCGCCGTGAGGTTCGTGGCGAGGACGTCGTCCCAGGCGCCGTCGGCCATGCGCACGAGGAGCCCGTCGCGCGCGATACCGGCGTTGTTCACGAGGATCTCGACGGGGCCGCCGTAGCCGTCCTCGACGGCGACGAAGGCGGCATCGACCCCGACTGGCGTGGCCACGTCCCCCGGGGCGTCGACGCCTCCGAGCTTGCGGGCGACGGCCTCGCAACCCGACCGGGAGTTCAGGCCCACCCGGTGGCCGGCCTCGGCGAGACGGATGGCGATCGCCTCGCCGATCCCCCGGGACGCTCCCGTGACGAGGACGATGCGCCCGCTCACGCCGCCAGCCCCCACTCCAGCACGGCCGACGCCCACGTCATGCCGGCACCGAAGCCGGCGACGAGGACGTGGTCGCCGGGTCGCAGCCGGCCCGCCTCCCAGGCCTCGCTGAGAGCAACCGGGACGCTCGCGGAGGACGTGTTCCCGCAGCGTTCGATGTTCATCACCGTGCGGGCGGTGGGGATGCCGAGACGCTCCCCCGCGTAGGCCACGATGCGTTCGTTCGCCTGGTGGGGAACGAACACGTCGACGTCCGCACAGCTCAGGCGGGCCGTGGCGAGAGACGCCCGGCACGTGCGCTCGATCGCCTGTGTCGCCGCCCGGAACACCTCGCGACCGGCCATCTTCAGGTAGTGCCCCCGGGCGGCCACCGTCGTCTCCGAGGTGGGGCGACGACTGCCACCCGCGGGGACCTCCAAGAGGTGGGCGAGGCGGCCGTCACAGCCCAGGTCGGCGCCCACGATCTCCCCCCGGCCCGGGACGGCCTCGAGGACAGCGGCGCCGGCGGCGTCCCCGAACAGGACCGCGGTCGTGCGGTCCTCCGGGTCCGTGATCGTCGACATCGTGTCCGCCCCGATCACCAGCACCCGGTGGGCGGCTTCCACCTCGATGAGACCGGACGCCGTGATGAGTGCGTACACCCACCCGGCGCAGGCGGCGTTCAGGTCGTAGGCGCCGCCGCCGAGGTCGAGCTCGGCCTGCACGAACGCCCCTGTCGCCGGGATGGGCTGTTCGGGAGTCACAGTGGCCACGATCGTGACGTCGACGTCGTCGACGCCGGCGTGCTTGAGTGCCCTGCGGCCAGCGTCGGCAGCGAGCGTGGCGGTGCTCTGGCCGGCGCCGGCGATCCGCCGCTCCCGGATGCCGCTGCGAGAGCGGATCCACTCGTCGCTCGTGTCGAGAAGGGCGGCGAGGTCGTCGTTGGTGACCACGCGGGATGCCTCGGCATGGCCGAGGCCGAGGATGCGCACGCCCATCAGAAGGGCCGCACCGTGAGGAGGGGTTGGCCGACTTCGACCCGGTCGTCCCGGCCGGCGAGCAGGTTCATCACCCACCCGGCGATGCGGGACCGAACTGCGACGAGCCCCTCGGGCGTGTCGATCTCGCCCACTATCTGGTCGACGGCGACGTACTCGCCCTCGGCCGTGTAAGCCTGGGGCGGGGCGGGCCGGAAGCGACCCCGCACCTGTGCCACGACCACGCTGTCGGCCATGTCGACCACCTCGCCGTACGTGTCGTTCGCCGGTGCGGGACGCAACTCGGCGGGAACGGCGCCCGCGAGCGCGGCGGCGGCCGCCTCGGCGTCAGCAGGCACGGCGACCGCTGTCACGACCGCGCCCGGGAGGGCCCGCTTCGCCAGCTTCAGGAGAACCCCGCCGCTGCCCACCTCGACGAAGCCGCGGATGCCCATGGCGGCGAGCGTCTCCAGGCTCTTGTGCCAGAGCACGGGCGAGCAGAGCTGGGCGAGAAGGACGGGCACCAGGGCGCCTGCGTCCCGGCGGGGAAGGCCGTCCACGTTGCAGACGACGGGCACGCCAGGGTCCACGAAGTCCGTGCGCCCCAGTGCCGTGGCCAGGGCAGGAAGCGCCGGCGCCATGAGCGGCGAGTGGAAGGCGCCCCCGACGCGCAGCGGTAGGGCCTTCCTGGCTCCCAGGGCCCGGGCACCGTCGACCGCCCGCCCGAGGGCGTCTTCGGTGCCAGAGAGAACCACCTGGTCCGGGGCGTTCACGTTGGCCACGCAGACTGTGCCCCCGGCCTTCTCACATGCCGCCTCCGCGGCCTCGACACCAGCGCCGAGGAGCGCCGTCATCGTGCCGGGGTGGCGTTGGGCGGCCTCGGCCATGCCCGCCCCCCGGGCGGCAACGAGGCGCATCCCGGCCTCTGGCGCCACCGCGCCCGCGGCGACGAGCGCCGCGTACTCGCCCAAGGAGTGCCCGGCGACCGCAGCCGGGCGGAGACCGGCCTCGGCGAGGGAAGCGAGGGCGGCGAGTGAGCAGACGGCTGTGGCGACCTGAGCGTTGTCGGTGCTGCGGAGCTCCTCGGCGTCGGCGTCGCAGACGAGGCGGAAGACGTCCCGTCCGGTGGCCTCGGCGGCGACGCGAAAGAGGTCGGGCCAGCGCTGCACCCACGGCCGGCCCATACCCGGGCGCTGGCTCCCCTGCCCCGGGAAGAGGAATGCGATCACTCGGCGTGTCCTCCTGGGGTCTCGGGGCGGCTCTGTTGGGGGTTCGGAGCGGTCAGACCCCCTCTGCCCCGGGGGGGTTACGGGAAACGGAGAGAAAGTGCAGTGTCAGCGCAGAAACCTGGGGCGGGGGCCCCCCCCCCGGGGGGGGGGGGGGCGGCCGTCACGGACACATCCGCCCGGATGTGCGCCGGCTGCTACCCGGCCTGGCGGTGCTGGTACCAGGCGGCGACCTCGACGAGGCCCTCTTCGAGGGAGCGGGGGGCCCAGGCGATCTCGTGACGGGCCCGATCACCCGAGTACGCCCAGTGCAACCCGATCGACATCGCCGCCGCCTCGCGCAGGAGCCGGTCGGGCACGAGGGGGACGAAGCGGGCAACGGCAGCGATGGGGCCCACGAGACGGAGGACTACGTCGGGCACGTACGCCACGGGGGCCCGGACTCCGGCGATGGCCGTGTAGGTCTCGAACCACTCCCGGAACGTGACGGTCTGGGCGGCGAGGACGTACTCGCCCCCGTCGGCCCCGCGCCCCGCTATTCGCACGAGACCGTCGGCGCAGTCCTCGACGTGAACGAGCGACATGACAGTGCCCGCCTGCACACCCACGGGCACAAGGCCCCGGGCCAGCCAGCCGTGCACCATCCCGACCATGCTCGGGTCGTCCGGACCGTAGACCGTGGCCGGGACGGCGATGCGCACGGACGCCCCCCCGGCGGCGAGGCGGCGGGCGACGAGGTGGGCCGCCCGCTTCGTCTCCGCGTACGGGGACGCGGGAACCTCGGGCGTCCAGTGGGTCTCGTCGACTGCGTCGGCGCCCGTGGGCCCGAGGGCGGCGGTGGAACTCACGTGCACCGCCGGAACGCCCCTCTCCGCAGCCGCCTCGAGGACGTTCGTGGTCCCCCCCACGTTGATCGCCTCCATGCGGGCCGGATCGGGAGTGCCGAACTCGTAGAGAGCTGCCACGTGAAAGACGGCATCCGTGCCGGCGAGAGCGTCCTCGATGGACGCCCGGTCTGTGACGTCGCCCAGGGCGACGTCGACCGGGAGGCCGGCGAGGCGACGCCGGTCGCTCGTCGGGCGTACGAGCACACGGACGTCGTAGCCGTCGGCACACAGCCGCCGGGCGAGCTGACTGCCCAGAAAGCCCGTGGCACCCGTTACGAGAGTCGTCACCGCTCATCCGTCATGGTCGTGTCCACCGTCTCTGTCGTCACGCCCACCTACCGGCGCCAGCTCACGACGACCTGCTTCACGGTCGTCCCGCCGGAGTTGGCGGCCGTCACCGTGTACGTCTCGCTGAACGGTGCGTCCGTGCAGGGCTGCGTGGGGCTGATCTGTTGGGAGCCGTTCTGCTCCGTGGAGAGGGTGCCCTGCGGGCCGCTCACGTTCACGTTCGCTGCCGCAGCCGTCGTCCAGGAGAGGTTGACAGGCGCCTCGGCGCAGCGCACGCCGTTGGGGTTCGCGGCGATGGAGGCCTGCGGTGGCTGCGGCTGGGTGGTGGTGGTGGTGGTCGTCGATGTGGTGGTGGTGGTCGTCGTCGTGGTGGGAACGGGCGTGAGCACGCTGGGCGTCGGTGACGGCGTGGGGGAGGCCGTGGGCGTGGGCGAGATGCGGTCGTCGGCGCTCTTGTTGTCCCCGCTGGTGAGGACGAGGGCGACGACGCCGGCGACAAGGACGAGACCGGCGATCGTGCTCCCGATGATCCACGCGTTACGCCGCTTGCGCCGGGCCGCCTCGTCAGGAGGCAGTCCACCAGGGCCGCCGGGACCCCCCGGAGGCCCGCCGTAGGGACCGCCGGGACCGCCATAGGGGGGCTGGCCACCCGGACCGCCGGGACCGCCATAGGGGGGCTGGCCACCCGGACCGCCGGGCCCCCCCGGCGGTGGCCCGCCGGGGCCGACCGGTGGCATGGGAACTGTTTCCATCTCTGCTCCCGTGTCTTCGGGACGGGCCGGGTCCAGGGCTGCGACGCGCCCGGCGGCGCCGCCGGACATCGTACCGGCGCCGTCCCGGTTCAAGGGGGAGGTCCCCGAAGGCGGACCCACGCAGCCGGGCGTCCGGCGAGGTCGTCGAGACGCATGGACGCGCTCCTGAGGCCGGGACCGCGGCATCCGATCCGCTCGCACCCCCGCCCGCCGGGGGGAAGTGAAGCTCCTGTTGTCCCGGCATGCCGGGAGCTTCACTTCGGCCCCACGGTGCCGGTTCGGGGCCGGGCGTGGCCTCCCCGCCCGAGAAGCGCCAGCTCGCACATGCCGACGAATCGGGCCCGGGCGCCCCCACGCAATACCCTCACGAGGTCACTTCCGCGCCGGGGTGGGTGCTCCGTCCGGGTTCGCGCACGGAGCACCCACGTCCCGGTGCCCCCGCCGCCCTGTCCTCGTGGAGCCCCATGTCCCACCGTTCCGACATCCGCAACGTCGCCATCGTCGCCCACGTCGACCACGGCAAGACCACGCTCGTCGACGCCATGTTGTGGCAGTCCGGAGCTTTCCGCGAAAACGCCGAGATAGCCAAGCGGGTCATGGACTCCATGGACCTGGAGCGCGAGAAGGGCATCACGATCCTCGCCAAGAACACCGCCGTGCACCACAGCGGCGTGAAGATCAACATCGTGGACACCCCCGGCCACGCCGACTTCGGCGGGGAGGTGGAGCGGGGCCTCTCGATGGTCGACGGCGTCCTCCTCCTCGTGGACGCCAGCGAGGGTCCCCTCCCCCAGACCCGCTTCGTGCTCCGCAAGGCCCTCGCCGCCCGCCTCCCCGTCGTCCTGGTCGTGAACAAGGTCGACCGGCCCGACGCCCGCATCGCCGCCGTCCTAGACGAGGTCTACGAGCTCTTCCTCGACCTCGACGCGGACGAGCACCAGATCGAGTTCCCCACCGTCTACACGGACGCGAAACGCGGCACGGCCACGCTCGACCCCGAACGCCCCGGCCGCGACCTGGAGCCCCTCTTCGACCTCCTCCTCGCCCACGTCCCGGCACCGGAGTACGAGGACGGCCATCCCATGCAGGCCCTCGTCACGAACCTGGATGCCGACCCGTACGTGGGCCGCCTGGCGCTCTGCCGGATCCACAACGGACTCGTCAAAGCCGGCCAGCAGGTCGCCTGGTGCCGGGCGGACGGCACCGTCGCTGCCGCGAAGGTGGGCCGGCTCTACGTCACCGAGGCACTCGACCGCGTCTCCACCGAGGAGGCCGGCCCGGGCGAGATCATCGCCGTCGCCGGCATCCCCGAGATCATGATCGGCGAGACCATCGCCGATCCGACGGACACGCGGCCGCTGCCCGTGATCAGGGTGGAGCAGCCCAGCCTGGCGATGACCATGGGCGTGAACACATCGCCGCTCGCCGGCCAGGACGGCGCGAAGCTCACCGCCCGCATGCTCAAAGACCGACTCGCCGCCGAGCTCGTGGGAAACGTCTCGATCCGGGTTCACCCCACGGAACGACCCGACACGTGGGAGGTGCAGGGTCGGGGCGAGCTCGCCCTCGCCGTCCTCGTGGAGATCATGCGCCGCGAGGGCTTCGAGCTCACCGTGGGCAAGCCCCAGGTCGTCACCCACGAGGTCGACGGCCGCCTCCACGAACCCGTGGAACGCGTCTCGGTCGACGTACCCGAGGAGTACCTCGGTGTCGTCACGCAGCTCCTCGCCCTGCGCAAGGGTCGCATGGAACAGATCGTGAACCACAGCACGGGCTGGGTCCGCCTGGAGTACCTCTGCCCGACGCGGGGCCTCATCGGCTTCCGCACGGAGTTCCTCACCGAGACCAGGGGCACCGGGATCCTGCACCACGTCTTCGACCGCTACGAAGCCTGGCACGGAGACCTCCGCACGCGGCCCACCGGGTCCCTCGTCGCCGACCGCCGCGGCCCCACGACCGCTTACGCCCTCACCAACCTGCAGGAGCGGGGGACGCTCTTCGTCGGGCCGGGCACGGAGGTGTACCAGGGGATGATCGTGGGCGTGAACAGCCGCCCCGACGACATGGACGTGAATCCCACGAAGGAGAAGAAGCTCACGAATATGCGGGCCGCCGGCAGCGACCACACGGTGCCGCTCGTGCCCCACACCGAGCTCTCCCTGGAAGCGGCCCTGGAGTTCGTCGCCGAGGACGAGTGCGTCGAGGTCACCCCCACCCACACCCGGCTCCGCAAGGCGGAGCTCGACCCGCTGTGGCGACACCGCCAAGCGAAGCGGCGCAAGGCCGGGACAGCGCCGGTCGACTGAGCGCGGATCCGCGCCTGTGCGTTGCCTGACGGCGCCCTGGCCGGCGCCCGATCAGGTGGCCTCGGCCACCGGACTCGTGACCGGGAGGCCGAGGAGACGGGCGGCGTTGTCGTGCAGCACAGCGCGTCGCAGGGCGAGGTCGTCCCTCGTGGCGATCAGGACCCGGGCGAGGGTGAGGGACTGGTGGTAGAACGGCCAGTCCGTGCCGTACAGGATGCGGTCGTGAGGCACGACCTCGAGGACCCGGCGCAACGCCGACAGCCCGAGGCAGGCGAGCTCGAAATGGGTGTTCGGGTAGCGACCGGCGAAGGCGAGCGCCTCCTCCGCCTGCAGGGCACCGGAGTGACCGAGCACGAAGGTCGTCCCGGGGTTCTCGGCGATGGCCCGTTCGTAGCGGGCGACCTGGCATCGTCGCGCGGCCGCTTCCGGTTCGATTCCCACGGGCCCGCAGTGGAAGAGCACGGGGAGGCCGTGGGCGCCGCAGCGGCCACAGAGGTGCACGGTGCGGGGATGGTCCGGGGCGACGAACTGCCCGTTGGGATGGAGCTTGATCCCGTGCGCCCCGGCGTCCCTCTGTCGGGCGAGGCGGCCGTCGACGTCGCGGTCGAACGGGTGGGCGGAGCCGAAGGGCACCAGCTCGGGGTAGCGGCGCGTGGCCTCGAGCACGGCGTCGGAGTTCCGGGGGCCGATCGGCAGGTCGAGAGGGAGGACCACAGCGTGGCCGATGCCCATGTCGTGCAGGTCGCGCACGAGGTTCGGCGCCGTGTGCGTGGTGCGCATGCCCTGGGCGGTGAGGGAGAGCGCCGACACGTCGAGCTTCATGGCGAAGAGAGCGGAGGGATCCAGGGCCGTGTTCGCGTAGGCGTCAAGGTCGACGGGGAGGGTCAGCGGTAGGTAGTAGGCGGTCGTCGGGGTCTCACGGTGCAGGTCGACCCGCAGGCGGCGCAGGAAGGCCATGGCCAGGTGGGTGTGCATGTCGATGATCGGCCCCACCGTGTCGTCGACCAAGACGAGGCGGTTGCCGTCGCGGACCTCGAACCAGGGCAACCGGGCGAGGTCGAGCGTGCTCTCGAAACTGGTGGGGAAGCCTGCTTGCACGTGTGCCGTCCGTTCCTGCGTGACGATGTGGCGCCCACGCTACCCGCCGCGCCGGGGGATGGGGGCGGTGACCCCTGAGGACCGCCCGCTTCCGTCGGCGTGTCCCATCGGTGCCCTGTCAGCACACCTGTCGGTGCCCAATGGCCGTCCCATGCCGAGGCTGTGCGGCCCTGCAGGAATGACGAGGCCCCGGCCAGCACTGCTGTTGACCAGGGCTCCTTCTCTTGGAGCGGACGACGGGACTCGAACCCGCGACCCTCACCTTGGCAAGGTGATGCTCTACCAACTGAGCCACGTCCGCAGTGGCCGCAGCTTACCAAGGCCGCCTCCCCGTCGGGAAGAGCCTCCACTGGGGGGACGGAAGTGCCGATGTCTACTCGGAAGAGGTCTTCGCCCCGGAGGATTCCATGGAGAGCCACTGCGACTGGTGCGGACAGGTGGTTCCGGTCAACCCTGACGGCACGTGCTACTTGGGGCACCAACTTCAGGCCGGCGTCCTTCCGCCCATGGAGGCCGCCGCCGCGGAACCGGATCCGGCGCCCATGCCCGAGGCGGCACCTCCCCCGCCTCCCGAGTTCGCGGCCGTGGCGGAGATGGCACCGGGTCCCGGGCCGACCCCGCTGTTCGGCCCCGCGCCCTCGCCGGGCGTGGGTCCGCCCGGGGGGCTGGGAGACCCGTCGCCCTTCCCCCCTGCGCCCCGGAACACTCCCCACGTGCCCGTTGCGCCATCTCCTGCTCCCACGCCTCTCGCGCCGCCCCCGCAACCGTACGCCTACCCGGCCCCCCCGCCCCTCGAACCGCTCGTCCACCCGTCCCCACTCCCGCCGGTGCCCCGCTCCCCTGCGAGTCCCCCTCCCCTGACCCACATGGCCCCGTCCTTCCCTGCTGCAGACCTTCCCCCCACGTTCCTGCAGTCTCCCCCCGCCCGGGCGGAGCCCGCACGCCCGCCGGGCCCAGGTCCCGGAATGCACGACGTCGTCTCGGCCATCGAGACGCAGGCGACACTCCCCCCGCCCGCCGCCCCTGTCCCGCTCGGAGGAGCGT
>CAYJLW010000085.1:5810-18398 GCA_964370965.1 uncultured Acidimicrobiia bacterium | reverse complement strand
GTGGACCCCTACGCCCAGCCCCCACAGCCCTACCCCGAGGCTCCGCCTCCTCCGGCTCCGCCCGCTCCGCCTCCCCCGCCCGAGGAGCACCAAGGAACCCCGGAGCAGCCGGACTGGCCCAGCTGATCTCCCGGGGGGGCCACAACCGGGCTCAGCCGGCGCACTGCAGGACCACGGAGCAGGGGCCGCCTCGTCTCGGCGGGTTCAGTCCTGGGCGGAGACGGAGGCCACAGCGGTCACGTGCTCGTCGCCGCTCAGGGACATGACCCGCACGCCCGTGGCGGGTCGACCCTGGCGGCTCACGTCACGGGCGACGATGCGGATCACCACACCGCCGCTGTTCACCACGAAGAGCTCGTCGTCGGGCGTGACCACGGTCGCCGCCACGATCTCGCCTCGGGCAGGTCCCAGCTTCATCGCCACGAGGCCCTTGCCGCCCCGGCGCTGAGGCCGGTAGTCGCTGATCTTCGTACGCTTGCCGTATCCGCGGTCGGTGACGAGGAGCACGTCGAGGATGTCGCGGGCGAGATCGGCGGCTATCACGGCGTCCCCCGGGGCCAGGCTGATCGCCCGCACCCCGGCCGCTGTGCGCCCCATCGGCCGGGCGTCGCTCTCGGCGAAGCGGATGCCCATCCCTTGTCGGGTGACGACGAGGATGTCGTCCTTGCCGGACGTGGTGAAGACCCGCACGAGCTCGTCGTCCTCGCGCAGCCCGAGGGCGATGAGGCCGTCGCGCCGGGAGGAGTCGTACTCGGTGAACTTCGTCTTCTTCACGACTCCGCCCCGGGTGACCATGACGAGGAAGCGGGCGGTCTCGTAATCGCGGGTGTCGATGATCGCCTGGATCCGTTCGTCGGGGCCCACGGGGAGAAACTGCGGCAGGGCGGTGCCCTTGGCGGTGCGGTCGCGCACGGGGATCTCGTGCGCCTTGATCCGGTACACCTTGCCCTTGTTCGAGAACAACAGCAGGTAGGCGTGTGCCGTGGTGCGGATTACGTGCTCCACCCAGTCGTCCTCGCGGAGCTTGGAGACCCCCTTCACTCCCCGGCCGCCCCGGCCCTGGCGCCGGTAGCTCTCCTCGGGCACAGCCTTGATGAGGCCCTTCTTGGTGACCGTGACCACGAGCTCGTCGTCTGCGATGAGGTCCTCGATGTCGAACTCGCCCTCGTCGGGGACGATGCGGGTCCGCCGGCTGTCGGCGAACTTCTTGCGGAGCGCCCCCAGCTCGTCCTTGATGACGCCCCGGAGCTTCCCGGGGTCGGCGAGGATCGCCTCGAGCTCGGCGATCGTCTCCCGGAGCTTGGCGAGTTCCTCCTGGAGCTTGCCCACCTCCAGGGACGTGAGGGAGCGGAGTCGCATCTCCAGGATGGCGTCGGCCTGCGTCTCGGTGACTCCGATCCCCGCGACCAGGGCAGCGCGGGCTGCCGGCGTGTCGGGCGAGGAGCGGATGATGCGGATCACCTCGTCGATGTTGTCGAGCGCTATGAGGAGGCCCTCGACGATGTGGGCCCGGGCCCGGGCCTTCTGGAGGCGGAACTTCGTGCGCCGCTCGATCACCTCCACCTGATGGTCTACGTAGTAGCCCACCATCTCGGCGAGGTTGAGGGTGCGGGGAACGCCGTCGACGAGCGCCACCATGTTCGCACCGAAGGTGTCCTGGAGCTGGGTCTGCTTGTAGAGGTTGTTGAGGACGACGTTCGCGTTCGCGTCCTTCTTGAGGTCCACGACGAGGCGGGGGCCCTCCTTGTCGGACTGGTCGGACACGTTGGAGACGCCGTCGATCTTGCCGTCCCGCACGAGGTCGGCGATGCGTTCGGCGGTGCGCTGCAGCGACACCTGGTAGGGCAACTCGGTGAACACGAGCTGGGTGCGCCCGCCCCGGCCCTCCTCGACGCCGGCCACTGCGCGCATCTTGATGGAGCCCCGGCCGGTCCGGTACGCCTCGTGGATTCCGGCCGTGCCCACGATGAGGGCCCCGGTGGGGAAGTCTGGTCCCTTCACGATGCCCATGAGCTCCTCGGGTCCCGCGTCGGGATGATCGATGACGTGGAGCACTGCGTCGCAGATCTCCCCGAGGTTGTGGGACGGGATGTTCGTGGCCATCCCCACGGCGATGCCCGCGGAGCCGTTCACCAACAGGTTCGGGAGGCGGCTGGGCAGCACGGTCGGTTCCTCGTGCTGGCCGTCGTAGTTGGCCACGAAGTCGATCGTGTCCTCTTCGATGCTCTCGAGCATCTGCGTGGCGAGGTTGTTGAGGCGGGCTTCGGTGTAGCGCATCGCGGCCGGCGGGAAGTCGATGGAGCCGAAGTTCCCCTTGGGATCGATGAGCGGGTGCCGGAGCGAGAAGTCCTGGGCGAGGCGCACCATGGCGTCGTAGATGGCGGTGTCTCCGTGGGGGTGGAAGCGCCCCATGACGTAGCCCACGGCGTTCGCGCACTTCTGGTGCTTGCGGTCGGGGCGCATGCCCTGCTGGTTCATCCCGAAGAGGATCCGGCGGTGCACCGGCTTCAGGCCGTCGCGGACGTCGGGCAGCGCCCGGGAGACGATGACGGACATCGAGTACTCCATGAAGGAGGCCTTCATCTCCTCCTCGATGTCCACGGAGGTGACCCCGGGCGGCTGGTCCGGAGGGAGCGGTGGCTGCGTAGGGGTGGTCACGTGGCGCCAGCTCCCCTCAGATGTCCAGGAACCGGACGTCGCCGGCGTTCGCCCGGATGAAATCCTTGCGCATCTCCACGTTGTCGCCCATGAGGACGGAGAACACCTCGTCGGCGATGGCGGCGTCCTCGAGGGTCATCTGACGCAGGATCCGCTGCGCCGGGTCCATCGTCGTCGCCCAGAGCTCCTCGTGGTCCATCTCCCCGAGGCCCTTGAAGCGCTGCGCCGCAGGGAGCTTCCTGCGGGAGTGCTGGCGACGGAGCGCCTCGAGCTCCTTGTCGGAGTGGACGTAGTGCACCTTCTTGTCGATCTCCTGGCTGAACAGGGGAGGCTGCGCGGAATACACGAAGCCGGACTCGACGAGTTGGGGCATGTAGCGGAAGAAGAAGGTGAGCAGGAGCGTGCGGATGTGGGCGCCGTCGACGTCGGCGTCCGCGAGGGTCACGACCTTGTGGTAGCGGACCTTTGCGAGGTCGAAGTCCTCGCCGATGCCGGCTCCGATCGCCGTGATGAGGGACTTGATCTCGTTGTTGGCGAGAATCTTGTCGAGGCGGGACTTCTCGACGTTGAGGATCTTGCCTCTGATGGGCAGGATCGCCTGCACGTTGCGGTTGCGGGCCTTCACCGCGGAGCCGCCGGCGGAGTTGCCCTCGACGATGAAGAGCTCGCACTGGCCGGGGTCGGCGCTCGAGCAGTCGACGAGCTTGCCGGGCAGGCCCGCGGAGTCCAGGAGTCCTTTGCGTCGGGTGAGGTCGCGGGCCTTGCGGGCGGCGATACGCCCCTGGGCGGCCGCCTTGCACTTGTCCAGGATGGCTTTCGCCTCTCCGGGGTGGCGTTCCAGCCACTCTACGAGCATCGAGTTCGTGGTCGTCTGCACGAGGGACTTGATGTCGGTGTTGCCGAGCTTGTCCTTGGTCTGGCCTTCGAACTGGGGCTCGCCCAGCTTCACGGAGATGACCGCCGTGAGGCCCTCGCGGCAGTCCTCGCCCTGGAGGTTCTCGTCCTTGTCCTTGAGGACGCCCTTGGTCCGGCCGTACTTGTTGATCGTGTTGGTGAGGGCCGCCCGGAAGCCCTCTTCGTGCGTGCCGCCTCCGGGCGTGTTGATGGTGTTGGCGAACGTGTGCACCGACTCGGCGTAGGCCGTGTTCCACTGCATGGCGACCTCGACCTCGGCCGGGGGGACGTTCGTGTCGCGCCGGACGTCGGAGAAGGCGATCACGCTCTTGTGGAGGGGGTCCTTGGAGGAGTTCAGGTGGCGGACGAAGTCCTCGATGCCCCCCTTGTAGTGGAAGCACTCCTCGACGGGACTCTCGCCCCTGGCGTCGACGAGGTGGATCTTCACGCCCCGGTTCAGGAAGGCCTGCTCCCGGAGGCGGCGCACCAGCGTGTCGCGTTCGTAGTGGGTCGTCTCGAAGATCTCGGTGTCGGCGTCGAACTCCACGGTCGTTCCGGTGCGCTTCGAGTCCCCGACGCGCCGCAGGGGACCCGTGGGGGCCCCCCCGTGGGCGAACTCCTGGCGGAACTGGCCGCCGTCGCGTTCGACGTCCACGACGAGGCGGCTGGAGAGGGCGTTCACAACCGAGACCCCCACACCGTGGAGGCCCCCGGACACCGAGTAGCTGCCGCCGCCGAACTTGCCGCCGGCGTGGAGCTTGGTCATGACGACCTCGACCGAGCTCATGCCCGGATTCGACGGGTGGTCCTCGACGGGAATGCCGCGACCGTTGTCGGTGACCCGGACGCCGTCTCCGGGGAGGAGCGTGACCGTGATCTCGTCGCAGAATCCGGCGAGCGCCTCGTCGATGGCGTTGTCGACGACCTCGTAGACCAGGTGATGCAGACCCCGGGGCCCCTTGGAACCTATGTACATGCCGGGCCGCTTGCGGACGGCCTGGAGCCCCTCGAGGACCGTGATGTCGGCCGCGCCGTAGCGACCCTGCACCTGTTCAGCCAAGACTGCTCCCGGCGCCCTTCACACGGGGGACGCAACCCGGTCGCGCTCTGCCCGGCGCAACGACCCACCCGCGATGCCCTGGTACGAACACCCAGGTCAGAGCCGGTATTTGCCCCGACGCGGTGGTGTCCTCATGTTACCACGCGCCACCCCCGAGAGAGCGCTTCCCGGGGGCGTCAACACCTCGTCACGCGCACGACCACCCGGCGCACGACGTCCCTGTCGGCCGCCTCGTTCAGGAGCGCCTTGATCGCTCCCTCGGCGTAGCGCAACCTGGTCGCCCCGACAGCGTCCGTGGCCTCGATCGTGAGGACGCCCTCAGTGAGGCGCACCGGCCTTCCGGCCTCCGCGAGATCGTCGCCGAGGCATTCCCGCCATCGTTGCGGCGCCAGCAGAGCCGCCTCGCCGGCGTCGGGGAGGGCGGGCGAGCGCCGGCGGAAGCGTGCCAGGAGGTCCCCGACTGGCGTGAGGTCGTCGTCGTTCACGTCATGATCCTGCCCGACTCCACCCGGACGAGACTCGCGGCCCGCACACCGTCCGGGAGCCCGTCCGCTGCCGTCGTGAGCAGTGTCTGCGCCTCAGGAAGATGGGCCAGGAGGCCGGCGCTGCGATCCGAGTCGAGTTCGGAGAGGACGTCGTCGAGGAGGAGGACCGGCGCCTCGTCGAGGACGTCGTCGAGGCGCCGCAGCACGGCCATGCGCAGGGCCAAGGCGATCGTGCGCTGCTCCCCTTGAGATGCCTGCGTGCGTGCGTCGCGGCCTCCCAAGGTGAGGCGGAGGTCGTCCCTGTGAGGACCGGCGAGGGTGAGGCCACGGTCGAGCTCGGAGCCCTCCAGGTCCGTGAGGACACGCCGCAGGGTCTCGGTGAGGGCGGCGGCGTCGGGGGCGGCGTCGGGGGGCGCCCAGTCGCTGTCGTAGGCGATCCCGGCTTCTCCGCCGCCGAGATCGCGCACCGCCGACCGCACGTGGGGGGCGAGAGCGTCAACGAGGCGGAGCCTCTCGGCAGCCAGCATCCCCCCCTTGTCCGCCAGCGTGGCCGTCCACGTCTCAAGAGAGGGCGGGGCGGCCTTGCCCCGCACCGCCTTCAGGAGGGCGTTGCGCTGACGGAGGACGCGTTCCCAGTCGGCCCGGGTGGAGTCCGTGCGGGGGGCGACCGTGACCATCGCCTCGTCGAGGAACGCCCGCCGCTCCCCAGGCGGCCCCTTCACGAGCGTGAGGTCGTCGGGAGAGAACACGACCGCCCGCAAGAGGCCCAGGACGTCCCTCGGGCGCCGCCGGGCGGCGCCGTTCAGGCGGTAGCGCACGGGGACGTCTCCGAGGAGGACGTCCACCTCGATCTCGCGGCCCGCCCGTTGGAAGCGGCACCCCACGCTCCCGAGCTCCTCGCCGACTCCCAGCAGGGCCCGGTCGTCGCCGGCCCGGAACGAGCGCAATTGCGAGGCGAGGTAGACGGCCTCGAGGAGGCTCGTCTTGCCGGCCCCGTTGGGGCCGCTCACGACCGTGAGCCCGGGCTCGAAGGCGACCTCCGCCTCCCCGTAGGTGCGGAAGTGCCGCAGCCGGAGACGCTTGACCCACAAGGGCCGGTCAGACTCGCACAGGCATGAGGAGGTATCGGAAGCTCCGTGTTCCCGCCTGCGTGATGAGGGCCGGCTTCAGGGGTTCCACCGTCTCGATCATCACCGTGTCCGTGGTGCAGGCATCGAGGCCGTCCCGCAAGTATGTCGGGTTGAATGCCACGACCATCGGGCTCCCCACATAGACAGCATCGACCTCCTCCTCGGCCTCACCGCCGAGTTCCGGATCGAGCGCCTGGAGCCGCACCGCTCCCGTCTCCAGCGTGAGGCGCACCGGGGTGGCGTCCCGTGCGAGCAGTGACACCCGCCGGAGGGCATCAAGGAGGTGGTCCTTGGCGATCTCCATCCTGTTCGGGTATTGCTCGGGCAGGAGTTGCTGGTAGCTCGGGAATTCGCCCTCGATGAGGCCGGCCGTGACGGTTGTGGCATCGACACGAAACGCTATGCGGCGCTCGTCCTTGGCGGCCTCCACACCCCTGCTCTCCGGGCCGGCCTGGGCGATGAGGCGGGCGACCTCCTGGAGCGCCCGTGCGGGCACGAGTGCCTTCTCCCCCGGCATCACAAGGTTCGGGACGAGGATGTCGCCCACCGCGAGTCGATAGGAGTCCGTGGCCACGAGACGGAGGCCGTCACCTGTGCCCTCCAAGAGCACTCCCATGAGGATGGGCCTGCCCCTGTCCTGGCTGGCGCCGATCGCGACCTGCTCGATCGAGCGCGGCAACTCCGTGCCCGGGAGCGAAACCATGTCAGCGGTGACCTCGGGCAGTGTGGGGAAGTCGCCCCTGGGGTAGGTGCGCAGGCTGAAGTGTGTGCGCCCACCGGAGACACTCGCCATACCGGAGCCGTCGACGTTGATCTCCACCGCGCCCGCCGTCAGGGAACGCACGATGTCGCCGAAGAGCTTGTGCAGGACGACCTCGCCGGGCACGCGGACGTCGGCCGGTACCGCCGTGCGGATCGTGACCTCCCCGTCGCTCGCCCCCAGTTCCAGACGCCCCGAGGGATCCGCTGTGACGAGGACTCCCCCCATGGCGCTCAGCACGGGCTTCTGACCTGCCGCCCGGAATGCAGTGGTGAGGCCGTCAGCGAGGACGTCCCTTTCGCAACGGAAGCCCGTGGTGACGTCGGTCGTGGATGTGACAGCCGTCATTCGTCCCCCTCGAGTTGGTCTTTTGAGAACATGTAGATGTTGATGATGCGTGTGGGTATGTGAGCGCCGCGGGAACGGCCTGCTGGCGGCACAGACATGCCTGGAATTCCACGCGATGGAGTTGTGGAGGGCTTCTGTACGGCGGGCATGTCCTTGTTCACCCTAACTTGATCTTGCTCGTGAGGTCGGTCACCTGTGTGAACAACTGGCGCCTCTCGGCCATCATCTCGCTGATCTTGCGGTGGGCATAGAGGATCGTGGTGTGGTCGCGGTTGCCGAAGATGTCGCCGATCGCGGGGAGGGAGAGATCGGTGAGCTCTCGGTGCAGGTACATGCAAACCTGCCGGGACGAGACGAGAGGCCGCCGGCGGCTGGGCCCGAGGAGGTCTTCGATGGTGACGTCGTAGTACGAGGAGGTCTCGCGCAGGATGAGGTCCGAGGTCACTTGACGGCTGCCGGCGGAGCCGATGTCGGCAAGGAGGTCCTCGGCGATCTCTCGGGTGATGGGGAGGCCCTCGAGCTTGGCGAAGGCGTCGACGCGGTTGAGGGCACCTTCCAACTCCCGGATGTTCTCCTGGATGGCGGTGGCGATGTACTCCAGGACGTCCGCGGGGACAGAGAGGTTGCTGCGCTCGCTCTTGTTGCGCAGGATGGCGATGCGGGTCTCGAGGTCGGGAGGCTTGATGTCGATAGTGAGGCCCCACTGGAAGCGGGAGCGGAGGCGGTCCTCGAGAGCGGCGATCGCCTTGGGGGGGCGGTCGGAGGCGATCACTACCTGTTTGTTCGCCTGGTAGAGGCTGTTGAAGGTGTGGAAGAACTCCTCCTGCGTACGTTCTGCACCGGCAGAGAAGAACTGCACGTCGTCGATGAGCAGGATGTCCGTGGAGCGGTAGCGCTCGCGGAACTCGGCGCGGCGATCGGCCCGGATGGCCTCGATGAACTCGTTCGTGAACTGCTCGCTGGTCGTGTAGGAGGCACGGAGGCTCGACGTCCTACGGATGAGGTTCACGATGGCGTGGAGGAGGTGGGTCTTGCCGAGACCGGTGCCGCCATAGATGAAGAGAGGGTTGTAGTTCATGCCGGGGCTCTCGGCGACGGCGAGGGCGGCGGCGTGGGCGAAACGGTTGGACTCGCCGATGATGAACGTGTCGAACGTGTTCGTGGGGATGATCTGCAGGGGAGCGGACGAGTAGTCCACAGGGTTGTCCACAGGCGGGGGCAGGAACTCGGGAACCTCGGAGGAGGGAGCGAGGAGGGGTGCGGAGGGGTCGGGGGCGAGGTCCGCGGCGGAGCGCTCGGGGATCCGGACCACGACGCGGATGTCGACGGGGTGGCCGGCGGAGCGGGTGAGGAGGCCGCGGGCGTCGGCGAGGAAGCGCTCCTCGATGCGGTGCTTGATGATCTCAGCGGGGACGGCAAGGGTCAGGACGGTTCCGTCGAAATCGACGGCATGTGCACCCGCGAACCACGCCTGCCAGGAGGGCGGACCGATCGCGTCGCGGAGCGCGGGAGCACCCAGAGCCCAGAGATCCCGAGCGGCGGTCTGGGTGCTGCTGGACACAATCGACACACTCATCCTCCCTGTCAGTCCACAGGGTTTTCCACAATGTGGATCCCCGCGATGACGGCCGTGACCGACGTCGCCGCGGGCCAGGGGAAGTGCGTGGGGGCGGCGGGCCGGAGGACTTTAACAGTTTGGCGAGGCGGCCACAACCACTGGCGTGAACAGGGGAGATGGCCATGGAAGGGGGGCGAAAGGGCACACCAGGAGGCCCCTCTGGTAGGCTCCCCGCTTCACTCCGGCGGCCGAACCGGCGGGGTGTGACGTCTGCGCGCCGGGCCCGGAAGCGCCCGGAAGAACCGAAGGAAGACGCGGGAACATGAAGCGGACCTATCAGCCGAACAACCGGCGTCGTCACAAGAAGCACGGGTTCCGTCACCGCATGCGGACCCGGGCGGGGCAGGGCGTCATCGCCGGACGCCGCCGCAAGGGTCGCCACCGGGTGGCGGTCTGAGCAAGCCGGCGCGGGGCCGTGCCGGGCGTGCCGCCCCGCCTGACCCGTTCCGCGCTGCGGCGCCGGTCGGCGTGGGAACGGCGCTCGAGAAGCGGCGCCGTGGAGGTCCTCTTTGGCGAGGGCGAGGTGGGTGTGGGCTACTCTGTGGGGCGCCGAATCGGAAACGCCGTCACGCGAAATCTGGTGCGGAGGCGACTGCGGAGCGCGGTCGCCCGAGCGTGTCGATCCGGCGCCCCAGAGGGCAGTTGCCTGGTGGTTGCACGACCGGGCTGCGAGGCGATGACGTACGAGGAGCTCGCGCGGTGCGTCGAGGAGTGTTTCGAGGAACTGTATGACGACCGCCACGATCCTCGACGGGGCTAGCCCGGAGAGCGGGAATGCGCAGCGGGCCTCTCGGCCCTGGCGCTCCCCCACGCGGTGGGTGACGGGCGCCATCAAGGGGTACCGGTTCGTGCGGGCCGGGTCGCCGAGAGCGCACTGCCGCTACGACCCCACCTGCTCGGCGTACTCCCTGATGGCGGTGGAACGCTTCGGCGTCCTGCGGGGGGGCTGGTTGGGCCTGCGACGGATAGGCCGCTGCCACCCGTGGGGCGGTTCCGGGTACGACCCCGTGCCGAGAGGTCGGGCGTGAGAACCGCGGTGCTCGCCGCCAGCGGGAATCCCATCGAGTGGGTCTTCGGCGCCCTGGAACATGCCCTCGGTGGAGTCTTGGCGTGGTTCTACTCGATCATCCCCAACTACGGCGTCGCGATCATCCTGCTCACCATAAGCGTGCGGGTCCTCCTCTACCCCTTGACCGCGAAGTCCACGAAGTCGATGCGGGCCATGGCCCTCCTGCAACCCGAGATCAAGAAGTTGCAGGCCAAGTACAAGAACGACCGCCAGCGCCTCAACACGGAGATGATGGCGCTCTACAAGGCCAACAAGGTGAACCCGGCAGCGGGCTGTTTGCCCCTCATAGTGCAAATGCCCCTTTTGTTCGCCATGTTCCAGGTAATCCGCTACCGGCCACCGAAGGGGAGCAAGAAGGCCATCCCCGGGTTCATCGCCACGAACTTCGTCCCGGGCAGCTCGCGGCTCTGGCGGGACCTGAAGGCCTCGAACGACGCCGTGAAGGCGGGAGGGCTCGCGAAGGCGCAGAGCGCGTCGCTGTTCCTCGGGATCAACCTGGGCGTGAGCCCTTCCCAGGCCCTGAGTGCGGGCCAGGGCGTCTGGTACGTGCTGCCCCACATGATCCTGGTCGCACTGATTGTGGGCACAGGGTGGTTCCAGCAGGTGCAGATGCAGAGGAACAACCCGCAGGCCGACGCCCAACCCCAGATGATGAAGACGATGACGAAGTTCTTCCCCGTCTTCTTCGGCCTCATCTCGTTCAGCCTGCCGGCGGGCGTGAACCTCTACTTCCTCACGTCCAACCTGGCCCAGATCCTGCAGCAGTGGGTCATTCTGCGCCGCTCTCCCGCCCAGGCTGTTGTCGCCCCGGCGAAGGCGGGACCCCCCCCGCAGGGGAGCCAGGGGGCCAAGGGGGACGGGCGGGGAAAGGCAGGGGCGAAGCCGGGTGCGCGCAAGGCACCCCCCCGGCTCGTGCCCCCCAAGAGCAAGAAGGCTCAGGGGTCTGCGGAGGGCGGGGAGGCCGGTCCGCCCGCGCCGCGCAAGAAGGTCGTGCCCAAGAAGGGGCAACCCGCCGGCAACAAGCCGACCGGCGGGAATCCGTCGCCGCGAGGCGGCACGAAGCGCAGGGGTAACACGTGAGCGAATGGCGCGAAGTCGAGGGGGCGAGCCGGGAAGAAGCGATCGAGACGGCCGTCCGGGCGCTGGGCATTGCCGAGGCCGACATGGAGGTCGCGGAACTGCCTGCTGACGAGGGTCGGGTGAAGCTCGTGGTGCGCCCGAGGCCACCGACTGACGAGGAGACCGCGGCGCCGGGACCGCCGGAGACGAGGGATTCGGGAGAGCAGGAGGAGGAGTCTGGGCCAGACCCGGAACTCCTGGCGGAGCAGCAGAACGTCGCGCTCGACTTCCTCGAGGAGATGCTCGATGCCTTCGACCTCGAGGGCGAACTGGTGGCGGAGTACCGCGACGGGATTCTGGCACTGGACGTGCAGGGCGAAGACCTGGGGTCGCTCATCGGGAGGCGCGGCACAACCCTGGCCGCTCTCACGGAGGTGGCGCGTACGGTCGTGCAGCGCCGGACCTCGGCTCCGGCGAGGATGGCGCTGGACGTGGCGGGCTACCGGGCGAAGCGGAAGGTGGCCCTGCAGGGGTACGCCCGGCAGTTGGCAGAGGAGGTCGCGCGTTCGGGCGTCGAGAAGGCTCTGGAGCCCATGATGCCCGCCGATCGCAAGATCGTGCACGACGCCGTGAACGCCATCGAGGGGGTTCGCACCTACTCCGAGGGCGTGGAGCCAAAACGGAACGTGGTGATCAGCCCCTCGTGACCGGCTAGCGACCCCGTGCCGCCGGCAGTTTCACGTGAAACGCTCCTGCGCCGCTACGGCGATCTCCTTTGGGACGCCAACAAGGCGACGAACCTCGTCTCGAGGAAGCTCGACCGCCCCAGCCTGCAGCATCTGATCGAGGGATTCGCCTTCACCCTGGAGGCCGCTGGCCTGGGAAGTCCGGAAGGGACATTGGCCGACATCGGAAGTGGCGGCGGCCTCCCGGGAATCCCTATCGCCATCACACACCCGGACCTGCGGGTTCTTCTCTGCGAGGAGCGCCGCCAGCGTGTGGCCGCCCTCGAGCGCTTCGTGTCCGGCCTCCTGCTTGGGAACGCCGTCGTGTTGGCGGGCAATGTCCGCAGCCTGACCCGGCAGGCGCCCTTGGCGCTGGGCGTGAACGTCTGCACCGCCTTCGGCGTTGGTCGCGCTGAGGAAGTGCTGGAACTAGCTGCCCCGATAGTCGCGCCGGGCGGGGCGGCGGTCCTGTCCATCCCGGCAGACCCCTTGCCCACCGAAGAGGCATCCTGGCTCCTGTCGGCGGCCGTGGCGGGATTGCAGGCCGAGGTGCGTCGGGAAGCCCTCGCCGGCGGACGCAGTGTTCTCGTCCTGCGACGCGGCGAGGCAAGGGGGGAGCGCCCGTCCCACGGCTGAGCCCACTTCTCGTGATCGCCGACCACGGCCGTCGCCGGTATGGGGCGTCCCCCGTCCCCGGGCGGGAAACGGCTAGAGTGGGCCGGCGCGGGGGGGGGGGGAGGCCCCGCGCGCCCCGGGGGGAGGGGGGGGGGGGGATGAACACA
>CAYJLW010000085.1:0-5800 GCA_964370965.1 uncultured Acidimicrobiia bacterium | reverse complement strand
GCCTTCAGGAGTCCAGGTGGTCAAAGACAAGAAGCACAAACGGGGGGGTCTGCCCCTGGGGAGGGTGGTCAGCGTCGCCAACCAGAAGGGCGGGGTGGGCAAGACCACCACGACCGTGAGCCTGGCGGCGGCTCTTGCCGGCTTGGGCAAGAGCGTCGTCCTCATCGACATGGATCCCCAGGCCAATGCCACCACGGGAGTGGGGGTGGACTTCCGCGCGCTCCCCCTGACCGTCTACGAGGTCCTTGTCCAGGACGTCCCGATGGAGGACGTGGTGGCTCCGACGACTATCCGGAACCTCTACTGCGTGCCGGCCTCGCTCGACCTGGCGGGAGCCGAGGTGGAACTTGTGTCGATGCTGGCTCGCGAGACACGCCTCCGGGAGGCGATGAAGGGAATCCGCGAGGACTACGACTTCCTGGTCATCGACTGCCCGCCGAGTCTGGGTCTCCTCACCGTGAACGGGCTCGTGGCAGCGGAGGAGCTTCTGATCCCTATCCAGTGTGAGTACTACGCCTTGGAAGGTCTGGGGGCGCTGTTGCGGAACGTGGACCTCATCCGCCGGAGCCTGAATCCGGGGTTGGCGATCCTGGGTTTCGTGCTCACGATGTACGACGCACGAACGAGGCTGGCGGCGCAAGTGGTCGAGGACGTCCGCGAGCACTTCGGGCCGGAGGTCTTCCGGACGGTGATCCCCCGCAGCGTTCGTCTCTCCGAGGCCCCCAGCTTCGGCCAGCCCATCGAGTTCTATGCGCCGATGTCCCGGGGGGCGATCGCTTATCGCGAACTGGCCAAGGAGGTCCTGGAGCGCCATGGCGTCTAGAGGAGGCCTCGGGCGAGGGCTGTCCGCTCTCATCCCCGCGGCGGAGCAGCAAGCCTTCCAATATTTGCCAATTGGAGCCGTGCGCCCGAACGCTCGCCAGCCCCGTGACCGGTTCGACGAGCAGGCTCTCGCCACGCTCGCGGACTCGGTGCGCCGGGTGGGCGTGCTCCAGCCGCTGCTCGTGAGGCCCCAGGGGGACGGCTACGAGTTGATTGCCGGGGAGCGGCGGCTCCGCGCTGCGCAAGTCGCCGGCTTGCGGGAAGTGCCCGCCATCATCCGGGACACGAGCGACGAGGACAGTCTGGAGCACGCCGTCCTCGAGAACATCCACCGCGAGGACCTCAACGCTCTCGAGGAGGCTGCCGCCTACCGCCAACTCTTGGAGGACTTCGGACTCACCCACGACGCCCTTGCCGAGCGGGTGGGGAGGAGCCGCACGACCATAACGAACGCCCTCCGACTTCTCGGCTTGCCCGGCCGCGCGCAGGAGCTGCTCGTCTGCGGAGAACTCACGGCCGGGCACGCGCGCGCCCTGCTGGGCCTCGACGACCCGTCGCTGCAGACGGCGACGGCCGAGCGGATAGTGGCCGAGGGCTGGTCCGTCCGCCAGACGGAAGAAGCCGTTCGGACCGGCGGAGCTCCGTTGCGGGCCCGGCGCGGATCCGCAAAGAACCAGGGGCGGGAGCACCCGGCGCTTGCAGAGGTCGGCGAGCTCCTGGGCGACTACCTTGACACGCGGGTCCGGGTGCGTACGGGCAAGGGAAGCGGCAAGCTGGTGATCGAGTTCGGATCCCTGGCCGACCTGGAGAGGATCTCCCAGATGATCTTGGGTGCATATGAGTAGTCGAACGGAACCCCGGGCGGTGAGGCGTCACCGACTCCGGTGGCTGCTGGTGATGGGCGCGTCAGTGGCGACGGGTTTCGTCGCCGCGGCCCTCCGGTCACGGGCCGAGCGCGGCGTCTGAGCGTGGCATGGCGAAGCCGGCCGCTGGACGTGGGGTCGGCGAACCTGTTGCCCATCGGCGAGGCAGCCGACCCCTGGTTCCTGCGTGGACGTGATCCTGTGGGGGTCTTGGGAGAGCTCCTCGCCGGGGGGCGGTGCGGGGGAGCCGTGGTGGACGGCCTCGCGCCCGGAGGCGAGTCGCTGATCGTGGGGTACGCCGTGTTCGGCATCACGACCCATTTGCCCGCCTTGCCCCCCGGCATTCCCGCCCCAGGTGACGGCGACATGTACGTCGCCGGGTTGCGGGTCCGCTCGGGCTGGGAGCGCCGGGGAATTGGCAGCGCCCTCGCTACCACCGTGTTTCGCGAGGCCTCGAGGGTGAGGCGCGCTGCCGTCTCGGCTACGGCGGATCGGGTATGGTCGGAGACGTCACCGTGGCTCCCGTGTGGCTTCCTGGAGGCCGTCGGGTTCCGGCTGACACGACCCCACCCCGTCTGGCCCCTCTACCAGGCTGATACCCCGCCGCCGTCCCTGGCTCATCAGCTGGGGGTGGCACTCGAGGGGTTCCTCCGTCGCGTGCGCCGCGGGACGCGACCTGGCCTCGAACCCTCCTACGCCACGCCCTTCCCCGGCACGTCGGGACGCCCTGGCGGGAGCTGAGCCGGGGCGGGGGAGGCGGCCTCTCGTGACCAGCCGTGTCCTAGAGGAAGTCCCGGAGGGCCCGGGTCACGGCGGCGGCCGTGGGTCGGAGGAGCGGGGTCGCGCTCCCGTCAGGGCCGAAGGGGAGCTCGATCAGCACGGCCGGGGCGCGTGTTTCACGCAGGAGCGCGGCGGCGCTGGGCACAGGATGCACCACGGCGGCGCCCCCCAACTCGGCGCACTCCGCGCCGATGAGGCGAGCGAGCCGCTGACCCGCAGCGGAACGGAAGCGCGCTGTCCCGAAGTAGCTCACGGCGATGACGGAGGCGTCACCGGGGTCGACGGCGAACCCGAGGCCGACGACGGCATCCGCTCCGAACCAGTTCGCCAGGCCGGCGCGCTCTGAGGACGTGGGATCACCCGCGCTGTCGCGCGAGAGGAGCACGAGAGCGTCCGCAGAGCGCAGCGCCCGCGAGACCTCCGCCGCGAGATCGAGGGCAGCATCGGCCTCGCACACGCCGCCAGGGCCGACCACCCCGGTGTTCCCCGCACCCCCACGGGGGTCGAGGAAGACGCGGCGACCGGCGAGGCCGACGGCGTCCTGGCGGAGCCGGACCCGTTCTCTGAGGGCGACGTCGGCCACGCCGGCGGGCGCCCCCTCCACCCTGTCCAGAGCGCGGACCGTCGCCGGGCCGGCGATCCCGTCGGCGGCGAGGCCGGTGTTGCGCTGGAATTCGAGGATGGCTGCCCGTGCCTGCGGACCGAGAATGCCGTCCACCTTGCCCACGTCGAAGCCCAGTCGAGCGAGCCGTTCCTGCAGGGAGGCGACATCGTCTCCGCGGAGGTGGGGCCGACGCTCGTAGAGTGGTCGGTCGCCGAGACGCCACGCCGCCTCGATGAGGGCCGCCCAGGTGTCGGGGCCCACGACGCCGTCAGCGGGGAGGTGGCGTGACTGCTGAAAGGCGCGCAGGGCGAGGTAGGTGCCATCGGCGAAGGAGCCCGCCGGATCCTGGTCCACAGGGAAGCCGGCGTCGGCCAGGCGGCGCTGGACGTCCGTCACGGCGACGCCGCTGTCACCTCTGCGTATCAACGGGAACTCAGCGGCCACGGGGACTCCATGAGTTGACGGCGCGGAAGCCGCACGTGCCATGCGGCGGCGCCGGGCCGCTCACGGCGCGGCCTCGGCTTCACGGGAGAGGGAGCGTAGCTCCGACCGGGGCCGCGTGGGGCGAGAGGCCGAGGCCGCCGGCCGGCACAGGCCCCGGGAGGGCTCTACCCAGGGCCGAGCGCGAACTCGACCGAGCGGGCGGCCATGTCGTCCGGTCGGAACGACCCCGGGACCATGGGATTCGGCGGGTTCCTACACCGGGAGATGGCCGGCGATCTCGCCCAATAGGGCGTTCTTGCCCTTCGCACCGACAATCCTGGCCTTCGGGGCGCCATCGACGAAGAGGATGAGAGTCGGGATGCTCATCACGGAGAACCGGCCCGCCGTCTGCGGGTTGGCGTCGATGTCGAGCTTGGCGATCGTGAGGTCGTCCCGCTCGGCGGCGATCTCTTCGAGCACGGGAGCGATCATCTTGCAGGGGCCACACCACTCGGCCCAGAAATCGACGAGGACGGGCTTCGTGGCGCCCTTCACGACCTCGTCGAAGTCCGTGTCGGACACGTTCAAGAGATTCCCTGCCATCGTCGCGCGCTCCTCCTTCATCGGGGTCACCAAGGCGGCGCTTCGTCGCCGAACCGCTCCGCCTCCAGATAACGCTCCACGTCGACGGCCGCCATGCAGCCGGAACCCGCAGCGGTGACGGCCTGCCTCCACACGCTGTCCTGGACGTCTCCGGCGGCCCACACGCCCCGAACGCTCGTGCGCACCTCGGCGTGCGTGACGGCGTAGCCGGCGTCGTCGAGCTCGATCTGGCCCTTGACGAGATCCGTGTTGGGGGTGTGGCCGATGGCGACGAAGAGGCCCTCCACGCGGAGATCGGAGGTCTCCCCGGTACGGATGTCCTCCAGGCGGACGCCGGCGACCTTGTCGTCGCCGAGGACGTCGGCGACGACGGAGTTCCAGGCGAACTCGATCTTGTCGTTCTTCCTGGCCCGCTCCGCCAGGATCTTGGAGGCGCGGAGCTGGTCGCGCCTGTGCACGAGGGTCACCTTCGTGGCGAACTTGGTGAGGAAGAGCGCTTCCTCGATGGCGGAGTCGCCGCCACCGACGACGGCGATCTCCTTTCCGCGGAAGAAGAAGCCGTCACACGTGGCGCAGGTGGACACGCCGTGTCCGGCCAGGCGGGCCTCGTTCTCGAGACCGAGCCAGCGAGCCGATGCCCCGGTGGCCAGGATCAGCGCACGGGCGGTGAACTCCTCGTCATCGGTCGAGACGGCGAAGGGGCGCGAACCCAGGTTGACGCGGGCCACTTGCTCCGGACGGACGTCCGCACCGAAACGGGCGGCCTGGGTCCGCATCCGGTCCATGAGATCGGGACCCAGGATGCCGTCCGGAAATCCCGGGAAGTTCTCCACCTCCGTGGTGAGCATGAGTTGGCCGCCGGCCTCCAGGCCCTCGAAGACGACGGGCTCCAGGTTCGCGCGAGCGGCGTACAGGGCGGCAGTGAGTCCGGCTGGACCGGATCCCACGACGATGAGTTCGCGTTCGCTCATGTGCGCTCCACGCCTCGGCGTGATCGGCTCCGTCGCGGGTCAGCGCGGTTTGCGCTTGGACCAGAGGAGGGATCCGATCAGGAGGAAGACTACCGCCAGGACCAGGTAGGCCATCCAGACGCGGGGCTCGCCGGTGACGACGTCGGTGAGGATCGTGAGGCCCCGGATGGCGGCGATCGTGAGAAGGACGAGAAGCCCTGCCGTCACGACACAGATCAGCAGGACCAGGCCGATGGCCCGCGCCGCTCGCTCGGCGGGGAGGATGGTCTTCTCGCGAACCTGCGTGACGATGTTCTCGACGGTCTCGCCCACCTTCGTGGCCATGGACGGCACGCCGGGGAGCACGGGAGCCTCCCGGGGAGGTCGCTCGCCGGGTGGTGCGGCGGGCGGAGAAGGGGCCTGTGGGGGGGCACCGGTCGCCGAAGGCGCCCCGACCGGAGCAGGCGGCGGTCCGGGTGGGGCGGGGACCTCTCTCGCGGGCCCGGGCGGAGCCGCGGCACTCCCTGTTGTGTGGGGGGGGGGGCAGGTCGCCGAGGTAGGTGCAGGTGTCGCCGTCCATGCTGCGCCCGAGGTCGAAGGACAGGGTGAAGGCCGAGTTGGCGGGGCAGACCTGGTACAGGTAGGCGGCGCGCCAGGATGGGCGGGGGAGGGCCGGCAGGTGATCCGGGATGAGGGTCTCCAGGTCGGGCGGGTAGGCGCCGGTCTGCGCCCGGTAGGCCGCCAGCGCGGCCAGC
>CAYJLW010000084.1:0-18436 GCA_964370965.1 uncultured Acidimicrobiia bacterium | reverse complement strand
GCCGGTGTCCCGCTCCGGGCCGCTCGGGCCGGTGTCCCGCTCCGGGCCGCTCGGGTCGGCACCCTCGCGGTAGCGCTGCTGGACGAGAGCGGCGACGAGGTCCGAGTCCGAGGACGCGGTACCGGGACCCATGCCGGCAGCGGAAGCCAGACGGTGGGTGTTGGTGAGATTCCCGTTGTGGGCGAGGGCGAAACCGCAGGCCCCCGCGAAACGGTAGACCGGCTGGCTGTTCTCCCACGTGGTGGAGCCCGTCGTGGAATACCGGACGTGGCCGATCGCGAGGTGACCCAAGAGAGGAGCGAGGCGACGCTCGTCGAATACCTGAGTGACCAGTCCAAGGTCCTTGACAACCGTGATCGTCTCGCCGTCGGAAACAGCGATGCCGGCGGACTCCTGGCCCCGGTGCTGCAGGGCGAACAGACCAAGGTAGGTGAGAGAGGCAACCGGAGCGTCGGGTGCGTACACGCCGAAGACCCCGCAGGCCTCCCTCATCTTGGGGGCGGTGGGGTCCACGCACACGCCGGGAACCGGAGCCGGGGTCGCCTGCGCCGGACGTCGAGATGTCACACGGGAAGTATTCCACGTGTTCCCGCCGGCACACCGCATCCCGGCGAGACACGTGCTGGGAGGAGGAATCACGGCGTGCAGCCGAACGAGGCCCTGGAACGCACCGACGCTGCGTCGCCGCCCGTGCCGCGATGGACGTCCGAGCCGGTGACCGGAGGACCCCACGGCGTCCCCGACAAGGAGATCTCCCTCCCCGCGGAGAAGAAGGTCACGGGCAGGGCGGAGACAACAGAGGCAGCCGAGCAAACCCACATGAGCGCAACCGTGGTCTCCATCGGGAGGAGCGCCGACGACACCGGCGTCGCCCTCAGCGAGCGGACTGGTCCCCTGACATGGGTCGCCCGCAACGTGGCCCCCCTGCGCGTCGTCACCGACGTCCTCGCCATCGCCGTCGCCAACGCTCTGGTCCTGCACCACGACCCTCGCGTGCTGGTGCTGACCTTCCTGCCCACACTCACGATGTTCCGTTTCTACGCCCCCTCCCTCGGGGTGTTGCGGCCGTCGGCGATCAGCGAGGCCCCCCGGCTCTTCGCCGCCTCCGCCGTGGCGTCGATGATCGTCGCCGTCGCCTTCCCCTACGCGTTCAGCACGCAGCCCCGCCGGCTCGCGGCCGTGGTCACCGCCACCGTCCTCGGCGTGGCCGTCTTCTCCGGGCGCGCCGCCCTCTACTTCCTCGCCGCCCGCCTCCGCCGCCAGCGCATCGGCCTCGACCCCACGCTCATCGTGGGCCAGGGTCGCACCGTCCGGGCCCTCGTGCAGAAGATCGAGAGCCACCCCGAGGTCGGCCTCCGCATCGCCGGCGTGGTGGCCGACGGGGGCGGGGACTCCAAGGTCGACAGCCTGCTCGGCGTCGGCCCCGAGGACCTGCCCGCGCTCATCACGCGCAACGAGATCCGCCACCTCGTCCTCGTCCCCGACGAGGACGACCTCGCCCACGTCACCGAGTGCTTCATGGCCGCCGACGGTCTCAAGGTCCAGGTGTCACTCGTGCCCCCGCTGCACGACTTCCTGCTCTCCCCGGCACGTGTGGAGCACATCGAGGGCGTCCCGCTCATCCCTCTGGGCCGCCTCTCGTACGCGCCCAGGATGATGCCCGGCAAGCGCATCATGGACATCGTCGGCGCCGGGCTCGGGCTCCTGCTCGCCTCACCCGTCCTTCTCGCCGTGGCGGCCGCGATCAAGCTGCATGACCGCGGCCCGGTCTTCTTCAAGCAGCGCCGGGCGGGCTACAAGGGTCGCACTTTCAAGATGATCAAGTTCCGCTCCATGTGCGTCGATGCCGAGGCCCGACTCGCCGAGGTCGCCGGCGACAACAAGGACAGCGTGCAGTGGATGCTCGGTGACAGCCGCCATCGCGTGCACGACGATCCGCGCGTCACCCCCGTGGGCCGCTTCATCCGCCGCTTCTCGATCGACGAGCTTCCTCAGCTCATCAACGTCTTCAAGGGCGAGATGAGCCTCGTGGGCCCCCGGCCCCTGAACGTCGAGATGGAGCACTTCGGTGACCTCGGCATCAAGCGCCTCAACGTGCGTCCGGGAGTCACAGGCTTCTGGCAGATCCTCTCCCGCGTCGACCTCACGTACGAGGAGATGGTGAAGCTCGACCTCTCCTACATTCAGAACTGGTCACTCTGGGTCGACATACAGTTGATCCTGCGCACGATCCCCGCGATCATCACGCGACGCGGCGACTGGTAGCGGCGCCAGCGCTCTCTCGAAGGCGCACCGGCCCGCGCAGCTGCACTGTTGCGGGCTCTCTCGGCGCCCGCGAAATCGATCCCCCTCAGGCGCGCGCTGCGTCCCCCGAGCCCATGACGCCGAGGGCGGCGCGGTGCTCCTCGAAATGCTCCACCAGGAACGCCGCGAGCTCCTCGCCCCGACGCGCCCAAGAGTGCTCCGCGGCATACGCCTGGCGCCGCGAGCGGACCTCGTCCCCGGGGCCATTCGCCGGGAGGCCGCTCTCGCCTGTGATGGCCCGCTCGAGAGACGCCACGAAGTCGCCGCCCTCGGGCACACAGGTGACGAACTCGGCGTGCTCCTGCACTGCCGGGAAGGCGTTGGCGACGACGGGGAGGCCCGCCGCCAGGTACTCGAGGATCTTCATCGGGTTCGACTGCTGGTTGAAGCCGGTCCAGGTGTACGGGAGCCAGGCGGCATCGACGTGGCCGAGGTAGTGGCCGAGATCCGCCCAGCTCTTCTCCCCGAGAAAATGCACGTTCGGGAAATCGTCGAGGGAATGCTCCCGACTGGCGTAGCGCGTGAGCCAGGCGCTGCCGAGGAACACAAGATGCCAGTTCGGCCGTGCCCTAGCGACCTCCGCTACGGTGTCGTAGTCGATGCGGTCGGTCAGAGTGCCCACAAATGCGATGCGCGGGTGCGCGACGTCCGCCAGGTCCGCAGGCTCCGGTTCCCCCATGCCGCGGGCGATGCCCCCGGCATCCACACCCTGCGGGACGACAAGCGTGGGCAGGCCCTGGCGTCGGCACTCCTGGGCGAGGGGGGGCGAGACGACCGCGGCGGCCTGGGCGGCATCACGCATCCGGCGGTACTCCGCCGGTGTGTCGGCGGAAGGGGCGCCCCCGAAGTCGGGGAACGAGTCCGTGAGGAGGGCGACAAAGAGGGCGTCGGGAAAGAACCAACGCAGACGCCAGTGGTTGTACAACGAGGCCACGATCACGTCTGGTCCGCCCCAGCCAGCGCGGCGGAGGGCGCTCCGCACGGTTCGGGCCGCCAGCCAGCTGTTCACCAGGCGCAGTCGCGGGTTCGCGTGCGGCGGAACCCCGAGTGAGGAGACCACGGCCAGGTTCTCCGACACGCGCCGATGTCGGTGGGAGATCTGGTTCCACTTGCTGGCATCCCGCAGCGGCGACAGCAGGCTCACGGGGACCTCGAGCAGGAGCGTGCGCAGGTGGTTCGCGACGTTCAAGGCGAGGTGGTTGGTCGGAAACCAGATCCCGTCCCATCGCACTTCCGAGGCGAACAGCACGACCGGGTTCTGTGACGGCATGGCGGTTCCGATGACGTTTGCCTCGCTGGACGGATCCCGGAGGGAGATCGCGGTACGGCTGTCGTCCGGCGCTCTGGGAGGACCGGGCGCCGCAGCGGTCGAAACTATAGCGGCACGTCGGAAAGGAGCGCCGCCACGGTCTCTGGCGAGACACAGAGGCTCCACTATTCCGGCAGTGTTCAAAGCCTTCTGATAGGAGAGCCCCGCTGTGGAATCGGATCCTGCGCGTGTGTCAACTTCCCGTGGACCTCTCTGCCCTGAAAGACCCTCAGCGGGACTCGCAGCGAAGTTGCGCAGTTTCGTTGCCCAGCCGACTAGCTCCCACAGCTTGGCCGCACGCGTCCGCGCGCGCAGGTGGCGGCGTCTTGAGGCCTTGTTCCCGGATCTGCGTGAGATGCGAGTTCTCGACCTCGGGGGAACCGTGAGTTTCTGGACGGCGGTTCCCACCAGGCCCCAGTCAGTCACCTTGGTGAACCTCGGCAGCGAGAAGCCCGAACCAGGAATCGAGACCGTGCAGGCGGATGCCTGCACCTTTGATCCTGGCTCCGGCTACGACATAGTCATCTCAAACTCCCTGATTGAGCATGTCGGCGGACCAGTTGCGCGAACGGCCCTGGCGAGAGTGATTCGTACTGCCGCTCCGCGAAGGTGGATCCAGACGCCCTACCGGTACTTCCCGATTGAACCTCACTGGCTGTTTCCAGGATTTCAGTTTCTCCCCCTCTCAGCACGCGCGTCGATAACCCAGAAGTGGTCCCTCGGCCACATCCGCGAGAAGGACCGGGAGACGGCGATCGAGCAGTGCCTGATGGTCGAGTTGCTCAGCGCGACGGAGATGCGATCGCTCTTTCCAGACAGTGAGATCTGGTTCGAGCGGATCGCGGGCGTACCGAAATCGATGGTCGCCATCACCCGGTAGCGACCCGGGGGGCGCCCGTCGATCTCGGTCTGTGGTCACGTCCCCGCTACCGGCGACACGTCCCCTCGCCGCCCCCTCGGGCGCCTTCCTCGGCCGCGTCAGAGCTCGTAGCGGGCGTGTTCGGCGTCGCGGTGGAACATGCGCACGGTGTCGAGGGAGAACTCGTCGAGGTCCCTCCCGACGGTGGGAAGCTTCCGGAGGAGGTCGTGGGTGACCGTGATGACGTGGCAGCCGACGGCGTCGGCCTGCAGGACGTTCAGGATCTCGCGCGGGCTCGCCCAGATGAGCTCGATGTTGTCGTGCGGACGGAGCACCTCGACGGCCTCCCCCATGAGCGGCACCGGGTCGCGGCCGGTGTCGGCGATCCGGCCGGCGAAGACCGACACGTACGCCGGCGGCCCGCCCGCCAGGCAGCCCGCCACGTCCCGCACCTGGGCCACCGTCATCATCGCGGTCACGTTCACCTTCACGCCCTGGCCGACGAGACGGCGCAGCAGCGCTCCCGAGCTCTCGCCCTTGGTGTTCGTGATCGGGATCTTCACGTAGACGTGGTCACCCCAAGAGGCGATCTTGAGCGCTTGGCGTTCCATGTCGCCGAAGTCGTCGGAGAACACCTCCAAGGAGAAGGGTCGGTTCGGAACGGCCTCGAGGATGTCGCGGGCAAAGGCCTCGTAGTCGCTCACGCCCGCTGCCCGCATGAGCGTGGGGTTCGTCGTGAAGCCCGTGATGCGCGGGTCGGCGGAGAGCTCGAGGATGCCGGCCTTGTCCGCGCCGTCGGCGAAGATCTTCACCCTGAGCGACTGCAGGTCTGGGTTCATCGTCGTCCTTTCACATGCAGGCTGTCTGCAGGATCCACTGTGCCGCCTCTTCAAGTCCTTCCGCCGTGTGGTCGGCGGCATCGGGACGGCGTTCGGCGTAACCCCGGTCCACGAAGACCGTGCGGCAGCCCGCACGCTGCCCTGCCTCGACGTCGCGCCAGCGGTCACCGACCATGTAGCTGGTGGCAAGGTCGACGTCCCATGCAGCCGCCGCCCGCACGAGGAGCCCCGGAGCCGGCTTGCGGCAGTCGCAGGCGTCGGCGTCGTCGTGGGGACAGACGTAGATGTCATCGAGGGGAAGCAGGCTGCGCAACGTGCCGTGGATCGCCTCCACCGTTTCGAGTCCCTGGGTCCCCCGAGCGACATCGGGCTGGTTCGTGACCACGAGAAGCAGGAATCCGGCGTCCTTGAGGGCGGTGCAGGCGGCGCGGACTCCCGGGAGGAGCTCCAGGGAGGAAGCGTCCGCGGGCGGATACGGGCGGCCCTCGCGAAGCACCGCCCGGTTCACGACACCGTCGCGGTCGAGGAAGACGGCTGGTCGGCCCATCAGAGCCTCCCCGCCCGGGCGTCATCGAGCATGGAGAGGATCGACTGACTCAGGGCCCCCCGGGACCCGCGAGCGCAGCGCCACCCGAGCGCCCTGATGCGATCAGTGTTCAGGCGCACGACAGGCACGTCGCCCTTCCAACCCCGGGAACCGCCCGTGTACTCGTAGGCGGTCGTCCCCGCTTCGAGGCCGACGCACCCGGCGGCAAGGTGGGCTATTTCGGTCACGGTGATGTAGTCGCCGGTGGCGACGTTGAACACGTCGAAGGGCGCCGTGACCTCGCGGTGGGCCATGAGGACGGCGTCCATGACGTCCTCGACGTGGATGTAGGACTTGCTTTGCGTCCCGTCCCCGAGGATTCGCAGCCGGCTCGGGTCATCGAGGAGACGGCGCACGAAGTCGAAGCCGACGCCGTGGGTCTGGCGGGGGCCCACGACGTTGCCGAAACGGAACGCGCACGCTCGGAGGTCGAACATGTGGGCGTAGGAGGCGATGAGGGCCTCGCCGGCGAGCTTGCTCGCCCCGTACGTCGACACGGGCTCCAGAGAACCGTGGTCCTCCGTGGCCTCGGTCTCGCCGAGGTCGCCGTAGACACCGCTGCCGGAGGCGTACAGGATGCGCTTCGCGCTCGTGGTGCGCATCGCCTCCACGACCTGATGGGTCAGGAGAGTGCCTTCGTAGAAGTCGACATCGGGTTCCGTCATGGCCCGGGCGATGTCGGGATTTGAGGCCAGGTGGATGACGGTGTCGTGGCCGTTCATCGCCGCCCGAAGCGTGGCGAGGTCCTTCACGTCCCCCCGGACGACGACGAGGCGGGGATCCCCAGCATGGTGGGCGTAGTGCCACTCCCTCCCCGACGAGAAGTTGTCGTAGAGAGTGACGGCTGCGGTACTGGCGTCCCCCAGAAGCCTGTCGGTGAAGTGGCTCCCGACGAATCCCGCGCCGCCGACGATGAAGAACCGTTCGCCGCTCAGCGCACCGACTCCCACTTCGTCTCCCTGACGGCGAGGACGGGATGGCTCACGAGGAGGTGCCAGAGCACGGCGCAGAGGCCCTCGGTGTGCGGCGTCACCCGGTCTGCCGCCAGAGGCGGGATCACGACACAGGCGTCGGCAACCTCGGCCGTGTGGCCGCCGTCGCGGCCTACGATTCCGAAGACACGAGCGCGGGAGTCGCGGGCCACCTCGAGGGCCCGCACAATGTTGGGGGACACGTTCCTCTCGCGGTCGCCACCCCCGACGGAGAAGACCAGGACGGCGTCGGTCGCCGAAATCCGCGAGCCCCGGAGCCACTCTGCGTAGCAACTCTCCCAGCCCTCGTCGTTCACGCGGGCCGTGAGCTCGGAGACGTTGTCAGTCGGCGCGTACGCCTCGAACGCGCAGATCTTGCGGAAGTCGTTCACGGCGTGCCCCGCGTGCCCGGCGGAGCCGCCCACGCCCAGGATGAAGAGGCGGCCACCGCCGTCGCGTACAGCCCCGAGGCCGGATGCGACAGCCTCGACCGACTCGCGATCGAGGGCGTCGAGGATCTTCGAGGTTTCGGCGAGGAACTCGTCAGTGAAGCTCATGGAGGGACCAGGTAGGAACTACGCCTCCGAGCAGGAAAACTCCTGCCCGGACAGTGTCAGGGAAGGCCAAGGGTACCGAGTGAGGGCCCGCCGGGGAATTCCGGCTCGTGATAGCCTGCGCCGAATCCGACCCACCCCCCAGTGACGCCCATGATCATCACCCGCACCCCGCTGCGCATCTCCCTAGGCGGCGGCGGCACGGACCTCCCGTCCTACTACAGGCGCTTCGGCGGTTTCGTCATCTCCGCCGCCATCAGCAAGTACGTCTACATCGGGATCAACCGCACGTTCACTGACGACTACTTCATCAAGTACTCCAATCTGGAGCGGGCGAAGACGATCGACGGTATCCACCACCCGATTGTGCGCAACGCCCTCGCCCTCCACGACCTCGACCCAGCCCTGGAGATCGTGAGTCTCGCGGACATCCCCTCCGGCACGGGTCTAGGGTCCTCGGGCACCTTCACGGTCGGCCTCCTGCGGGCGATCTACGCCCTCCAGCGAGAACACGTCACGGCAAACGCCCTTGCGGAGGAGGCCTGCCATGTCGAGATCGACCTCATGGGGCAATCCGTGGGCAAACAGGACCAGTACATCGCGGCCTTCGGCGGCCTCACCTGTTTCGAGTTCGCCCCGGACGACAAGGTGCACGTGGAGCCCCTCGCCATCACCACCGACACGCTGCACGATCTCGAGGAGCATCTCCTCATGTTCTTCACGGGCTATGCGCGGGAAGCGACGTCCGTGCTTGAGGACCAGAAGCGTCGCTCTGAGACCGGCGACGAAGCCATGCTCGAGAACCTCTCCTTCGTGAAGCGCCTCGGCCACTCCATCAAGGACGCCTTGGAGGGGGGCGACAGCCATGGCTTTGCCTCGCTCATGCACGAACACTGGCTACATAAGAGGGGGCGCTCCGGGGGGATGTCCAACGAGGACATCGACCGCTGGTACGACGCGGGCATGTCCCACGGGGCGCTGGGCGGGAAGCTCGTAGGGGCGGGGGCGGGCGGGTTTCTGCTCTTCTACGCCGAGGACCCGACGTCGCTGCGCAAGGCGATGACCGCAGAGGGTCTCAGCGAGACGAGGTTCTCCTTCGACCTCGACGGGTCCTGCGTCATCGTGCGCGACTGAGGCCGGCGTCATGCAGTGCGTGATCCTTGCCGGAGGTCTCGGGACCCGGATGCTTCCCCACACGGAGACCGTCCCGAAGTCCCTCCTTCCCGTTCGGGGCGAGCCCTTCGCCGGCCTACAGCTCGCTCTCCTCGCTAGCCAGGGCATCGACCGCGTCGTCTACTGCATCGGCTACCGAGGGGACATGCTCCGGGACTTCGTGGGCGACGGGAGCCGCTGGGGGGTCAAGGCAGCGTTCGTCGACGAGGGTGAGGAACTCCGGGGCACCGCCGGCGCCCTGCGCCTCGCCCTTGACGCCGGCACCCTCGACGACGCCTTCTTCGTCCTCTACGGGGATTCGTACCTGCCGATCGCGTACCCGCCGGTGTGGCACGCCTTCACATTGGCCGGTCTGCCCGCCCTCATGACTGTGTTCCGGAACGAGGGCCGCTGGGACGCCAGCAACGCGGTCTATCGGGACGGCCACGTCGTCCGATACGACAAAGGGTGCCCGAATCCGGCCGCTGCCGGGATGGCCTACCTCGACTACGGCCTCTCCGCCCTGTGCAGTAGCGTCGTCGAGGCGGTTCCCGCCGGGGAGGTCGCGGACCTGACCGACGTGTACCAGCGCCTCAGCGTCGAGGGTCGCCTCGCCGGGTACGAAGTCCACGAGCGCTTCTACGAGATCGGCTCCGAAGCGGGCCTGCGCGACCTGGAGGACTACCTCAGTCGCGGGGATGATTCAGCGCCAGCGCCGTGAGCCCGCGTGGCGCCGCCGACGGAACACCCGGCGGCGCCGCGGGGTGCCCGGTGGGGGACTGATCGCCGCGGCGTAGAGCCTCGCCACCTTGTCAGGGCTGTAGACCGCTTCGAGGCGGGCCCGGCCGGCCTTCCCCATACGCTCTCGGAGCCCGGGATCACTTGCCAGCTTCACGATCGCCTCGGTCCATTCCTCGGGTGTGGATGCGAGAAAGCCTGTCTCGTCCTGAACCACTATCTCGCAGTTGACGCCCACGGGACTGGCGACGACGGGTAGACCGGCCGCCATGTAGTTGAGCAGCTTCGAGCCGCACTTGCCTCGGGCCCACTCGTCGTGGGGCACCGGCATTATCCCGACATCGAGGTCAGCCAGGTCTTCTGCCATGGTGTCGGGATTCCAGGGCGTGAGCCGCACGGGAAGACCAGTGGGCCACTGCACGACATCGGTGACGAAGTGCTCCGAAACGACGTGGAAGTCGTATTCGACCTGCTCCCGCGCAGCGACGAGACTGGGCAGGATCGGTTCCAGGAATACGGCGCCACCCGCCTGCCCGAACCAGCCAATCCGAGGAGGGCCGGGCCGGCGGTCAGCCGGGCAGGGACGAACATCGGCAGCGGACGCGGTGGGGACGATCACGACGTCACTGCAGTACTGCCGCGCCCACCCGGCCAGGTACTCGTTGCCGGCAATGACGCGATCCGCGAGTTGCGCTGCCGTGGTGACCTTGCGGGGTGTCCAAGCGATGGCCCTCTTGCCATCTGGCGACGGGAGCCAGACGGCGTCGTCAAGCTCGAAGATCAGGTAGTTCGCCCGCCGGGCGAAGAGGCGCTCGAACCAGGGGGGGCCCACGAAAGCGTAGACGTCCCTGAGGATGACGACGACGTCGTAGCGGTAGGGCAAGATCACGGCTTGGGCGAGGCGCTTGACGGCACCAGTGACGAGACCGTAGACCCTCCGCAGCGTGGCCGCCCCACCCCCCTCCCAGCCGTGCGGGTACACCCAAGGTGGAACGGTCCCACTCACTTTGAGCGCGATGCCTCGCTCGGCAAGGGATGGCGCGAACATGCCTGCACGCAGGTATGGCGTGGACTTCACCCGAGCAGTGCCGGCAGGGAAGGACGTGACGAGAACACGCAATGAGGGGCGGGACATCATCGCTATGGTTCGACGCCAACGTCATTCATCCTCTCCCGGCATCGGCACGCACGAGGACGTCCTCGGTGTCGTCCACGAAATGGGGGGCGGCGCGACCCGGGCCGCCGTCTCGATGCCGGGGGCTCGAAGGAGCACATCGACCGTGCCTGACATCCTCTACACCGAAGACCGTGGGGTTCTCGCACCCCTGCCTCACCACTCCCGCCTCCGTGCGGCGCTGGCGATGGCACGAGCCACCAAGGGCCTGCACGAGAAGGTCAGCTTCACCGCGTTCCTCTACCGCTTCGCGCAAGCAGAGCTCCGGAAGCGTGGCGCCGGTGCTGTCGACCTCGACATCGACGGCCTCCACCTGCGGGTGAAGGTGCGTGGTGGCGAAGTGTCCGAGGTGTTCCCGGCGGTCTTCCTCAACCGCGTGTACGAGCGGGCGCCGGGATTCGCCGCCGGCCGAGGGGACGTCGTGATCGATGGTGGAGCGAACATCGGCCTGTACGCGCTCAGCCAGGCGCGGCGCGGCGCCGACGTCTTCTGTTTCGAGCCCGACCCGGACACTTTCGCGCGTCTCGAGCACAACATCGCCGCCAACAACCTGCCCGGGCGTGTGCAAGCGTTCCGTCGCGGTATTGGGGAGTACTCGACAACGGCGCGGCTGACGCGCAAGGAGAACATGTCGGTCGGCTCCACGCTGCGTGCCGACGAAACCGGCGACGTCGTGCTCTCGTCGATCCCGGACATCCTCACCGAACTCGGCATCGAACGAGCGGCGATCCTCAAGCTCGACATCGAGGGTTGGGAGGCCGACGCTCTCAGGGGCGCCGCACCGGTTCTTGATCGGATCGATCGTGTCGTACTCGAGTACCACAGCCCCGATCTGCTGTGCGACGTCACCGAGACGATGTACGGCGCCGGCTTCCAGCCCATCCTTGTCGATGCCGAGATCGCCTACTTCGTGCCTGCAGATGTCGTGCGTTCATCCTGGCAGCGCTGAACGAGGAGATGCCCGCGCCCGTGGAGAAGAAGTGCGCGGGCAAGGTGGGGACAGGACGGAACTCGTCACTCTGGATCGACATACAGTTGATCCTGCATACGATCCCCGCCGGCATCACGCGACGCGGCGACTGACGACGGCGCAGCCGAAGGCGGAACCGGGAACCCCCTCCAGCCGTCGCCGTTGAGAGGTGCGCCTCGACAATCCGACTCGGCGACGCAGACACAGGTTTGACCACATGGAGACTGCCGACATCCTCCGGATCCTGGGCCGAAGGGGCCTCGTCATCCTCGGCATGGCCCTCGTCGGCGTCGTAGTTGCCGGCTTCACGCAGCTGACTCTGGCCGACGGCGGGCTGCGTCCGAAGACGAGCAAATACCAGGTCCGCACGAAGATACTTTTCGACCTCCCCGGCGCGGAGGGCGAGGAGGCGAACATGGCAGGCGCCCGGCTCATCTTCGTGCCATTCACGATGGCCGAGATTGTGCAGTCCGAGGCGATCGCCGCCGCTGCCTCGCGCCGTGTGGGCAGCGCCTACACGCCCGAGGAGGTCATGAAGGGGATCACGGCAACGGGTGTTGCACCGACGCAGCTCTTGCAGATCGACGTTCGGGCGGACTCGCCCGCCGACGCCGTCGCCCTCTCGAAGGCAGTCACCGCCGCTTTCCAGGACTGGATAGACAAGCGTCAGGACGCTGCCAACGTGCCAGAGCTGAACCGCATGTCTGTGGAGCCGATCACGGAACCCGCCGAGAAAGACGCCACGCCGGCCACGCTCGCCGTGACGAAGTGGCTGATCTTTGGACTCGTCATCGGCCTCACGATCGGAGTGGTATTCAGCTTCGGTCTGCCGACACCGGAACCGCGGCCGCGCAAGAGGCGCGGTCGAGGGGCCTACAAGACCACGAAGCAGCCAACAAGCGGCGCGCCCGCGGCGATCCGCCCCGTCAGGAGTCGCAGCACATGAATCTGGGTGAACTGATCCGGGTCGTCGCCCGGCGCTGGATACTGATCGCTTCCTTCGCCGTCGTGGGGCTCTTGGTCGTGGGTCTGTTGCAGTTCAAGATCGGCTCCGGGGGAATCCAGCCCCGCAAGGTCAGCTACACCTCCGAAGCGACGCTCATGCTCGACCAGCCCGCCGCCCAGGGGGCGCAGGCGGCAGCGGCCATGGCCCGCCTCATCTCCCTGCCCCAGACCCTCTCGACAGTCGTGGAGAGCACCGAGATCGCCAAGCGAGCGGCGGCAAAGCTCAAGGGCGCGTACAAGGCAGACGAAATCGAGCGATGCACCATGGCCGAGGCCAGACTCCCCACGCAGTTGCTCACGGTGTCCTCCTGTGGCGACAACGCCACAGACGCCGCCGCCGTCACGAGCGCCGTCGTCGCCGCCGCGAAGGACTGGCTGAAGGAACGCCAGGACCAGTACAACATCCTGGGGCCGAACCGGCTCGAGTTCCTCGTCCTGAGTCCCCCCAAGGTGCCCGACTCGCCTTCCGGTTTCCCCCCCTTCATGTGGATCGTCATCGGCCTCTTCGGCGGCCTCCTCATAGGTCTCATTACGGCCTTCGGCGTAGAAAGCGTCCAGAGCGCCCCAGGTGCGGCGCCGGCGTCACTGCCAGCTCGCGCCACCGGAGTACGCCCAGTCGCAGCCCAGACACCCCATGTCCAGTCGCAGCTACCGCTCCCGGCCGTACCCGGGAGTCGACAGCGGCCCCGGCGCCGGGCATAAGGGTGTCGCGAATGACGCGGGCTACGGAACCGTCACTGGCCAAGTCCCCACCCGCTACCGGCACACCAACCGGGCTCCTCGTCGTCGAGCGCTCCCGTTCTCGAGGTGTCCTCCTCTACACACACGCCCTGTGTGCCAACCTCGCCGGCGCTGGGGTCGATCTCACGCTCCTCTCGCCGCGTAGGCCCATGGCGCCCTCCGGGTTCCCCTACCCGGTGCGGCCCACCCTCCGTCTCCCCCGCGGATCGTCGCGGATCGTGGCTGTTCTCCTGAACGCCGTCCGCGTGCTGCGCGCAGCGATCCGAACACGGTCCAACGTCGTGCTCTTCCAGGCGGAGCCGGGCCCCCTCGACGCCTTCCTCGTTCGCACACTGCATCTCCTGCACCGCCGCGTCCTCTGGGCGGTGCACAACCCCCTTTCGCCGGCGAGTGCGCTCCCCCCGCGACGCGTGCGTAGGCTCCTGAAGCGCGTCGACGTGATCGTGACGGGTACCGACGCTCTCCGCAACGATCTCGCCACCGTGGCGCCGGACTTCGAAGGCAAGCTCGTCACGGTTCCATACGGCGACTTCCGCTTCGCCACCGGCCCCACGCCTACGCAAGCGTCGGCTCGCCACGAGCTCGGTATCGCTCGGCGAGCGGCGACGCTCCTCTGGTTCCCAGTCCGGAAGGTCGATCCCGCCACTACCGAAGTGCTGGAAGTCCTCCGGACGCTGCGCTCCCGGGGGGTTCCCGTCACGCTCCTTGTCGCCGGCAGCGACCCCGAAGCCGCGGCCTCTCTCACGAGAGCCGCAGAAGCCGAAGGGCTGAGCGGCTTCGTCCGATTCTTCCCTGGAAACCCGGACCCCTGCGACGCCGCCACGCTGTTCGCTGCCGCGGACGCGTGCCTCGTCATCGATGCCGGCTTCGGACCGGAAATCGTGCAGCTCTCCTACGCCTACGCCCGCCCCGTCATAGCGACGCCGGGCTCCGGTCTCGCCGAAGAGGTGCGTCCGGGAGCCGGTGGGGCCATCGCGGAAGGTGACGACGCCGCCTCGCTGGCCGACGCCGTCCAAGGCCTCGCCGTCCCGCGAAGGCTGCTGGAACAACACCAGCGGCGTCTCGCCACGAACCCCCCGAACAGCCACGGCTGGGCGCAGGCGGTGGGCGCGTACCTCGGACTCTTGGCCTTCGACGACGTGGCCACGGGTCGTCGCCTCTCCGCCGAAGGCTCCGGCAACGTCATCCGGTGGATCTGGAGCAGCCTGCTCGTGCTCGTCATCTTCCTTATCGGCGCCGCCACGACGAGCAATGTCCGCCTCGCGCCTGGACTCTCGATCAACCCCGCCCTTATCCTCGCCATCGCGATTCCTGCAGGGATCATCTTCCTCGTTGTCGTCCCCTTCGACGCCAAAGTGATCGTCTACTTCCTGGCGCTCATATGGGGGAACTTCTTTCGGCGCGTCCTCCACCCGATGCCCCTGCAGCTCGTTCCCAGCCTCATCGCCGCGGCCTGCCTCTTCCACCTGTTCCTCGAGTCACCGAAGGTCCCCGGCTACACGAAGAACACGCGCCTGTTCCACGCCGTCCTCATCCTATTGGCGGGTTGGAACATCGCTGAAGTGTTCAACCCCAATATCGTGGACATCCTCGGAGGTCTCCGCGGGCTCCGAGTCCTGATCGAGCCGATCATCGCGTACGGCCTCATGCTCGTGTACTTCCGGAACAGGGAGAACGTCAGGCTGTGGATCTGGCTCATACTGATCTTCGGCGGCATCGCCATGCTGTGGGCCGTGAAGATCACCGCCATCGGGTACAGCGGCTTCGAGCAGAAGTACATCGAAGCCACGGACGTGGCCGGGACTCTCGTGGGCGAGAACCGGAACATGGGGACGATGTCCAACCCCATGTCATGGGGACTTCTGTCCCTCTGGGTGATGCTGTTCGCTGTCGCCGTACTCCTCGAGGACCGGCGATTCCCCAAGAAGTGGCTTCTCGTGATCCTTGTCCCCCTGGCCGGCCTCTGCGTCATGACAACCGGAAACCGGATTCTGCTCTTCGCCGCCGCGGTCGCCCTGCCAGCGATGATCGCATGTGCCATCGGTGCCCGCGCCACCCGCTTTCGCGCCGGCATCCTCCTCATCGTTGTCGCCGTCGCGGGCATCTTCCTATGGTCTTGGATCCCGAACCAGGTCCAGATCTCCAGCGGGGGTTTCGCCAGGCTCAATCCAATCGAGGTCATGCGCCAGAAGCTCGCCCGCCTCAAAGACCCGGGAAAGGAAACCAAGGCCTACGAGTCGCGCCTGGACCGAACATCTGAGATCCTCGAGATCATCCCAAGCCATCCCTTCGGCGGAGGAACGGGCATGAACGTGCCGGGATCCACAGGGGACAAGGACCAGCTCTCCGTCAAGGGCCTGGGCAAGAAGGGGACATCGGTGATCCCGGTCTTCGAGGGCGACTTCTTCTACGTGAACTACCTCGCCGAAAGTGGCGCGGTCGGCCTCATCCTGTTGCTCCTCGTGTTCGTGCTCGCCCTGCTGATGACACTCGCCGCCTATTCGCGCCTGCGCACGCCCCTGTACCGGGCCATCACCCTGACATCCGTGGCCTGGATGATCGCTCTCCTGATCAACAACGTGACGAACAACGGGTACACGTCGAATGAGACGTCGTCGTTCTACTTCGCGCTCGTTGCCCTCACGGTCTGCCTGCCTCGGATCGAACGCCTGGAGATGGGAGACCCGGACCTCGCTGGGGACACCCGCCAGCTCGCGCTCTTCCGGTGAGGCAGGGCGTGGGGCGCACCTCAGGGGAGCTGTTCAGCTCAACCGGTGGCTGTCTGGACTAGCGGCCGAGCACGACCACCTGCAGGAAGAACGCGACCACGATCGCTCCCAGCAAGAGGGCAACGAGGAGGGCGGTGCCCGGGCGCATCGCCTACCAGAACCAGGTACGCCGTTCCAGCAGGTTGCGGTACAGGATCTGCTGGATGGTGTCGCGTACGCCGTCGGCGATGTTGAACAGGGTCATGGGGTCCGCGGCGGCTTCGGGGCCGTAGTGCTCGGTGGGGATCGGCTCGCCGAACTCCACGATCCACTTGGACGGGAGCGGCAGGAGCCCGAGGGCCCCCAGGAGCGGGAAGGTCGGCGTGACCGGGAAGTAGGGCAGGCCGAGCATGCGCGCAAGCGGCTTCGCGTTCCACATCATGGGGTAGATCTCCTCGGCACCCACGATGCCGACGGGGATGATCGGGGCCCCGGTCTTGAGCGCCACCTCGACGAAACCGCCCCGGCCGAAGCGCTGCAGGCGGTACCGCTCCCGGAAGGGCTTGCCGATGCCCTTGAACCCCTCGGGGAAAACGCCCACTACCTCGCCGTCCTGGAGCATCTTGAGGGCGTCCTCGTCACAGGCCACGGTGTTGCCACCCTTGCGGGCGAGGTGCGAGATGAACGGGACACCCCAGAGGAGGTCGGCCCCGAGAAGGCGCAACGTGGGCTGGGCAGGGTGCTCCTCGTGCATTGCCATGAGGATCATGACGCCGTCCCAGGGGATCACCCCTGAGTGGTTGATGGCGAGGAGGACCGGCCCGCGGGCCGGCACGTTCTCCATTCCCTTCACCTCGACGCGCCAGTAGTCGTGGTACAGCGGCCGCAGGAGGGGGATGAGGATCTCCTCGGCGATCTCTGGGTCGTAGCCGTAGAGATCGACCTCGTACTGGCCGGCGAGGCGACGGCGGGCGAACTGGAGCCACTTCGTGAGGCCGCTGTCACCGAGCAGGCCGGCAGTAGGGAGATCGGGGGCTCCCCGCCACTTCGGGACGTCGGGCACCTCGGGGAGGGGCGTCGCCTTGCGTGCGCGGGCCGGCGCCTTGGCCGCCTTCGCCGCCTTGGTGGCCTTGCCCGTGCGCCGGGCGGTTTCGGCCACCTCGGTGGGTGTCACCCGACGGGCCTTCCTGCGCTCGTCGGCGAGGGGGATCACGCGCGCGTCCCGACCCTTCTGCGCCATCACGCGCCTCCAGTGCTAGAGGGGTCGGTCTCGGCGAGCTTGCGGTCGAGGAACGTGCGGAGGTCGTCCTCCCAGGCCTTCTCCTCGGACGGCCCCGTGATGCGCTCCACCCGGCGCTTCAGGACGAAGTCCTGGATGGCGTCGAGCACCGTGTAGTGCGGCTCGTAGCCGAAGATCTTCTTCAGGCGGGTGTTGTCGGCGACGCGGCCGAAGGCGATCTCCCGCACGATCTGGGGCGGAATGTGTACGAAGGGCAGGAGACGGAGCAGGGCCTCGGCGAGCGGAGGAGACGGGGGCAGCACGGGTGCCTGGATGCGTCCGGCGAGACGGATGGCCTGGGAGAGGTAGACGGCCTCGTCGGCGGCGACGTTGAAGATCCCCGGCAGCTCTCTGCGTACGGCGTGGGCGAGCACGTCGACGGCGTCGTCCTCGTGGATGAACTGGATGCGCGGGTCGAAGCCCAGCATCGTGGGCACCACGGGCTGGCCCAGGTAGCGCGACATCGGGTTGTTCACCGTGGTGCCCAGCATGTTCGCGTAGCGCAACACGGTGAGACAGACGTCGGGACGGCGACGGCCGAAGTCGCGGGCGTACTGCTCGACTTCGAGCACGTCACGGTGATAGGCGGTCTTGGCCTCGGCCCGGGGACTCATCTCCTCGGTGAAGAACGCGGGGTCGTGCGCTTCGGAGCCGTAGACGGCTGTGGAGGACTTCATCACGACCGTGCGCAGGAACTCGGACTTCTGGCAGGCGGCGAGGAGCTGCATGGAGCCGATGACGTTGACTTCCTTCATCTCCGTGCGGCCCATCTCGGCCTCGTCGGTGACGACGTTGCAATGCACGACGGTGTCGACCTGCGTGGCCGCCAGCACCTTCACGAACAGGGGGTTGCGGATGTCGGCGCGCACGACCTCGACGCGCTCGAACTCGGTCGTCGGCGCCAAGAGGTCGACTCCGATGATGGCCTCGATGTCCGGATCCGACTCGAGCTGCTTGGCCAGCGCGCCGCCGAGGTAGCGGCTGATCCCGGTGATGAGTACTCGTCTGCCCACGGGGGCAGGATACTCAAATGGGGGACTCCGTCCCCCCTTTGGAACCCCCCTCCTCGGCCCGACCGCCGTCCAGCCCAGACACCGTTCCGGCCGGGCGGAGCCCGGCCTCGGGTACTTGGCCACCGTCGCCTGAGACTGGCTGACGCGTAACGGCCGCCGCTCCCTTCAAAGGGGGGACCCCGTCCCCCCTTTGGAACCCCCCTCCTCGGCCCGACCGCCGTCCAGCCCAGACAC
>CAYJLW010000083.1:0-18614 GCA_964370965.1 uncultured Acidimicrobiia bacterium | reverse complement strand
GGCCGAGCGCACCGACATGTTCGCCATCCCGCTGGAGACCCGGTGGATCCTGCGCCGCTCCGTCGCCCTAGGCGGCGGCAGGGTGGCCCGCGCCGAGGGCGACGACGTCGTCCTCGGCCCCGAGAGCATGGGGGCCTTCCCCGGGCCGGCCTGCTACAACCTCGGCGGCGACCGCGCCACGCTCACGGACGCCTTCGTGGTCTGCGGCCTCCTCGACCCAGCCCGCTTCCTGGGCGGCCGGCGCCGCCTCGACGTCGAGGCCGCCCGCGGCGCCCTCCGCACCCACGTCGCCGAGGGGCTCGGAATCGACGTCGCTGCCGCCGCCCGCCGGGTCGTCGATGCCGCCCTCGTCATGCTGGAACGGGCCGCCCGCGCGATCCTCGAGGAGTCGGGTCGCTCCCCCGACGGCTTCCACCTCTACGGCTTCGGCGGCAACGGCGCCCTCCTCGGCCCCGGCCTCGCCGAGCGCCTCGGCCTCGGCTCCGCCACCGTGTTCCGCCTCGGCCACGTCTTCAGCGCCCTGGGGTCTTCGGTCTCCGACATCTGCCACGTGCACGAGGAGTACCCCGAGGCCGACCTCACCGCCGCCGCGGCCGCCGCCGACCTGGCCGCCCGGATCGCCGCCGGGACGGCGACGGTGCGACGCGACCTCGAGGGCGAGCAGGCCGACGCCGCGGTCAGCGTCACTGTGGAGGCCACCGTGAGCGCCGACGGGACCCGCACGTCCCGGACCTACGGCGCCGACGGCGATCCGGGCGCCGTGGCCGCCGGGATCGTGGGCGACGCGGCGGCTGCCGGCGGCCCCGCGAAGCTCGTCCGTCTCGCCGTGCGAGGCGCCGTGGCCGTCCCCCGCTTCGAGCCCGAGGCCGTCGCCGTCACGGCGAGCCCCGCCGACCCGGTGGGGGAGCGCCCGGCCCTCTGGCGCGAGTCGGGCGCCGAGGCTACGGACGTCTACGACTGGGAGAAGCTCGAGCCCGGCGCCCACCTCGGCGGCCCCGCCGTGATCGAGGCGGGCGCGAACACGTCAGCGGTCCCCCCCGGATGGCGCCTCGACGTCGACGGCTTCGGCAACGGTTCCCTCACGAGAGAGGTGCGGCGATGACCGAACGCCTGCGGGTCACCGAGTACGTCGACGTCGACCTCGACGCCGAGGTCTGGCACTGCAACCGCTGTGGACACCGCATCGGCCCCGCCCGGGAGCCGTACAAGGAAGGCTGCCTGGTCTCCGCCCGGGACCCCCGGGCGGTGCACCCCGCCCTCATCGACGGCGAGTACAACTTCGCCCCCGACCCGGAGTGGGTGCGCATCGTCGAGTTCTACTGCCCGGGTTGCGGCGCCCAGGTCGAGACCGAGTACCTGCCGCCCGGGCACCCGGTCACGGTGGACGTCGAGATTGACCTCGACGCCCTCAAGGCCCGCCTCGCCGCGGGCGAGATCGAGGTCCACGACGGCCGCCTGCGGTCCAGGGAGTGAGCATGCTGAACGCCATCGACGTCGACGTGGGGGGCACCTTCACCGACCTCGTCCTCACCCACGACGGCGAGACGATCTACCGCAAGATGCCCACCACCCCCTACGACCTCTCGGTCTGCTTCATGCAGGCGATCGAGGAGGGCGCCGGTGCCGTGGGCAGGTCCGTCGCCGACCTCCTGCCCGAGATCGACGTCGTGCGCTACTCCACGACCGTGGCGATGAACCGCCTCATCGAGCGCAAGGGCCCCCGTCTCGGCCTCATCACGACCGAGGGCCACGAGGACGCCACCCTGATCGGCCGGGGCGCGCAGTGGGTCGACGGCACCCGCCTCGACGAGCGCCGCGACATCCCCTCGAACCGCAAGCCCGAGCCCATCGTGCCCCGCTCGATGATCGTGGGCGTCAAGGAGCGCGTCGACGGGCGGGGCGAGATCGTGCGGCCCCTCGACGCCGACGACGTCCGCCGCAAGGTGCGCCACCTCGTCGACCGGGGCGCCCGGGCGTTCGTCGTGTCCCTGTTGTGGTCGTTCGTGAACCCCGTGCACGAGCATCAGGTGAAGCGGATCATCCGCGAGGAGTACCGGGAGTGCCACGTGGGCTACCTCCCCGTGATCCTTTCCAGCGACGTCGTGGCGCGCCTCGGGGAGTACGAGCGTTCCATGACGGCGATCCTGGACGCCTACCTGCAGCGCTCCATGCAGATCGAGCTCTCCGGCACCTGGGACAAGCTCCGGGAGAAGGGCTACCGGGGCCCGTTCATGATGGTGCACAACACGGGCGGCTGCGCCGACGTCTTCAAGACCACGGCGAGCCGCACGTACAACGGCGGGCCCGTGTCGGGTCTCATCGGCGCCCGTGACGTCGCCCGCCAGCTCGGCTACAAGAACGTCGTCACCGCGGACGTGGGCGGGACGAGCTTCGACATCGGCCTCGTCGTCGAGTCCGACGTGCGCAACTACGACTTCAACCCGGTGATCGACCGCTGGATGGTGGCGATCACGATGCTGCAGTCGCTCTCGATCGGGGCGGGCGGGGGCTCGATCGCGTGGGTGAACGACCTCCTCGGCAAGCGCCTCGAGGTGGGCCCCCAGAGCGCCGGGTCCTTCCCGGGGCCGGCCTGTTACAACCTCGGGGGCACCGAGCCCACCGTGACCGACGCCGACGTCGTCCTGGGCTACGTGAACCCCGACAACTACTTCGGGGGTCGCATGCCCCTCGACAAGGAGCTCGCCGCGGCGGCGATCCGGGAACGCGTGGCCGAGCCCCTGGGCCTCGAGACCGTCGAGGCCGCCGCCCTCATCCGGCGCCTCGTGGACGAGAAGATGTCCTCGGCGATCCGCAAGGAGGTCGTCCTGCGGGGCTACCGGCCCGAGGAGTTCGCCGTCTTCGCCCTCGGCGGCGGCGGCGCCACGCACGCCGCCGGGTACCGGGGCGACATCCCCGAGGTCGTGGTGTTCCCGTTCTCGCCTGTGTTCTGCGCGTTCGGCTCTTCGATCATGGACGTCCTCCACGTCTACGAGAAGTCCCAGCGGATGACACTCATAGAGCCGGTCACGGAGGAGCCGGCGCTGGACTTCGACGCCTTCAACGCCGTCGTCGAGGGGCTCCTCGCGGATGCCCGCCAGGACCTCGAAGCCGAGGGTCTCCCCGTCGAGGACGCCACGTTCGTCCTCGAGCTCGAGATGCTCTACGGCGGCCAGGTCAACTCGAAGCGCACGCCCACGCCGGACCTCTTCATCCGCTCCGAGGCCGACGTCTGGTCGTTCTACCGGCGCTTCGAGCAGGAGTTCTCCGAGGCGTTCTCGCCTCTCGTCGTGAACCTGCCCGGGGGGGTGTACATAGACACCTTCGTCCTGAGGGCCCAGGTCCCCGGCCAGAGCTGCGAGCTCACGAAGCACTACCTCGCCGGCGAGGACCCGTCCGCCGCTCTCAAGGAGACCCGGGACGCCTACTGGCCGGGCGCGGGCGGCTGGGCGCCCACCGCGGTGTACGACCAGGACGGCCTTCTGCCCGGCAACGTCCTCGCCGGCCCCGCCGTCGTGGAGTCCGAGTACACGACGGTCGTCGTGCCCCCGGGCCTGGCGTACCGCATCGACGAGTACGGCCTCGGCATCCTGGGCCCGAGCGGCCCTCTGAGCGGGGGGCAGGGCCCGAGCGGCCCTCTGAGCGGGGCAGAGAGCCCGGAGGGGGACTGACATGCCGATACCCACAGCCGCCGAGAAGCTCGGGATGCTCAAGCCCGAGATGCCATCCGCGGACGAGGAGCGGGCGATGGCCACCCTCGCTCCCGGGGACTACGAGATCGGCTACCAGCGCACGAACGACATCGTGGACGAGGGCCTGGAGATCTTCCAGCGCTCCTCGCGCTCTTCGATGGGCATCGCCGGCGACGTCATGGTGGCGTTGTTCACCGCCGACGGCGACATGGCCAACGCCGTGTCCGGGACGTACCTGCACGCCATCATCCAGCCCGTCCTCATCAAGTACATCCGCAAGTACTACAGCGAGAACCCCGGCATAGACGACGGCGACATCTGGCTCGCCAACGACGCCATCTACGGCGGCATCCACAACCCGGACCAGGTCGTGCTCATGCCGATCTTCCACGAGGGCGAGCTCGTCGCCTGGGCGGGGGCGGCGAGTCACACCACCGAGACGGGCGCCGTGGAACCGGGCGGCATGCCCGTGTCCGCGACGTCGCGCTTCCACGAGGGCATGAACCTGCCGCCCGTCAAGATCGGGGAGGGCGGTGTGCTGCGCAACGACTGGATGGAGGTCTTCGCCGCCTACGGCATCCGGGCGCCGCAGATGGTCGTGACCGACATCCGGGCGAAGTGCACCACGGCGGACCGGGTGCGCACCCGCATGCTGGAGCTCGCCCGGCGCGAGGGACGCGACTTCGTCGTCGGCCTCCTGCGCAAGATGATCCTCGTCGCCGAGGCGGGCGCCCGCAAGCGCCTGGCGTCCTGGCCGGACGGCAAGTACCGCTGTGTGAACTTCGCCGGTGTGCTGGGCTGGGAGGAGGGCCTCGTGCGCTCCAGCTACCTCACGCTCGTGAAGGAGGGCGACCATCTCGTGATGGACTTCACGGGCACGTCTCCTGAGAATCCCACGCCGGCGAACGCTCACGTCACGAGTGTCGTGGGCCACGTCGCCAACTTCGTGTACTCCTACATCTTCCACGACCTCCCGATCTCCTCGGCCACCTTCGCCCCCGTCGACTTCGTGATCCCGGAGGGGTCCTGCCTGAACCCGGACATCCGGGCGGCGACGTCGCTGTCGGTGCACATCACGTCGGGGCTCATGAGCGGGGCGGCGAACACGTTCGCCAAGATGATGTTCTGCACCCAGGACTGGATGCGGGTCGTGGCCTCGACGGCGAACTCCGGGTCCAGCCTTGTGATCTCGGGGCGGAGCCAGTGGGGCCTGCCGTACGCGGACCTCCTCGCCTACGCCCTGAACACCGAGGGGATGGGCGGGCGGCCCTGGACGAGGGGCATCGACGCCTTCGGGTTCCCGTGGTGCCCATTCGGGCGGGCCCCCGACGTGGAGCTCATGGAGAACGAGTTCCCGCTCCTCGTGCCCCTCTCCCAGCACTGGGAGGACGGCTGCGGGCACGGCAAGCACCGCGGCGGCACCGGCTCTGTGCAGATCTGGGTGGCCCACCAGGCCGCCGACGTGTGGTGTACGTCCTTCGCCGTGCACGCCAAGATCCCCAACCCCCAGCCCCTCTTCGGGGGCTACACCGCCCCCACGGTGCCCGGCCTCGCCGTGCGCCACCCGGACCTCATGGAGCGTCTCGCGGCGGGGGACCCCACGCTGGAACTGGACTTCCGGGCGATCATCGCCGGCGACGGGGCCGGCATCGGCGGGGAGTGGGAGATCGGGCGCTTCAACCGCGGCGTCGCCCGCTTCGAGGAGGGCGACGTGATCACGTTCGGCTTCTCCGGCGGCGGCGCCGGCTACGGCGACCCGTTGGAGGCCGACCCTGACGACGTCCTGCGCGACGTCGAGGACCGCGTTGTCTCGTCGCAGGCGGCCCGGGAGATCTACTGCGTGGCCTACGACCCCGAGACGACGAAGGTCGACCGGGACGAGACTGACCGCCTCCGCGACGCCGTCCGTGCCGAGAGGTTGGCACGGGGCAAGCCCTACGCCGAGTTCCTCGCCGAGTGGTCCCGGCTCTCCCCGCCCGAGGAGATCCTCACGCACTACGGCTCCTGGCCCGACGCCCGGGCCGCCGCCCCCCTCGTCCGCCCGTAGGCGAGGGGCTTGGCCCACACGTCGCCGCGACACTGCTCCGGGTGTGGCGGCGCTCCGCCGGAGTGGGGCCGGAGGGCAGGCCTTGCCGGCCCGAACCGGATCGTGGGCCATTGGCGGTTCGGTCCGAGGGGGGTTCTCAAGGGGGGCCTGCCCCCCTTGATGATCAGAACACGAGCGTCTTGTCCGAGGCGAGGGTCCAGTCTGTGAGCTCGTCGATGGTGGAGCGGCGGGCGCCGTCGGTGAGCATGGCGTCGGTGATGCCGCGGGCCTCCAGGCAGGTGCCGCAGCAGGCGACCTCGCCCCCGTGGCGGACGACGACGGTGATCATGCGGGCGAGGTTGTAGAACCCGTTAGGGGTCTTCTGGCCGGCGACGGCGCAGCCGACGGCGTCCCCCATGAGGAAGACGCGCACGTCGGTGCCGTCGCGCTTGGCGAGGGCGGCGGCGAGACGGAGGCCGTTGTAGCTCCGCTCAGTGCCGTACGCCGGGTCGTTGAGAACAAGGAGGACGCTGCTCATGATGACATTCCAACAATCGACAGAATGCCAGACTATACTCCCGGACGACATGACGCCACGTGACGTGAAGGACGCCCTGTACGAGCAGTTCGCCCGGGTGGGCAAGGCGACCGGCCACCCGAAGCGCCACGAGCTCCTCGACCTCCTCTGTCAAGGGGAACGCAGCGTCGAGGAGCTCGCCGCCGCCACGGACATGTCGATGACCTCGGCGTCGGCGCAGTTGCAGGTGCTCCGGGCCGCCCGGCTCGTGTCCACGAGGCGTGACGGCAGACGCGTCCTCTACCGGGTGGCCGACGACAGCGTGTGCCGTCTCGTGCAGGCAGTCCAAGACGCCGGGCGCGCCCGGCTCAGCGAAGTCGGCGAGATCGTCCGTGAGCACTTCGAGGCAGGCGACGAGTTGCACCCAGTCACGATCGCGGAGCTCGGCACCCGGATGCGCAAGCGGGGCGTCGTCGTGGTCGACGTGCGCCCCGTCGCCGAGTACGAGGCCGGCCACGTCCCCGGGGCGGTATCCGTCCCCATCGACGAGCTCGCCGGCCGCATCCGGGAGCTGCCTCGCGACGCCGAGATCGTGGCCTACTGCCGGGGCCCGTACTGTGTGCTCGCCCCCCAGGCGGTGGAGACGCTGCGGTCGCGGGGGCGCCGCCGCGTCCGTCGCCTCGACGCCGGGTTTCCCGAGTGGCGTCTCGCTGGCCTTCCCGTCGAGGTGGGCCGGAAGGCGTCGTAGGCTGACAACCCCAGGAAGGGAGGCCCCATGGCAGGCAGGACTGTCGTCGTCCTCGGCGGCGGTGTCGGAGGGCTCGTGGCCGCCCACGGGCTCCGTCGCCGCCTTCCTCGTATCGACCGCGTGGTCGTGGTCGAGCGCGAGCGGCGCCACCTCTACGCCCCCTCGTACCTGTGGGTCCTGAACGGCACCCGCCGGCCCGAGGGCCTCGCCCGGCCGCTGGAGAAGATCCGCGGCCACGGCATCGACCTCGAGACCGCCGACGTGACCGCCCTTGACGTCGAGAAGCGCACCGTGGAGACGTCGGGCGGCACCCTGGAGTACGACCGGTTGGTGGTCGCTCTCGGCGCCGAGATGGCCCCCGAGGCCGTGCCCGGCTTCGTCGAGGGCGCGCTCGACTTCTATACGCCCGACGGCGCCGCCGCCGCCCGTGACGCCATCGGTGCCCTCGCCGGAGGGCGGGTCGCCGTGCTCGTCTCCCGGATGCCCTACAAGTGCCCTGCCGCGCCCTGGGAGGCGGCGTTCCTCACGGAGGCCTCCCTGCGCCGGCGCGGCATCCGCGAGGGGTCCCGGATCGACGTGTACACCCCCGAGCCCCTGCCCATGCCCACCGCCGGGCCCGACGTGGGCCGGGCCGTGGTGGCGCTGCTCGAGGGCCGGGGGATCGGCTTCCACCCGGAGCGGCCCGTGGAGCGCGTCGAGGTGGGCGAACGCCGTCTCCTCTTCGCCGACGGCACGACGGCGGAGTACGACGTCCTCCTCGGTGTCCCCGCCCACCAGGCGCCGGCCCCGGTGCGCTCCAGCCCCCTCGCCGGGCCGAACGGGTGGGCCCCCGTCGACGCACACACCCTCGCCGCCGCCGCCGAGGGTGTCCACGTGATCGGCGACGCCGCGGCGGTTCCCATCCCGGGCGGCAAGCTTCTCCCGAAGGCAGGGGTGTTCGCCCACGCCGAGGCCGACGTCGTCGCTCGTCGCATCGCCGACGAGCTCGCCGGTCGGGTGCCCGGGGCGACGTTCGACGGCGCCGGGGCGTGCTTCCTCGAAGTCGGGGACGGCCGAGCGGCGTATGCGTCCGGAAACTTCTTCTCCGGGGACCCCCCGGACATGACGCTGCACCAACCCGGCCGCCACTGGCACCTCGCCAAGGTGGCCCTCGAGCAGTACTGGCTCACCCGGTGGTGGTGGTGAACCCGGTGGGCGGGGCCGTCCCGCGCCGCTTGCACCTTGCGCGCGACCTCCCGGGTGGGGTCGTGGCGGAGAGGGGAGCGATCGAGGACGTCGTGGCGCACTGCCGGGGTTCGTATCCCGCCGAGGTCTGCGGCCTGGTCGGGGGGCGCGGCGGGCGTCTCGAACGCGCCGTCGCCGTGGCCAACGTGGCCGAGGCCGCCGCGGGTCGCTGTGGGTTCCACATGGACTCCCGCGGGCAGCTCGCCGCCATGCGCGCCTTCGAGGACGCCGGCCTGGACCTCACCGGGATCTACCACTCCCATCCCCGCAGCGAGGCGATCCCGTCCCAGGCCGACGTCGACCTCGCCGCCTACCCGGATGTCGCCTACCTCATCGTGTCGCTAGTCGAGCCCGACGCTCCCGACGTGCGCGCCTGGCGGATGGAAGGCGAGGAGCCGCTCCTCCTCACGCTCACCGTCGACGGCGGGGCCGGCTTCGCCGCCCGCGGGTGACAGGTGTCAGAGGGTCAGGGGCGCGAGCCGCAGCGCTGCGGCCCGACCCGGAGGGTCAAAGTGAAGCTGTCTTGCCGGTATCCCGGGTGAACGGCATCAGTTCGGCGGGGGCGCCGCGGTGGGCGGGCGTCAAAGTGATGCTGTCTTGCCGGTATTCCGGGTGAACGGCATCAGTTTGCCCTTGCGGCATCAGATTGCGGGGGTCGGCCCGGGCGCCGGCGGGGGGGCGTCCACCCGGTGCCGCCGTGGGACCCAGCTCACGGCCCCGCCGGCCGGCGGGTCCCGGCGGCCAGGTCGAGGTGCAGGGAGCAGTCGCCGTCGCTGATCGCCACCTCCGTCCCGCCCCGGGGCACCTGTGCCCAGGGGTTGTCGAAGCGGGGGTAGCCCGTGGTCGGGACCTCCTCGCCGTCGACCGTGAGGGGCCCCGTCCAGGAGAACTCCAGGACACCCGCGCCCGGCGACGCGTACGTCACCTCGAAGCCCCGGTGGGCGCCGGCGTCGCCGGGGCCGAGGTCGGTGACGTCCACGCGGGCCCCGGTCACGGCGGTCCGGAAGGCGGCGAAGTCCCCCCATCCGCAGGCGTCGCCCACCTCCACGACCCACACGTTGGCGGCCCCGCCGCCGGCGACGAGGTCGAAGTGGCCGGTGAGGCCGTTGGTGAACGTCACGGCGGGGTCGTGGTCCCGCCAGCGCACGGGCCGCCACGACCACAGGGCCACGTAGCCGTCTCCCCGGCGCCCCGCCCTCCAGTGCCCGTCGGTGACGACCTCGTCGAAGCGCTCCGTGGGGAAGTAGGCATGCGTGTAGTCGAGGTAGGCGAAGGGGGCGAGGGCGGGGAGGTCCGGGGACGCGAAGCCGGGGGAGTAGACGTGGACGGCGGCGGGGCCGTGCTGGGCGGAGCGGGGCAGGGTGGCGCTGCCCGTCCAATAGTGGTCGAGGTCCCGGAAGCCGCCCGGGTCGGCGAGGGGTTCGTTCGCCGGGTGGGTCGTGAAGACCACGGCGTCGGCGTCCAGCGTCGCCTGCCAGACGTGGTGCTGGTAGCCCGCACAGCCCGGGCGGTACGACTGCGCCGTGGACAGCATCACGTGCGCGCTGCGGTAGGTGACCGTGTCCACCTCGGTGAGGAGGCCGGCGTTCACGACGGGGGAGAGCGCGTGGGCGAGGTTCCGGATCACGTCCCGGTCGCCGCCGGTGGCGTCGCGCACCGCCCGGAAGGCGGCGAAGAGATCGGCGTCCCAGAGCTTGTGGCGGTCCATCGTGTCCAGGGTGAGGGGGACGAGCTGCCAGGGCGTGAGCGCGGAGCGGTCCCACCAGAACGCCACCGTCTCGGGGTCGGTGTAGGAGAGGCCGTCGGCGCGCACCGGGTGCTTCGTGAGCGCCTCGGCGGGGTCGAGGGCGAGGCCCATGCCCTCGCGGTCGACCATGGTCCCCTCGTGGGTGGCTACCCGCCGGATGACCTCGGGGGGCCGGTACCGTGCCGCCCGGGCGAGGAGGGCGGCGCCCTCGTTGCGGGGCAGGAGGTCCGCGGCGTCCCCGTCGTCGGGGACCCAGGGCACGTCCGTACCCTCGAAGCAGACCTTGGCCGCCCCGAACACGGGCTGGTCCTGAGCGCGGGACTTCTCCTTCATGTAGGAGCGGCCGTGGGTGACCCCCATGTTCCCCTTGTGGACGTGGAGAGCGACGTCGAAGAGGAGCAGGTCGAGGAAGGCGCCGGCCCGCTCGGCGACGGCGGCGTCGGCCGCCCACTCGGCGAGGGTGAGGAGCGGGGCGAGGTCCTTCTCGTAGTAGACGTCGGAGTGCCACTCGCTGAAGCCGTAGCGGGCCTTCTCGTCGAACCAGGCCGCCAGCCGGGCCGCCGCCCGGGCCTGGTGTTCGACCCCCGTGGCGCTGTCGCTGGTGAAGACGGCGCCGGGGAAGGCCTGTCCGGCGAGGTACTCGATCGTGTGGAAGATGAGGCGGTGGTTCTCCGACCAGTACCAGCGGTGATCGACGGTGCCCGCTGGGGTGGGTTCGGTGTACCAGTACTTGAAGGACGTGAACCGGGCGACGAGGGCGGCGACCACCGGGTCCGGGAGGTCGTCCTGGTAGCCGTACCACAGGGTGAGGAGGCGCAGGACGTCGAAGTCGGCGCAGTCCTTCCAGTGGTCGATGCGCACGAACCAGCGCTCCAGGGCGGCGCCGTCGAGGGCGGCGACGTCCACCGTGTGGCCGGGGTCGCGCCGGCGCCGCTCCAGGTGCTCGATCACGTTCAGCGGCGACCCCGGGTGCCAGACACTCGTCGCCACGTCCAGGTAGGCGTCCTGGCGGTCCCGCCACCACTTCGCGTCCACCAGCCCGTCGCCCATGCCCGCTCCTTCCCGACTCACCCGTCCTGTCTCGTCCCGCCGGAGGCTATGCGGGGAAGGGTGGGGGAGGAGACCTGGCTCAGGAGGGCGAGCTGGTCGGCGCCCGTTGGGCCTCGCCAGGTTCGCGCCGCATCGACTCGTAGATCGACTGCATGAGCTCGGCCTCGATCATCTTGGCGAGCTCGGGGCTGGTGAGCAGGAGCTGGTACAGGCGCTGGGTGCGGGATTCAGTGTCGAGGATGGCGCTCTTGAACTTGGGGCTGAACTCGAGGGCGAAGCTCTCCAGCGTGTTGGCGTTGGCGAACGTCTGCAGCTCTGCGTCACGCCGCAATGTCATCTCGACCTTCTCGACCTCCAGCCGGTCCCGCTCGTCGAGGTCGGTCCCCCAGCGCTCGTTGATGGCGGCGATGATCTCATCGAGGCTGTCGCGCTTCGGCTCGCTCCCACCACCGTGCCCGCCACCCGGCAGCGCCGTTCCGGGTTTGACTTGCCCGGGCTCGAGATCGATGTCGGTGGCGTCGAGGCTCATGAGCCGCAGGTGCGTGAGCACCAGGTCGTCGCCGAGATCAAGGGCACCCGTCGCCGCGTCACGCAGCAGGGAGCGCAGCGCCTTCACGTAGACGTAGATCTGCTCCAGCCCCGGATCGGTGAACGGCATGACCTGGGCGAGGAATGCGTACGCCCGGGTGAACTGGTCGACCGCATCCTTGAACTCGATCTGGGCGTCGCTGTCGAGCTCGCCGAAGCGCAGCACCGCCGGGTCGAGGTTGGCATGGATCACCTTGAGGTTGCGCTTCTCGGGCATGACACCGAAGTACGCCTCGGCAGCGGCGACGATCTCGGCGGGATCGAGGATGCCCGCATCCATGATCCGGCCCCGCAGGTCGTAGAGCACGTTGGGGTCGGTCGGCTCGACGATGACGGCCTCGTAGTACTTCTGGAACGCGTCCTGGATGGCCTCGGCCTCGTTTCGGAAGTCGAGCACGAACGTCTCGGACTTCCCCGGCGCAGACCGGTTGAGCCGCGACAGCGTCTGCACCGCGTTCAAGCCCGTGAGCGTCTTGTCGACGTACATCGTGTGCAGGTACGGCTCGTCGAAGCCGGTCTGGAACTTCTCGGCCACGATCATGATCTGGAAGTCACCCGGCGAGTACGGGTACTCGCCCTTGAACCGTCTGGCGGTCTGTGCTTCGGGGAACCCGTTGAGCAGCGCCTCGGTGACCCGCACACCTGTGTCGTCGATCAGGTCGCCGGAGAAGGCGACCAGGGCCTTCACGTCGGTGTAGTGGTTGGTGGCGATGTGGTGGTCGATTGCCTGCTTGTAGCGCACCGCCGAGGCACGCGACTCGGTGACCACCATGGCCTTCGCCCGGCCACCGAGCGCCGTGGCCGCATGCGCCCTGAAGTGCTCCACGACGATGGCCGCCTTCTGGCCGATCATCTGCGGGTGCTGCCAGATGAACCGGCGGATGGCGGCACCGGCCTTGCCGACCTCCACCTCGGTGTCGCCCCTGTCGAGGGTGGCCAGGCGGAAGTACGTCGAGTAGGTGGCGTAGTTGGCCAGCACGTCGAGGATGAACCCCTCCTCGATGGCCTGGCGCATCGAGTACAGGTGGAACGGCGCCTTGGTGCCGTCGGGCCCCTTGGCACCGAACAACTCGACGGTGCGCGCCTTGGGCGTGGCCGTGAACGCGAAGAAGCTCAGGTTCGGCTGGCGCCCGCGCGCTGCGACGATCGCCGCCAGCGCCGCCTCGGCGTCCATCTCCTCGTCATCGCCGGGCAGGTCCCGGGCCTCGGCGCCGAGGGCCTGCTTCAACGCAGTCGCGGCGTCGCCGGTCTGGGAGCTGTGGGCCTCGTCGACGATCACCGCGAAGCGCTGACCCCGCAGGTCGACGTCGCCGAGCTTGGCGATCACATAGGGGAACGTCTCCAACGTGACGGTCACGATCTGGGCCTTGCCGCCCAGCGCCGCAGCGAGCTGGTCCGACTTGGAGCCCTTGCCCTCCTCGACGGTCGTGATCGTGCCCCGCACCGACTCGAACTGCGACACCGTCGCCCGGAGCTGGGTGTCGAGCGCCCGGCGATCGGTCACCACGATCACCTTGTCGAAGACCTTGGTGTCGGTGTCGCTGTGCAGCAGCGAAAGCCGGTGGGCAAGCCACCCGATCGAGTTCGACTTCCCCGATCCGGCGGAGTGCTGCACCAGGTACGACTGCCCGGCACCGTTCACCCGGGCGTGGGCGGCGAGGCGGGACACGGCGCCCCATTGGTGGAAGCGGGGGAAGATCACGCTCTCACGGGCCGGCTCCCCGCCAACGCCCGGTTCGGTGACGACCTCCACGAAGCGGCCGAGGATGTCGAGCCACCCGTCGTACGCCCACACCTGTTCCCACAGGTAGGCGGTGGCGTAGCCGTCGGGGTTCGGCGGGTTCCCCTTGCCGCAGGAGAGCTCGCCGGGGCTGCTGCCCCGGTTGAAGGGGAGGAACTCCGTCTGCGCGCCAGCGAGCCGGGTGGTCATGTAGACGAGTCGGGTGTCGACGGCGAAATGCACGAGCGCCCGGCGGAACAGCATGTCCCGGGGGTCCCGATCCCGCTGGTACTGCGCGATGGCGTTGTCGACGCTCTGGCCGTTGAGGTGGTGCTTCAGCTCGGCGGTCGCCACGGGCAAACCGTTCACGAACAGGCACAGGTCGACGCTGTTGCCGTGCCCGTCGGAGTAGCGGAGCTGACGGGTCACCGTGAGGCGGTTCCGGCCGTACAGCTCGACCAGCTCCGGGTTCTTGGCGTGCGCCGGCCGGAAGTACGCCAGGTCGAAGCGCAGCCCCTGATCGTCGACACCTCGGCGCAACACGTCGAGGGTGCCCCGCCGGTCGAGCTCCGCCACCAGACGGTTCTTGAACCGCTTCTGGGCGTCGTCGGCGTCGCCGCCGTGGCGGACGATCAGCTCCGACCACCGGTCGTTCTGAGTCGCGCCGATGAAGGTGAACAGCTCCACGGTGTCCAGGCCCTGGGAGACGTCGTAGTCCCCGTTGATGCCCGCCGTGTAGCCGCCCACGGAGGCCAGGGACTCGACCACGTCGGTCTCGAACTGCTGCTCCGAGATGTGCCCCGCCGTCACAGTTCCTCGGCGATCCGGCGCACCGCGGCCAGCATGCCGGGCAGGTCCTGCTCGGCGGTCGAAGTCAGGATGTCGACCTCGACCGACCAGTAGCCGTGGACGATCCGGTTGCGCAGCCGCACCGGGTCGCTCCACGGAACATCCGGATGGGCGTCCTTGAGCTCCTGGGACACCTGCGAGGCCGCCTCGCCCAGCACGGTGTAGTTCCACAACAGCGCGTCGCGGACGTCGCGGTTCGCTTCGACCTCCGCAACGTCCCGCCCGACCACCAGCTCGACGATGCGGTCGCCGGCGCCGAGGATCTCCGTCAGCAGCACGAAGTCACGCCGCATAGAGCACCTGCGACTCGGCCAGCACATCGCCACGCATCAGACGGTGCAGCGCCGCCTTCGACACCAGGTCCACCGGGCACCCGAACGCCTCGGCCAGCTCGTCCTCCAGCCGGTTGACCGAGAAGCCGAGGTGACGGCCCGGTGCCAGCGTGTAGAGGAGGTCGACGTCACTCCCGGGTCCAGCATCTCCCCGAGCACGGGAACCGAACACCAACAGCTCGACCACGCCGTAGCGATCACAGATCTCCGCCACACGCTCGCGGTCGATCCCTCCCAGTCGATCGTCGGTTGGCAGGGTCGAGGACATGGCCTCGATTGTCCCATCGCCGTCCAGCTCGGGCCGAGAATTTGCCATCACGCAACCCCCGGCATTCCGTCGATTCCCTGCGTCACTGCGTGCGTAATGACTGCTTGCCGGCGCTCCTGCAGGAGCACGATCTGATGTTCAAGTTCAAGGCGGGTCTGATCGAGCGAGGCCAGTTCGTGGCCCAACTCGCCCACGATCTCTAACTGCCGTTGGACCGATGGGAGCGGGATGATCAGCGCCTTGATCTCGGGCATGTAGATCGTCCGATGGGTTGAACCCATCGCGAGCCGCTCCAGCAAGTCCCTTCGCATTGCACGAAGGCAGTAAAGAAGGAACTGCGGATCAAGCCTCGGACCGCAGGTCCAGGTGGCGAAGTCCTGGCTCGTCGCCATCTCCGTGCCCATGATGGCCGAGTAGCCAGCCGACGCAGCCGTTCGACAGAGAACGACCGTCCCGGCCGGACGCACGACCGCTGAGGAAGCGGCGACGCCGGCCGCGCTGATCATCTCCCGGGTTTCCGTGAGCACCTCCTTCTCGTCCGATCTGATCTGCCAGACCTCCCCTGTCGTGACCCAGGGAATCGTGCAGTCCTCCCAGAGCTCGGGACGGCTCCTCGCAGGTGTGTGACCGCTTCCCAGGCCAGCGACGGTGGTCAGCTTGACTTCACCCCAGTCCTTGGGAATCGAGTCGGCCCACGGCACCCCGGTCGCTCGCTCGCCAGGCTCCGAGCGGCCCGTCACGGCGTCGAAGACGGCGGCTCGCCGTCTCTCCCGCAACAGCTCGATGAGACCCCGCTGTTCCGCGATCAACTCGTCGATCCGGGCAGTCTCTGCGTCGAGGTAGTCAGCGATCCGCTGCTGTTCCTCCATCGAAGGCAGGGCGACGGGATAGCTCTTGACGAACTCCTCCGAGATCCGCTTCTGCCCTGCAACGCCGTACATGTCGGAATGGCCGCGACGCAGGAACGTCCTGTGATTGAGGAAGTGCAAGAGCCACCGAGGGTGCACGCTGCCGTTCGGGCGGAGAACGTGCAGCTCCGTGGTGCCGGTGCCGACGCCATGAGCAAGGCCCGTCGCGATCGACGCCCGTCCCGCCTCGAACGTCGGCGTGATCTTCGGAAGCAGGAGATCGCCCTCGGCGAATCGGGTGTAGCCCGACGCCACCTCCTCCTTGGGTCGAAGCTCCGAGAGGTCCAGGCGGTCCGTCCAGACCCTTTCCATCGGCAGAAAGGGAACCGCCTCATCATCCGGGATTCGATCCCACCCAGGGACCCCCGGGTTCACGCAGCAGAGATCACGAAGCCGAGTCACTCCGTCACCTCGGCGAGAAGAGCGAGGATGCGCTGCTGGCTAGCCTTGATGTCGGCGTCGATCTCGGCGAGCGGTCTCGGCGGGACGTACTTGTAGAAGTGGCGGGTGAACGGGATCTCGTACCCGACCTTGGTCTTGGACTCGTCGACCCAGGCGTCGGGTGCGTAGGGCAGGACCTCACGCGCGATGAACTCGTCGATGTCCTCATCGAGAGGGATGTTCTCGGTGTCGCGCAGTTCCGGGTCGGACTCGGGCCCCTTCTTTGTCTCGACGACCGCAGCATCGGGATCCCGCACGATGGCCGCCGCGAGCACCGCCTTGCGCACGGGGGCGGCGACCTTGCCGACCTTCTCCCACACCGGAGCGAGCTCGGCCTCGAGGTCGGCCGAGGCATCGAAACGCCGGCCGACCAGGTCACGCAGTCCATCGATCAGCGTCGCAGCATCGTCGCCGAGCTTCTCGACCGCCTTCACCTTGGCGAGCCCGTCGAGAGCTTCTCCGGTGAGCTCGTAACGGACGCGTAGGGGCCGTTCGACGGTCACCTTGCGGTAGCCGAAGGCGCTGTTCGGGAGGATCTTGGACCGGTCGCCCCCGGTGAAGTCCTCGTAGAGGGCGGTGATCTCGGCGATGTGGGCGGGGGTGAGCTCGTTGCGCTTGTTGCCGAGACTCTTGCGCATCTTGGTGAAGAGCTCCCGGGCATCGATGAGCTGCACCCTGCCTTGCCGTCCCGGGCGCTTCCGGTTGGTGACCACCCACACGTAGGTGCTGATGCCGGTGTTGTAGAAGAGCTGGTCGGGCAGCCCGATGATGGCGTCGAGCCAGTCGTTCTCGATGATCCAGCGGCGGATCTCACTCATGCCCGAACCGGCATCGCCCGAGAACAGCGGCGACCCGTTGAACACCACGGCGATGCGACTACCGCCGTCCTCCACGGGGCGCATCTTCGAGATCATCTGCTGGAGGAACAGGATCTGACCGTCGGACGTCGCTGGGAGCCCGGCACCGAACCGGCCGTCAAAGCCGTGGTCGGTGTGCTCAGCCTTGATCGCCTTCTCGATCGTCTTCCAGTCCTTGCCGAAGGGCGGATTGGCAAGCATGTAGTCGAACCGTTGGCCGGCGTGGCCGTCCTGGGTGAACGAGTCGCCGAACACGATCCTCGATGCGTCCTGTCCCTTGAGGAGCATGTCGGTGCGGCACACGGCGTACGACTCCGGCTGCAGCTCCTGACCGAACAGGTGCAGCCGGGCCGTCGGGTTGATCCGGCGGAGGTGGTCCTCGGCGACGGTGAGCATCCCGCCGGTGCCACACGCCGGGTCGTACACGGTGAAGATCTTCGACGGGACCTGCAGGCGGTCGTCGTCAGCGAACAGCACGTTCACCATCAGCTCGATCACCTCACGGGGCGTGAAGTGCTCGCCGGCCTCCTCGTTGGACAGATCGGCCGTGACCCGGATGAGCTCCTCGTAGATGTAGCCCATCTCCAAGTTCGACACGACGTCGGGATGCAGGTCGATCTCGGCGAACTGCTTGACGACCATGTAGAGGATCTCGGCCTCGGCCATCTTGTCGATCTGGGTCGGCAGACCGAACCGCACCAGGGCGTCACGGGCGTTCGGCGAGAAGCCACGAACGTAGGCGTGGACGTTGCGGCGGATGTTGTGCTGGTCCGCCAGCAGGCTGGAGAACGTGAACATCGAGGCGTTCCAGAACGGCTGGCCGGCGGCGTGAGCGAGCACGTCGGTGGCGGCGTCCCACGTGTCGGAACCCAGCTCGGTGGCCTTGGCCACGACCTTGTCCTTCGTGGACTCCAGGACGCAGTCCAGGCGGCGAAGCACGCAGAACGGCAGGATCACGTCCTGGTACTGGTGGCGCTTGTAGTGGTCGCGCAGGGCCTCCTTCACCGACCAGATGAAGTTCAGCTTCTCCCGCTGCCGGGCACTCAGCTCGTGCCGCGCTGCGCCCGTTTGGCTCTGCTGCGTCAACTGGCGCTCCGGTTCCGACATCCGCTCCCCCGACCCTACGACCGGCACCTCCCACCGGCGCCCGATGGGCCCGTAGGTCCTAGACGGAATGTAGGCGGCGGGCGGGCCGGCCGATGTGATCCGCGGCCCGTTCACCTCGCGGCCCAGACCGATGTTCGAACTCGGCCGGCACATCCCCGAGGAGAGCTCGGCCCCGGCCGGGCGATTTCTTCCGAGTCGCCGGTGACCCTGCATGCGTGGAGTCGAATGTGCGTGACTTCACCTCGTCGGGACACTCGATTTGGCAGTGCCCGCCCCTGAAGCTTGTGAGGTCTCGCTCGATCTCCGCTTCGAAAGCCGCTGTATCGGCTGGAGCGTGGGGCGGGTCGCAGGAGAGACGGCGCACCTTCGGAGCGGATCTGGGCCTGGGAGGGCGACGCAGCACCGGTTGGCGCATGCGCGGCGGGAAATAGGCGGGTTCCCTGTCGCCGCAGCCCCGTTTCTGTCGTAGGTGGGGGTCAGAATGGGGCCATGATCGACGGTGCGCTCCGCCCTGCTGAGGGTCCCGGTCCCGGTCCCGAACGG
>CAYJLW010000082.1:0-18669 GCA_964370965.1 uncultured Acidimicrobiia bacterium | reverse complement strand
AGCTGCGGAGCAATGTAACAGTGCTACGGTCGGGAGATGGCCGAATTGCCCGACGCCCTCGCCGACATGCGCCGGGCCGCCGCCGAAGTCGAGGCGCAGCTTGCCTCGCCCGCCGTACACGGCGACCCGCAGGCGTTCGCCTCGCTCGGCAGGCGCCACGCGGAGCTCACTGCAGTCCTGCGCGTGCTCGACGCCTACGAGGCGGCCGAGGAGGCGGCGGGGGACGCCGCCGAGCTCGCCGCCGGGGCCACGTCAGAGGAGGAGCGGGAGTTCTACGCCTCCGAGGGGGAGTCCGCCCGCGCGGACGCCGAGCGACTCGCCGCCGAGCTGCGCGACCTCCTCGCGCCCCGGGACCCGAACGACGACCGCAACGTCATCCTGGAGATCCGCGCTGCCGCCGGCGGCGACGAGGCCGCTCTCTTCGCCGCTGATCTCGCCCGCATGTACACGCGCTACGCGGAGGACCGCCGCTGGAAGACCGACGTCCTCTCCAGCTCTCCGATAGGGGTGGGCGGCTTCAAGGAGCTCGTCCTGGAAGTGCGGGGCGGGGGCGCCTACTCCCGCCTCAAGTTCGAGGGCGGCACCCACCGGGTGCAGCGCGTTCCCGAGACGGAGTCGTCGGGGCGCATCCACACGTCGACGGCCACGGTGGCCGTACTCCCCGAGGCCGAGGAGGTCGACGTCGCCGTGGACCCGAACGACCTCGACGTGGACGTCTTCCGCTCCAGCGGTCCCGGCGGCCAGTCCGTGAACACCACCGACTCCGCCGTCCGCATCACGCACAAGCCCACCGGGCTCGTCGTGTCCTGCCAGGACGAGAAGAGCCAGCTCCAGAACAAGGAGAAGGCGATGCGGATCCTGCGCTCCCGCCTCCTCCGCGTGGAGCAGGAACGCCAGGCCGCCGAGATCTCCGCCGACCGCCGTTCACAGGTGGGCACGGGCGAACGCTCGGAGAAGATCCGCACCTACAACTTCCCCCAGAACCGGGTCACCGACCACCGCATCGGCGTGTCGGTGCACGACCTCCCTTCGGTGCTCGACGGCAGGCTCGACCGGTTCGTCGACGAGCTCGCCGCCCAGGACCGCGCCGCGGCGCTGGCCGCCGCGGGCGAGCAGGTGGGCGAGGGGGCTGGGCCCGCGTAGCGATGCAGCATTGCCCGCTCTCGTCGCCTTCGGGGTGTGGCGCGACCGGAGGATGCGCGTCGTGGTGACTTCCGGGAAGCCGCCGGCGCGGCCGGGGGGGTGAACCTGCGCGACGCCGAGCGACGCCTGCGGGAGGCGGGGGTGGCGTCCCCCGACGTCGACGCCCTCCGCCTCGTCATGGTCGCCGCCGGGTGCGACCGGGCCGGGGCCGTGGCCCTCGGCGACGACCGGGGCGTCCCTGGGCTCGACGACCTCGTTGCCCGGCGCGTGGCGCGTGAGCCCCTGCAGTGGATCGAGGGCGAGGCGGCGTTCCTCGACTTCGCAGTGGCGGTGGGGCCCGGTGTGCTCGTTCCCCGGCCCGAGACCGAGGTCGCCGCGACCGTGGCGATCGAGGTGGCGCGGGACGTGGCCGCCAGGGACTCCCCGGAAGGGCGCAGGGACGAGCGGGTCGGCGACCCCGGGAGGGATCCCGGTGCGCCAGGGGCGGGACTCCGGGTCCTCGACTGCGGGACCGGCACGGGAGTCCTCGCCGCCGCCCTTGCCCGCGCCCTGCCGGGCGCCGAGGTGCACGCCACCGAGCGGGCGCAACCGGCGCTCGTCTGGGCGCAACGGAACCTCGCCCGCCTCGCACCCGGTGTCGTCCTCCACCAGGGGTGGTACCTGTCGGCTCCGGGCGACTTCGACCTCGTCGTCTCCAACCCGCCGTACGTCGACGCCGACGAGTGGGAGTCCTTGGAGCCCGAGGTGCGCGACCACGACCCCCGCAGTGCCCTCGTGCCGGCGGGCGGGGACGGGCTCGCCGACGTCGCCCTCCTCGCCAGGGAGTCCCGCTCCAGAGCGAGGGCCTTCGTGTGCGAGATCGGCGCCACCCAGGGTGAGGCGGCCGGGGCGGTCGCGACGCAGGCGGGTTGGCCCGGCGTCGACGTCCGCCCCGACCTCGCCGGACGTGACCGCGTGCTCGTCTGCCGCGGGTGAGGGGCTACGCGAGCGTCTGCCAGACCCGCCAGATCCCCTCCGAGGCCGGGATGAGGCGGCTCATGACGAAGCGGGGATCCAGAAGCGGGGCGGTGTCGCAGTAGAGGATCGTCCCCAGCGCAGTCTGTATGAGGCCGGTGGCGTCCATGCGCGAGGGCAAGTCGGGGCGCATGTCCTGGGGGGCCGTGCCCGAGCGGCGGAGCGCCTCGCGGTAGGCAGGAAAGGCGCAGAGGCGGCGGTCGATCGGCCCGTACCAAGTCGATGCCCGGAATCGCGGCCAGAGCCCCTCCATGTAGCGCAGTTCCCACGCGAGCTCGTCGAGAACGGGCTCCGACGTCTCCTCACCGGAAACGGCCAGCAAGGGGGCTATCGAACCGGGGTCGACCGAGAGCTCCATCATGTGCACCGGCTCCAGGGTGAGGTCGGTGAGGGCGGAGACCGGGCCGGTCCGCAGGGCGAAGAGGTCAGGGACCCGGGCGAGGATCTTGTCCACGGCGAGGGGCTCGACGCGACCGGCCCCGGAGGCGCCCAGGACCCAGGCGTGGGCACGCACTGTCACCTCCTCCGGGGACGGCCCGCCCATCCGCCCCACCAGGCGGGCGAGGGTCGGGCTCACCCATCTCACGAAGCCCCGCGTGTCCATGAGCAGGCAGGGGTTCGGGTCCTGGGAGGCGTGCGGGAAGTGACGGGCGGCGAACTCGGCGATCTCCTCGGGCGTCGGTGTGATCCCGGCGGCGGCATAGAGGTGGGGGCGCAGGACCATCTCCGCCGTGAAGGGCGAGCGCGGGTCCGCGAGCCCGACGGCGAGGGCGTCGAGCTCGGTCCGGGTGGGTGTCCGTCCGTGGCGGAGCCGGAACAGGTAGGAGTCCAGGGTTCCCGGTGGCCAACCCATCCGGGCGGCGAGCTCCTTGCGCGAGATGCCGACCCGTTGTCGCGTGACGTCGACGAATTCGTGCAGGGCGAGGTGGACCCGCACGGCTCTCCCTCCCGGACCAGCTCAGATGACAGGGCCAGTGTGCCACGGCGAGCGTCCAAGGCCACGAGCGGGACGTGTCCATGCAAGTTCCGGCCTTTCCCGGGGGAGGACGGGACAGTCCCGAGCCGGTGGGCGATACTGTCGTCGCCGCCGAGTCGGGCGGCTCGGGAGGTTGACTTGGGCGCTTTCTCCGCCGCCGGGAACACGAGGCGAAGGGCGACAACTGCCGGCGTGGCGGTGGCCGTGCTCGCCGCCCTGGTGCCCACGTCGGGAGCCGGGGCCGGCGAGCCTGACGGTCCCGGACTCACCACCAGGGCGGGCCTCTCCACCGACACCGAGCTCCCGCAGCGCAGCGTGGGCGCGCCTGCCCTGAGTCACGGCGGCCGCTTCGTCGCGTTCAGCTCCGAGGCCGCCCTTCTTCCCGGCGACACCAACGGCACCGCCGACGTCTTCGTGCGCGACCGCGACGCCAACGGAAACAGCGCCTTCGACGAGCCCGGCACCACGGCTCTCGTCCGGATCAGCAGCTCCCTCGCGGGGGGCGCCGGAGACGGCGCCAGCTCGGCCCCGGCGATCACCCCCGACGGCCGCTTCGTGGCGTTCCAGTCCTACACCTCGAACCTGGTGGCGGACAACGGGGGCGGGGGCGTCTTCGTGCGGGACCGCGACGCCGACGCCGACGGCGTGTTCGACGAGCTCGACGAGGCGGGCGCCGTGCGCACCGAACGCGTGAGTCGGGGGGCGGAGGGCGAGCCCGCTGACGGCGAGAGCGGGTATCCGTCCCTGAGCGCGGACGGCCGCTTCGTGGCCTTCCACTCCGACGCCTCGAACATCGCCGCGGGCATCCTGCGCCCGTCCCCCCTCGACGACGTGTACGTCTTCGACCGCTCCACCGGAACTGCGGAGCGGGTGAGCGTGGCGAGCGACGGGGGCCTGTCCGAGGGCCACAGCCAGTACGCGTCGGTGAGCGCGGACGGCCGCTTCGTGGCCTTTACGTCGACGGCCGGGAACCTCGTGGCCGACGACACGAACGACACGTGGGACGTCTTCGTCCGCGACCGCCAAGCCGGAACCACCCAGCGGGCCAGTGTGGCGACCGACGGCGGCGAAGGCTACGACTTCAGCACCGGCCCCGCGATCAGCGCGGACGGCGCCCGGGTGGCCTTCCAGTCGGGCTCGGACAATCTCGTGGCGGGTGACACGAACGGCCGGGCGGACGTCTTCGTCAGGGACCTCGGGGCCGGCACCACCCAGCGTCTCACGAACGGCAACGGCGACAGCCTGTGGCCCCGGTTCGCCGACGGTTCCACCGTCGTGTTCCAGTCGGCGGCGTCGAACATCGTGGCGGGCGACACGAACGCCAAGACCGACGTGTTCCGGAGCCGTGCGGGAGCGACGGAGCGGGTGAGCGTGACACCGGGGGGCGCCCAGGCGAACAACGGCAGCGGGGCGCCCGCCGTGAGCGGTGACGGCCACCAGGTGGGTTTCGTGAGCCTGGCCTCCAATCTCGCCCAGGCGTCCTCCGCCGTGGCCGTCGACTCGAACTCGGTGGCCGACGTGTACGTGCGCGGCTTCCCCGAGGGCGGCCACGGAGGCCCGGACACCCGGCGGATGAGCGTCACCGGCGGCGGGGAGGCCGCGAGCGACGGCTGGTACGGCAGCTCCGCCGGGACCCCGGACCTGAGCCGGGACGGGCGCTACGTGGTCTTCGAGTCCGATGCTCAAAACCTCGTGCCCGGCGACGCCAACGGGGTCAAGGACGTCTTCGTCCGGGACCGCAAGGAGGGGCGTACGGTGCGCGTGAGCGTGGCGGCCGACGGCGGCGAAGCCGGCGGGGAGAGCTCGTCGCCTTCGGTGAGCGACGACGGGCGCTTCGTGACGTTCACGTCGTCGGCGGCGAACCTCGTCCCCGGCAGCGACGGGGGGCTGTACCTCCGCGACCGCGACACCGACGGGAACGAGATCCTCGACGAGCCCTACAGGACGACCACCAAGGTGATCGCCGAGACCGGGGGGTGGGCCCGCGTCACGCCCGACGGCGAGAAGGTGGTCTTCGACACGTACGACCGCCCCCTGGGCACCGACGACGACGTCGACCTCTATCGCCGCGACCCCTACCAGGGCGGAGGCGTCGTGAGCTGTTGGGGGGAGGGCTCCGGCGGGGCCAGGGACGTCTACACGTACGCGATCTCCTCCGGTGGTCAGCTCGTGTCGCCCACGCTGGTGAGCCCGGCGCAGTTCGACGACCTCAGCACCTGCGACGAGGGGACCTCCTTCGAGCCCACGGTCAGCGACGACGGCTCTACGGTCGTCTTCACGTCCTGGGCCGAGAACCTCCTCGACACCCTGGAGGCACCCCACCCCGACGCCGTCTACGTGAGGTCGTCCGGGGCGACACGACGCCTCGTGCCCGCGCTGGAGGACGTGGCGGGCGTCGACTGGAACGACCAGCCGGTCGCCGCGGAGCCGGGGATCAGCGGCGACGGGCAGTGGGTCGCCTACAACCACTCGGAGGACCGGGTCCGGCGGTTCCTCGCGATGGTCGACGTGCGGGAGGTCCCCACCTCCGGGGGCGCCCCGCGGCAGGTGAGTGCCACCCCCGACGGGTCCCTGCCCTCCAACGGAGGCTTTGCCACGGGCCTCAGCTACCCGTCTCCCGACTACCTGGGCAACAGGGTCGCCTTCCACTCCTGGGCCACGAACCTCGTCGGGGACGACGGGGTCACCGGCACGGGGGACGCGTTCGTGCGCGACTGGAGCGTGAGCCCGCCCGTGACCCGGCGGGTGGGCCGCACCGCCTGTGACGCCGCAGACCCTTCGAGCGACATCTTCGGGAACGGGGAGGACTCCACCTGGCCCGCCGTCTCCGGCGACGGGCGGTACGTGGCATTCGACTCGAACGGCCCCGACGTCGTCCCCGGCGACGAGAACTACGACAGCGACCTGTTCGTGCGCGACATCGGGGTGCCCGGGGCGAGCGAGCGGGCCCCTGAGGCGTTCCTGTCCGCCGAGAACGCTGACGCCCTCTCGGTGACCTTCGACGCCTCGGAGTCCTGTGGGACCGACAGGACGATCTCCGGCTACACGTTCGACTTCGGCGACGGCGCGGTCGAGACACGGACGCGCCTCGAGCTCGGAGAGCAGGCATCCTCCGCCTTCCACGAGTACCGGCCGGGGACCCACACCGCCACGCTCACAGTCGTCGACGGGGCCGACCCCCCGCACGCCGGCACGACACAGGTCCGTGTCGTGGTGAAGGCCCCCCCCGCACAGGTCGACCGGGCCTACGTGCGGGCGGAGGGCACGGTTGCGACCGAGACCACACAGGCCGCCCGCAGGGGCCGCTTCGGCGCCGTCCTGCGTCTTGAGGGGGCGAACTCGGCCCCGTACGGCGCCGCTACCTACGAGGTCGCCACCGAGACCCGTGTGTGGCGGGTCACCACGCAGGAGTGGTCCGGCGCTCCCGACACGCTGTTCTCCCTGCCGGAATCGGCGAGCGGCGGGTCCGCAGTGCTCCACGGGCCCTGCGACGTCTGGTCCATGCCGAGGGCGGTGCCCGTCGCCCTGCCCCGCGTGCTCGACCGGCGCCACGGCACCTGCGAGTGGCGGTTCTCCGAGAACCCCCGCCCCGGGCGCTTCGGCCTCCGGGTCACCGGCGACGACGGCACCGTCCTCTGGGACGTACCCGAGACCGACACCGACCCCGGTCCCGGGGCCGGCGTGCGGATCCACACCGTGGGACCCGAGGAGTTCCAGGATGCCGGCGAGAAGGCCTGGGACGACCTCCGGGCCCCCTGGCTGGCGAACCTGTACCGGCTGCGGGACAACGTGGCCGCCGCCGGCAACGCCGAACGGGAGGCCGCCCGGGCGAGGGCGCTCGCCGCCGTCGAGGACGCCGAGCCCGGCGTCCTGAACGCCGTCGGCGTCACCCTCGCCGAGACCCTGCAGTACGCCGCGTTCCTCGGCGTGGGCTTCTTCGTGCGGGGCTGCCTCACCGAGGGCGACCTCGCCTACCAGGGCACGGGGGGCGACTGCGTCCTGCGCCTCACCGACGTCTACACGCCCACCGCAGAGGACACGTGGGCGAACTTCGTCAGCATCCCCCGGCTGCGGAACTGGTTCGGGAACCTGCAGTGGGGCCTGCACAACTCCCTCCTGGACACCGTCACCGCCACCCCGGTGCTCGTCGCCCTCGGGTTGCTCCTGGGTCCGTCGGACCTCCAGACCCTCTACGACTGGTTGATCCCGAACCTCTCCTCGGGGGTGGAGACCCTCTTCCAGGGGACGGTCTACAACTGGCTGGACACGGCGGAGTCCTCCCTGCGCCAGGTGCAGCAGCACATCAGGTCCTGGCCGCACGGCACCGGCCTGCAGGAGAAGGTCGCCGCGCTCACCAACCTGGTCTACGGGAGCGCACCCAACGGCCAGGACGACCCGGCGGCGTTCGGGATCGACGACGTGACGCGCTGGATCGGCTCCGCGCGGGAGTTGTTCGGGTCCGCCTGGGAGGGGTTCTGGGGGACGTTCCCGGCGTCGCTGCTCGACGGGGCCTTCTCCGCGCTGGTGTCGACCCTCCAGACCTTCATGATCCCGGTGATCGACGGGATCGCCTGGGCCACCGACTCCACACCCGGGGACGTCGCGAACGCGTTCTGGGAGGCGGGGGACCCCGTGGCGTGGTGGGGGGAGAACGTGGGCACCCTGGACTCCCTGTCGAGCTTCGGGAGGCTCCTGATCGACAACGGCGCCGTCCTGCTGCAGGACCTCGTCCGTCGCGTGGACGTCTGGGGGGCGAACCTGGCGACGGGCAAGGCCGCCGAGGCGATCCCCGAGGAATTGCCGGCGGTCGACGGGTACCTCACGGTGGCGGAGAAGGTCACCGGGGTGGACTTCCCGGACTGGTCCGACCTGCGGCCGAAGCTCGTCGACCTGCTCACCTCGAACCGGGACGAGACCTTCAAGGAGAAGCTCCCGCGCCTCGCCGGGGAGGGGCTCGGCCTCGTCGTCGACGAGTTCTTCGGCCTCGTGGCCAACAGCGTGAACACGGTCTTCGACCGGGTGGGCCAGGGAATGGACCTCGTCAAGGCTCCCCTCCTCGCCGCCCTGGGCCGGGCCATCGCCTTCTTCCAGGGTCCCGCTCCGTACCAGTTCCAGGACCTCGTCCTGAACGTGGTCAACGCCATCTTCGGCGCCTTCCAGCGTGCCGACGCACCCATCGGCGGCGTCTTCCAGGAGCTGCCCCAGGGGTACTTCGGTCGGGCATGCGACGACGGCTGGGCGGTCTTCGCCGACGTCGTGTGCCGGATGCGCCGGGCGCTGCCGGAGTGGGCGAGCCTGGCCGGCTTCACCCTCTGGTCGCGGACCCCGCTCGCCGGGGAGGCGCCCCCCTACCTCGACGGCGACGTCGTCGTGGGGTCCGCCCACGGGAGCGGCCGGCTCCGCACGGACGGACTCCCGCTCACGCAGGGCGCGTCCTTCGCCGTGTCCCTGTCCCAAGGGCCCGACGGCCTCCCGCGGGGGTCGGCCTCGTACACGTACGACATGTTCGGGTACCGCTACGCCGTCGCCACCTCGGCGTGGGACGCCGCCGACTTCTCCGGGCCCACCGGGACGCTCGAAGACATGGACGCCCGGGAGGCGACCGCGACCGCCCAGGGCCCCTGCCGGGCGTACCGGGTCCTCTCGGGCGCCGTCCGGGTGCGGATGCGCGGGGAGCGTCGGTGCACGTGGACGTTCCTGCGGCTCCCCGACGGCACCGACAGCGTCGGGGTCACCATGGAGGGCGACAGCCTCCCCGTCTGGGAGGACGTGGCGCCCCTGCAGGCGACCTCGGGGTCGCTGGTCGTGTCGCCGTTCCAGCCCCCCTGGGACGGACTCACCCTCGCCGCCGACGCCCTGGAACGGACGCCCGTGGTCCTCGAGGAGTGGGGGCCGAGGGCTTTCATGCAGGCGTGGAGCCCGAACCGGGGCCTCCTGGGCCTGGCGTCGGGGAGGCCGGAGGCGGATTTCGAGTTCCGGGCCACGAGCCTGCGCGGAACCCGGGACGACGCCGTCGACTCGTACGAGTGGGACTTCGACGGCGACGGCAGCGCCGACCGGACCACCTGGCGCCCCGACACCGTCCACACATACGGGGAGGAGGTGTCGGTCGTGCCCAGGGTGCGGGTCGTCGACACGGCGGGGGAGGCGTCGGAATGGGACGCCTGGGACGTCGCGGGCCGCACGCCCGCGCTGCGCACGGTGGACGCCGCACCCGTCGTGAGGATGCAGGCGTGGGCGCCGGAGGCGACGGCCTTCCGTGTCGTCGACGGCCTGCCGTCCACCGTCTTCACGTTCTCGGCGGAGGCGACCGACGACGGACCGGATCCGGTGGCGTCCTACGAGTGGGACTTCGACGGCGACGGCACCGCGGACGAGGCCACCGCGGCGCCCACGACCACGCACGGCTACGGGGCGGTCGTCTCAGTGGTTCCCAAGGTGCGGGCGCGCGACAGCGCCGGGAAGGTCTCGGCATGGGACGCCCACGACCGCCTGGGGGTGGCGGTGCGCCTCGACACCGTTGACCGCGTCCCGGCGGTGGTGATGGACGCCTGGAGCCCGATGCGCACGTTCGGTGCCGACGGCCGGCCCCGGACGACGTTCGCGTTCCGGGCCCGGGGCGTCGACGACTCGGGTCTCGACCGCTACGAGTGGGACTTCGACGGCGACGGCGTGTCCGACGCCGCCACCGCCGCCGGTGAGGCCACGCACCGCTACGACGCCTTCAACGAGCCGGTCTCCGTGGTGCCCAGGGTGCGCGTCCTGGACGACACCGGCCAGTACTCGACATGGGACGCCTTCGACTTCCTCGGTGCCGTCCCCCGCCTCGACACGGCCAAGGCAGCGCCGGTGGGGCTGATGCGGGGAGGCGCTCCGGCGTCCGGGCGACCGGCAACGACCTTCACCTTCACGGCGTCCTACACCGACCCGGACGCGGCGGCGGGGGGCCGGGTCGAGTTCGTCGAGTGGGACCTGAACGGCAACGGCGCCGTCGACCTCAGCGGGCCGGTGTCGGACACCACGGGTTCGGGCGCCGTCACGGCGACCCACGCGTACCAGGCAGAGGGCACGTTCCGGCCGGGGGTGCGTTTCGTCGACGACGACGGGGAGGTGGGGCAGTGGAGCTGGGGGCCTCCTGTGGAGGTCCGCGTGCAGGCGCCGCGGGCGACCCTCGTGTCGTGGACCCCGTGTGCCCGGCTGCTCGGGATCTGCGGGGCCGGCGCGCCCGACGGCACCACGGCGACCGCCTTCACGCTGCAGGCGTCCTGGGTCGATCCCGATGCCGGCGCCGGGGGCCGGGTGGTGGCGGCGGAGTGGGACTTCGACGGCGACGGCGCAGCGGACGAGACCGCCGCGGTCGACGACCCAGCGGGGGCGGGCACCGCCTCGGTGTCCCACGTCTACGCTGCGGCCGGTCGGTACCGGCCCCAGGTCCGCTTCCGGGACGACGACGGCGCCGTCGGCGCGTGGGACCGTCTCGACGTCCTCGGCGCCGCCCTCGACCTCGACGTCTCCTGACTCCCGGTGGGTCACGAGATCCGCGTTCCCGTGGCGCGCCGGTACGATTGGCCCCGGATGACGGGACGCCCGGGGAAGACGACCCGAAGCGTGTCCGTTTCCTGAAGATCGGTTCTGTTCCGCTGCCGGCGCAGGAGGCGACCTGACGCGTGAGGGGCGGCTCCGCCGCCCGTCACGTGCTCTGGGCGTCTGCCTGGCGGGCAGGGGGGTTCCGAAGGGGGGACTGGTCCCCCCTTCGCCACGAGAGGGGCCCGTACATGTCCGACACGTCGCTCGCCGGCGTCGATCCCGAGCTCGCCGCGATCTTGGAGCGGGAGCTGGAACGCCAACGCAGCACGCTGCAGCTCATAGCGTCCGAGAACTTCGCGTCCCGGGCGGTGCTCGCCGCCGGCGGGTCCGTCCTCACGAACAAGTACTCGGAGGGCTACCCGGGGAAGCGCTACTACGGCGGCAACGAGGTCGTGGACGAGTCCGAGTCCCTCGCCGTCGAGCGGGCGAGGCGGCTCTTCGGCGCCGAGCACGCCAACGTGCAGCCGCACTCGGGGGCGAACGCCAACATGGCCGTGTACCTGGCGCTCCTGAAGCCGGGGGACACGGTGATGGGCATGCGCCTCGACCAGGGCGGCCACCTCACGCACGGTTCGCCCGTGAACGCGAGCGGCATCCTGTACCGCTTCGTCGCCTACGGGGTGCGCGCCGACACCGAGACGATCGACTACGACGAGGTCCGTGATCTCGCCCGGCGGGAACGGCCGAAGGTCATCGTCGCCGGGGCCACGGCCTACTCCCGGGTCATCGACTGGGCGCCGTTCCGGGACGTCGCCGACGAGGTGGGCGCCCTCCTCATGGTGGACGCCGCCCACATCATGGGCCTCGTCGCCGGGGGGGCCCACCCCAGCCCGGTGCCGTATGCCGACGTGGTCACCTCTACCACCCACAAGACCCTGCGCGGCCCCCGCGGGGCGCTCATCCTGTGCAGGGAGGATCTGGCGAAGCCGATCGACAAGGCGGTGTTCCCGGGATCCCAGGGCGGTCCCCTGGAGCACGCCATAGCCGCGAAGGCGGTGTGCTTCCACGAGGCGATGCAGCCCGCGTTCAAGGAGTACGCCGCGAACGTGGTCGCGAACAGCGTCGCCCTCGCCGACGCCCTCGCCGCCGCGGGGCTCCGCATCGTCTCGGGTGGCACGGAGAACCACCTGCTGCTCGCCGACCTCCGCCCTCTCGGGATCACCGGCAAGATCGCCCAGGGCGCGTGCGACAGGGCCGGGATCGCCCTGAACAAGAACACGATCCCTGACGACCCGGAGTCCCCGTTCGTCACAAGTGGAATCCGCGTGGGCACGGCGGCGGAGACGACGGCGGGGATGGGTCCCTCGGAGATGGTCCGGGTGGCCGACCTCATCGTGGGGGCGATGCGGGCCCCGGAGGACGAGAAGGCTCTGGCGGGCGTGAGAGCCGACGTGAACGACCTCTGCGCCGGCTATGCGCCCTACCCGCCGGGGGAGATCCTGCCCCAACAGCTCTAGGCGTCATGACGGGCGCCCCGACCCACGCTCCTTCCCCGTTCTGGGGAGCTGAGGCACGGACGTCCGTGCCTCAGCTCCCCAGAACGGGTGGTGGTGCCCTGTGGGGCGAGGGGGCATGTCGTGTTTCGTGAGCTGCTGCTCGCCGACGCCGCGGTCGCCCTGGCGGCGCTCGTGGTCACGTGGCTCCTCACACCGCTCGTGTCGCGCCTCGCGCTGCGTTGGGGAGCGCTGGCGGCGCCGAACGAGCGCACCATGCACGACAAGCCCACGCCGTACCTGGGGGGCACCGCCATGTACGGCGGCCTCGTCGCCGCCTTCGGGGCCGCCGCCCTCCTTCCGCCCCTGCACGGGGCCGTCTTCCAGACGACCCAGGTGCTCGGGGTCCTGGCCGCTGCCACGGTGGTCTACGTCGTGATGACGATCGACGACGTCCGGGACATCTCACCACCGGCGAAGATCGCCGGGATCGTCCTGGCCGCCGGCCTCCTGAGCTTCTTCGGCGTCACGATGATCTACTTCCGCATCCCCTTCCTCGGCCTCATCGGTCTCTCCGCGGACGTCGCCCCGCTCGTCACGGCCATCTGGCTCATCGTGATGTGCAACGCCATGAACCTCATCGACGGTCTGGACGGCCTCGCCGCCGGCGTGGCGGCGATAGCGGCGGGGGCGATCTTCCTGTTCGGCTTCCGCCTCCAGTACCTCGGCCTCCTCGACACGGACTCCCTCGGACCGGTCCTCTGCGCCGCCGTCGTGGGCATGTCCCTCGGGTTCCTGCGCTGGAACTTCCACCCGGCGAAGATCTTCATGGGAGACGCCGGGGCGATGCTCCTGGGCCTCCTCCTGGGCGCCTCCACGATGCTCATCGGGGGCCGTGTGAACGACCCGTTCAGCGGGCAGACGTTCTTCTTCTTCGCCCCCATCGTGATCCCGATCGTGATCCTGGGCGTGCCCATCGCCGACACGGTCTTCAGCATCGTGCGCCGCCTCGCCAAGCGGCAGTCCTTCACGGTCGCGGACCGGGCGCACCTCCACCACCGTCTCATCGAGCTCGGCCACGGGCCCCGGCGGGCGGTCGTGCTCGTGTACGCGTGGACATTCCTCCTCGCCTGCGTCGTGCTCGTGCCCACGTACACGGGCCGGGGCAACGCCATCGTGCCCTTCGCCCTCGTGGGCCTCGCCCTGTTCCTCTACGCCGTGTTCCACCCGGGCGGCCCGCACGCCGTCGTGCGCACCCGCCCGGGCAGGCACGTGCGTCCGGCGGGAGCGCCGGCCCCGGTGATGCCGCCGCCGGACGCCCACCCGGGGGGCGACTCCGGGGCCGGCGAAGCCGTTGCTCCCGCCGCTGTGCGTGCCGATTCCGGTTGAGAGTGCCCTCTCCGACGGAGCGGCCATCTGGACTCCCCCGAAGGCCCCCGGCTAGATTGCGCGCGGATTCACAAAGTCGCCGACTGGGCGTCTCCACGCGCCACAGTGCGGTCCGGACAGGTAGTAGGACGTGGCACGAACCTCCCGCCAGGAGCTCTACTCGGGCATAGGCAACGGCTTCGCGCTCGGCTTCGCGTTCGTCGCCACGGTGCTCGTCCTCACCGGCCTCGGCGCCCTGGCCGACAGCGCCTTGCGTACCGGCCGCGTGTTTCTCGTCGTCCTCTCCGTCGTGGGCTTCGCGGGAGCGTTCCTGCGCCTCGTCTTCAACGACCGCTACGAGGCCGCCCGGCGCGAGTCCCTCGGCCTGGCGCCCGTCACACAGCGCGAGGTGCCCTCGGTCCTGCAGGAGCGCACCGACGCCGTTCGCCGCCGGGGCGCACCCCACGGCATCCGTTGCCGCCGTTTCGGCGACCCCGTCCCCGACGACCTCGCTGTCGCCGTCGCCGCGAAGCGCGCTGCCGAGAGGAGGATGCCGGCATGAGGCCGCTCCCTAAAGGCGCCAGCTTCCTCGTGGGACCCCGCGGGGTCGAGACCGCCGTCATGTCCCACGTCACCCGGATCGCCGCGGTCGTCTGCCCGGCGATCGTGCTCACGGCCTGGGCGTTGCGGGGCACCGACGGCCTTCTCTCGGCCCTCGTGGGCGTCGGCCTCTCCCTCGGGAACCTCTGGCTCTCGGCGTTCCTGTACGACCGGGCCGCCCGCGTGAGCGTGAACGCCCTGTACGCGGCGGCGCTTTTCGGATTCGTGGGCCGTCTCGGTATTCTCACGCTCGCCTTCCTCGGGTTGAAGCGCCTCGCGTTCGTCGATGTTCTCACCCTCGGCCTCGTCCTCGTGACGACGCACCTCGGTCTGCTCGTCGTGGAAGCACTCATGCTGTCGGCGGGCGAGCGTGCCGCCGGCAACGCCGGAACTGAACCCGGACCAGACGCCGGAACGGAAAGGAATGCGGCCTGATGCTCGTCGCCAAGGACGTCCCGCCGATCCAGAGCCTCTTCGACTGGCCGTCGCTCGCGTTCAAGGGCACGCCGTTCAACTTCAACAAGTTCTCCATCGTGATCGTCGCAGCAGCGGCCGTAGCCGGCGCCGTATGGCTCATCGGGGCGTCGAACGCCAAGAAGAACCTCGTCCCCAAGGGGATCGGCAACCTCGTCGAGGCGCTCCACGACTTCATCCGCAACAGCATCGTCGTCGACATCATGGGCGAGGCCGGTCTGAAGTACGTCCCGTTCCTCGGGACGATGTTCACGTTCCTGCTCTTCTGCAACCTCTTCGAGGTCATCCCCGCCGTGCAGCTCCCGGCGACCTCACGCCTCGGCGTGCCCGTCGTGCTCGCCCTCACCGTCTGGATCATCTTCACGATCCAGGGGATCGCCAGCCAGGGCTTCTTGCACTACTTCGGCGGGCACCTCTTCCCGCCCGGTGTCCCGAAGCCGATCTACGTCCTTCTCACCCCCATCGAACTCCTCCAGATCACGGTGCTGCGCCCGTTCACGCTCTCCGTGCGTGTTTTCGCCAACATGACCGCCGGCCACGTCCTCCTCGTGATCTTCATCGTGTTCTGCGAGAGCTTCGTGATGCCCGGCGCCCGCACGCTCGTGTTCATCCCGAGCTTCCTCATGCTCATCGCCATGACGGGCTTCGAGATCTTCGTGTCCTTCATCCAGGCGTTCATCTTCACGATGCTCTCGGCGGTCTACATCGGCGAGAGCATCCACGGCCACTGAGAAGTCCCACAGTCCCAGAGTCGCAGTTACAGAGTCGCAGTCACAGAGGCACGGAGTCACTGAGGCACCGAGAAGGTTCCAGAGTCGGAGTAAGGGAGAAGAAGAAATGCTCGACGTCATGCTGGCGGCCAGCGCGATGGCGCCGATCGGCAAGGGTCTCGCCTACGGCCTCGCCGCCATCGGCCCGGGTATCGGTATCGGCCTCATCGTCGCATCTGCGATCGAATCGTCCGCCCGCCAGCCCGAGATGGCCGGCCAGAGCCGCACGACCATGTTCCTCGGCATCGCGTTCACCGAGGCGCTCGCGCTCTTCGGCTTCGTGCTGTTCTTCATCATCAGCTAGGCGTCCGGGAGATCGACAAGGAGCCCACATGCAAGTGCTCGCCACAGTCTTCCTGGCGTCCGAGGAGAAGCCCTTCAAGATCCTCCCTGAGTGGGGGGAGGTCATCTGGGGCTCGATCGCGTTCTTCGTCCTCCTCGTCCTGCTCGCCAAGTTCGCCTTCCCGGCCATGAAGGAGGCGCTCCAGAAGCGCTCGGACACCATCCAGGGCGACCTGCAACGCGCCGAGGAAGCCAAGCTCGAGGCCGAGCAGGTCCTCGCCGAGTACCGCCAGCAGCTCGCCGAGGCCCGCCAGGAGGCGGGCAAGATCATCGAGGAGGCGCGCAAGACCGCCGACGAGATGAAGAAGGAGCTGCACGCCAAGGCGCAGGGAGAAGCCGCCGAGATCGTCGAGGCGGCCAAGCGCGACCTCGACGCCATGGTCTCCCAGGTGAAGGCCGACCTCCGCCGCCAGATGGCCGAGCAGTCCGTCGACCTCGCCGGGCGCATCATCGGCAAGGAGCTCGACGCTGCCGCCCAGTCCGATCTCATCGACGAATTCGTCACCGAGCTCGACTCGATGGGGGCGCCCAGTTGAGCGAGCAGTCGGTCATCGAGGGTTTCGCCACGGCGATCTTCGCCGTCGCCCGGGCCGAGGGTCTCCTCGCGGACGTCGAGGAGGAGCTCTTCCGCTTCTCCCGGCTCCTCGAGTCGAACCCCGAGCTCGCCCAAGGGCTCGCCGACCCCGGTCTCCCGCCCGAGCGGCGCCAGGCCATGGTCGAGGAGCTCCTCTCCGGCAAGGCCCATCCGCAGACCACTCAGCTCGTGAGCTTCGTGGTCGGTTCCGGCAAGGCCCGCCAGTTGCGCGGCATCGTCGCCCGCCTCCTCGACCTCGTGGCCGCCGAGGCGAACAAGGTGGTCGCCGAGGTGCGCACGGCCGTTCCCCTCACCGCCGACCAGCAGGCCAAGTTGGCTGCCGCTCTCGGGAAGGCCACGGGCAAGACCGTCACACTGAAGGCGTCCGTCGATCCTGACGTCCTCGGCGGCGTCTGGGCGAAGGTGGGCGACGAGGTCGTCGACGGCACCGTGGCCATGCGCCTCGACCGTTTCCGGGAGGGTTTGCTGCACGCCTGAGCGTGAGCCCCGTGCGGGACACCGCAGTGGGCGCACCCACCGCAGCCGAAGGAGATCACATGGCAGAAGCACCGGTTGGGACGATGAAGATCAGCGCTGACGAGATCAGCTCCGTCCTGAAGAAATACGTGGCCGGCTACACCGCCGAGCTCGCCCTCGAAGAGGTCGGCCGGGTGGTCGAGGTCGGCGACGGCATCGCCCGCGTGAGCGGCCTGCCCGGCGCGATGGCGAACGAGATCCTCGAGTTCGCCAACGGCGTGTCCGGTCTCGCCTTCAACCTCGAAGAGGACGAGCTCGGCATCGTCGTCCTCGGGGAGGCCGACGAGATCGAGGAAGGCATGACGGTGCGCTCCACAGGACGCATCCTCTCCGTGCCCGTGGGCGACGCCATGATGGGGCGGGTCATCGACCCCCTCGGGCGGCCCCTCGACGCCAAGGGCCCCATCGCCACCACGGAGAACCGCCTCCTCGAGTTACAGGCGCCCTCCGTCGTGCAGCGCCAGCCCGTGAAGGAGCCGCTCCAGACCGGCATCAAGGCGATCGACGCCATGACCCCCATCGGGCGCGGTCAGCGGGAGCTCGTCATCGGCGACCGCCAGACCGGCAAGACCGCCGTCTGCATCGACGCCATCATCAACCAGCGCGACACGGGCGTGAAGTGCATCTACGTCGCCGTGGGCCAGAAGTCGTCCACAGTGGCCGAGGTCGTCGCCCAGCTCGAGGAGCGCGGCGCCCTCGAGTACACGGTGGTCGTGAACGCCCCGGCGTCGTCGCCGGCGCCCTTCCAGTACATCGCCCCGTACGCGGGCTGCGCCATCGGCCAGCACTGGATGTACAACGGCGAGCACGCCCTCATCGTCTACGACGACCTCTCCAAACAGGCTGTCGCCTACCGCCAGCTCTCGCTCCTGCTCCGCCGGCCCCCCGGGCGCGAGGCGTACCCGGGCGACGTCTTCTACCTCCACTCCCGTCTCCTGGAGCGCGCCGCGAAGCTCTCCGACGAGCTCGGGGGCGGCTCGCTCACGGCGCTGCCGATCATCGAGACCCAGGCGGGTGACGTCTCGGCGTACATCCCCACGAACGTCATCTCCATCACCGACGGTCAGATCTTCCTCGAGACCGACCTCTTCAACTCCGGCCAGCGCCCCGCGATCAACGTGGGCATCTCGGTGTCTCGCGTGGGCGGCAACGCGCAGATCAAGTCGATGAAGAAGGTCGCCGGGCCCCTCCGCCTGGACCTCGCCCAGTACCGGGCGCTGGCGGCGTTCGCGGAGTTCGGCTCCGACCTCGACGCCGCCTCGCAGCGCCAGCTCAACCGGGGCGCCCACGTCACGGAGCTCATGAAGCAGAAGCAGTTCAGCCCCTACGACGTGATCGACCAGGTCGTCTCGCTCTGGGCGGGCACCGAGGGGCACATGGACGACGTGCCACTCGCGTCCGTGCGGGACTTCGAGGCCGCCTGGATCGACTTCGTCCGGGGTCGCCACCCCGAGATCGTCACGGCGCTGGGCAAGGGCCTCGACGACGACACCGCGGCCCAGCTCGTGCAGGCCGTGACCGACTTCAAGACCACCTGGATGCCGCCCGAGCTCGGCTTCCAGGCCGACCGTCCCGAGGCCGAGCTCATCGAGCTCGAGGCAGACATCGAGGCCGCGGAGGCCCAGGTCGAGTCTCACGAGCACAAGGGCAAGGGCGTCACCGAGGAAGGCCTGTGAGGCCCGCGGGGGGGACGGAGTCCTGTCTCGGGCCTGGTTCTCGGGGTGGCTGGAGCCGTGAGGGGCGGCTTTGCCGTCCCGGAACCGCTGTGGGGCGGACGGCGGGAGGCGAGGGGGGGTCCGCGGGGGGGACGGAGTCCTGTCTCGGGCCTGGTTCTCGGGGTGGCTGGAGCCG